>NZ_RPSG01000001.1:0-950838 GCF_003946835.1 Bacillus sp. 2B09
ACACCAGTGGCACCAGTAACTCCGGTGGCACCGGTAGGACCAGTAGCACCAGTAACTCCAGTGGCTCCCGTAGGGCCAGTATCACCAGTTACACCAGTCGCACCGGTAGGTCCGGTATTACCAGTTGGACCAGTATCTCCAGTTGATCCTGCTGCAGCCAGTAATGTGTAGTCTGGGGAAGTATCTGGTGTACCTGTCGGTGGTGCAGTATTTACTACATACGTACTGCCATTAAAGGTCACTACTTGCCCTACCGGGTAAGTAGGACTTACTACCGGATCAAACGCTTCAATTCCTGTTAATCCTACACCGGTAGGCCCGGTATCTCCAGTTACTCCAGTGGCTCCGGTAGGCCCAGTATCTCCAGTTACTCCAGTTACTCCAGTGGCTCCCGTAGGGCCAGTATCTCCAGTTACTCCAGTCGCACCGGTAGGTCCGGTATCACCAGTTGCACCAGTATCACCAGTCGCACCAGTGGCTCCGGTAGGCCCGGTATCTCCAGTAGCTCCAGTAACTCCGGTGGCACCAGTAGGCCCGGTATCACCAGTTACACCAGTCGCACCGGTAGGCCCGGTATCTCCAGTTACACCAGTGGCACCAGTAACTCCGGTGGCACCGGTAGGACCAGTAGCACCAGTAACTCCAGTGGCTCCCGTAGGGCCAGTATCACCAGTTACACCAGTCGCACCGGTAGGTCCGGTATTACCAGTTGGACCAGTATCACCTGTTGGACCAGTAGGTCCGGTATCTCCAGTTACTCCAGTTACTCCAGTATCTCCAGTTGATCCTGCTGCAGCCAGTAATGTGTAGTCTGGAGAAGTATCTGGTGTACCTGTCGGTGGTGCAGTATTTACTACATACGTACTGCCATTAAAGGTCACTACTTGCCCTACCGGGTAAGTAGGACTTACTACCGGATCAAACGCTTCAATTCCTGTTAATCCTACACCGGTAGGCCCAGTATCTCCAGTTACACCGGTAGGTCCGGTATCACCAGTTACACCAGTAACACCGGTAGGTCCGGTATCACCAGTTACACCAGTGGCACCAGTAGGTCCAGTATCACCAGTTACACCAGTGGCACCGGTAGGTCCGGTATTACCAGTTGCACCAGTATCACCGGTTGGACCAGTAGGTCCGGTATCTCCAGTGGATCCAGTAACTCCGGTGGCACCGGTTGGACCAGTCGCACCAGTAGGCCCGGTATCTCCAGTTACTCCAGTCGCACCAGTAGGCCCAGTATCACCAGTTACACCAGTCGCACCGGTAGGTCCGGTATTACCAGTTGCACCAGTAGCACCGGTAGGCCCGGTATCACCAGTTACACCAGTAGGCCCAGTATCTCCAGTAACACCGGTAGGTCCGGTATCACCAGTTACACCAGTAGCACCGGTAGGTCCGGTATCACCAGTTACACCAGTGGCTCCAGTAGGACCCGTATCACCAGTTACACCAGTAGCACCGGTAGGTCCAGTATCTCCAGTTACACCCGTTGCACCGGTAGGTCCAGTAGCACCAGTTGGACCCCTTTTTACAATCTTATTATTTGTTTTTTTTCGTCCTTTTGCTTTAGCACAAGTGCTGTGATGTTTAACAACTTTTTTCTTTTTACATTCTCGTTTAAGAAGAGGGCAATCATCAAATGTAGGTCTATCGTGACGAGATTTTCTGTAATGAGGTTGCCAATCATGATTTTTTCCGCAAAAGGGACATTTGTTATCGTACTGGTTATACAAATTCCCCATCTCCTAAAAGTTAATATTTTATTCTATGTGGAAATTTAAAAAGCGGAATTGAGCTTAATGATATTTTTTAGTTCGAAGTTCATCGAATCAAATCATTTAAAAGTTAAATCGTTTTATGTTATGGTGTTGAAAGAATGAAACTAGTATGATTTTTGAAAGAAATGGGGCAGCATGTATGAGTCAATCAGTTTTACAACACACAGCATATTCCGTGTTAAATTTATCCTCTGTAACAGAGGGGGGCACAATTAAAGAATCATTTGAGCATAGTATGGATTTAGCAAAAAAAGCTGAGAAGTGGGGCTACCATAGATATTGGCTTGCGGAGCATCATAATATGGAAGGGGTTGCGAGTTCAGCAACATCCGTCTTGATTGGACATATTGCTGGAGGGACTGAAAAGATCCGGGTTGGTTCTGGGGGGATTATGCTTCCAAACCATTCTTCACTCGTCATTGCAGAACAATTTGGAACACTGGAGACTCTGTATCCAGGGAGAATTGATTTAGGTCTTGGCAGGGCACCAGGAACAGATCAGTTAACGGCAAGGGCACTTAGACGTAATCTTCATAATGGTGAGGATTTCCCTGAGCAGCTTGAAGAACTTCGGCAATATTTCAAACCGACTGGTCAGGTCAAAAAACATGTAAGAGCCGTTCCGGGAGAAGGATTGGATATACCAATTTGGCTTCTTGGTTCAAGTGGTTTTAGTGCAAGGCTTGCAGGAGAACTGGGACTGCCATTTGCCTTTGCGGCACATTTCTCCCCTAAAAATACCATTCCTGCTTTAGAATTATACAGACAGTCATTTCAACCTTCAGATGTGTTAAAAGAACCTTATGCGATGGTTGGTGTCACGGTTTTTGCTGCTGATCAAACAGAGCGGGCTGAATATTTGGCGACGTCTCATTATCAGCGATTCTTGAGCCTTATTCGTAATACACCAGGAAAACTCAAAGCCCCTGTTGAAAGTATGGATGGGTTATGGAGTCCATATGAGAAGGCGATGGTGGACGAACAATTAAGTTCGACGATGATCGGGGATAAACAAAAGGTGAAAAAAGAGTTAGAAGCCTTTATTGAAGCAACTCAAGCAGATGAAGTCATGATTAATTCTGATATGTTTGACCATCAAGAAAGAATGCGTTCTTATGAAATCATTGCAGAGATATTTCAAGAGGAACAAGAAAAATAAGAATAAAAAAGAACTGCCAAGAGCAGTTCTTTTTTATTTATGCTTTAGTGAACACGCGAAATGGTTGTCCAACTGGCAGTACTGTACGACCAAAATGTGTATTCAGCACAACAGCTGCAGAACCATAAAATGAAAGAAGAGAAATAATCAATTCTGCAATACCAGCCATCGTATGAGTTACATCATACATCACACCAAACGAGCTAAGGGAAAGGCCAATGAATAAGAAATCAATAAAGACGAAAATCAAAAACAATACTTTATGTGTTTCCATTGCACCGATCGTCATAAATAAGCTGAAAATCAAATAACCAATAAAAGCAAAACCTAGTTGTTTTGGGTCCGCAGCTCCCGCAAGCGTTTTCCCAAAAACGCCAGCTTGAATGAGCCAAGTGGTTCCAACACCCATCCAAAAAAGACCGAATGCGCCGAAGGCAGTGGCTCCAAAAATATTATGATGCTTTGAATCTTGTATGGACGCAATCAGCTGCGCGATTCCTCCAAGGAAGATAGCCCAAGGTAAAATAAGGGATGTACCATCTGTGATTCCTAGTTTTTGTGAAGACGCAACAAGCGTCACCATTGCTAAACCAAACAAACCAAGTGGTGTTGGGTCTGCGATTGATACTCGAATTGCTTGAACATTCTGTTTTTCCATAATGACCTCCTACAATTTGCACTTACAAAAGATACTCGAATTCGATAGAAACGTCAAGCTCTTTTTTAGTAGACACTTGCAACGTCTTCCAAATAAATCTATATTTAATACAATACATCATACATGTGATAGAAAAAGAGGGATGAGAATGAGTAAAGGCTTAGCTGGAAAGACCATTGCCATATGCGGAACAAGAAAAACAGAAGAAATGCGTACACTTGTTGAAAAGCAAGGGGGACAAGCTGTTATTCGTTCTCTTCAGGGCACTGTATTTTTAGCCAAAGAGGAATTGAAGCCAGGCATAGAAACCTTTGTAAAGAAGGGAGCTGACTGGGTCATTTTAACAACGGGTATCGGCACAGACACATTAATTGAAACTGCAGAAGAGCTCCAGCTTGGAGAAGCATTTATGAACATTTTATCAAGTGCCCATATCGCTTCAAGAGGATACAAAACGTATGCGGCTCTAAAAAAACACGGCATTCAGCCTGATGTTTCTGATGAAGATGGAACCGTTCGTGACCTCATTTCAAAGTTAGAAGACAAAGAACTTCAAGGTAAACGGGTCATGGTACAGCTTCACGGCGAAAGTGCACCAGCTCTCATTGATTTTTTACATCACAAGGGAGCAGACGTTTTGCAGCTCATGCCATATCAGCACACGCCCCCTGAACCAGTGGCGGCAGACACTTTGCTTCAAGAAATGAAAGAAGGGAAGGTCCATGCCGTTTGTTTTACAACTGCTGTTCAGGTTCATGCCTTTTTCAAACTAGCAGAAGAATGGGGCAAAAAAGAAGAACTGCAACTTCTATTCGAGCAGCATGTATTAGCTGTAGCTGTTGGAAAAGTCACAGCTGAAGCATTAAAAGAAGAGGGGATAAGCCGAATTCTAGCCCCTTCACTTGAAAGAATGGGTGCAATGATTATGGAATTATCTCAATATATGAAAAAACAATCGACGCACGCATAGAAAAAACGCCTTTCACATGACGAGTGAAAGGCGTTTTCGTTAGATTGTCCGTTTTCGATTTGTGCGAATTTTTTTCAAAACGAAATACAGTACGATGAGAACGATGGCAATGACCATAATTGGTGTTGTATACGTGTGAGCGACACTTTGAATGTGGTCCCATTTTGTCCCAAGCTGCATTCCAAGGTAAATAAATAGGATGGACCAAGGGATGGCGGCTAATCCGGTCAAAAGAACAAATTTGAGAAATGGCATCTTTGCAATACCAGCTGGAATTGAGATCGCGTGGCGCACGACTGGGATAAAACGAGCTGTAAATACAACACCAGTTCCATATCGGTCAAACCAGCGTTCTGCCGTGGCAATATGATGCTCATGGATGAATAAATACTTCCCATACTTTGTTAAAAAAGGTCTTCCGCCGTAAAGGCCGATCCAGTAAATAAAGCACTGGGCAAGTGTTCCTCCAATCACCCCAGCGATGACGGCTCCAACAAATCCTATGCTTCCTGTTGACACCATATATCCGCCGTAGGCAAGTACAATTTCACTTGGAATAATTTCAATCATCAGTCCAAGTGCAACACCTGCGTAACCAAGGCTTGTCAGCCAGGTTAAAATTTCATTAAACAAGGTTCCCATTCATTTCACTCTGCCTTTAAATACGAATTTTCTTCAAGCATCCTTATAAGAGCCTATGCTTGTTTTGCTTCTCTCATGAGTATGCTTTGCATATATGCTAGCATGGCTGTCCGCATATCATGACGCATCAATCCAATTTCAGCCGCTGCCTTAAATGAGCCCAGCTTATCACCAACGTCAAATCTCATCCCATCTAATTGTTTTGCATAAATGGGTGATTCATGTGCAATGATTTTCAGGGCATCTGTCAGCTGGATTTCGTTCCCGGCACCTCTCTCGATTCCTTGAAGAATAGGAAAAATCGATGGTGTTAACAGATACCTGCCCATCACGGCTAAATCGGAAGGAGCTTCATGAATAGCTGGCTTTTCCACTAAGTCTGTGACTTCAAACACTTGACCGTCTACTCTAGCTGGTCTTATCATACCATACTTACTGACATCTAGACGATCCACTTGCTGGACGCCAATGACCTCTCTTTGTTTGTCTTCAAAGACTTCCATGAGCTGAGAGAGTGCAGGTCTTTCTGACACCATGACATCATCACCTAAAAGGACCGCAAAAGGATCATTGCCAGTAAAATGACGTGCACATAATACCGCATGTCCAAGACCTAAGGGCTCCTTTTGACGAATATAATGAATATTGGCCATATCCGCAATATGTTTGATTTCAGCCAGCTGTTCATTTTTTCCTTTTTCAAGCAACGTGTGTTCTAGCTCAATCGAACGGTCAAAGTGGTCTTCAATCGATTTTTTATTTCTTCCTGTGATAATTAGTATATCTTCAATGCCTGATTGAACAGCCTCCTCAACTATGTATTGAATGGCGGGTTTGTCGATAATCGGCAGCATTTCCTTTGGCTGTGCTTTCGTTGCGGGTAAAAAACGTGTGCCTAATCCGGCTGCTGGTATAACGGCTTTTTTGATATTCATTGAATCATCGCTCCATTTCTGATGGTTTATTTTCTGATGGAAACACCCATAGGCGGCTTCCAGTAAAAGTGATCATCATGCCAAGAAGGGTACCAATCGCTTTACTAATGAATAATGAGAAACCTGCTTGCTGCATGACATATAAGACAACATAGGTGAGGAGGCACGCTGCGCCGTTGACTGTGGTCCACTTGATCCATTCCCACTTGTCAGCTTTCTTTTTCACTTGGAACGTCCATTTTCGATTCCAAACATAACTGTTCAGCATTCCTGCTGTATAGGACAGGCACTGTGCAAGAAAAGAGGGAACAAAGCAAGCAGTTAAAAAAAAGAAGAACAAAAAGTCAATCATCGTATTGCTAGCGCCTACAGTTAAAAATGCGGCATAGGTCCGAATATTTTTCTTTGTCATGCGAAGGATCATCACCTCCTAGTGTTTGAGTGGGTGTATGAATACTGTACAAAAGCGAGTTGACGAATCAGTGAAGAAAAGATGAAAAAAACATGAACAAGCGATATCTGTTTTTTCACCAGCTCGTGATATAATTTGTAAGATGAAACGAACGGTGGTGCACATGCATGTATTTAACAATTGGAGAAACAGCTGAATACTTAGAAGTATCTGAAGCATATGTTGAAAAATTAATCCAGCAAAAAAAGATTCGTTACGTATTTGACGGGGAATCGTATCTCATTTATCAAGGGCAGTTTCAAACCCATATGAAACAGCTAGAACAATATAAAGAGCTCATTCAAGACATCTTAAATGAACCAATCCCTGAGGACCCGGACGTAAAAGATGAAGATTAAAAAAGACTGTACGAGAAGGGAGAACCTTTTCATACAGTCTTTTTTATTGGCTGACACCCGTTTGGACAATGTTCATATGACAATTCACTTGGACATCTGCATCAGGGTAGATTTTTTGCCATTTCTCCGGTGTCATGGCTTTATCTTTAGAACGATATCTCAAACCAAGTCCAAGTGGATCAATTTTTTGCTTTTTAAAGGATTGAACAAGGTCTTTTCCTTGCTGGGCCACACGCTTCTCCACTTCTTTTTCAACATGCTGCAAGATAGAAGGCGTATCGATTTTTTTTGATTTCATAAATTCTTTTAACTCACCTTTCAGCTTGATATCAATGGTGATATGAGGCTTTTTTGAAAGGTTTTCAGTTGGTTTAATGTGATAAGACACATGTGATTTGATATTTTCAATGACAACATGGGTTTTCTTTGTGTCATTAAATCGAAACTCATAAATCCCATTTTTATGATTTTCAATCATCGCTTTAAACGTAAACGTATCTTCCCCTGGAATATGCCCAACCATTTTTTCTTGATCAAAAAGAGCGACACCTGATACTTTAATAGAGTTGCTTGTATTTTTAATGTAAGGGAGGTAGGCATCCACGCCTTTTGCCATCATCTGATTCATAAAAATATGCTGATTGGTCACAGGTTGATTGCCATTTCGCATGTTTTGGGCCAGCAAATCTGAAAGATATACACCGATATTTAAGTTGGTTTGATTCATCTTTGTATACAACAAATCTTCAACTTCTCCGCCTACTATGGCAAATACTTGACGGGACCCAATGATCGGATCACGATAGATGTAATTCATCAAATCAATCATACCCACTTCTTTCGCCAGCTTTTCACTTATTAAAATCACGAGTACTTGTCCCATGACAACGGGGAAAGGCGATTTTTCCGACACAAGAAACTGAATATTACTAATGGTATTTGACTTAGCACTTACAATTTGATAGCTTCCTTGTTCTTCGCTTTTAAAAACAGGGAAAACAAAGAAGCCCTTCATTTCTCCATCATCCAATAAGTCAAATCCCGCTGCCTGCGAGATACTTAATTCATCTAAGAGACGAGGCTGTGCACAGCTCGTTAAGAAAAGGCTCAATAACATGAGACACACGAGAATATAATGTTTCATGCGCGTTTTTTCACCCACCTTTTTTTCAGCAGCAGCCCAATGATCATACATCCAGTCAATCCATATATGAGGATATATCCGCTATATTCCACCCATTTATTAAACGTCTCAAAAGAGGTGGCCTCGATCAAAAATGAAAACATGACGAGAATGAGAAGGCTGAGAACAATTAACGTCATGCGTTGGCTCGTGTGAAACACTTGTTTTGCCATTCTGCTGGCTGCCCATAATGGAATGGCGATATTTGGAACGATAAGCAAAAGCCATAGCGACACTTCAATAAATTCAAAGCGCTGGATAAACGGAAGTTTGACAATGCTGGTTAATGTCAATGTTGGCCATTTCGTTAGTTCGAGCTGAGCACTTGAGTAGTACGCTATAGAAACGAGAAATACAAGCAAATTCAGGCATGTAGTCAGTAACACTCCCATATGTGCAAATTTTTGCGACGTTTGTGCTTTTTTAATAAAGGGATAATAGACAAGCAATGTTCCAAAACCAAACATGGATAAAGAGGCATCTTTGACCCCCATCATGAGTTGTGAAAATGAATGATCAAACATGGGGAACATAAAGCGGATGTGACTATATTTCATGACATAAAAACAGATAAAGGTCATCCAGTACGTTAGGACAATGCTAAAGAATGCCCAGCCAGCGATTGTTCTAAATCCGCCTGTGTGAATGTAATAGACGAGGATGAGCAGCACTGATGCAAATAAAAGACCAGGAATTTCTTTAAATAGCCAAACATGGATCACATCCATATAATGAACAAGCACAATCAAAGACAATGAAGAAAAATACAAAATGTAGAGAATGTTGATGAATTGTCCGAGCCATTTACCAAACACAGATTGCGTAATGTCACTAAATTCGTCAGTAGGTGCTTTTTTAAACAAAAAGTAAATAAGGAAAATCATTAAATTGACACTTGCACCAGCAATTAAAATGGCGATCCACCCATCATTATTAATCGTCCGGACAAGATTCGTCTGGAAATTTAAAATACCAACACCTACTTGATTGGCATTGACAAGAAAAAACACAAAAAAAGGGGACACTTGAAATTTTTCTTTCACAGAAGAAGAGCTCATGCCTTCACTTCCTTATTCATAAAAATCATTTTTCCCCTTACGGCCTTGCTTTGGCTTTTGGCGGTGTATCGTTTCATTTTGCGGGCGTAAATTTTCTGGACGTTTTTTCAAAAAGCGGAGCTGGGGACGAATCAAACTACCCTTTAAATCGGCCAATCGAAGTGGAAAGATTGGCTCTAAGTAAGGTTGTCCTATAGACGTTAATTTCATTAAATGTGTAAGAAGAAAAGCCCCCATCAGCGAAATCCCTAGCGCTCCCCACACTTGTGCAGCAAAAAGGAATGGGAAACGTAAGAGACGAATGGTTGTCCCCATTTTATAAATAGGGGTGACAAAAGAGGCAAGAGCTGATAATGCGACTATAATGAGCAGGATATTACTTGTTAATCCCGCTGCAACCGCAGCCTGTCCGATCACAATACCTCCAACAATCCCGAGCGTCTGTCCGACTTTTGCAGGAAGGCGAGACCCGGCTTCCCTAAGTAGCTCAATCGATATCTCTAAAAATAATGCTTCAATAATAGGCGGAAAGGGAACGAGATAGCGTGATGCGACAATCGTTTCTAATAAGTCTTTAGGAATCAGTTCATAGTGAAACGTTAAAACAGCTACATACAAAGGGGTTGCAAAAATAGAAAAAATTACAGCAAAAATGCGTAACAGCCGAAAGGAGGATGCTGCGATCCAAGACATGTTATAGTCTTCCATTGTAGAAAAATACTCGAGTAAAATTGTAGGTGCAAGCAGGGTATGAGGCGAACCGTCAACCATAATGGCTATTTTTCCTTCAGTTAGACCTGAGGAAACCCTGTCTGGCCGTTCTGTATTTAAAAACAATGGAAAGATTGTATTGGACACATCATAAAGCATTTGCGCAAGATAATTAGAATCTAGAATTTGGTCATAGTCAACATCTTGAATCCGCTGAAGAACGGTTTCAATGTTCTGTGGGTTGGCGATATCCTCTATGTATACAACGGCTACTTTCGTTTGAGAAAGGGTACCAACTGTGTGTTCAACTACTTTAAGGTCAGGAGTGGGCAGCCTGCGTCTGAGCAAGTTTAAGTTTGTATCCAGCCCTTCCACAAAGGCTTCCTGCGCACTGATAATCCCGAATTCAATCTCAGGTTGGCTCACTTGTCTGCCTTTCTTTTCTTCAATCGGCAAAAGGAGCGCTTTGCCCCAGTCTGTCTCAATTCGAACAGCAATACTGCCTCGATGAAGAGCTTCTTCCACTTTTTGAAGGTCCCTCGTAATCACAGCTTGTTCGATTGGGATGTGTTCTTTCAGCTCTTCAAGGGTGGGTGTCAGATGCAATTGCTGAATAAAAGGCAAGATTTGTTCATGAAGGAGATTGCCATTAATTAAAGGACGAAAAAAAGAAATTCTATAAAGGAAACCTCCGGAACTTGATAATTCATTGATAAAATCAGAGGAACGCGATAGTGCCTCAAATACTGAATTCGGGTCTTTCTGTTTTGATTTGTTTTTCTTCAGCACTTGAACCATCTCCTTCCGCGATTTTCCTCTATTATCCAACCAATCGTCTGAAGATATGCATAAAAAAAGCGTTCAGCTTCATGAGCTGGACGCTTTTTTTCCATATTGAACGGCTTCTAATAAAAAGTCAGCCAGATGAATCGCTCTCATGCTAGAAATATGTCCTGCCTTTTTGACGCCTGCTGCCATTTGTAATTGACAGCCTGGATTCGACGTCACAATGGCAGCTGCAGCTGTGTTGCTCGCTTCCGTCATTTTATGATCTAAAATTTGCATCGACATGTCTGGCTGCAAGATATTGTAGATTCCTGCAGATCCGCAGCAGCGGCCGGCATCTTTCATTTCTTTAAAAGTTACCCCTTGAATGGCTTTCATGAGCACCCTCGGCGCCTGTTGTACATTCATCCCATTTCGTAAATGACAGGAGTCTTGATAGGTGATCACTTGCGCTGGCAAAACCAGTGGCACGCGGCGGTGAAACTCGAGCTCCACAAGGATGCTTGATATATCGGTTATTTTCTGTGAGAAGGCTTTACTTCGTTTTTGAAAATCTGGGTCATCCTGAAGCAAATGACCGTAATCACTTAAAAAGGCGCCGCAGCCGCCGGCGTTCATGACAATCGCATCGGCATCTGTTTCCTCGAATGCTTCAATATTCCGCTTGGCTAACTGTTTTGCTTGGTCTTTTTCTCCGCTATGACCATGAAGCGCGCCGCAGCACGTTTGTATAGGAGGAACGATCACATCGCAGCCTGACAGCTGCAAGAGATGAATGGTCGCTTTGTTTGTGTTGGAGAAAACTGTATCCATTAAACAGCCAGTAAAAAACGCCACCCGTTTTTTTGCCTGACCAATGGCTTTATATTCATTCAAACGTTTTTTCTTTTGAGGCGGTACCTTTGGAAGTGCCTGTTCCATCAACTGTAAATGGGAGGGAAGCACCTTCAGTATGCGCGTCTTCCTGGCGGCTGTTTGCAGACCAGATGTTTGATAAAATCGAAGAAAACTAGCAACTTGTCGCATACGACTTTGCGACGGAAAGAGACCTTTAAACACAACACGTCTCATCAATTTGACAGGAAATGATTGTTTTTTATGTTGTTGAATAATGTCTCTGGCATCTTCTAGCAACTGTCCATACTTGACGCCAGAAGGGCAGACTGGTTCACATGCACGGCAGCCAAGACAAAGATTAAGGGAATGTTCAACATCTTCATCCGGCTCAATGACGCCATCTCTTACAGCTTTCATTAACGCAATTCGGCCCCGAGGAGAGTGCGTTTCTTGTTGTCCAGATTCAATATAGGTAGGGCAGGAAGGGAGGCAGAATCCGCAGCGCATGCAATTAAGCAGCTCCTTTTCATCCATTTGCTCCTGAAACTGCTGCTGGATCTCTTTTTGCTTAGAAGAAGAACTCATGAGACCACCACTCGCTTTCTTGAGGCTTTTCCAAACACTTTATCTGGGTTCATGATATTTGCAGGGTCAAGTGCCTGTTTAATCGCCTTCATGGCAGCGATTCCTTCTTTTTTGACCTTCAGCTCCAAATAGGGCGCTTTCATTAGACCCACGCCATGTTCGCCTGTAATGGTGCCGCCAAGGGCAACGGCTTTTTCAAAAATGGCCTGAAAAGCAGCTTCTACACGTTTCATTTCTTCTTCAATTCTTGCATCTGTCGCACAAGTGGGGTGTAAGTTGCCATCACCTGCATGACCAAACGTACAAATGTTCACCTCGTACTTTCGTGCAATGTCTTCGATTGCACGAACCATATTGGCAATTTCAGACCGGGGAACGGTAGCATCTTCTAAAATCGTTGTAGGACTTAATCGAGCGAGGGCAGATAAAGCAGAGCGTCTCGCTGTTAAGAGTGCACTTGCCTCTTCTTCTGAATGTGCAATCTTGACGCTTTTAGCCCCGTGCTGCTCACAGACTTCTGCGATTTTTTGGATATCACGAGAAACAGCTTCAGGGTTGCCGTCCTGTTCAATTAATAACACAGCTTGAACGTCGGTGGGCAGGCCGATGTTTGCAAAATCTTCAACGACTTCAAGGGTCGGCTGATCCATAAATTCTAATGTAGCAGGAATGATACGCTCAGCAATGATGGCCGATACAGAAGTCGCAGCTTCTTCAAGGCTTTCGTATAAACAAAGCATTGTTTGTTTCGTTTCTGGAAGCGGCAGGAGCTTTAGCACCGCTTCTGTGACAATCCCGAGTGTTCCTTCTGAACCAACGAACAATCGAGTCATATCATAGCCAGCGACATCTTTTGCAAGCTTTCCGCCTGTTTTGATAATGTCACCATTTGGCAAAACCACTTCAAGCCCAAGGACATAATCTCTTGTGACTCCATACTTTAACCCCCGCAGTCCCCCTGAATTTTCGTTAATATTGCCGCCTAATGTGGAAATTTTCATAGAGCTTGGATCAGGCGGGTAGAAGAGACCTTTTTCCTCTACTTGATGAATCAACTCCTGCGTAATTAAGCCAGGCTGCACCGTTGCGGTTAAATTTTCTTCGTCTATTTCTAATAATTGATTCATTCTAGTAAAGAGAATCACCAATCCGCCCTGAGTAGGGCATGTTCCTGCGCACAGATTCGTCCCTGAGCCTCTTGGGACGATCGGCACCTTGTAAGAGGCGCACAGTTTCACAATTTGCTGCACTTCTTCTGCCGTGCGAGGTGTCACGATGGCATCTGGCATCTGTTGAAAATTTGGTGTCGCATCATAAGAGTAGGCAAGACGATCCGCCTTGCTGTCTTGGACATTGGGCGCACCGACAATCTCTTTTAATTGATTTGAAAATTCTGAATCTAGCATATACAATCACTCCCGCTCATTTAACGTCTCGTTTCTACCAGTATAAAAAAAGAACCGTCACATGACTATAGACGATTCTACAAAATATCAGGCTGTTTTATCGTATTTTTTGTATCATGATCTAAAAGCAGCAAGGCCAAATAAAAAAGCATCGCATCTTGCATGCGCTTTGGATCAAGTGTCGTTAAATCCTGAATCCGTTTTAATCTGTAATGAAGTGTATTAATATGGACATGCATAGCTTCTGCTGTATGTTTCAATGAGTAATCCGAAGCGATGAGTACCCGCAATGTTTTCACTAGTTCAGGATAGGGGAAAAGGGACGCAATCGTTCGATCAAGAAACGCATCTTTTGTTTCCTGACTGATTTCCTCCATAAAAAGTTCAAGCGTCAAATCTTCATCAAACACAATGGGTGTATCAGCATGTGCCAATTTTAAAGCGCGAAAAGCTTGATGAAAGGACTGCTTCATGACATGAGAAGCTGCTGGTTTTCCTGCCCCCATTAAAATCCTCGATGGTGACAGCGCTGTGAGCGCAGCATGAATATGGAACAAGCGCTTGTGCCATGTTTCTCGACCATCTGGTGTGGCTTGTAGCATGAGCAAAAAACGTGCATGCCCCCAGCGCACAATGATCTCCTGATTGGTGAGTTGCAATTTGTCCTTCATCAGTTTGTATTGATCCTGCTTCATAAACGTTTCGTCTTGACAATCAATGAGAATAGCGACACGCTGCTTGTTGACATCAAAGCCAAGCCGCTGCGCCTTCTCGGTCATTCCAACCGCTGTCTCTGGCAGATGAAGCCAGTCGAATACAAAGGCTTCAAGCTGCCGTTCATCTGTTTCCGTTTCTTGAAAGAATTCATGCTCTTGAATGAGCAGCTCCGTCATTTTCCGTAAAATGTCGCCAAAAGGGGAGACATGCCTTGGATCACCTGTCATTCCAATGACCCCAATGACTTCTTGTTTAAAATAAATAGGCAGATTGATACCGGCTTTGACGCCTTTCATCTGCAGCACATCATCCTTTGTGAGAATTCGTTTCTGCCCTTCTAAGGATGTGACATATGCTCCTTCATGAAATTGACCAATGCGTGCTGGATCTGTTGCAGCAATAATGGTACCGTTTGTTTGTGTGATGATGATTTCTTCCGTCAGTACCTTTTTGACCTCATCTACGATTTTTTCTGCCAGTGTCATTGTGAGCAAAACGGTCCCCTCCGAGATGTTTCTTTTTACACTATCATACCATCATATGCTCAGGCATATCTTTCTTTTCATGTGTTATGCTAAAATAAAAAACGCATATGAAGTAGATGAAAGGAGATACAGTCATGTCACTGCAAAATCGCTTACAAGATTTATTGAAAGAAGGGCAGGCGCTCACCGACTTTGAATATAACAAAGCCGCAAGTCAAAATTGGCCGCTAGAAGGGGCAAAAATGACAGAAGAAGCACGCTTTGCAGATGTTTATATAGAACGTGTAGACAAGGAATCGGAGGAAATGATTCAAACAGAAAATGCTTCCTTTTTAAATACACCTCTTACATACGTAAAAAAACAACAAAAAGAATTCATTTATATCGAGTCGAAGTGGTTTGATGTGGTGAGAGCCGACGGACTTGCCATAGAATGGGATGAAGTATTTCAGACGTATACCGTGTTATTCGGATTGAAGCGTCCTAAAAAAGATACCGGATTACTAAAAGAGATGCTCTCAACATTAAATGGTGCTCAGCTTCAATTTAATGGACAAGACGGGTTATTTGATATCAACATTCCGCTTCTTGAACTAGAAGACATCAAAGAAGATACGCCTTTAATTGGTGTGATCTCAGCAGTGTACCGCTATTTATTCAACTTGCTCATGCAGCTTGAAAATGAATGAATCAAAAAACGGCTCACATTCCTGAGCCGTTTTTTAAAGCCATCCTCTTATGAATTGAGCCTCACCCATCCCGAAGCTCCAATCGGCGTCTCCATTTTCCACGATGGAAATCATCACATCCGTCTTGGCAACTCCGCATTCTTTTTCTATACGTTCTGCGATTTGTGCATAAAGCTGTTCCTTTTGTTCTTTCGTCCGCTGTTTACTGACAACACTAATGACAACAAGATCCTTTGTTCTCGGATAACCAAGCCCAGTGTCTTCAATGATCATCTCTTCAGGGCGGTGCTGATGAACAATTTGATAGCGATCTCGTTCAGGTACCCCAAAGGCATCAACCATTGCTTCATGGCAAGTGTCCAGCAGTTTTTTTAATTCCTCTTTTGAACGGCCTTCTATCACGTCAAAACGTAACAACGGCATCAGGTCAACCTCCAAACATGTGTTAAATGTACAATCATAATGTAACCAACACTTCGCCGTTTCACTCTTTTGCGCATAAGAAAAAAGCCAAAACATTGGCGCTTGGCTTTTTTGCTCTGGACTAAGGCGTGACAAATTTCACATCATGCTCTTTTCCATATTGAAGGTAATCTTCATTTGGTTGTTCATTCGTCACGACGATGTCTATGTCTTTTAAGTCACAAAACGTGGTCAAGGCATAATGGTCAAACTTACTATCATCGACTAATAAAAAGGTTTTGGCGTTTTTTTCAACGAGCGTTTTTTTAATATCTGTCTCAAGCGGGGAGGAATTCGTGACGCCATGATCAATGGATAAACCAGTTGATGCAATAAATGCTTTATTGACATTGTATGCTTTGAGACGTTCAACACTTTGATAACCAACGAAAGAATTTGTTTTTCGCTCTAGCATACCCCCGGTTGAAAAGATGGTGAGGTGTTCATAAGGCATAGCCTGTGTAATGAAATCCACGTTATTTGTCACAACGGTAATCTGTTTCTCCTTCAAATAGGGAAGCATCTCCAGTGTCGTTGTACCAGAATCAACAAAAATCATATCACCATGTTCAACAAAAGCGGCGGCAGCCTGTCCGATCAATTGTTTTTTACTCAGCTGACGAGTCTTTCGCTCCTGATACACCACCAATGTTGTGTGATTCACAGCGACGCCGCCGTACACTTTCTTTAGCACGCCGGATTCTACCAATGCTTGTACATCTCGGCGTATGGTGTTTTTTGAGACGCCAAAATGCGTCACAAGCTCATCAAGAGAGGCAGATTCCCGGTCAAATACATACTCTTTTATTTGCTGAATACGTTTTGTTTTTATCATGCTACAATCTCCAATCAATACGAATATGCTGATTCTATTATAACAATAATTCCACGTAAAAGATGTCACTGATCAACATGGGAGAATCGAATGATCTTTTTCTCTTATCTTTTCTCATTTTTCATAAAAGCGTATGATAGAGAAAAGAGGATAGAAAGGATATTCACTTCTATGAATGAACACAACATACAATTTTCAAAGCTTGCAAATTTTAGAGAGGTAGGGGGACTTCAAACAACGGATCAGATGGTCATCAAACAAGGAATGATTTATCGATCTGCTGATTTATCACGTCTCACGAAGCAAGACATATTGACGTTCTCAACACTTGGAATTCAAACGATTTGTGACCTGCGTACAAGCTCAGAACGAAAATCACACCCACCAAAGATCATGGAACATGACAAAATTGTTCATATCCCTATGCAGCCTGACAGCATGATGCCTAGCAAATGGACCATGTTTCGTATGCTGATAGCAGAAGGAAAATCTCTATCCTTTACACCGATCATGAAAGATGTATATCAAAGCATGCTCTATGAGCGAAAAAAAGAGATTCAGCAATTGTTTACATTACTGTCAGATGAAAAAAATTATCCGCTTATGCTTCATTGTACAAGTGGAAAGGACCGTACAGGCTTTTTATCTGCTCTTATTCAATTAGCAGCGGGTGTACCGGTGCATACCGTTTTAAGTGAATACATGCGTTCCAATGAAGGCGTGAAAATGCTAGTGAAAAGACAAGAACGATTTGTTCGCATGATGAGTTTATATCGGGTGTCAAAAGAACAAATTCAGCCCCTGCTCGGTGTGCAGCAAGATTATCTTGAAGATGTACTGAATGAGATGATGGATACATACGGAAGTGCAGAGCGGTATTTACTAGAAGCCTGCGACGTCCCGAAAGCTCAGCTGCTTAAAATGAAAAACATCTTGCTTACACCATCTGCTGGCATTCCATCACAAAACGCAGAATAAACTTAATATGAGGTGATGCAAAACATGCTGAAAAAGATCAGTATGACGGTTCTGACACTAGTTTTCATGGGTGTCTTCTTATTGATTCCGTCTAGCAGTCTAGCTCGTTCGATGCCAAAAGGGAAGCTTGAGAGCACAAGAGAGATGCGTGCAGTGTGGGTCGCATCGGTTTATAACTTAGATTGGCCTTCAAAGAAAGGACTGCCCGCAGATGAGCAGAAACAAGAGTTCATTCAACTGTTAGACGACATCAAAGCGATGAATATGAACGCCGTCATCATGCAAATTAAACCAACAGCAGATGCCTTTTATCCATCGAAATTCGGTCCATGGTCTGAATATTTGACTGGTACACAAGGGAAAGACCCTGGATATGATCCACTTGAATTTATGATAAAAGAAGCACATAAACGCGGTCTTGAATTTCATGCTTGGTTTAACCCTTATCGAATCACCATGAATCATACCGATCTCAACCGGTTATCAGCCGATCATCCTGCAAAAGCACACCCTGAGTGGACCATCGCCTACGGAAATCAGCTTTACTTTAATCCAGGCATTCCTGATGCTCAGGACTTCATTGTTGACGGGATAGAGGAAGTAGTGAAAAACTACGATATTGATGCGGTGCATATGGATGATTATTTTTACCCGAATAAAATCGCTGGTGTTCCATTTCCAGATCAAGAAACGTATGAAACTTACGGGCAGAAATTCACACATATAGAAGATTGGCGAAGAGATAATGTGAACGAGCTAGTGAAGCAAATCAATAACACCATTAAGAAAGAAAAGCCGTATGTGAAATTCGGCATTAGCCCATTTGGTGTATGGCGCAACATAAAAGATGACCCAACCGGTTCAAACACAACAGCAGGGATGACCAATTATGATGATTTGTATGCTGATACAAGAGAATGGATACAGCAGCACCATATTGATTATATCACCCCGCAAATTTATTGGAGTATCGGCTTTCAGCCCGCTGCCTATGATGTGCTGACGAAATGGTGGTCAAATGAAGTGAAGGGGCAGCCTGTTCATTTGTACATTGGTCAAGCGACGTATAAAATCAATCAAAACAGTGATCCTGCTTGGTCTGATCCAGAGGAGTATTTTCGCCAGATCGAGCTGAACAGGCAGTCACAGCTCGTACAAGGAAGCATGCATTTTAGTCTGAAAGATATCAATCGGAATCCCTTGAATGTAAAGAAACGATTAATAGAAGAAACCTATAGCAAACCGGCTCTCATACCAGAGATGCCATGGCTTCATCAAAAAGCGCCAAAAAAACCAATCATCCAATCTGTGAAAAAGACAGAGGATGGTGCAGTTTTACAGATACAAAATGATCCGCACTCTAGTGCATCCTATTATGCAGTCTATCGATTGTCGAATAAAGGGACATACGAATTTGTGCAAACGGTCAGAAAAGAAACTGGTTCCTTCACTCAAACGAAAGACATTTTAGCCAATCAAAAGAAGAGCTATACCTATAAAGTGACGGCACTCAATCGCCTTCATCATGAAAGCAAACCTTCTACAAAAACAGTAAAATAACAAAGACAGCATAAATGAGGGTTTTCCTCCATTTATGCTTTTTTGCTTTCTCTATTTTTCTACTATTTTTATTTTAATTTTCTGAATTCAATCAAGCTTGGCATGAAGCAGCTATTTCAATAATAAATATGATAGAAAAGCGCCAAAGGGGGAAGCACAATGGATTTTGAATTAACGAAAGAGCAGCAAATGATCCGTCAGATGGTCAAAGAATTTGCAAAAACAGAAATTGCACCACACGCTCAAACAGTTGATGAACAGGCAGCATTTCCCGAAAAAACATTTCAAAAAATGGGGGAGCTCGGTTTTATGGGTATACCCTTTCCAGAGAAATATGGAGGATCTGGAGGAGATACGATCTCGTATGCACTGGCAGTCGAGGAAATTGGAAAACAGTGTGCGAGTACAGGTTTAAGTTATGCCGCAGCAGTTTCCTTAGGCGCAAGTCCACTTTATTACTTCGGGACGGAGGAGCAAAAGATGGACCATCTTGTTCCATTAGCCTCTGGAACAGCGCTTGGCTCCTTCGGATTAACAGAACCAAACGCTGGATCAGATGCAAAAGGAACAAAAACAAAAGCCATTCAAGACGGACAAGAATATGTCATCAGTGGGGAAAAGTGCTGGATCACAAATGCCAATTATGCCAGAACGATTATTGTCACCGCTGTAACAGATCATGATGAAAACGGACGTCCAATCATCTCCGCCTTTATTGTGGAGAAAGGACAAAAGGGACTGTCGATTACAAACCCATATGACAAAATGGGGGTTCGTGGTTCAGATACGGCTGAAATCATTTTAGACGAAGTGCGTGTACCAGCGCATCATATATTAGGAGACAAATCGAAAGGATTCAAGCAATTTTTATATACATTAGACGGCGGACGAATTTCCATTGCAGCCTTATCCGTCGGAATTGCACAAGCGGCACTTGATGCTTCACTTTCCTATGCAAAAGAAAGAAAGCAATTTGGAAAGACGCTCTCATCCTTCCAGGCCATTCAGTTTAAGCTGGCGGATATGGCGATGCAAATAGAGCTTGCAAGACAAATGGTCTGGAAAGCCGCTTGGCTGAAAGATCAAGGCAAACCATTTACAAAAGAAGCGGCCTATGCCAAACTGTTTGCTTCAGAAATGGCCACAAAAGCAAGTCTTGATGCTGTCCAAATTCATGGCGGAACAGGCTATATGAAAGAATGCGGTGTTGAACGGCTTGTGAGAGATGCCAAGCTGATGGAAATTGGAGAAGGAACCTCTGAAATTCAGCGGCTCGTGATCGCAAGACAGCTGTTAGCGTAATACCTTAATGAAAACGCTTACTAAACATGAGGGAGGAAAGCAATGATGTCGATTCACCCGCAAACGATTGGCTCCCTATTAAGAGAAAAAAAAGAACAGCACCCAGCACATGAAGCCATTGTTTACCCAGAACGTTCTTTACGTTATTCGTACGAAGCGTTTTATCAAGAGGTCAAGGCAACAGGTAAAGGTCTCATGGCATTAGGGGTTCAAAAGGGAGATCACATCGCCATTATGGCACCAAATATACCTGAATGGCTCATTCTTCAATTTGCCTGCGCCTCCATTGGTGCTGTTCTTGTCACTGTGAATACCAATTTTCAATCACAGGAACTCGCCTATTTACTCAAGCATTCAGACAGCAAAATGTTGTTTATTGTAGACGGCTTTAAAGAAACGTCCTATGTCAACATGCTTGAAGAGCTGATTCCAGAACTTCAAACCGCTCATCAAGAGGAAATCACTTCCACACAATTTCCTTATTTAAAAAGATGTATCTATATCGGTCAGCATGTACCAAACGGCATGCTCAGCTGGGATCGTCTTCAAGTGACAGCCAAAAGAACCGAAGATCATGAATGGGAGAAGCGAATGAATGAGCTCACGCCTGATGACGGTATTAATATGCAGTACACTTCAGGCACAACCGGCTATCCAAAAGGCGTCATGCTCAGCCACACAAACATCGTCTGTAATGCGAGTCAGATCGCAGATTGTATGAAATTAACAGAGCAGGACCGTATGTGTATCCCCGTGCCGTTTTTTCATTGCTTTGGCTCTGTTCTTGGTGTACTTGCTTGTCTCACAAAAGGGGGAACGATCATTCCACTTGAATCATTCCATCCAGAACGAGTCCTTCAAACAGTAGAAAAAGAAAAATGCACGGTTCTTCACGGTGTACCAACCATGTTCATCGCAGAGCTCGATCATCCAAATTTCCACTCTTATGACCTGTCCACATTACGAACGGGGATTATGGCCGGTTCACTCTGCCCATCCCACGTCATGAAAGCAGTCATTGAAAAAATGGGATTAAGAGAGCTCACGATTGCCTATGGTCAAACCGAAAGTTCACCCGTCATTACCCAAACAAGAACCGATGATTCGTTTGAAAGACGTGTTCAAACGGTCGGACGTGCGCTTCCTCAAATTGAAGTCAAAATTGCTTTACCAGGGACATCAGAAGAAGTGCCAAGAGGACAGCAAGGAGAGCTTTGTACAAGAGGTTACCATGTCATGAAGGGCTATTATAAAAACGAAGAAGCAACAAATGAAGTCATTGATGAGGACGGATGGCTTCATACAGGGGATTTAGCTGAGATGGATCATGACGGTTATGTGAAAATCACAGGCCGGCTCAAAGATATGATCATCAGAGGCGGAGAGAATGTGTACCCAAAAGAGATTGAGGATGTCCTATACACTCACCCTGCCATTCTTGACGCACAGGTCGTTGGTATTCCTGACGAGACATACGGCGAGGAAGCAGCCGCATTCATTCGGCTGAAACAAGGGAAGTCGGTCTCAATTGAGACATTAACGAGCTATTGTCAGTCGCAAATGGCACGCTACAAAATCCCAAAATACTTTTTCATTACAGATGAGTACCCAATGACCGCCTCAGGCAAAATTCAGAAATTCCGCTTGAAAAAGCAGGCGCTTGATCTAATAAAGGAGTGAAGTCAGCGATGTTTGAACAAGTATTGATCGCCAATCGAGGCGAAATTGCCCGTAGAGTGATTCGGACATGTAAACGGCTCGGAATCAAAACCGTTGCCGTTTATTCAGAGGCTGATCAGCATGCACTTCATGTGCAAGAAGCAGACAGCGCCTATTATATCGGTGGTGCTAAAGTTTCTGAAAGCTATTTAAACATGGAAGCAATCATTAAAGTTGCCAAACAAACAAATGCTGATGCTATCCACCCAGGGTATGGTCTTTTATCAGAAAATGCGGCATTTGCTGAACGCTGCCGGAGCGAAGGCATTGCCTTTATTGGCCCATCTGCACAAGTCATTCAGCAGATGGGAAATAAAATTGAAGCGAGAAAAACGATGGAACAAGCGGGCATTCCAATCGTTCCTGGTGTTTCAGCCCCGCTCCATGATGCAGACGAAGGTGTTCATAAAGCACAGACACTCGGCTATCCCATTATGCTAAAAGCATCGAGTGGTGGCGGTGGGATTGGTATGCAGCTCGTCCGCAATGACGAAGAACTGCATCGAGCGTTTGAAGGAAATCAAAAAAGAGCACAAAGTTTCTTTCAAGACGGTACGTTGTACATGGAAAAGGTGATTGAACACGCACGGCACATCGAAATTCAAGTTCTTTTTGATTCGTTCGGTCACGGCGTTCACTTATTTGAAAGAGATTGTTCACTCCAAAGAAGACATCAGAAAATTGTTGAAGAGGCACCAGCCGTCTGTCTTGAAGAAACTGTGAGACAGCAAATGGGACAGATGGCCGTCAAAGCTGCCAAAGCGATTGGGTATGAAAATGCGGGCACGATTGAATGTTTAGTCGATCAAAACCAGCAATTTTATTTCTTAGAAATGAATACGAGATTGCAAGTAGAACACCCTGTCACTGAAGAAATTACCGGGATTGACCTTGTCGAGGAGCAGCTAAAAATTGCAGCATTAGAGCCCCTGTCCTTCAGCCAAGAGGATATTCATCAAATTGGGCACGCGATTGAAGTTAGAATATACGCTGAAGACCCTGTGACATTTTACCCTTCGCCAGGCACGATCACTCGGCTTTCTACACCTGATGCCCCATATATCCGTCATGAGTCAAGCGTAACGAGCGGAAGTGTCATTACCCCATTTTACGATCCAATGATTGCGAAAATGATTGTGTACGGTGATACTCGAAAACTCGCCATAGAACGATTAAAAGCAGCATTACAAGCATATGAAATAGAAGGGATCAAAACCAATGTACCGCTTTTAAAGGAAATGGCCGAATCAACTGCCTTTTTACATGGCAGCATCACAACCGATTATCTGATGAAAAAAAGGGAGGAAAACCGTTCATGAAAACTGTCACGATACAAATGGCCGGAAACTTATGGAAGCTTCTTGTGAAACAGGGTGATGATGTGCAAAAAGGACAGGAAGTCGCCATCTTAGAATCGATGAAAATGGAGATTCCCATTGTTGCAGAAGAAGCAGGTGTGATCAGTAAAGTGTATAAGGCGGAGGGGGACTTTGTTGACGAGGGAGAGGTACTTTTAGAGCTGACAGAATAGGGGGAAAGCCGCATGGCATTACCAAAAAACGTGCTCATTAGAGAGGTCGGCCCGCGCGATGGCCTGCAAAATGAATCCGTTTGGCTGGACACAATGGAGAAGCGAACATGGATCCATTTACTCGAAGAAGCCCATCTTCCTTATATTGAAGTCACCTCATTTGTTCATCCGAAATGGGTTCCAGCCTTAAAAGACGCCAAAGAATTAGCCCAATCATTAAACAAAAAAGAGGATATTACCTATGCCGCACTCATCCCAAATGAAAAGGGGTTAGCTCATTTTTTTGAAGCAAACCTTGAGCTAGGGGCTATGTTTATCTCATCGAGTGAGACACATAACAAAAAGAATATGAATCGATCTATACAGGAAACACTGCCTGTGATCAAACAAATGACAACCGATTTAAAAGCAGAAGGACGGCAAACGCGGGCCTATATTTCTACTGTGTTTGGATGTCCTTATGAAAAACAAGTGCCGATGGACCAAGTGCTGCGATTAACGGAACAGCTGCTCTCCTTCGGCATTGATGAAATATCACTCGGGGATACCATTGGGGAAGCCCATCCGCTACAAGTAGAAAGACGGTTAGACCTTTTACTTGAACGCTTTCCTGCTGATAAAATCGCACTTCATTTTCATGATACGAAAGGAATGGGGCTTGCCAATATTTATACAGCATTAAAAGCCGGCATCACCATATTTGATGCCTCTAGCGGGGGGCTTGGCGGCTGTCCTTATGCACCTGGCTCCAGCGGAAACGTGGCGACAGAAGACGTGGTGCACATGCTTCACAAACTCGGGATCGAAACAAATGTCGACCTCCCTCGCTTGATCAAAGCGGCTGAATGGATTGAAGCAAAAGTGGATCGAACCCTGCCAAGTCACTGTTTACGCGCTTTTCAGTCTCACACTACTTGATAAAGGGTGAATCACATGACTTCATTGGTCCATTTTTCAATACAAGATGATTACATTGGCATCATGACCTTAAACAGACCAACACAAGCCAATGCTCTATCAGCTGCTATGCTAGAGGAAATTAACCAAACGATTCAAGAAATCAAACATGATGAAAACATCCGCTGTTTGCTCATGACAGGAGCTGGCGCTAAAGTTTTTTGCGCAGGAGCAGACTTAAAAGAACGGCGATTGATGACAGAACAAGAAGCCAAAGAAGCTGTTCTGACCATTCAGCAAACCTTTACAGACATTGAATCTTTGCCCGTTCCTGTCATTGCCGTGATAAACGGACACGCACTTGGCGGAGGTCTTGAGCTCGCGCTCGCCTGTGATCTCCGCATCGCAAGAGCGGGTGCAGCGCTCGGCCTGCCGGAAACAGGACTAGCTATCCTGCCGGGAGCAGGGGGCACACAAAGACTTCCGCGCCTGATCGGAACCGGGAAAGCGAAAGAAATGATCTTCACAGGCACTTCTTTACGAGCAGAAGAAGCCGTTCAAATCGGACTGATTGAACGTATCTCTACAGCCGATTCACTGATGAATGATGCCATCACACTCGCAAAACAAATCACCAAAAATGGACCGATTGCTTTAAAAGAAGCAAAACAAGCCATTCAATCCAGCCTTGATCACGATTTACAAACAGGTCTAACGAAAGAATACGAAGCTTATCTGCGGCTAATTCATACAGAAGATCGACTAGAAGGTCTCAAGGCTTTTCAAGAAAAACGAACGCCTCATTACAGAGGCAAATAGCAAGAAAGGGGAATGGTCATGATCGAAGAATATGAATTAAAAAAACAACGAATTGAAAAGGGCGGGGCAGAACGCTACCATCAAAAAAACAAAGAAAAAGGAAAATTATTTGTCCGTGATCGGCTTCATTTGCTATTAGATGAGGACTCTTTCATTGAAGATGCCATGTTTGCAGAGTGCAAAGATGAACATTTACCAGCAGATGGTGTCGTCACAGGAACCGGGCGTATGAATGGGCAGACTGTTTGCGTCATGGCAAACGACTCTACGGTTAAAGCAGGATCGTGGGGCGTCAAAACAGTAGAAAAAATCATTCGAATTCAAGAAACGGCCGAGAAGCTCAATTGTCCTATGCTGTATCTAGTCGATTCTGCGGGTGCAAGAATCACTGATCAAATCGCCATGTTCCCAGGCAGAAGAGGAGCAGGGCGCATTTTTTATAACCAAGTCAAGCTGTCTGGGCGCATTCCTCAAATTTGTTTACTATTCGGTCCTTCTGCTGCCGGTGGTGCGTATATCCCTGCTTTTTGTGATATTGTCGTCATGGTCGAAGGAAATGCCTCTATGTATTTAGGCTCGCCACGAATGGCTGAAATGGTGATCGGTGAAAAAGTATCGCTTGAGGAAATGGGCGGTGCGAAAATGCATTGTAGCATTTCTGGATGCGGAGATATATTAGCCAAAACAGAGGAAGAGGCCATTCAAATTGCACGTGATTATTTAACCTATATGCCTGCCAACTATATGGAAAAACCAAAAACGACAGCAGCAAAAGCACCTAAACCATCTAACATCACCATCCAAGACTTAATTCCTAAAGGCCAGAATACCCCATTTGATATGTATCAACTCATCGATTTACTGATTGATGAAGGGTCATTTTTTGAAATCAAAAAACTGTTTGCCGCAGAGTTAATCACCGGCTTTGGCAGAATGAACGGTCAGCCTGTCGGTCTCATTGCCAATCAGCCAAGGGTCAAAGGCGGCGTATTATTCCACGACTCAGCTGATAAAGCCGCCAAGTTTATTCAACTCTGTGATGCCTTTCATATCCCGCTGCTCTTTCTTGCGGACATACCAGGATTTATGATTGGAACAAAAGTGGAACAAGCTGGCATTATTCGTCATGGGGCAAAAATGATCTCCGCTATGTCAGAAGCGACCGTTCCGAAAATATCCGTCATCGTCCGTAAAGCATACGGAGCAGGACTATATGCAATGGCAGGTCCTGCTTTTGAGCCAGACTGCTGTCTCGCTCTTCCATCGGCGCAAATCGCTGTGATGGGTCCAGAAGCCGCTGTAAATGCCGTTTATGCAAATAAAATTGCAGAACTCCCGCCCGAAGAGAGGGCTTCATTTATACAAGAGAAACGGAAGGAATACCAGGAAGATATGAATATCTATGAGCTTGCCTCTGAAATGATTGTCGATGGCGTCATCCCATTTGACCGTCTCAGAACGGAACTTTGTCATAGATTAGTAGCCTATTCATCGAAAGACATGACATTTACGAAACGAAAACATCCGGTCTATCCGGTCTAAAGGGGGCAGACCTCATGATCAACCTGAAACCAGAATGGATACCGGAAGAAAAGCAGAGCCAAAAAACACGTTTGCATCAGTGGATGAAATCTCTTGGTTTTTCTACGTATGACTCATTCTATCAAGCCAGTATTGATCGCACAGACTGGTTTTGGAGAGAAGCGGAAAAGGCGGTCGGCATTCAGTGGAAAAAACCATATGAAGCAGCATTAGGTCACCACTCATTGATGTGGCCGAAATGGTATCAGGGCGGCACACTTAACATCACCGAAACGGCTGTGGACAAATGGGCAGAAAAAGAAGAGACGAAGCATCAGCACGCCATCATTTGGAGCAATGAAGCCGGTGAAGAAAAGAAATGGTCATTTCTCGAACTTCAAGAGAAAGTGAGCCGTCTTGCAGCTGGCTTTTTGAAAGAAGGACTTCAAAAAGGGGATGTAGCCATCATCTATATGCCGATGCTTCCAGAAACGGTCGCCGTCATGCTTGCCTTTGCAAAGATTGGTGTGATTTTCAGCCCAGTCTTCTCAGGCTATGGAAGCGAGCCACTCGCTGTACGCATTCGTGCGTCAGGCGCATCCATTGTCGTCACAGCGAATGAAATGATGCGGCGAGGGAAAACGATCAACATGCGGGAATGTGTGGCTGATGCCATCAACAAAACCACAACTGTGCAAAAAGTGATTGTGCACACTTCCTCTCATACCGGATATCAGGACGATGTCCTGCTAAATGATTTGTTAAAAGAACAGCCGATCACCGGCGCGACCTATGTCACAAATGAAGACCCGCTGATGATCTTGTATACGTCAGGCACAACCGGCACACCAAAGGGAGCCGTTCATACACACGCAGGCTTTCCCATAAAGGCAGCTTTTGATGCCGGGCTATGTATGGATGTGGCAAAAGGAGACCGGTTGTTTTGGCTGACTGATATGGGCTGGATGATGGGGCCATTCCTCGTCTTTGGCGGCTTGATCAATGGCGCTGCCATCGTTTTATATGACGGCGCTCCCGATTATCCAGATGAGCAGCAGCTCTGGTCATTCATCCACGAGAAGAAAGTCACTCATTTTGGGCTTTCCCCTACATTTGTTCGTTCTGCGATGCAGCAAACGATTGATGGGGTCGAACTATCGCATGTCAAAGCCATTATTTCTACTGGGGAGCCGTGGAATGAAGCTCCGTGGCAATGGTTATTTCACACCATTGGTCAAAAGAACATTCCCATCTTAAATTATTCAGGAGGAACCGAGGTTTCTGGTGGCATTGTAGGCAGTACGTTGCTTCGTCCCATCAAACCGATTCTCTTTAATGCGGCGATCTTAGGAATGGCGGCAGATGTATACAATGAAGCTGGGCAAAGCGTGATAAATGAAGTAGGGGAGCTTGTGGTGAAAAAGCCATGGGTCGGCATGACATGTGGTTTTTGGAACGAACCGGAGCGTTATGAAGATACGTATTTCAAACGATTTGATGGTGTATGGACACACGGAGATTGGGTCATGCAAACAGAGGACGGAGAATTCCACATCACCGGCAGATCGGATGATGTCATTAATACAGCAGGGAAACGTATCGGGCCAGCTGAAATTGAATCCATCCTTACATGGCATCCTGCCGTGCATGAAGCCGCTGTGATTGGGGTAAAGGATGAGGTGAAAGGGGAGGCGCTCGTCTGTTTCATCGTGACCAGTCCGCATGCTTTTGAAGAAGCAGCCCTTATCCAAGAGCTTTCAGCCCATGTTGGTTCACATGCTGGTAAAGCGCTCACACCAAAAGAAGTTCATCTCATTTCAGCTTTGCCGAAAACAAGGAATGGAAAAATCGTACGACGTTTACTTAAAGGGGCGTATGAAGAGAAGCCTTCACCCGATCTATCTTCATTAGACAATCCAGATGTATATAAGAGTCTGACCGAATACTTGAATAAGAAACAGAAAAAATAAAAAAGACAGGATGGTTCCTGTCTCAGCGTGTAGACAAACCCTCGCATTCGGTGTCAGTCCTGCGCTTCGGTGCTCACGAATGTTAAATTCGCTCCGCGCCGATGCTCGTCCTTCCTAGGGCTGCAAAGGTTTTCTATCACGCTGAAAAGAAGACAAAGGGCTAAAATAAAGTTCATTTTAGCCCTTTGTCAACAATCTGAGACAGGATGGTTCCTGTCTATTTTTATTGCACATGAAAATTCGTTCCATCTGTTGTCTCTTTCACAATCCCTGCCCGAATGACAAAATCGCCGAAATGTTCATTTTCTTCTCGTTCTTTTGCATAGCGGGGGAGAATAGAGCCAAGTTCTTTTAGAATGTCTTCCTCACCCACATTTTCACGGTATAATTTACTTAATCTGCTGCCATCAAATGCGGCACCAAGATACATATTATACTTACCAGGTGATTTTCCGATAAATCCAATCTCTCCAAGCGCATGACGAGCACAACCATTTGGACAACCAGTCATTCGAATGGTGATTTCTTTATCACTTAATCCGTTTTCTTCCACGATGTCTTCGATTTTATCAATTAATCTTGGAAGGTAGCGCTCTGCTTCAGCCATCGCTAAGCCGCAAGTTGGCAAAGACACACAAGCCATTGAGCTGCGCCGCAGGGCGGAGTGCTGCTGGCCGTCTGATAAACCAAACTTTTGAATCAGCTGTTCGATTTGTTTCTTTTTATGAGTTGTCACATTCCCAATGATTAAATTCTGATTGGCGGTTAGACGGAAGTCACCTGTATGAACTTTGGCGATTTCGCGGATGCCTGTCATCAGCGGATAATCATCATAATCTGTGATGCGTCCGCCTTCTACAAACATCGTATAATGCCATCTGCCATTAATGCCTTTTACCCAGCCATAACGGTCACCGTTATGATCAAAGTGATAGTCCTTTGCCTCTAAAAGAGTAAACCCAAGACGGCGCTCAAGTTCTTCTTTTACATTCTCAAGACCAAGGCGGTCCACCGTATATTTAAAGCGGGCATTTTTTCGGACGGAACGGTTTCCGTAGTCACGTTGAATGGTGATGACTTGTTTGGCAATTTCTACGACTTGTTCAGGTGTACAAAAGCCGATGACCTTTGCAAGCTGCGGATAAGTCGCTGTATCACCATGCGTCATACCCATTCCGCCGCCAATTGCGACATTAAAACCGACCAGTTGATCGTTTTCTATAATGGCAATGAAGCCTAGATCCTGCGAAAAAACATCAATGTCATTAGCAGGAGGGACGGCCACGCCAATTTTGAATTTCCTTGGCAAATAAAGCGGACCATACATCGGTTCAACCTCAGTGTCAGGTGTTGCTGCTACCTTTTCCTCATCAAGCCAAATCTCATGATAGGCTCTTGTTTGTGGAAGTAAGTCATCACTTAATTTTTTTGCCAGCTCGTACACGTCATGATGCACTTCAGATTGATAAGGATTCGATGTACACATGACATTCCGGTTCACATCGCCGCAAGCTGCGATCGTATCAAGCATAGTAGAATGAATGTCTTGAATGGTCTTTTTCATATTCCATTTTAAAATACCGTGAAGCTGAAAGGTTTCACGAGTAGTCAGCTTTAACGTACCGTTTCCGTATTTGTGAGCAAGCTCATCCATCACAAGCCACTGCTTAGATGTGGCGATTCCGCCAGGCAGACGGACACGCAACATAAATTGATAGGCAGGCTCAAGCTTTTGTTTTTGTCGTTCATTTCTCAGATCACGATCATCTTGTAAGTAGCTGCCGTGATGCTTCATCAGTCGGTTGTCATCATCCGGAATTCCCGCTGAGATCGGATCAAGCATCACTTCTTTTAACGTACCCCGTAAATAATCACTTTTTTCTTTGATTTCCTCTACGTCGCTCGGAGGTCCATCCGGCGCTGTTAATGCTGTCTTCACCATGTAAGTAAAAGCTCCTTTCTTTCAAGCATCAAATCAATAAACGTCACGCTGATAGCGTTTTTGTTGCTGTAAGTTGGCAAGATAGCTTTCTGCTTTTTCTTTGCTCATCGCACCTTCTTCTTGAATGATGGATAGAAGGGTATTGTGGACATCATGCGCCATATGCTTTTCATCTCCGCAAATATACACGTAAGCACCTTGCTCAAGCCATTCAAATAATTCTTTGCTTTGTTTCTTCATTTGGTGCTGGACATATACTTTTTCCTCAGTATCTCTTGAAAAAGCCACGTCCATTTTCGTTAAGACGCCATCTTTTAACCACTTTTGCCATTCCGTTTGGTATAAGAAATCCGTCACAAAATGCTGATCACCGAAGAATAACCATGACTTTCCGTTTGCACCCATTTCCTCACGCTCCTGCATAAATGAACGGAAAGGGGCGATGCCTGTGCCTGGTCCTACCATAATGATCGGTGTATCTGGATCTTGAGGAAGCTTAAAGTTTTGGTTGTGCTGAATATAAACAGGTAACGTATCACCTGGCTGCAGGCGCTCTGCACATAGAATCGAACAGACACCTTGGCGTTCTCTGCCATGCGCATCATATCTGACAGCCCCTATCGTCAAATGAACCTCTTCGTCATTTGCTTTGAGACTGCTTGCAATGGAATAAAGGCGTGCAGGGATTTTTCTTAAAATGGACGTGAATTCTGCGGCGGTTCCTTCAAAAGGACCGAAATCACGAGCCGCATCTACTAGGTCCCGGCCTGCGATATATTCTTTCAGTTTTTCTTCGTTTCCTTCTTCTAAAAGGGCATGCAAGGATTCGCTTTTTGTCAGTGCAGCGATCTTTTGAAGAAGTGGTTTTGTTAAAACCGTAATCTCAAAATGCGAGGTGAGTGCTTCTTTTAAAGGGAGAGTGTCTCCGTTTTTATGAACGGTGACGGATTCTTCTGCATTCCATCCGCATGTTTGAATCAGTTCATCGACAAGTGCAGGATTATTTGTCGGGTAAATGCCAAGGCTGTCACCTGGCTCATACACGAGGCCTGATCCTTCAAGAGAAAGCTCTAAGTGACGTGTTTCTTTATTAGATCCACGCCCATTTAGGTTGATATTTTCAAGAACTTCAGCATAAAAAGGATTCGTTCTTGAATATTCAGAAACGGCTTGATTGTTGACTCCCGCTGATTCTTGCGGAATTGATACAGCTTCACCTTCACTCAAAGAGGAGGCAACACCTTGTAGCCATTCTGAAAACGGCTCATCATAATCAAGGTCGCAGTCCACTCGGTCAAAAAGACGTGTGCCGCCAAGCTCTTTGAAGCGTTCGTCAAATTCTTTTCCTGTCTGACAGAAGAATTCGTATGAGCTGTCACCTAATGAAAGGACAGAAAAGCTTAAATGATCGAGCTTTGGCGCACGTCTGCCGTGAACATATTCATGGAACGAAAGGGCATTATCCGGCGGATCTCCTTCGCCATGTGTGCTGACAATGACCAGTAAATTGTTTATTTTTTTCAGATTATTCGGTTTAAAATCGGACATAGAAGAGAGCGTCACTTGAAAGCCTTTCTCTTCAAGATGCTGGGCTGTCTTTTTTGCTAACCCTTCGGAATTGCCTGTTTGCGACCCATAAAGCACGGTCACATCTTTGCTCACAGGCTGTACAGATGCTGCGGCAGAAGGCGCCGGAGCGACAACTTCTGAGCCGGCAAGGGTTGCCTGTGCTGATAAATAACCAGTAAGCCAAATTTTTTGCTGTTCTGTTAAAGTCGGAAGCAGCTGATTGAGTAACTCTGCCTGCTCCTGGCTAAACGGACTGTTCAATACATGAAGTTGCAACAATATCCACCTCACAAGGAATATAAACATAGATTAATTCGATAGGAATTATATATATAGGTTCAATTTGAACTTTACCGAAAGTTTGCCATTAAGTAAAATATATAATATTGATTGTCATGATTAAGATTTCTAATGACAAAACACGGATGAATAGGGGAGAGGGCACAAAAAAAGGAAAACGGATCACCGTTTTCCTCTTTTTCGCCTGCCTTACGCCGTTGGAAGTCCCATCACAGCTTTCACTTCTAAATATTCTTCGATACCGAAGTCTCCCCATTCTCTTCCGATACCAGACTGCTTAAAACCGCCAAATGGGGCAAAGTAATCTGTTTCAGCATTGTTAATGGTGATTTGACCGGCACGAATATGTTCAGCGACATATTTTAATGTTTTTTCATCTTGACCAACAACATACCCAGCAAGACCATACACTGTATCGTTGGCGATCTCAAGGGCGTGATCGAGGTCTTGATACGTGATCACACTCATGACCGGCCCAAAGATTTCTTCTTGCGCAATGGTCATATCATTTTTCACATTGGTGAAAATGGTATGCTTGGCGAAATATCCTTTATCGATTCCGTCTGGCTTTCCAGTTCCCCCAGCAAGAAGGGTAGCACCTTCTTCGATTCCTTTTTCAATATAAGATTGCACCGTATCCCATTGCTTTTTAGAAACAAGCGGGCCAGTAGCGTGATCTTCTCTCGGATCACCAACTGTAAACTTCGGCAGGGCGTTCAGCAGCGCTTTTTCAAACTTGCCTTTCATTGATTCTGGGATCAGCACACGTGTAGCTGCAGAACACACTTGACCTGTATTCATCGCAATATGATGAATGGCTGTTTCTGCTGCTTCGTCCACATCTGCATCGTCTAAGACGATAAGAGGGGATTTTCCGCCAAGCTCAAGTGCTACTTTCTTCACATTGTCCGCTGCGTTTTCCATAATTTTAGAGCCGACGGCACCTGATCCTGTAAATGAAACGAAGTCAATATCAGGGTGTGAGCTAATGCCGTCACCAATCACGTCACCCGTTCCGTTTATTAAGTTGAAGACTCCTTTCGGTACACCTGCTTCATCAATAATTTCTGCAAGAATCATCGCAGCAAAAGGGGTAATTTCCGCTGGCTTTAAGACAACTGGTGAACCTGCCGCAATGGCACCCGCAATTTTAAGAGATGTCTGATTCGTCGGGAAGTTCCACGGTGTAATTAATCCACTGACACCAATCGCTTCTTTTATAATCGTATGTCCACCGCGGTCTTCGGTAAATGTATAAGATTTTAGTGCTTCCGCTGCTTTAGAAAAATGTTCATAACCCATTTTGTAATGAACTTCTTCGGACACTTTCAGCGGTGCACCAAGCTCTTTTGTCATCACTTCTACAAGTTCATCCTTGCGTTTTTCGTACCCGCGCACAATGTTTTCCAGCATTTCTACTCGTTCATTTCGAGATGTTTTTGAGAAAGAAGGGAAGGCGGCTCGAGCTGCTTTGACTGCCTTATCTAAATCTTCTTTCGTTCCTAAACTAATGGTGCCAATGACTTCCTCTGTCGCAGGGTTAATGACCTCCGTCGTTTCGTTTCCTGTTGATGCGACCCATTCTCCATTAATAAAGTGTTTCTCTTGATTTCTCATTCTGACATGTCTCCTTTTTATGTGTGATTCAATCCAATATTCTGTTTTCAGCTGATATAAAACTGTACCCACTGTGAAAAATCTAAAACAGAGAAACTGCATGAGAAAAAGTTTCTGATATAATACGCAAAGTGGGACATATGTCCTTTTCAACATGAGGGCATCTATCATTTAATGGAACTAGACTGAAAAAAGAAGGAGCTTTTGAACGAATGAAAGGTGTTATTTTCGCATTATTAGGAGGCGCTTGTATTACACTGCAAGGTGTGGCCAACGCCAGAATTAGTCAAGATATCGGGACGTGGCAGGCGGCAACGATCACGCAGCTGACAGGGTTTATCATCTCTCTCGTCATTTTACTCATCGTACGGGATGGCCACTTTAAGGAATACAAAAAAGTGCAGACTCTTTATTTAATTGGGGGTGCATTTGCAGCCATTATTATTTTTAATGAGGTCACTGCCATTCAAATCATTGGTGTGACACTCACCATCGCTGCTCTACTCATCGCTCAGCTTGCGTTTACCTTTGCCATTGATGCAAAAGGATGGTTTGGTGTTCAGAAGAAAAAAATGAAATGGCCTCATTATGCAGGCATCCTTTTAATGATTGCAGGCGTCATCATCTTAAAACTATAAAGGAGGGCATCAGATGGAGGAGCTGCATGATGAATCTCTTTTTTCCTCTTATATGAAGACGCATCAATTACAGAATGTTTTTCATCAAAAACTCATCTCACATGTGAGCTTGTGGCGCTATCAGCAAGGTGAGCTGATTTGTTCAAAAGGGGATAAAAGGGAGTATATGTACTTGCTGGTGAAAGGAAAATTAAAGATTTTCACCACCACAAAGGAAGGAAAAACGTTTATTCTTTGCTTTAAAAACCCTCTTGAAGCGATTGGAGATATTGAATACGTTCAGCAGACAGATATGGTCAATACAGTTGAAGCCGTTACAGAAGTACATATGCTGAGGATTTCTCATCAAGCCCTCATGCGGCATGCAAAGGACGATCCTCGAGTTTTAACCTTTTTGCTCAAGGGCATCACAAACAAATTTTATACAAAATCAAATGATTTAAGCTTCCACCTTTTATACCCTGTAGAGGTCAGGCTTGCAAGCTATTTATTGTCTGTTTTAACAGGTGATGATGACGCGCGTGCACGGCCGCTTCGCCTCACGGATGCAGCGAGCTTAATTGGAACAAGCTACCGCCATATTAATCGGGTCATTCAGCAGTTCCAAGAAAAAGGGCTGATTGAAAGGCGAAGAGGAAAGATTACGATTTGTGATCAAAAAGGGCTTTTAGAAATAGCAGAACACAACATTTATGAATAGAAGAAACGAAAGGACTTTTATATGATCATAGGAATAATATTAGCTGTCACTGCTGGGGCACTTGTCAGCTTACAAACCATTTTTAATAGTAAAGTCAATGAGCATACAGGCTCTTGGTCAACAACGACGCTAGTTCTAGGAATGGGCTTTATCGCTTCACTTTTGATGGGTCTTTTGTTAGAAGGAACCGGCATGTTTCAATTAAGGCATATGGAAGCCTGGTACTGGATAAGCGGAGCCATCGGGGTAGGCGTTGTCATCTGTCTTGTTCAGAGCATCAAACGTCTCGGTCCCACTTATGGAATCTCGATTGTTCTCACCTCCCAGCTAGGTTGTGCGCTTCTATTTGATTCGCTTGGCTGGCTTGGGTTAGAAAAAGTAACATTTTCTTTTACAAAATTATTAGGTGTACTTGTCATTGTGGCAGGAATCCTCGTATTTAAGTTAACCAAGCTTGAACCAGTAGAAGAGGAGCAGTCAAGAGAAAAAGGGCTGCCACAAAAGTAGCTGCCCTTTTATTTAAATCAACCGCCGCCATAAAACCGTTATGGTAGATAAACCAGTTAAAAGGAGCCTTTTCATGAAAGGCTTTTTTTTCTGTCCGTAGTCGCTTGCTTTATATGCTGTCCGATCTTTCGCTACGAGAACACTATAAGCGATTTTTCGTTCGATTGCTTCCGTAAGAGATAACGCAAATGGTGCACTATCAATCACCAAAATCGATTCAGTATTTAAAAAGCTGGATCTTGCATCTAGATTATATGTTCCAATAATACTTAAGTTATCATCAATGACCATTGATTTGGCGTGAATTGAATACGGACCTTGATATTCATACAAATGAACACCTGTTTTCATCAATTCCTTTTTCGTGCTTAAATATCCTGCAAATGCTAAAGGGTTTGGTGTCGCTGTAAGGGAATTCGTCACGATCGTCGTTTGAATATCACTTGGTAATGGCGTGAGTCCGTCTTTCATTGGCCGTGTCGGTATGACATAAGGCGTCTGGATCAGAACCGAACGCTTTGACCGCTGTGCGAGATCGTTTAACTTTTTCAAGACGAGCGGACGTTTATTTAAGCGTTCCACTGGATTTGTGAAAAATGCAATCTGTTTTGCACGAATGGCGTCTTTTGCCCAATCATATGTGGACATGACAAAGGGTTCTTTTGTACGAATGGCTTCCTGATAAGATCGAAGTAGCTGTTTTCTTAGCTTTTTTCCTTTTTTCGCTTTTGCCTTGGAAAATACATCTTTCGTTCTTTTCGTAAAATCATGATTCCACAAATAAACGAAATACTGTTCCATTTCATCTAATACTTTTCCCTTTTTGGCATTGTAAAGCAGCACATCTCGGTCATATGCAAAGTCTTTCGGCGGCTGATCTGCAAAGTATTTATCACCAATATTTCTGCCGCCCATGACAGCGACCCTGCCATCTGCCAAAAGAAGCTTATCGTGAAGGCGGTTATGCCACGTCCATGGCTTGAACAAACGAAAAGGCTCATAAAAACGAATGGCCATATTCGGGTGATTCGCCACAGCATAACGCAAATGCTTTAGCGGTCCACGCAGGCTATGGCAAATGCCATCTAACAACAGCTGAACTTTTACTCCTCGATCAGCCGCTTCCATTAAAGCACCAAGCACCCATTCGGCGGTTTTTCCTTTTTGAATGGAATAATAACTCAAACGAATGTTCTTTTTAGCCTCGCGAATCATTTGAACTCTCACTTGACCCGATTCAAATCCGTCATCAAGCAGCATGACTTGATTTATGCCTTGGTCGTCTCCTGAGATGGAAGAAGCTTTATAGATGCAATGTTCTTTACATGTTTTTTGAAACGGTAAATAAAACAAGACAAATGCGGTCAAAAATACATACACCACATATAAAAGGATCAGAAAAAACAAGAATTGAAGCACAGTGATCAACTCCTTTCACACAAACCGTTCTTTTTCTTAGCTTATGTTAAAAACAAAATTTCACTCATCCAGCTTTCTAATAAAAAATACAGGATAAAAGAATCATCTTGTTTTCATAGGGCATTTAATTATAGTATGAAATGAGTAAGGGGGAATCGCATTGAATGAACCATTATTTAATATACCAAGTGATGTGTATCAAACGTTAAGTGAAACAGAACGTTATTTACTGCATTATATTCACCAGCATTTAGAGGATATCTCCACCTTATCCATCGTCACATTAAGTGAAAGAGCCAACGTGTCGACGGCGACCATTGTCAGACTGATGAAGAAAATCGGATACAACGGCTATACATCCTTTAAATATCGATTGAAACAAGAAAAGAAAATGACAGATGATAGTGATCAACTAAAAAATATTGACGAAGACATCAAACTAGCCATTCGAAAAAATGAAGAAGAGGTCTTAAAGACGATTCAACTGCAAAGTATTGGGCAAATTGAGGATGCAGTTCAAAAAATCCACGATGCGGACAAAATTTATATTTTTGGCAGAGGCTTTTCAGAGATGATCGCCAAAGAGATGACCATCAAATTGCAGCTCATCGGGAAAACATGTGAAGTTCATGACGACCCGAATATCATTCGGCTCAAATCGCGTGACATTGATAAAAACGAACTTGCCATCTTTGTTTCATTAAATGGAGAAACGTCTGAACTAGTAGAAGCCTGCCAAAACCTCATTATGAAGCAAGTCACGACCATTACGGTCACAACGAGAATTGATTCTACATTAAGTAAAATATCAGATATGACACTCGTCGGATATAAAGGGGAACAATCATTCTTCCCAGATTATGAAGTCAGGTCTCGCCTGTCGCTTCATGTCATTGCCCGCATTTTACTAGACGCCTATGTGATTCGGATGAAATAAACACTCAAAAAGCCTTCCACACTTTATGATGGGAGGCTTTTTACCGTGAAAACCTTTACACAATCTGAAAACATTTTCACTGAATCGTATGAGATACTTTCTTTAGAGAAAAGAAAGAAGGTGAAACCAATTGATTTATACCTGCACCTTAAATCCTGCTATTGACCTATATATTGCATTAAAAGAAATGCGGGCAGATACAGTCAACCGCACGGAAGATGAGGATTATCAGCCAAATGGAAAAGGTGTTAATGTCTCCATTATGCTAAAGAAATATGGCTTCACCAGCACTGCATTAGGATTTATTGCTGGGTTTTCAGGTTCATATATTGAACAATCGTTAAAAGATCTTTCCATTCAAACCGATTTTATCCCAGTGGATGGGATTACACGCATTAATGTATTTATTAACACAACAGAAGAATACAAGCTTGTGAATCAAGGACCTGCTATTGAGGCAAAAGCGCTTGATGCCTTTCGCGAAAAAATCTCGACCATTCCAAAAGGCAGCATCTTCATTATGTCAGGCAGTTTGCCTAAAGGCGTCCCTGCTAGCATTTTCTCAGAGATAGCCGCTATTTGTCATCAAAACAACGTGAAATTTATATTAGACACAAGCTCTAAAGCGGTTTTAGAGACTCTTCAGTACAAACCATATTTACTAAAACCAAATGAAGAAGAAATGGCCGCATTTTTTGGAAAAACTCACCGTTTATCAGAAACAGAACTCATTGAATCAGGACAAAAGCTGATCGAGATGGGTGCAGAGCAAGTACTCATTTCCCGAGGAGGAGAAGGTGCACTATTCCTTACAAACGAAGCCGTATTAAAAGGAAATGCACCAATAGGAACGGTCGTAAACACGGCTTGTTCTGGTGATGCCATGCTCGCTGCATTCCTAAGTAAACAGCTGGAAGGACAACCTCATGAAGTATGCTTACGCTACGGCATTGCAACAGGGGCATCTACCGCCTTTTCAAAAGGGTTAAGTGATTTACATGACATTGATTCATTAATTGAGCAAATACACATTCAGAACATATAAGGGGGAGTTCACATGAGCCGCAAGAAAATTGTCGCTGCCACTGGCTGTCCAACAGGCATTGCGCACACATTTATGGCAGCTGAGGCATTAAAAATCGCAGCTGAGCAATTAGGGGTCGACATCAAAGTTGAAACGCATGGTCAAGTAGGAATTGAAAACGCTTTAACGGATCAAGACATTTTGGAGGCCTATGGTGTCATTGTCGCTGCTGACAAAGATGTGAATACAGATCGTTTTCACGGCAAACCACTCATTGAAGTACCTGTAGCAAAGGGTATTCGCACACCAAACGAACTGATTCAAGGCATTATCAATGGAGAAGCCCCCGTTCATCAAGTGAAAGGAAGAGCTTCTGGAACAGAAAAACCATCTGCGCCTTCATCAGCTCAACAAAAGTCAGCGAATAAGTGGATACACACCATCTACAAACATTTAATGAACGGTGTATCACACATGCTTCCATTTGTTGTTGGGGGCGGTGTCTTAATCGCTTTATCTTTTCTATTCGGTATTTACTCAGCTGACCCTCAGCATGAAACGTATCATCCGTTCGCTGCCTACTTGAAAAACATTGGCGGACTCGGCTTTAGCTTAATGGTGCCTATTTTAGCAGCATTTATCGCTGATTCAATCGCCAAACGCCCAGGGATGGTTGTCGGATTTATCGGTGGCTTGCTTGCAAACGATGGAGGCGCTGGATTCTTAGGTGGTATTATCGCAGGTTTTGCAGCAGGGTATATCATCGTACTTCTTCAATTCCTGCTTCAAAAATTACCAGCATCACTTGACGGATTAAAATCAATTTTCATCTATCCTGTCATTGGTATTTTCTTAATCGGGGCTGTCATGACCCCGCTATTAGTTCCAATTACAGCGCTAAATCATTCATTAATGGATTTTCTCTCATCAGTTCAATCCACCAATCCATTGCTTTTAGGTTTAATTGTTGGAGCCATGTGTGGATTTGATATGGGAGGACCTTTTAACAAAGCAGCCTATGTCACAGGAACGGCTTTACTCGCAGAAGGTAACCTTTACTTCATGGCAGGGGTGTCAGCAGCATGTATCACACCGCCGCTTATCATTGCGATTGCCACAACGATTTTCCGAAAACATTTCACACCACAGGAACGAAATGCTGGGATGATCAACTATATTCTCGGAGCGACTCATATTACCGAAGGAGCCATTCCATTTGCAGCAAAAAACCCAGTCGTTGTCCTGCCAATTATCATGTTTGGTTCCGCCATCTCTGCTATATTGACGTATCTCTTTGGCGTACAGGTTCCTGCTCCGCACGGTGGATTCCTTGTCCTTCCAGTCGTCACAGGCGCATTTCAGTGGGTGCTTTCCATACTCATCGGCTCACTTGTAGGTGCGATTCTATACGGACTTTACCGCAAGAAAATAGACAAACCCGCAGTTTAATAGGGAGGAAGAGAAATGATGGAACATATTTATATGAATCTACATGAAACAGCTTCTTCACAGGCTGGCGTTTTTGCAGCCATAGCTGACATTGCCTCTGAAGCAGGGATTTGCACATCTCCTGAGGCTGTCAAAAAAGGACTAGCTGAAAGAGAAGCTCTGAGTACAACCGGCTTTCAAGATGGATTTGCCATTCCGCATACACAGTCAGACGCCATTCAAGTACCGGCACTCGTCATCGTCCGTACAGAAACCGGAATTGAATGGGACGCTTTTGATGGGAAGCCTTGCTTTTTCTTCTTATCCTTGCTCATTCCAAAAAGTGAAGCAGGAACCACTCACTTACAAGCACTTTCTGCTCTTTCACGCGGATTAATGGATGAAATGAAACGGCAAAAACTGCTCGAAACAAGAACAAATGAAGAAATGCTCGCTGTATTAAAAACAGATATTTTGACGAGAGAGGATGTTTGACCATGCCTTTACTTTCCACAACACCTATGCTTGAAGCAGCAAAAAAAGAAAAATACGGAATTGTCGCATTCAATGTACATTCCTTTGATAGTATTTACTGGGTACTCGAAACGGCAGCTGAATTAAAATCACCTGTCATTTTGCAAACAACGGTTGGCACGGTCCAATCGCTTGGCGCAAAAGCCATTGCAGATACAGTAAAGGCGGCAGCGGATCAATACCAAATCCCAATCGGCCTTCATCTCGATCATTGCACTGATTTTGATGTGATTCTTACTTGTATACGAGCAGGATATACATCTGTGATGATCGATGCTTCCATGCATTCATATGAAGAAAATGTACGCCGCACAAAAGAAGTGGTGGACCTTGCCTTAAAAGTAGGAGTGAATGTGGAAGCCGAGTTAGGCAAGGTAGGCGGGGTAGAAGATGATATTGTCGTGGATGAAAAAGATGCTGAAAAAGCCATTCCATCTGAATGCCATCAATTTGTAGAAGAAACTAGTGTACCTACTTTAGCACCTGCGATCGGCACGGCCCACGGCATCTATAAAGGGGTGCCGGATATCGACTTTGACCGCATTGAACAAATTGCAGCGCTTGTCGATGTGCCGCTTGTCCTTCATGGTGGTTCAGCTGTACCAGATGAAGATGTCAAAAGATGTGTCGCACTCGGTATGGCAAAGGTCAATGTGTCCACTGAACTGAAAAATGCATACTCTGAAGCGATTCGTGATCATTTCTCAAACGAACCTGAAAGTTTAGATCCGCGTATGTATTTACAAAAAGCAAAACAAGCAGCCAAAGACATGGTCACATCTAAAATAAAGATCGTTGGCAGTGAAGGAAAAGCCCAACTTTTATATCAATAAGATGAAAAAAAGCAGAGCCGCATCGCTCTGCTTTTTTCACATTATTCGCTTTCTTTCATTTCATTTGATGTACGTACTCGTGCATTTCCCATAAATATGACCGTAATCGCCGCAAGTGCAATCGGGAATAAAGCAATCATAAATACATACGTAATACTTTGTGACATCGCATCAATCACTTTATTTAAAATATCAGGCGGAATTTGTGAGCGTGCCCCCTCTTGAAAAATGGCTTGTGGATCACCAACTGGAGAAGAAGCTCCTTTCATTCCGCTAAAAGCATCTGCTAAACGATTTGTCAGGACATTGGTTTGAATCGTTCCAAAAATCGTCACGCCTAAAGTCATCCCAAGTGATCTCATGAACGAATTGGTAGAATTAGCACTGCCGCGGTAGCGCGGAGAGAGATCATTCATTGAAGCAGATGGCAGAAGGGAGAAGCTAAATCCAACGCCAAAACCTGAAATCATCATAAAGAGCGTAAGCCACAATCTTGCTGTATCAGGCGACATATTGGCAAGCAGCAGCATCCCAGCAAAAAATGAAATCACAGAGATGGTCATTAATCGTCTAAAAGGTACTTTCGTCTGCATCGTTCCACCAATCATACTGCCAATCACGGAACCAATCATCATCGGTGTTAAAATGAACCCGGCACTTGTTGCAGATTCACCGTACACCGCCTGGACGAAGATAGGAATAAAGACAGCTAGAATAATAAACGTCCCGCCATATAAAAACGCCAAAATTTGAGATGTCGCAAACAAACGATTTTTAAACATCCAAAATGAAATAATCGGTTCTTCTGCCTTCCGTTCAACAATGAAGAAGATGGTGCCAAAGACAACAAACACAGCAAATAGTGTCAAGATTTGAACAGAATCCCATGCATACGATTTACCGCCAAGCTCAAGGGCGAACATTAAACTGACAACCGCAACGACAAGTGTAATGGCACCTGACCAGTCAATTTTCTGCTTGCGATGCTCAAGCGATTCTTGATAAAATTTGGCGATTAAGAATACACTGACGATACCAATTGGTACGTTAATATAAAACACCCAATGCCAGCCGATCGAATCCGTAATAATTGCTCCTAACAGCGGTCCTAATACACTGGATAGACCAAAAACTGCACCAAACATACCGGACATTTTCCCGCGTTTTTCTGGCGGGAAGATATCAAAGATAATCGTGAAAGCGATCGGAAGAAGAGCACCGCCTCCAAGTCCTTGAATCGCACGGTAAATAATGAGCTGATCCATTGTTTGTGCGATGCCACACAGCGCAGATCCAATTAAAAAGAAAATAAGTCCAAACAGAAAAAAACGCTTTCGACCATACATATCTGAAAGCTTTCCATAAATCGGCATACCGGCCATCACTGCCACCATATAAGAAGCAGTCACCCAAGCAAATTTATCAAAACTGCCCAAATCGGCGACGATGCTTCCCATTGCTGTTGCGACAATGGTGTTGTCCATCGCTGCCATAAAAATCCCTAACAGCAACCCGACGACAACAAAGCGAGTGGATGCCTTGCCTTTATGATCCACGTTATTCATTTCATTTACCTCCTGCTTACGTTCTCTTCACTTTTTTGCTATGATCAAGTTAATTATAAAGTAAGAGAACATTTATCTTGATGATCAAGATAAATTGATTTTAAAGGGAGGAGAACAAGTTGTCAACAAAGAACGAGGCAGAAGATCGAGCGGACCAGATCATTCATACGATGAGACGCCTTGCTACACGAACAGTCCTATTTCACCAAGCAGCCGCTCAATCGCTCGGCCTTTTCCCAACAGATCTCAAATCAGCAGATTTGTTAAACGAACTTGGACCACTCACAGCAGGTGAATTAAGTGAAAAAACTGGTCTTAGCTCAGGTGCGGTCACCGCTCTCATTGACCGGTTAGAAAAAGCAGGCTACGTCAAAAGGGAGAAGGACCCAAAAGACAAGCGAAGAGTCATCATTGTTCCATTAACGGCTGGGAAATCACAAGTGAAGGAACTCTTTCAATCTTTATCGGCATCCACCAAAAAACTCACAAATGAATACAAGCCAGAAGAATTGGATTTAATCATTCAATTTATTTCAGAAGCAGCTGAAATCATGGATCAAGAGCTGCAATTGCTTAAGTCTAAATCGTAAGAAAGCACACTGATGCGTTAACTACACCGAAATAAGTAAAGCGAGAAATGAACGAAAACAACAAAGATGCTCTCATTGCATCTCTAAAAAAACAAAAAGTTGGAAGAGGAAAATAGGCAATTAAGAGAGCAACTGAAAGTAGCATATGCAGATGTCTATAAAAATTTATAAGAGAGAACAACGTTCACCCTCCTTCAACTAACGGAGCAGTATAGCGCAAGAAGGAGTTGCTGAAATAATGATAAGTATATTAGGATGCTTATCCTAAAAAGGGGAGGTATAACAGAAAGTGGAGATTATAAAGTTTAAGGAAACTGATACAAAAGAGATTATTTCATTGTTTTATGAAACAGTTCATTCCGTAAATTCAAAAGATTATTCCCAAGTACAATTGGATGCTTGGGCACCAAGAGATGAAAAAGAATCTAAAATGAATTCTTGGAAGGAATCATTGAGTCAAAATATAACATTTGTTGCTAAAGTGAATGGTAAAGTTGTTGGTTTTAGCGATTTAACGCATACCGGGTACTTAGATAGACTATTCGTTCATAAAGATTATCAAGGACAAGGTATAGCCACAGCTTTAGTTGATATGCTCGAATCTGAGGCAAAGAAACTAAAGCTTTTAGAAATTGATACCGAAGCAAGTATCACAGCTAAGCCATTTTTTGAACATCTAGGTTACAAAATTGTTTGTTCACAAACTGTGGAAAAAAAGGGGGTTAAGTTGGCTAATTTTAAAATGCTAAAAAAAATAAAATAATCATTTTTTTGTTATGCTAACAGGTGCGTTAGTTTAAGAAGAAAGGGTATAACATATTCGTTATATAAAATATGTTATACCCTTTAATAGACAAGAAAAATGAACCGAATATGTTGTCCAGAAAGAAGAACCTGCGGACGCTGATCATTGAGCACTTAAAATGCCTTGATTGGTGTCCGTTTTTTGAAGAAACGCACCTTTCTCTGATTAAATAGAAGCTGTTTTTGTATCTTTATTCCTATTTCATGACATTCCTTGTGTTGGTAAAATTGACCTTGTCAATGAATAGGAAGGAGTGAATTCTGCTGGGGAAGATACTTGATGCAAAAGCACTAACCAGTGCCATGGATACAAGGTCAAAACACTATCAGGAACTCCGCGAACAAATGGTAGATTTAAAAAAGGCATTACAAGGTGTTGCCAACCTCGGTGATGATTTCACTGGAAAAGGTGCCGATAACATTAAAAGCTTCTATAAAGAACTCGCTGGAAATGTAGACATGTTTATTAGCTTTATTGATAAGCAAAAAGCCTTTCATGAAGGTGTTTCTGGGACACTGGATGATACGAGCTTTGGCGGCGATACCTTTATAGAGGAACACTTTTTAGACAATGCAGTACATATGGGCATCAAGAATGCAAAAAGCATTGTGAAAGATCAAAAACAGGCACTCAAAACGATTTTTCAAGATATTGATGACCTCATTTCCCTAGAGGTATTTGATAGCCAAACCTTTGCTGAAAAAATAGAAGATGCGGAAGATGAACGAAAAAAGACGGTCAAAGAACTAAGAGAACTTGATCAAAATCTAAAAGATGAATATGCTTTGTCAGAGACTGAGGAGAAGGCTACAATGGCATTGTACGCAGAAATGATGAATGCGACAAATGACGGAAAATCCATTTCGCCTATGAATTTTGACAAGAAAGCGTATCAAAATAGCGAAATCTACAAGGCAAAAAGCGATATTGAAAAGCAAACTTCTGAATATCTAAAAATCAAAAAAGATCAAGAAGAAGCCCGCGAGATCGCAAAGGAACAGGAAGCGCTCGCCAACCGTCCTTGGTATGAAAAAGCCCTTGATTACGGTGGGAATATCGTTAATGAGCTGACAGGCGTGAACGATGCAAAACGTGCCGCAACAGGTGTCGATCCGATCACAGGTGAAGAACTCACCGCAGGACAGCGAGTCGCCGCAGGAGGCATGGCTGCAGCAGGCTACATCCCGATCGTCGGATGGGCGGGCCGTATTTTCAAAGGCGGTAAAGCCGTTTATAAAACGACTCAAGCCACGTCAGCCGCAGTCAGAGCGGTCGACATTTACAAGACATCACAGAAGTCTTTTGACGCCCTGAAAACGTCTCAAAAAGGCTTATATGGACTCACCGCAACAAACGGCTTCAACGAAGCGATTACGGGTCGAGATATGTTTGGAAATAAGATCTCGAAAGAACAACAGGAAGCGAGTATGAATGCGGCGCTGGGGATGCTTTTGCCGTTTGGGGCAAAAGGGTTTCATGGGAAGATAGGTTTAAGTTCTCAAAGTCCAGAAGGATTTAATCGAAAAAGGGCTTTGCGACACGCTAAGGATTTAGGGGGGATACCTAGGTCTCAACAGCCTACTCGTCAATGGCAAGTAGGAGATAATGTTTTTAAGAAAGGGCAAGAATATCGTAATTATGAGTACAGTTCTAACCATACTCACCATGGCCGGTACTATGAATTTGATACCCCAAAAGGAAAAAGAGTTATAGTGCAACATACTAATGATGGAAAATTACACACTCACGCAGGGAAACCAAAAGAGGGTGCAGATCCATTTAATTATGATTTTAAAAAAGAAAGATATTCAAATATATATGGACCAAATGGTGATCACCATATCTATTACAATGAATAACGAGGTATGAAAAATATGGCATATAAAAATGAAAAAATACAGAAAAAAATTGCTTTGATGAATGCTAAAAAGAAAATACAACATTTAGCATATATTGAGGTAATTGATTTTGAAGATGATACTTCTCAATGGCTAAAATTATGTGAAACAGTATTAAAACAATTTCGTCAAATAGATTCAACACCTTCCGAAATATTAACAAATACAGACAAAGACTCGATTATGACTTGGTTAAAAAATTCATTAGATTTTCTCAAAGAGAAAAAAGAATGGTTTATTTTAATTGAAAATGACCCTTTTCCTGTTTGGGCAAATGTAAAAGCTTTAGATTTCGATAAGGCAATTGAAGAAATTTGGCTATTTTCAGAGAATCATAGCATCATTGTAGCAGATAAAATAACAGGTAAAATTGCTCAAATATTTTCAGAAGAAAAACACTTTGAACTTCATATTGGAAAATGCGCAATTTAATTGTAAGCAAGATTAATTGATCAAAGAGCAGAACCACAACCTGTTTTCTATGAGATGAAGGTTTTTAAACTCGACTATTTAAACTGATAATTTTAATGATAATAGGTGATTCAATGAATGAGAGCTCTAGTTATTTAAAGAAGTTAGAAGATTTTTTAGGTGGGACATTTCATCAGGATATTGATTCACCAGAGGAAGCGTTAGATGAGTTTATCCATGAAGCTAGCAAAGAATGTCTGCTGTCTACTATAAAGGATTGTCAGGGTTTTTTGAATAGTACTCTAACAATACAAAAAAAAGAAAACTTTATTGAAAATAATGCAGAAATATACTTTCCGGCGATCTCATTAAACCCTCTACAGTGGTTTAATCAAATAATAGAGGAAATGAAAAAAGCAGTGAAAATGCAGTAACAAAATGAACCTTGATTGGCTAATACCTTTCAAGGTTTTTTGTGTTGATTGAACTTCATACCGAAAAAGTGGGGATAAAAATAGAAAGGTGAAGTGGTATTTTGATAAAGAGTCGATTCACAACATTCAATTATGAAATTCACACTCTAAGTTTCAAACAAAATCGTTCATGAACCACCAATCTTATTCCCATGCTTCTTTTAATAAACAAATACCTCTTTCGATTTGTTCAAGAGTAAGGTTTGCGAAACCGAGCAGTATGTGCGGTTGCACAGGTGGATTTTCGATAAATAAATGACTTGTAGGATACACTTTAACATGCTGTTGAAGAGCTTTTTCAAGTAATTCTTTTTCGGAATAGGGAGTGTGTATACGTAACATGATATATAACCCTGCATTGTCACCAATGATCTCAATTTGTTTTCCAAATAAATGTTGAACTTGTTGTACCAATAAATTCATTTTCCTTTTATAAGTATTGCGCATACGCTTAATATGTTTTGTCCATTCACCACTTTTCATAAATTCAGTCATGGTCAGTTGGTGCAATAACGAAGCATTATGTTCGAAATGTTCAAATTTACTCATATAGATATTGATTAATGAATCAGGTAACACCATATATGCTAATCGTATAGCTGGTAAAAATGCTTTTGAAAACGTACCAAAATAAATGACATGTGCAGCATCTAAAGAGGCTAAAGCAGGAAATGGTTTTTGTCCATATCGAAATTCTCCATCGTAATCGTCCTCTAATAAGAAACCGTTATTTGATCGTACCCATTGAATCAATTCAATTCTTTGTTGAATCGATAGTGCAGTACCAGTAGGATATTGATGTGAAGGTGTTATGTACAATAATTTCCCGCATTTATTTACGAGTGAGTCCAATAATACACCTTGTTTTGATGCAGGAATACTTTCAATCTCAAATCCATGTAAATGACAGACCTCACGTACACCGCTATAACCAGGGTTTTCAACAATGATACTAGAAAAACGTTCTTTTAATAGAAATCCCAAATACAACAGTAGTTGCTGTGTATTACTTCCAACGATCATATTTTTGGGGTTAATGATCATACCTCTCGCTTGAAATAAATAATCAGCCAGTTCTTGTTTAAACCCCGGTTCTCCAAAAGGTTCTCCATATTGAAAGCTAATGGATTGCTGCAGAACTTTGTTGGAAATTTGCCGCCAGACTTTTAAAGGGAATTGTTCCTCATCAACAGTACTTGCTTTGAAATCAATGAAATCGATCAATTGTATTGGTTCATTTCTAGGTACTTCTGGAATAGAGGTTTGAAGAAATATCGGTTCAAATTCATTGACACTATAGCTTTTACGCTCATTGGCTTGAATATATCCTTCAGCTAATAATTGATCATATGCTTGTAGTGTAGTGTGGCGACTAACACCTAGGTCATTGGCTAGTGAACGAATGGAAGGAAGATTTTCTCCTGTTTTTAACTTTCCCTGCTCGATTAATCTTTTAAATTGCTCATAAATTTGTTTATATTTTGGTTGATTGGCACTGAAAGGGAAAATATAATGTTTCATTTCTTCATTCCTCCCTTCTGACATTTAATAAAGTATAAATCTGTACATTTTTACATGTCAGAATATCGATTATTATACTACTAATTGATATGAAAAGGGGATAGAAGAGTGGATATAGTAAGAGCTAATGAAAATGATTTAAAACAAGTTTCGGTTCTATTTGATCAATATCGCCAATTTTATAAACAGACTTCTAATGTAGAAGGTGCTTATCATTTTCTAGTGGAACGATACCGTAAACAAGAGTCTATTTTGTTTGTTGCAAAGCAAGGTGAACAATATGTAGGATTTGTACAACTGTATCCCACATTTTCATCTGTTGCGATGAAAGATGCGTTCATTTTAAATGATTTGTTTGTTATAAACGATTTTCGTCAAAAGGGAGTAGGTAAGGAATTGATGAAAAAAGCATTTTCATTTGCAAACGATAAAGGAGCCCGATTTATCTGTTTAGAAACAGCGACTTCTAATATAAAAGCACAACAATTGTATGAAAAAATGGGGATGACAAGCGATTCTTCAACTCAGCACTATATTTATTATTGGGATTGAACACAGAAGAATGAAGTTTTGGTATGGCAGAAAATTCAATATAACTCGGTCAAAAAAAGATGAATATGCTTTGTCAGAGACGGATCAGCAAGCTACAATGGCATTGTACACTGAATTGATTGCAACAAAATGACGAAACAGCGATTCCTATGGATTTTGACAAGGAAGACTTTAAAAAACACAAAGGGGGGTAATTTTATTGAATTCTTATGATGAAGATCTAATAAAGGATTTGGAATTAAAAGACCTTCTTAAATATGTCAAAGTACATAAAAATCCAAAAATTTATTTAGACTTAATAGAACAAAAATTTGATTTTGCTGGTTCAAAAATAGATTGGTTACAAACCAATAAACATTATAGTAAGAGCTCAAATCATGAATCGTTACTTTCTGATGCTCTTCTCTTTATAACTGAATTAAAAGAAAAATATTTAGATAATAACTTACAAGTAATTTACATAGGGGATAACCTTACAGAGTTTGGGTACCAGTTTGAATTAAAACATCTAGAAGAGTTACTAGTCTATTTTTTAGATATCCCACAGCACCACTACTTTATATCATTAGAAGGTGATTGGAGTATTTGTATTTCATTTGAAAACGATTTGGATTTCGGATTTAGTTTAAACAAAAAATAAGTTTAAGCGTCACATATAGGAAAAATAAAAGATGAATAAGAAGTGAAAAAACCTTGACTGGCTTTATACCATTCTAGGTTTTTTGCGTTTATTCGTCCTCAAACACGTAAAAAAAGACAAAGAACTCTTTGTATACAAGTCTCAAAGCACACTCAAACGAGTGTGCTTTTTCTTATAACAAAAGAACACCCAAAAACCTGCACAACATTTACTGAAAACATTTGGACTTCTTTGACTCATGCGAGTTGATTAGACTTATAACCAAAGGGAAGAGGGGAGGGATTCCAACTGCACTTAACCAAAAGGGGCACGACTTTATTATCGATGCTGCTTCACACGACCACTTATCTATCAATTGAAGATTTACAGAATCGACTGAATGTCTCTACTCGAACGGTCTACGCTGAAATCAAACGAATGAATAGTTGGCTGGAAACCCATCAGCTTAGTGGCGTCCAGCGAAAAGATCAACGAGGCTACTATTTACATCCACACGAGAAAGAAGTCATTATCGAAAAAGCTGACACTGTTCTTGTCGGTCATGACTATGAACCATGTGTAAAAGAAAGACGTGCCATCTTGCTCCTATCCATTGCATGCAGTGAAAAGCATCTAAAAATTGATGATTTTATGGAGATGACGAAGGTAAGCCGCAATACACTGCTTGAAGATATGAAACAACTAAAAGAAGCACTTTCAAAACAGCAGCTTACACTTCATTATCAGGCGGCCAGTGGCTATTTAATTTCAGGAGAAGAAAGAACAATTCGGTTGGCGCTGAAACCTTATATTCATTTCATTCGCACCATGATAAAAAATGAAAAAACGTTTCCATCGGTTTGGTTAAAGGGTCCTATCTCATATAAGAGAATACATGATCTCCTTCAACAATCCGAACAAGATCTGAAGCTTGAATTTGCAGATGACATGCTGGATCAGCTGTCTATGGATCTCTTTTTCTACTTTAAACGGATGAAGCTAGGACGTGCTGTACACATTTCAACAGAAGAAAAACGGACACTGCAGGAAACAGATGAATGCTTGGCTGCTATTCGTTTCATGGCGCAAATTCAAAAAGAAACCAGTCTTTTGGTTCATGATGATGAAATCTATTTTCTTAGTACGCTATGGCTCAGTGCCAAAAAACAAAAACTCCCAACAAGTCAAAAACCAGAAGAACATCTCATTCGAACCATTGCGAGACAAATGATCATTGACTTTCAGCGTTATGCGTGTATTTCCTTCCAGGAAGTAGAAGTCTTGGAACAAAACTTAACCATGCATTTAATTCCGGCCTATTATAGGCTCATCTATCACATTGAGATCATCAATGAATTAACAGATTCCATGAAACATGCACAGCCAGAGGTGTTTGACATCACGCAAAAGGTTGCTTGCCATTTAGAGAAGGCAGCCTGTTCAAAGATGAGCGATCATGAAATTGCCTATGTGGCGATGCATTTTGGCGGCTGGATGAGAAGAGAAGGGATTTCATCGATTGCGAAACGTTCTGTTTACATTGTCTGCGGAGAAGGAATTGGCACCAGTCACATGCTGAAAACGCAGCTTCTTGAATTAATCGGCTACATCGACATACGCGGACTGTTATCAAAACGTTCATATGAAGAATTAACATCCATTGATGCCGACTTTGTTGTGTCAACGACACCTATATCGTTTAAAGGAAAACCTGTTCATCTCGTGCACCCGATTCTCACTGCTTATGAGAAAAAAACATTGCTTCAATATGGAGAAGGCTCAGAACCTAAGCTTGATGAGCACCATGTGAATGCTTTATTCAATATCATTCAGCAGCATACCATCGTTCAAAATGAAAAAGCATTGCTTCATGACCTGAAGGAGCTGCTTCATCCGACATATGTATCACACCAGAAAGGGTGGAAACCAGTGTTAAACGATTTATTAACAGAAGAAACCATTCAGCTCCAGCAAACAGCAGACACATGGCAGGAGGCCATTACAAAAGCAGCGCAGCCTTTGCTTGATCAACAAGCGATTCAGGAAAGTTATGTGAAAGCGATGATCCAGTCTGTTCATCAAAATGGCCCTTATATTGTGATTGCGCCACAAGTGGCGATTCCGCATGCCAGACCAGAAGATGGCGTGAACAAATTAAGCATGTCACTTATGTCATGTCATCAGCCCGTTTCCTTTTCAAAGGATGGAAAAAAGCAAGTTCGGCTCATCATTGTATTAGCTGCCATTGACAGTATGACCCACCTGAAAGCACTCAAACAGCTGACGATGCTGTTAAGTGAAGAAAAACGGGTGAGACAATTGATTGAAGCAGAGGAATTAGCAGCCATTCAACAACTAATCAATCGATTTTCACAAGTATAAAGGAGGAAAAAGAGAATGAAAAAAATTCTTGTTGTATGCGGAAACGGTTTAGGAAGCAGCTTTATTGTTGAAATGAATGTCAAAAAGGCATTAGAAGAATTAGGACTTTTAGCGGAAGTGGATCACACCGATCTCAGTACAAGCAAAAATGAACAAGCAGACCTCTATATCGGCGCAACAGATATTATCGATCAGCTGGATGACGGCACAAGAAAGGTCGCTGGATTAAATAACTTGTTAGACCAGGAAGCCATTAAAGACGTCCTTCGTAAACACATATAATCGACGGAAAAAGGGGGATTCACATCATGATAGAACTGATCATGAACGATATATTGGGCACACCCGCAATTCTCATCGGTTTGTTTGCACTCGCTGGTTTACTTTTGCAGAAAAAGTCAGCTGCCGATACTGTATCAGGCACCTTAAAAACAACAATGGGTTTTTTAATATTAGGAGCGGGCGCCACAGTCGTATCTGATTCACTTGGGGTTTTCAGAAAGATGTTTGAAGCAGCCTTTCACATTCAAGGGGTTGTCCCAAATACTGATGCCATGGCGGCCATTGCCCAAAAGGAATTCGGTACACAGACAGCGCTTATTATGATTTTTGGTATGGTGGTCAATTTGCTTTTGGCAAAATTCACACCCTTTAAATACGTCTTTTTAACTGGTCATCATACGCTATATATGGCGGCTATGCTTGCAGTCGTTCTGTCAACAGCTGGCATGCAAGGAACGCTGCTGATCACCACTGGTTCAATCGTATTAGGTGCAGCAATGGTCATTGCTCCCGCAATCCTTCAGCCGTTTACAAGGAAAGTCACTGGAAATGATGATCTGGCGCTCGGTCATTTCAGTACGTTCGGCTATTTTACAGCGGGAATGATCGGCAAATGGGTCGGGCGCCCAGAGAAATCAACGGAAACCATTCAAGTGCCTAAATCACTCGGTTTTCTAAGAGATACATCGGTGGCCATCTCCATTACGATGGCTTTGCTTTTCTTTGCGATTGCACCGTTTGCGGGAATTTCATATATAGAAAACATTAGTGGTGGTACGAACTTTGCTGTCTTCATTCTCATTCAGGCCATTACCTTTGCTGCTGGGGTGTACATTATTTTAGCAGGTGTACGGATGGCAATCGGGGAAATTGTGCCTGCTTTCAAAGGGATTGCCGATCGTTTCGTCAAAGGGGCAAAGCCGGCACTTGATGCGCCAACTGTTTTTCCATTTGCTCCAAATGCGGTGATCATCGGTTTTTTATGCAGTTTTGCAGGAGGCATCGTGTCTATTTTCCTTCTTCCTTTGTTTGGTTTAACTGTCATTGTTCCTGGACTTGTGCCGCACTTTTTCTGCGGTGCGACAGCGGGCGTATATGGCAATGCAACGGGAGGAGTGAGAGGTGCAGTCGCCGGTTCCTTTGTGAATGGAATACTCCTTTCATTTTTACCAGCTTGTTTACTTCCTGTGTTAGGCACTCTTGGCTTTGAAGGGACAACATTTGGAGATACAGACTTCGGTATCATCGGAATCTTGATTGGATTGATCAAATTTTTATTTCATCTTTAAAAAGGAGGCATTAGGGGATGACAGCCATTTTCTCACCTTCATTAATGTGTATGGATTTAACGCACTTCCGTGAACAAATTCATCTTCTGAACACGAGAGCAGACCGTTATCATGTCGACGTCATGGATGGTCATTACGTAAAAAATATGACTTTATCACCCTTTTTCATTGAACAGCTGCGGAAACTGACAGACGTTCCGATTGATGTTCACCTTATGGCCGAACAGCCTCAGGAATTTTTAATTGATGCATGTATTGATGCAGGCGCAACGATGATTTGTTTACATCCAGAAGTGGTGCAAAAAGACGTTTTTCGAATCATTCGGCATATCCACGAAAGAAAGTGTGAGGTCGGCTTTGTTCTCAATCCCGCCACACCAGTTGCAGCATTAGATGCTTTTATTCATTTAATAGACCGGGTGACGATCATGACAATTGATCCAGGGTTTGCTGGTCAGCCTTTTATCAAAGAAATGCTTCCGAAAATGAAAGAGGTGAAAGAAATCAAAGAGAAGGGAGGATACTCGTTTTCAATTGAGGTAGACGGCTCTTGTAATGAAAGCACGTTCCGGCTGCTTGCTGAGGCAGGAAATGAAATTTACATCATTGGCACCTCAGGTTTATTTGGACTTCACGAAGAATTAGATAAAGCATGGGAAATAATGAAGCAATTGTTTGCAAAAGAAACAGCCACAATGAAATCACTTTAGTAAAAAAGAGGATGAAGCCCATCCTCTTTTTTACGCAATTTTACTAAATGAGCTATCCCCTTATCAAAACATACTCAAAAACTTCAAAAAGCACAAATTTATAATTGAAAGCGCTTTATTTATGTGTTATTCTTCAAATATCTTTAGTAAACATTTAGTCAAAAATGATGAGGAGTTTGCCTATGACTACACTCAAAGATATTGCTCATGATGCAAAAGTATCTGTCTCTACTGTATCCCGTGTGTTAAATGGCGACCAAACGCTTGCCGTTTCACACGTAACAAGACAAAACATCCTCGACATAGCCAAGAAATTAAACTATACCCCAGTCAGAGCAAGAAAAGCCGATCAAGTAGAAGTAAAAAGCCCACCCGCATCCCCAGTCATCGGTGTCGTTGTCGCCCAATCCATTGACGAAGAATTAAATGATCCTTTTTTTTCATCGATTCGAAAAGGAATTGAAAAAGAATATGCCAAACAAGGTCTGTCCACTCTCCATACCTTTCGCCTAAGAAACATGGATAAAGGGGCGATACTAAAGGATATTGACGGTTTGATCGTCATCGGACGAATCAGCCCTGATACGGTTGAAAAAATGACAAACCGAATGGAACATATCGTTTTTATCAATCATTATGCGGATGAAGATCTGTATGATTGTGTACATGTGGATTTTGTCAGGGCGGCAGATCGTGCCATTCGTCATCTGCAATCTCTCGGCTATACACATCTAGGCTATATTGGCGGGAAAGAGAGGGAGCATTATTTCGAAGGAAATGCTGTGATTGAGGACGAAAGACAAACAACTTTTATCAAAAGAATGCAAGAAGCGGGAACTCTTCATATGAATGACATCCACATAGGCGAATATTCGATGCAAGAAGGCTACTCGCTTATGCAAAAAGCCATTCAGAAAGGAAATCTTCCAGAAGCCTTTTTTATCGGAAGTGACTCTATGGCAATAGGCGCTATGCGTGCGCTACATGAAGCCGGTCGTCGTGTACCTCATGATGTCTCAATCGTGGGGTTTAATGATATCGAAGCCGCTTCCTTTTCAAGCCCGCCGCTCACAACGGTCAAAGTATATACAGAAGAAATGGGGGAAGTGGGTCTAAAGCTTTTGCTTGAGCGGATAGAAGGAAGAAAGCTTCCCCTAAAAGTCGTCGTGCCAACAAAGCTCATGCAAAGAGGCAGCACATGCCCAATCCATGAAAGGGGGTGAATAAGCATTTCAGTAAACAAAAAAGAGACAAAAAAGCAGGAAGGAAGCTGCTGAGCATGATGGCCAGATCATGCTGAAAACAACGCAGTTTACCCAATTGCTCTCTTATCTCTTTGAAAAGAATAGAATTCCAGTATAATGGACTTCTTTTGTTTCCGCAACTGCATGAATTCTACCGATAATCGTCTGAATTTTCAGTGATCAAAAGGAGGAAACGATGAGTAAAAAAATTCTGATGCTGTGTGTAGCTCTAGTTTTGTCGATGATCTTGTCTGCTTGCGGCAATAACGGTGCGTCTGAAGCAAACGGGAAAGTGACCTTGACCCTATTCTCCACAATGAGTAACAGCGGGGAGAGAAAGGCATTTGAAGAAGTGATCCGTGATTTTGAAAAAGAACATCAAAACATCCGAATTGATGCCAACTTCCCTGGCAACAGCTATGAAGATATGATACGCGTCAAAATGGGCGCAAACGATATGCCAGACCTATTTGATACACACGGCTGGGCCAAGCTGCGATATAGCGAATACGTGGCTGATCTAAAGGAGATGGACTGGGTAAAACAACTCGATCCTTCACTCGATCAAATTTTAAAAGACAAAGATGGCAAAGTCTATGCCTATCCGCTGAACCAAGCAAAAGACGGACTTAGTTTTAATGCCAATCTATTAAAAAAATATGGCCTGAAAGTTCCTAAAACACTGGATGAACTGAAAAGTGCTTTACAGACTGTCAAAGAAAAAAGTAACGGGGAAGTGGTGCCACTCTGGATTCCAGGAGGCGACAATTCAAATATTGCCCAAGTCTTTGATGAGCTGGCAACGCCTTTACTCATTACCGATCAAAAACATCAATACGGAAAAGACCTTGAAAATGGATCATTTGATTGGTCTCACTATACACCGCTTGCACAGTTTATGAAGGAGCTGAAAGATGAAGAGCTTTTAAACAAAGATGTGCTCACGGCGAAACTATCCCAAGCACCTGAGCTGATGGCACAAAACAAAATCGCTTTCACCTTTGTGGGAGGATCTTTAGGACCTGAGGCGACTGAACTCAATCAATCGATCAAAGTAGGCACCATGCCCGTACCAGCTATTCATGAAGGAGATGAGCAAAGCTGGATTGGCGGGGAACGCTTTACTGTTGCGGCATGGAAAGACTCAAAGCATCTAAAAGAAGCAAAACAATTCATTGACTTTTTAGCAAAGCCTGAAAACGCAAAAAAAATCGCAGAGGGCACTTCCTCTGAAACGGCATTAAAAGAAGTCAAAGCCAAAAACTATTATTCTACATTTTACGAGCAATATGAAGATATTAAGATTGAACCATATTTTGATCGGAAATACTTACCGAGCGGCATGTGGGCTGTCATGGCAACGACCGGTCAAGAATTATTAGCAGGCTCCATCACACCGGAACAACTATCGAAGAAAATGGAAGAGGAATATAAGCGTCTGAAAAAACAATAGCAGGCTCATGCTGAAACAGGAGTGAAGCCAATGAGTGACATCACAAAAGAAAAACAGGCGGCGACATTTACCTCTTTTCCAAAACAGAAGATGAAAAATAGCCAAAATTCTTCACTTTGGTGGATGTACTTGCCTGCTGTTCTCGTTGTCAGTGCTTTTATCATTTATCCCTTTTTTAACGGGATTCAGCTCTCTTTTACAAATTGGAACGGTTTTTCACAACAGTATGAGTGGATTGGGCTGGATCAATACAAACGACTACTGCAAGATCCAACCACATGGCTTGTTGTGAAAAATACCCTTCTTTACGGCATCGGGAGCACCATCTTACAAAATATGATTGGTCTTGGATATGCACTCTTATTAAATCAAAGTTTAAAGATGAGAGCCATCACAAGAACGGTGATCTATTTACCCGTCATGATCAGCCCGATTGCCATGGGCTATATTTGGTATTTTGTCTTTGCGTACCAAGGTGGTGCTTTAAACGACGTTGTTACCCTTTTTGGATTTGATCCAATGAACGCACTTGGTAATCCGCAGCTAAACACTTGGATCATTGTGTTTGTGAATACGTATCAATTCGTCGGGATTGCGATGATCATTTATTTAGCAGGACTCCAAAGCATTCCTAAAGATTATTATGAAGCAGCACAACTCGACGGAGCTTCAGGTCTTCAGCAATTTGGGCGCATCACATTACCGCTTTTAATGCCATCTATTACCATCAATGTTGTGCTCAATGTCATCGGTGGACTTAAATTATTTGATGTCATTGTCGCGCTCACTGGCGGAGGACCCGGAGATTCCTCGCAATCGATGTCGACCTTTATGTATGATCTTTATTTCAAACGGCAGGATGCAGGCTATGCAGCGACGCAAGGTGTCTTCATGGCTATTATCATCCTTCTCGTTAGTGTCGCAGCGCTCATTTATTTCAAACGAAAGGAGACCGAGGTGTGATGGATAACGCCTATAAACGAAAGAAAAGATGGTACTCCTTACTCGCCCTTTTGATCACATTGCTGCACCTGATTCCATTTTATATTTTAGTCACGACCTCTCTAAAGGGGATAGGAGATTTTAGCTCAAAATGGTTGTTCCCATCAACGCTTCATTTTGAAAACTTTCTGATGGCATGGACAGATGCTCAGCTTGGCCAGTCCTTTTTGAATACAGTGATCATTACGTTCAGCTCGGCTGCCCTACTCATCATCTTTGGATCACTTGCCGCCTATCCGCTTGCAAGAAGAGGAACAAAGCTGAATCAAGCGGTGTATCTTTTATTCATTGCCATTATGGTCATACCGCCGCTCACAGCCCTTGTCCCTTTATACAAAATGGTTGTACAAATTGGCATGATGAATACTTATCAAATCGCTATTTTAAACAATGTTGCTGCTTTTTTGCCACTGACGATTTTTCTATATGCCGGTTTTATCCGGTCGACGATTCCAAAGGAGCTTGAAGAAGCCGCTCGTATTGATGGCGCGGGAACACTCAGAGTCTTTTTCACCGTTGTTTTTCCGCTGCTGAAGCCGATTACCGCTTCTGTTTTAATCATTGCCTGTGTGTATATTTGGAACGACTATCAATTTGCCATCTTCTTCTTGCAAGATAAAGAGATGCATACACTTACAGTCGCCTTATCCAATTTCTTTGGTCAAAATCAACACCAGCTCCAGCTCGTTGGCGCCGCTGCTCTTATTGCGATGCTGCCAATGGTCACGATGTTTTTACTTTTGCAAAAATACTTTATCGCAGGGCTGTCTCAAGGCTCTGTTAAAGGGTAATCCAACCTTGATGTAAAAAGGAGTGTCGTCTATGTCTAAAATTACATTTATCGGTGCAGGAAGTACCGTGTTTGCTAAAAATATATTAGGAGATTGTTTGTTCGTTCCCGCACTTGCTGGCTTTGAATTTGCGTTATATGATATCGACCATAACCGGCTGAAAGAATCAGAAACGATGCTACGTCACTTAAAAGAGAACTACGGTGCACATGTGACCATTCAGTCGTATCACAACCGGAAAGAAGCCTTAAAGAATGCGAAATATGTCATCAATGCCATCCAGGTAGGAGGCTATCAGCCAAGCACTGTCATTGATTTTGAGATTCCAAAAAAATATGGATTAAGACAAACGATTGCGGATACGGTTGGCATCGGCGGCATTTTCCGTTCACTTCGAACCATTCCTGTGATGCTGGACTTCGCAAAGGATATGGAAGAGGTATGTCCACACGCTTTATTGTTAAATTACACGAATCCAATGGCCACACTGACTGGCGCTATGCTGCGTTATACTCGGGTTCAAACGGTTGGTCTTTGCCATAGCGTACAGGTGTGTACGAAAGATTTATTTCAATCACTTGAAATGGACCATGAAGGCATTGAAGAAAAAATTGCCGGCATTAACCACATGGCATGGTTATTAGAAGTGAAACGGGACGGTCAAGACTTATATCCAGAAATCAAAAAAAGAGCAAAAGAAAAACAAAAAACGCGGCATCCTGATATGGTTCGTTTTGAACTAATGGATAAATTCGGCTACTATGTCACCGAATCCTCAGAGCACAATGCAGAATATCATCCGTATTTTATCAAATCTCGTTATCCAGAACTGATTGGACAGTTTAACATTCCGCTCGATGAATACCCAAGACGCTGCGAGGAACAAATCAACAATTGGAATACGATGAAACATGACCTTGTGGGAAACACACAAATCACGCATACGCGCTCTAAAGAATATGGTTCACGTATCATTGAAGCGATTGAAACGAACGTTCCCTTTAAATTTGCTGGAAATGTACTGAACACAGGAGGACTCATTCACAACCTTCCTGAAAAAGCCTGTGTGGAAGTGCCATGTGTTGCAGACCGGAGCGGTATCATGCCATGTTATATCGGAGAGATACCTGAACAATTGGCTGGACTCAACCGGACCAATATCAGCTCACAGCTCATGACGATTGAAGCTGCAATCAGCGGCAAAAAAGAACACATTTACCAAGCAGCATTATTAGACCCGCATACAAGTGCTGAATTATCAATTGATGACACCATCAAACTATGTAATGAATTAATTGAAGCACACGGGGAGATGCTCCCGGCTTATACAGAGCCGAGTCAATACGCAATTTCTTCTAAATAACTAACATAAACAGTCTTAGCCTGATGCACTTGGCATCAGGTTTTTTAGATCAACAAACTGATCATTGACTGGAAGCGTTTTTAATATTATGATTTTTCTAAAGTTAACCAACAGTTAACCAAAAATACATCATCAATTGATTAACCTGATCATGACACACAGACAAAACAACCTAAAAGGGGGGACAGATCTTCGGAACCAAAAGAGCTAGAAGGTATAGACTTCACATGTTTTATCAGAACGTAAAGCAGAACTGTGGTTTCATTTGACAAAGAGTGTATACAGATGAAGGCCTCTTAGATGAGACAATGACGATAAATCAACACACGACTGCATCACAATCCAAACAAAGAGGAGAGAGGGAACATGACCAAAACAGATGTACAAACGTTGAAAAATTATATTGGCGGACAATGGGTGGACGCCGAAACGAACCAAACGGAAGCTGTTTATAATCCAGCTACTGGCGAAGTCATCGCAGAAGTACCGCTTTCTACAAAAACGGATGTAGAACATGCAGTCCAAGCTGCTCAAGAAGCGTTCACCACTTGGTCTAAAACAGCTGTTCCCCGGCGCGCACGTATTTTATTTAAATACCAACAGTTACTCGTTGAGAAATGGGATGAGTTGGCTGAACTCGTCACGCTGGAAAACGGAAAAAGTGTAACAGAAGCAAAAGGAGAGGTGCAGCGAGGAATTGAATGTGTGGAATTTGCCGCTGGCGCACCAACCTTAATGATGGGGAAACAACTACCTGATATTGCGACTGGTCTAGAGTCTGGCATGTACCGCTACCCAATTGGCGTCATCGGTGGCATTACCCCGTTTAACTTTCCGATGATGGTCCCATGCTGGATGTTCCCGCTTGCCATCGCTTGCGGAAATACATTTGTTTTAAAACCTTCAGAACGGACGCCAATCCTTGCTGCACGGTTAGCAGAACTATTTGAAGAAGCAGGACTTCCAAAAGGTGTGCTCAACATTGTCAATGGGGCTCACGATGTAGTAAACGGTCTGCTTGAACATGAAAAGGTAAAAGCCATTTCGTTTGTCGGCTCTCAGCCAGTCGCAGAATACGTCTATAAAAAAGGGACATCACATGGTAAACGTGTCCAAGCACTTGCCGGTGCAAAAAATCACTCCATCGTCTTGAAAGATGCTGATTTAGAATCAGCCACAAAACAGATCATTGGTGCTGCTTTTGGATCAGCAGGTGAACGCTGCATGGCAGCAGCCGTTGTCGCAGTGGAAGAAGACGTGGCAGACGACTTGATTCAACAATTGGTCGATGAATCCAACCAGCTTGTCATCGGAAACGGAATAAATAAAGATGTCTTTCTCGGACCAGTCATTCGGAAAGAGCATAAAGAACGAACTCTTCAATATATCCAATCAGGAATTGAAGAAGGCGCAAGCCTGATTCGTGATGGCAGACAAGATAACGAAACAAATGGAGAAGGGTATTTTGTCGGACCAACGATCTTTGATCATGTCACAAATCAAATGAAAATCTGGCAGGACGAGATTTTTGCCCCAGTCTTATCCATTGTCCGTGTCTCATCACTCGCAGAAGCAATCGACCTGTCCAATCAATCAAAATTCGCAAACGGCGCTTGCCTTTACACAGACAGCGCTTCAAGCATAAGAGAATTTCGTGAAAACATCGAAGCCGGCATGTTAGGCATTAACATTGGTGTCCCTGCTCCAATGGCTTTCTTCCCATTTTCCGGCTGGAAAGACTCCTTCTACGGAGACTTGCACGCCAATGGAACAGATGGAGTAGAGTTTTACACGAGAAAGAAAATGGTGACCGCTCGTTATATATAGCCTACATTTATTAAACATTGAGGAAGAATGCAGCTCCAACATGGAGACTGCATTTTTTTGTTGTCTTCTAGTTAAAAAGTAAGGGTTTTCATCGCACTCTTTACAGGGATTCACAGGGAGAAATCATTCTTTGTATTCATTCTTCATCACGAAACATCAACATAATTTGAAATTGGGCCTAAACCCCAATATCAGGAAGATGAAAACAGGAGGAAATGACACGATGAGGACGAGGATGAAGTGTAGCGTTTGTTTATTGATCTTCACTTTGGTACTGAGTTGTTTGCCGGTATATGAAGCAAATGCGGCAAGCACTCCTATTGCCAAGCAAGTAGGAAATGCAAACCCGCTCATTGATCATCACTTAGGAGCAGACCCGTTTGCGCTTACCTATAACGGAAGAGTGTACCTTTATATGTCGAGTGATGACTATGAATATCAAAGCAACGGAACGATTAAGGACAATTCATTTGCAAATCTGAATAGAGTATTCGTCATCTCTTCGGCGGATATGGTCAACTGGACCGATCACGGAGCGATTCCAGTAGCGGGGGCAAATGGGGCAAACGGCGGCAGAGGCATTGCCAAATGGGCAGGCGCATCATGGGCCCCATCAGCAGCGGTAAAGAAGATCAACGGAAAGGATAAATTTTTCCTTTATTTCGCTAACAGCGGCGGAGGGATTGGAGTCCTTACAGCAGACAGCCCGATTGGTCCATGGACTGATCCAATTGGAAAAGCGCTCGTTACGCCAAGTACACCTGGCATGTCTGGAGTTGTATGGCTTTTTGATCCGGCCGTATTTGTAGATGATGACGGTACTGGTTATCTATATGCCGGCGGTGGCGTTCCAGGCGGTTCCAATCCAACGCAGGGACAATGGGCAAATCCTAAAACAGCAAGAGTCCTGAAGCTAGGTGCTGATATGACAAGTGTGGCCAGTAGCGCATCCACCATTGATGCTCCTTTTATGTTTGAAGACTCAGGGATGCATAAGTATAACGGAACCTACTACTATTCCTATTGCATCAATTTTGGCGGCTCCCATCCTGCTGATAAACCACCTGGTGAAATCGGCTATATGACGAGCTCAAGTCCGATGGGACCCTTCACGTATAAAGGACACTTTCTAAAAAATCCGGGTGCTTTTTTTGGTGGCGGCGGTAACAACCATCATGCGGTGTTCAATTTTAAAAACGAGTGGTATGTCGTGTATCATACGCAAACCGTTAGTTCTGCATTATACGGAAGCGGCAAAGGCTATCGCTCTCCACATATTAACAAACTGGTGCATAATGCAGATGGCTCCCTTCGAGAAGTAGCAGCCAATTATGAAGGGGTGAAACAGCTATCTAATCTGAATCCATATCAACGTGTTGAAGCTGAAACATTCGCTTGGAATGGACGCATTTTGACAGAAGCCTCGTCAGCACCAGGAGGACCAGTGAATAACCAGCATGTCACCAATATTCAAAATGGCGATTGGGTGGCTTTAGGGAATGTAGACTTTGGTTCAAATGGCGCTAGAACATTTAAAGCCAATGTCGCATCGACAGTAGGCGGGAAAATAGAAGTACGCCTTGGCAGCGCAAACGGTAGACTGGTCGGTACACTGAATGTCCCTTCCACCGGTGGAACACAAAACTGGCGGGAAATAGAAACAGCGATTAACGGCGCATCCGGAGTGCACAACGTATTTTTTGTCTTTACCGGAACAGGCGGGGGAAATCTATTCCAATTTGATTCTTGGCAGTTTACTCAAAGGTAGCGAATAAAGGTGCTTAAATGTTTGATAGAGGAGTGGGAAATTTGATGTCATGTATAAAAAAACCAATGCTTGCTTTATTGGTGTGTTTCACCATGCTATCTGTCATGTTCATAGGCCCCGGAGTAGCTGAAGTATCAGCAGCTGACGCAAACATTAACCTTAATGCAGAAAGACAAGTGATTCGTGGTTTTGGCGGAATGAACCATCCAGCTTGGATTGGTGATTTGACAGCGCCACAAAGGGAGACTGCCTTTGGCAATGGACAAAATCAGTTAGGGTTTTCCATTCTTAGAATTTATGTAGACGAAAACAGAAACAATTGGAGCAGAGAAGTCGCGACGGCCAAACGAGCGATCGAGCATGGTGCTCTAGTCATTGCTTCCCCTTGGAATCCTCCAAGCAGTATGGTTGAAACATTTAACCGGAATGGATCACCTGCCAAGCGGCTTAAATACAATCAATACGCAGCATATGCTCAGCATCTGAATGATTTTGTCACTTACATGAAAAACAACGGAGTCAATCTTTATGCCATTTCTGTACAAAACGAGCCTGATTATGCGCATGAATGGACATGGTGGACACCTCAGGAAATCCTGCGATTCATGAGAGAAAATGCCGGCTCCATTAATGCACGTGTGATTGCACCAGAATCGTTTCAATACCTTAAGAATATCTCAGATCCTATCTTAAACGATCCGCAGGCGCTAAGGAATATGGACATTCTCGGCGCTCATCTATACGGAACCCAAATTAGCCAGCTTCCGTACCCTCTTTTCAAACAAAAAGGGGCAGGGAAAGAGCTATGGATGACAGAGGTCTACTACCCGAATAGTGATAACAATTCAGCGGACCGCTGGCCTGAGGCATTAGGGGTATCAGAGCATATTCACCATTCAATGGTGGAAGGGGACTTTCAGGCGTATGTGTGGTGGTACATCCGGAGATCATACGGTCCTATGAAAGAAGATGGAATGATTAGCAAGCGCGGATACAACATGGCGCATTTCTCCAAGTTTGTGCGTCCAGGGTACGTCAGAATTGATGCAACGAAAAGCCCTGAATCGAATGTTTTCGTCTCAGCCTATAAAGGAAACAATCAGGTCGTCATTGTGGCGATTAATAAAAACAATGCAGGGGTCAATCAACACTTCGTCGTGCAAAATGGCTCTGTTTCTCAGGCGTCTAGATGGGTGACGAGCGGCAGCAGCAACCTTCAACCTGGAACTGACTTAAACATATCAGGAAATCAATTTTGGGCTCATCTCCCTGCTCAAAGTGTGACAACATTTGTGGTCAAACGCTAGAGAAACACGAAAAGCCAATTTTCTCATTAAAAAAGAAAATTGGCTTTTTTCTGTGTAAATAGAAAGTTGATTTTTCACGACGTCAACACTTTGGGTATAATAATAACAATGACTTCAGGAGAGTGATCATCATGCCAAAGGTTCAAAGCAAAGTATTGATTATAGATGACGAAAAAGAAATTTTAGAATTAATCCATACCGTATTAACAAGAGAAGGCATTGACCAGGTGTTAACAGCTTCAACTGCCCGTGATGGGCTCACGCAATTTCATCAAGAACAACCAGATCTCGTCATACTGGATATTATGCTGCCAGACGGAGAAGGCTATGATATTTGTAAACAAATCAGAGATGTCTCACATGTTCCGATTATCTTTTTATCAGCAAAGGGAGAGGAATCAGACAAAATTGTAGGACTTGCCATTGGCGGCGATGATTACATTACAAAACCGTTCAGTCCAAAAGAAGTCGCCTACCGGGTAAAAGCCCAGCTAAGACGGTCATCCTACTTACAGCCTTCTCAAGCGGAGCCCGTGATCAAAAAAGGACCATTTGAGTTAAACGAGCAGCAAGCCGAACTGACGAAAAACGGTGCGGCAATTGAACTCACTCGGAAAGAACTTATGATGATGACTTATTTCATGCAGCATCCGAATCGCGTCATCAGTAAAGAAACGCTTTATCAAACGGTTTGGGGAGAGGATTTCTTCGGTTCTGATAATACGGTAATGGTTCATATACGAAGACTGCGGGAAAAAATAGAACATTCCCCATCTACACCAGAATTTCTCGTGACGGTCAAAGGGCTTGGCTATAAATTTGTTGTAAAGGATGCGTAAAGATGAAATGGCGATTAACAGGCAGATACATGGTCTCTGTTATTATCGTGACCATTATCACGGTCTTTATTAACTTATTTGGATTCATGATATGGCTTGTACTACAAGCAAGCAGTCAGCAAAACGAAGAAAATACGCCGGAAACCTTCACAAGAACATTTGAACAATACATCACCTTGTCTAATCAAAATATCACTGTGAATAAAGAAGGACAGCAAGCCTTAAAACAACAAAATGCGTGGATTCAAATATTAGACGAAAATGGACAAGACGTCTATCATGCACTAGCACCTAACGACTTAAAGAGCAAATACACACCTATAGAAATTGTAAACTTACATAAATATAAAGATAAGCAATTGATGTCGACGATCTATGCTGGAGGGAAAAATGGAAAGGGTAAAGAATACAGCTACTTCATCGGATTTAAGGACCCTTCCATCGGAAAATATTTATTTTCTTTTGATACGAAAGAATTAATATCGCAATTCAATATCGGGACGATGATTTTATTATCGATTGATGCCATCATTGCCTTATTCATTGGATACTTATTTAGCCGGCAACTCATCAAACCGCTCGGCCGTGCCATTTATGGCATCCAGCGGCTCGCAAACGGAGATTATACGACAAAGCTGCCAACGAAGGGGATATATAAAGATGTGTTCTATAATGTCAATCACTTATCCGAGCAGCTCGCTTCAAGCCAAAAAGAAAAAGACAAGTTAGAGCAAATGCGAGAAGAGTGGATCAGTCATATTTCTCATGATATTAAAACACCATTATCCTCTATTCAAGGCTATGCAGAAATCATGAAAGATCCAAATTATCCTCTTTCAAATCAAGACATTAGACATTATGCCAGCATCATAGAGAATAAATCATTGTACATCAAAGATGTGATGGAGGATCTCAATTTAACAACAAGGCTGAAAAATAACGACGTGATGCTGCATAAAGAACTGGTGAACATTGTGCCATTGCTGCGTGAAACGTTAATTGATATCCTCAACGATTCGAGATATGCAGATCAGACCATTGAGCTGCAAACGAATGTAGACAAGCTTATGTTGAATATTGATACGATCCTCATAAGAAGAGCGGTCACCAATCTCATTTTAAATGCCCTTGTTCACAATGATGCTGATGTGAAAATCATTGTACAGCTTGAACAAAAAGAACATACCCACATCACCATTCAAGACAACGGCAAAGGAATTGAAGAGGCAGAGCTAGAAAAAGTATTTGACCGCTACTATAGAGGGACGAATACAGGAGGGACACATGCAGGCTCAGGTCTTGGAATGGCGATTGCAAAAGATATCATCCAAAAACACGGGGGAGATATGACAATACAAAGTATAATAGGAGAAGGAACAACGATTGATATCCAATTACCCGCTTAAACGGACATACAAAAAAACGGTTCTGATCAATCACAGAACCGTTTTTTCTAACTCTTATTCTGAAAACACTTTAATGCCTTTCACAATGTTCCAAATGAAGAAGTAGATCGCCACAAGGAATGTCACAGCATACGTTGCAATTAAGAACGGACCAGCATGACTGATATCGTTCATGCCAAGTAAACCTGAACCGGCAATACCAAGACCGAAAATCAAATAAGGAATAATGTGTGTCCATAGTGATTTTTTCGCATGGTGTTTCACTTCGTCTTTTCCTAAGAAATAAACGATAATCGGAAATAGAAATGGTGCAAAAAAGATACTGAAGTAACATAATGAAGACAAAATTTTATTTTCTCTCAAAGCTTTTCACCTCTATGATTGATTTAGAAGAGGGGACCATTTGACTCATCCCTCAATTCCTTACAAACCCATTGTACAACCTCAACCTTAACTCGTATTAATCCGAACCTTACAGCAACCTTAAATATGTTAAACCATAAAATGATGATCGATATTTCAATTTATTTTTTCAGAAAAAAAGTTGACTTCACCCCCTCTGAATCTACAATCAGTAAAGTCGAACCATTTGAGTATGTTCTACCCGGATGTTCAAGCTAGAGACCTCTTCGCTACAATCATTTGATAACAAAAGTTGACCGAAAAATGTTTCACCTTGACCTTGAAGTATAATTCAACCTTTATAATGTACATATAGTAAAACAAAATAATAAAAAAGGAGTAACGATGGAGTTGATGACTAGAGGAGAACTTGCCAAAAAAACAGGAGTAAGTCCTGCCGCAATTCGTTACTATGAAGAGCACAACATATTACCTGCTCCAAGACGACGTTCAAACGGTTACAGATTCTATACAGACGACTATGTTGTGAAAATTCAATTGATCAAAGATGCGAAAACGCTCGGTTATTCATTAAAGGAAATAGCTGAAATTATGGACATGCTAAGTCAAGACATAGACCTTGATACCCTAAGACAAATTGTCCATCTTAAACATGAAGAAATTGAAAAGAAAATTAAAAGCCTTCGTCTCATTCAAGACCTTTTATCTAACTTATTAAAAACCCCTGAGAAAAAAGTACAAGTCTACCTAGAATCATTTCGTGTTCCGAAGCAGGATGATCAATAAACCTATTGAGTGAAGGAGAGAAAAAAAATGAGTGTAGAAATGTATCATGGTGAACGTTCTAAAGAAAGTATTCAATTTGAAACATTATTCGCTTCGCAAAGTAATAAAGAGAGTTTCTCTAGTATCGAACAGACAAAAAAATTCCTCGAGCAAAAAGGAATTGAAAATACGCAGCCTTATGCCATTGGGGATGATGTGAAGTTAATCAGTGAGGTACAAGAGCAGACATTCGAAGGCATGCAAGTTTTCACATTGAATGAACAAGCATCACAAAATCAAAAAGTCATTCTCTATCTACATGGTGGCGCGTGGACAAATCAGCCTTTGAATGTCCATTGGTGGTTCATGGATAAAATGGCGCAATCACTAGGTGCGAAAGTAGTCGCTCCTATTTATCCAAAAGTACCTCATTATAGCAATCAGGATACGTATCCGAAAATGCTTAACCTATATAAAGACCTTCTGAAAACTGCCGGAAGTGCCAATCAATTGACGATCATGGGAGATTCAGCTGGCGGAAACATCTCACTTGGTCTTGCGCACCTTTTAAAGAAAGAGGATCTGCCGCAGCCGAAGGATATCGTGTTACTATCTGCGTGTGTGGATATGAGTATGAGCAACCCTCTCATATTTGAATATGCAAAAAAAGATCCGATTCTAGGTCATGAAGGAATGGGAGTCATCACAAAATTGTGGGCAGCTGATCAAAGTCTCACAGACCCATTGATTAGTCCGATTTACGGTGACTTTAAAGGGCTCGGGAAGATCACTCATTTCATTGGAACACATGATATGTTATATCCAGATGCCATAAAGCTCGATGAAAAACTATCAGCACAAGGAATGGACATCAAAACCTTTGTTTATCCTGAAATGCTGCATGTGTTTGTTGTCATGCCAATTCCAGAAGCGGCAGATGCTCTGAAGAAAATCATTCAAGTGATCAATCGATAGGGATTCAGTTCACACCTAGAAAGGGTACATGTTCTGATGTAAATAGGCGAAAAGGCTGCTTACTTGAAAGCAGCCTTTTTCAATTGAATATGAAATACATTCAAAATGGCCATTCACTACAGATTAAACGGTCTTTTGGCTGGTTAGTAAAGGAGAGTGAAGTTCAGTTCATCACCTCATGTTTGGTATAATACATACGAGCAGTGAGGTGAAAGGGGAAACGCGATGAAAACGTTTGATCTATCACAAGAAGATATCGAATTAATAGACGAAGCAAAAAAGAAGATGATCAGTCTTTATGAAGATGTGACAAGCATCATGTAGGGGCAGCGATCCGCATGAAAACAGGAGAAATCATATCAGCTGTCCATATAGAAGCCTATATCGGACGGGTAACTGTTTGTGCAGAAGCCATTGCGATTGGCAGCGCTTTATCGAATGGATACAAAGATTTTGATACAATTGTTGCAGTGAGACACCCTTATTCAGATGAAAAAGATAGAAGAATTAGGGTAGTCAGCCCTTGCGGCATCTGCCGAGAGCTCATTTCAGACTTTGGACCAACATGTTTTGTCATCCTTGATATGGATGGGGAGCTGGTCAAGGTGAAAATCGAAGAACTCATTCCGCTCAAATATACTCGAAGCTGATGTACGACATAAAGATAAAGTAGGAAAAGGGATGTAGCAAACGTTACATGTGATCCTTGCTACATCCAAGATGACTGAAAAAGCGTTCAACAAAAGCGGCCCCATGTATGTTCTCCATATATTTCGTGTTAAAAATATACTGTTCCATTTGTTCAAGCTTCCGCAGACTGCGTACTAGTATTTTACGATCATCGTCAGAAAGAGTAGGATCATCATCATCTATCTTCTCACAGGCCTTTTTCACACGTGCAGATACATGTTCAACATATAAATGGTTTTTGGATGCTGGCGGAATACATGCCGCTAGGTCACAGCCTATAAAACGAACACCATCAAGGGTGCAGTTTTCAAAATTGGCGATCAGCTTTTGTTTGCCATTTCCCTCAAACGTTATATCTATTAGCTTACCAGCAAAGGTACAATTGACGATGTTCGCTGCCTGTAAAACACGGTCATTGAATCTACAATTAGAGAAAGTACAATCGATAAACGTAGCATTCTCCAATGTCATTCCCCTCATATCGCAGGAAGAAAATTCGCAATTGGTGAAGACAGCTTCGTTTTTGCCAATGCCCACAGAGCGCAAGTCTGAATGACTAAAAGTACAATGATCAATCGTACTACCGGCAAAAAATCTCGCATTCGTCAGATCACACGTATCAAATACAAGATGATCCAAGTGACAGCTCCAAAAAATAGGAGAATGAATATTTGAGTTGATGATTGTCGTTCTGCTAATTGTTTCGTTTTCATACCTGGCAACATCAGAAAATGTTTCGTTGTCTACTGATATACCAGACTCAAGTCTTCTCATCGCTATCACCCTATCATTTCTTCAGAAATTTTCACAGTCATGATGTCCATTCAGCCAGTTCATTTTCTATCAGCTCTTGTCTTTGACTCAAGATTATATCACAAAACGATATGCGTTTAATGGACCTTTTGTGATATGAGGAATGTCAGAATTAATATCAAAGATTTTCGCATTGATGTCTATTATGCCAAAGCTAGTGATTCGTTTAGAGTGCATATCGTGATATATTTCAGCAGTCTCTTTGTTTTGGATAAATAGATTCCCTGGTAAATCACAAAAACCTAAACACATCTCCATTGTTATAATGGTGGATTTTGTTTAGGTTTTTTAGCGATTGAATTGCTTTCGAAGCACTAGGCATGAGACCGCAAATACTGCGAAAGCGCCCGCTGATCCAGCAGCAAACACCAGCTCAGTTTGCTCTGGTTTGACTTTGAATAACAAAGGGATAGAAAGAATAAGTGCGGCACCACTAAAGCCTAATCCTAATATCAACATGGCAAACAATTTATTCATAGAAACACCTCTTACACTTAGAGTGAGAACACTGGAGACCTACTGATCTAAGTATCATTGTTATGATTCGACAACCTTTAACCTTCCTAGATGGAGTGTATCATATGAGGGTGGGCGATGGGTTTCTTTTCATGAAAACAAAATCGTACAACAAACGATTTTGAACGAACACTGTTCTTTACGAACGATGTTCGTTATAATATAAATGAAATGGAATTTAAAACGATTTCCACAAAGGGATGAGGAGATGCAGAAGATGACGTCATTATCTAAGAATCAAAAGCAAATCGCTATCATCGGAGGAGGACCTGGGGGACTAACACTTGCCTTAATTTTGCAAAATTACGGTATACAAACAACCATTTATGAACGAGAGATGCATGACAAGAGCCTTGAACGAGGCGGCTCACTGGATATTCACGAAGAAACAGGTCAAAATGCCTTAAAAGAAGCAGGAGTTTATGAGAAATTTCAAAAGAACGCCCGCTATGAAGGGGAAGATTTCCGATTACTTGATAAATCAGGAAGAATTTATTTAGATGAAGAAACGGAATCAGATCAAACAGGTACTCGCCCGGAAATTGATCGTGGTGTGTTATGTGAACTACTGTTAAAACAAATTGATGCTGAAACCATCAAATATGGGTATAAACTAGAAAGATGCGTTTCATTAGAAAGTGGTATGACAGAGCTTCATTTTGAAAACGGAGTTGTCGAAACAGTTGACCTTTTGATTGGGGCTGATGGTGCTTTTTCTCGTGTGCGTCCTCTGTTAACAGATATTGAGATTGAATACTCTGGGCTCACGATGCTAGAACTGAATGTCTTAAGCGTAGAGGAGAACCACCCTGATTTAGCTGAATTTAATAAACGAGGTAAGATGTTTGCTTTGGCAGACCACAAAGGACTGATTGGGCAGTTAAACGGAGATGGCCGAATCAAAGTGTATGCAAGCCTTATGGTAGAACGCAACTGGATCGAGACTTGTGGTATACCGTTTCATCAAGTGAAAGAAGCAAAAGAACAATTATTAGCGTTATTTAGTGATTGGGATGATCAGCTGAAAAATTATATTCGTTATGCAGAAGATACCATCATTCCAAGACGGATTTATACGCTTCCTGTCGGTTTCAAATGGAATCGTCATAAAGGAGTAACGCTTATCGGTGATGCAGCTCATGTCATGTCACCATTCGCAGGCGAGGGTGTGAACATGGCGATGTTTGATGCAAGGGAGCTAGCACTTGCTATTGTCCGACATCCTCATCATTTTGAAAAGGCGATTGAAGAATACGAAGACATGATGTACGAATATTCATCGAAAAAAGCTAATGAATCGGAGAATAGTTTAAAACTGTGTTTTTCAAAAGACGCTGCGGTCAAGCTTGCAGATATGATGAATTCTTTTCAAAAGGATGATGATTGATGCTCAATTTACTATTTTACTTTGACATGTTATAAAGAGAGTATGAACAATTCAAATCGTCGTATGATCAGTCGCCGGGCTCGGCCGGCTAAAGAACCCTTAAGCCGTGAGCTTATTGTGAAAACGGCCTATGAGCTTCTTAAGGAGCATGGGATAGAGGGCATGAGTATGCGTAAGGTGGCTAAAGCACTCGATACGGGACCTGCATCCTTGTATGTCTACGTGAACAATGTTCAAGAACTCAGTGCTTACGTATTGGATTATGGTCTCGGACAAATGGTCTATCCAGATTCAAAGGATAGCACATGGAAAGAACAGTTATTCGACCTATTGCATACTTATTTCCTCCTGCTATTCGAAAAACCTGGTCTCGCTGAAATTTCTCTTTCCACCATTCCACAAGGAACGAACTTTCTTCAGTTGACCGAACATCTTCTCGCTGCATTGCATGAAGGCGGGATCAAATCTACATCCGCAGCATGGGGAGTAGACCTATTGCTGTTATACGTATCTTCTGTAGCATACGAAAAGGTCTCTTGGAAGAAACAAGGCTCTTCACAGATTTCAGACACAAAAAAAGCATTTCTTCAAGCAGACAAAACGCAGTTTCCTTTCATTCATCGTGTAAAAGAAGAAATGTTTGCAGGTGATACCGTATCAATGGAACGGTTCCGATGGGGAATTGACGTCATTTTGTATGGCATCCAGCAGGAAGACAATTAGAAAGGAGCACAAGCAAAAAGCAGTCAATGGCTGCTTTTTTTATATGGTGATTTTCATATTTGTGATCTTGTGAGCATTACAATATATAAATAAATCTATATATTGTTTTTATATATAAAAAATTATATAATCTAGTGGAATAAAAAAATGAGGTGCTTAGGCATGGAACATATTAAAAAATTATTAGAGAGTTATATTCCTTTAGCAAAATCAACTGCAAAAATGTTTGGACCAAATTGTGAAGTGGTGATTCATGATTTAACGAATCCTCAAGCATCTGTCATGTTTACAGTAAATAACCATGTGACAGGAAGAGAAATCGGCCAATCATTTGATCATCTAGTCAAGACTGTATTACAATCAGAAGATTTTAAAGAAGATTATCTGGCTGGTTATACATTTATAACAGAAGATAAGCGTACGATTCGTTCTTCGACTTCATTAATACGTGATTCAAAGCAAAAAGTGATCGGTGCTTTCTGTATCAATTTTGATGTTGAAGCACTGAATCAAATGCAGCAATTTATGGATACTTTTCTTTCTACACAAGTGGAAGCTCAAGAGAAAGAAACAACATCAAATGATGATCTTGAAAATGTGGAAGAAATAGTAGATCAATTGATTCAACAAATCATTCAAAACAGTGTTCATCCAGTTATGAAACGTCATGAAAAAATTGAACTAATCAAATTCATGGATGAAAAGGGCATTTTTTTAATGAAAGGATCTGTTGAGAAGGTCGCATCTATGTTAGGCATTTCCAAAGTAACCGTCTATAGCTATTTGGATGAAATCAAAAATAAATCGAGGTAAGGAGTGTCAAAATGGAAAGCGTACTCGAGGTAGGAAATCTAAAATCAAACGGACACTATGCATTCGCAACCATTCATCAAAACACGGTCTATGTGTCGGGACAATTTGCCATCAATCCTGAAACGACAGAAAAAGAGTTCGGCCCCATTGAAAAAGAGACATTACAAGCGCTTAAGAATGTAGAGATGATTGTAGAGGCTGCTGGAAGTAAAAAAGAAAAGATTTTGCGCATGACATTATACATTTCAGATATTGAATTATGGGACAAAGTAGATGCGGTTTATACCGAATTTTTCGGTGAACATAAACCAGCACGTACGATTGTACCAACGAATGAATTACATTTTGGTTTCAAAATTGAAATGGATGCCATTGCATATGTTTAGAATATTTTTTTGACCACCCTATATAAAAAATTATATTTTGTATAAAAAAATATTCAAAGGGGCAGATGAAGAATGAATCAATTAAGTTGTAACGATTGCGGGAAAAAATATGAGATGACACCAACTCTATGGAAATGTGATTGTGGTGGAGTATTCAATCTAGTGAAAGATACCCCGAAAATAGACGTCATAGCTTGGGATCACTATCCAAATTCATTATGGCGTTATGTTGAAACCATGCCATTTCCAAAAGGTTCTAAGACGTGGGAAACTGTGACAATGGGCGAGGGCCAATCTCTTTTAATCGTTCTAGATCCTAATGAACCAAACACTTATGTAAAAGTTGATTATATGATGCCGACACTATCATTTAAAGACCGTGGAGCAGCTGTGTTAATGACAAAAGCTAAGGAATTAGGGGTAACAAAAGTCATTGCTGATAGCAGCGGGAATGCAGGAACGGCAATTGCTGCGTATGCGGCGCGTTGTGGTATTGCCTGTGACATCTATCTAAGTGATCAAACGTCACCTAAAAAAGTCGCTCAAATAAAAGCCCACGGAGCAACGATTAAAGAAATTCATGGTACACGAGAGGACATTGCAGCTGCGGCCCAAAAGGCAGTAGACGAGGAAAACGTTTTTTATGCAAGCCATGTCTATAACCCTTATTTTTTCGAAGGTACAAAAACATACGCCTATGAAATCTTTGAGCAACTAAAAGGAGCACCGGATGCTTTAATCATTCCGGTTGGAAACGGCACTCTGCTGCTCGGTGCGTATTATGGCTTTAAAGAGTTATTTGAAAATGGTCTCATTCATAAAATACCGAAAATTGTTGCTGTCCAAGCGAAAAACTGCGCACCCCTTGTGAAAGCCTATCAAAATGAAGAAGAATCAGCATCACCTGTCACAAATAAAGGGACTGTAGCAGAAGGGATCGCTATTGCTGCCCCAGCGCGTTCTAAACAAATTTTAGAAGCTGTATACAAGACGAATGGTACGTTTATTGATATTGAAGAAGAAGAAATTATACATGCACGCTCTAAACTGAGTGAGAAAGGATTTTATGTCGAAGTGACATCTGCCATCAATTTTGCTGGCTACATGAAATATCAAAAGGAATCAGAAGAAACCATTATCATACCTCTTTGTGGGGCAGGGATTAAATCAACATAACCTTAGGACTCTGGTAGAATAGAGCGTTGCGTGCATCGTTGTCCTATAATATGATCAATCGGGAGTAATATTTGCGAATGTTGAAAACATTGACCATCACAATTTGAAAACGGAAGAATGATTCGTGGAAATGGATTTTACTCATTGCGAAGCACATTGGTCTTGCACCAACTTCCATGATTTTAGATGCAAATTAGCAGCATGTATCGGTATGAATTTAGATGAAATGGAGGGATTTGGCGGGGACATACCCTTTAAAAACTTTACAGATGACATCATTCCTTTGCTGGATCTTTCCGGATTCTGATAGTTACTTAATGCCAGAGGTTTGTCAAACTGTTGCAGTTAAATTGCGTCAACTGATCCAAAATTGGCCAGATGATGATATGGATAAAATGAACGATCTCTTTCTGGCAGTGGGAATGGAATTGGCACATCAACAAAATGAGCCATTGGGATTTATATAATGTAAAAGATCTTTACGGATCGATTGATTCTTTCTCTCAATAAAATAGAGGTCAAGGATAAAGTTTTTCATTTGTGTTGATGACGTAAACCATGTCTTAATTGACATGGTTTTTTACTTGCAATAAAGTACGAAAGCAGTATTAGAACATATTCAAACAGCTCGACATTACACAATAATCAAAGCATTAACAGAAAATTGGTATGCAAAAAAATGTTGGTACTGGTACTTAAAACACCCAAATGACTCATGTTAGCATAAATCCAACAGCATGCTGACACAAAAATGATAGCTATTTTGAGCCAAAAATAGAATTTCCTTAAGATGAAATGAAAGGGGAGCATAACTAAGAATAAATTTTTGTTTAAATTCATATAATCAATTGATTATATAAGTTTTCAGTTATATACTGTTGAAGGAGTTGATAACAGGGACCGACACCCATATTTGAAAAGAGGGGGAATCATTGTGACTACAGATGTTTCAATTGGTGTGACACATATGTCGAATTGTTTAAAAACACTCAGTGATCAAACAAGAATGATCATGATGAAATTGTTTTTGGAGAAAGAATATTGTGTGTGTGAACTGGTAGATATGTTCGAAATGAGTCAACCAGCTATTAGTCAGCATCTACGGAAATTAAAAAAAGCTGGATTTGTCAATGAGAACAGAAAAGGGCAGTGGCGTTATTATTCAATCAATACACTGTCTCCAGAATTTGAAACGATTCGTATCATCTTAAATCAAATTAATAAAGAAGATGACCTTTTAAAAAGAATACAACAGAACGCAACAAACATGTCTTGTTCGTAAGGAGGGATGGGTTTGAGTTTTGCCGTTTTATCATTAATCATATTTTTGTTAACTTTGGTATTGGTTATTTGGCAGCCAAGAAATCTATCCATAGGGTGGTCCGCATGTGGAGGGGCCATTTTAGCATTAATCGTAGGTGTTGTGAATGTTGACGATGTGATCACCGTGACAGGCATCGTTTGGAATGCGACTTTAGCTTTTGTCGCCATTATCGTCATTTCACTCATCCTTGATCGAATCGGCTTTTTTGAATGGGCAGCATTGCATATGGCAAAAGCTGCAAAAGGCAGTGGGTTGCGTATGTTTGTGTATGTGACCATCCTTGGTGCAATCGTCGCTGCTTTATTTGCAAACGACGGTGCAGCACTTATTTTGACACCCATTGTTTTAGCCATGGTCAGAGCATTACACTTCAATGAAAAAATTGTATTCCCTTTTATTATCGCGAGTGGGTTTATTGCAGATACAACGTCGCTCCCTCTTGTCGTAAGTAATTTGGTGAACATTGTAACAGCCGACTATTTTAACATTACGTTTATTGAATATGCATCCAGAATGGTGGTTCCAAACCTTTTTTCGTTGCTTGCGAGTATCACTGTACTGTACCTTTTCTTTAGAAAGAGTATACCTAAACGCTATGATATGAATGAGTTAAAACACCCAAGTGAAGCAATAAAAGATCCAAAGATGTTTAGATTATCTTGGTATATATTAGCTTTTTTATTGATTGGTTATTTTGCAAGCGAATTTTTATCTATACCTGTATCGGTCATAGCTGGTGTGATTGCCATTTTATTCTTGGTCATTGCACAAAAAAGCCCTTCTGTTCAAACAAAAAGCGTTCTAAAAGAAGCTCCCTGGGCGATCGTTTTCTTTTCCATAGGTATGTACGTTGTTGTCTATGGCATGCGAAATGCAGGACTTACTGATGCTCTTTCAAGCGTAATTCAAGCTGTAGCAGATCAAGGTTTATTGGCAGGGACTCTTGGTATGGGATTTATCGCAGCGATTCTTTCATCTGTCATGAATAATATGCCGACGGTCATGATCGATGCATTAGCCATATCCGGCACCGATACACAAGGAATGATGAGAGAAGCGTTAATATACGCAAATGTCATTGGTTCTGATTTAGGACCAAAAATTACGCCCATTGGCTCCTTAGCAACACTTCTATGGCTTCATGTCCTTTCTCAAAAAGGTGTGAAGATTTCCTGGGGGACATATTTCAAAATAGGGGTCATTTTAACTGTACCAACACTATTCATTACACTTTTAGCTTTGTATTTCTGGCTATTGATTATACATTAAAGGAGACGATCAACATGTCAAAGAAAACAATTTACTTTTTATGTACCGGTAATTCTTGCCGCAGTCAAATGGCTGAAGGTTGGGCTAAAAAGCATCTTGGAGATGAGTGGAAGGTTTATAGCGCTGGTATTGAAGCTCATGGATTAAATCCGAATGCTGTAAAAGCAATGAAAGAAATAGGGATTGATATTTCTCATCAAACGTCTGACCTGATTGATCAGAAAATATTACATCACGCTGACTTAGTCGTAACACTATGCGGGGACGCAGCTGATAAATGCCCGATGACTCCTCCTCATGTCGAGCGTGTCCATTGGGGCTTTGATGATCCAGCAAAAGCAGAAGGAACAGAAGAAGAGAAGTGGTCATTTTTCCAAAGGGTAAGAGATGAAATTGGAGATCGATTGAAACAGTTTGCTGAGACTGGAAAGTAGTGCTGCGTTTGAGTCGATTGAATATAAAATCTAATAATAAAGAGGATCAAGTCAAAGATTCTCTTTTTGCATTAATTAATATCTAGTTTACATAATATATATTCTAGGAAGTTAAACAACAATTGAATTTTCTTTGTCTCATTATTAAGTATACTTATCTTATTGAGATAAAATAAAAAATGAAAATCCAACGGTTGATTCGTCAGATTTTCATTCCTCTAAATGTTTTAAGATTTTTGCAGGATTCCCGCCAACAATCACATTTGACGGAACATCTTTTGTTACAACGGATCCTGATGCAATGACAGCATGATCTCCGATTGTCACACCTGGATTGATAATGGCACCACCGCCAATCCATACATGATGTCCAATTGTGACTGGTTTGCCGAATTCAATACCTGTTTGACGTTCTTCTGGATTTAACGGATGTCCAGCTGTATATATATGTACATTCGGACCTAACAAACAATGATCTCCAATTGTAATCTTGCAAACATCTAATAACACAGCATCAAAATTCGCAAAAAAATGCTCACCAACCTCGATATTGTATCCATAATCACATTGTATTCTGCCTTCAAATACCACATCATCTCCGCAAGCGCCTAAAAGCTCCTTTAAAATGGCCTTTCTCTGTGATGGCTCATTTGTTTGCTGATAGGCAAATGTCAATTGTCGCGCTTTTGCTCGATCTTTCATCAATGTGTGGTCATTTGGGTGATAGTATTCTCCTTTGATCATCTTTTCTTTTTCTGTTTTCATGTTCATCTCCCTTTTATTGAAACTTCATTCATCGTTTGAATGAATGCCTCGGTGAATTGTGTCGTCGTCTCATTTCCTCCTAAATCCTTCGTTTTCAAGTTCTTTTTTAAGGTCTCATCAAGAGTATGTTCGATCAGACTGGCTGTCTGTTTTAATCTTTCATCTTGATATTTCACATGTAACCAGTTACAAAGCATCACTGTAGAAAGAATCATGCCCATTGGATTGGCGATATTTTGACCAGCTATATCAGGTGCTGATCCATGTGCCGCCTGTGCCATCGCTTGATTTTCGTTACAATTTAATGAGGGTGCCATTCCTAAACTTCCGACTAGTTCCCCTGCAAGATCAGATAATATGTCGCCAAACATATTTTCTGTCACAATCACATCAAAATCACCTGCACGTCTCACTAAATGAGCAGCCATCGCATCAATATGAATATCCTCAACCTCCACTTGTGGATATGCTTTCGCTACCTCTTGACATGTTCGTAAAAACAAGCCAGATCCTAATTTGATCACGTTCGCTTTATGAACAATGGTGACTTTCCCCCTCCTCTCCACTGCACGTTGAAAGGCCGCGTGGGCAATACGGGTAATTGCTTTTTTTGTAAACACACCTGTAGATATGGCGACATCTGGTGTAATCATCCACTCTCCTGTCCCCTGATACATATTCCGGTCTGGATAAAAGCCTTCTGTATTTTCTCGAAAAATGACAAGGTCGACGCCACTGGCAACGCTTTTCACACCTGGTAGCGATTGCGATGGACGAATATTTGCAAATAAATCAAATGTATGACGCAGTTCTCCACTTGGATTTCTTCTTTCTTTCAATTGATCAGGATATGAAGCTGAATCATGAGGTCCTAATATCCAGCCATGGCATTTTTTCAAGGCGGCTATCGTAGAAGCTGGCACTGGATCTTGATGAGAATGAATGGCTTCAGCACCGATAGGACACTCTACAAATTCCACAAATGGTTCATTGAACTGTGACAGCGCTGTCTTAAAAATACGCATACTAGAATTAACAATTTCCGGTCCAATCCCGTCTCCCTTTAAAACACCTATTCGATATGACATATGTATCGCCCCTTTTGTCTTTATTCTATCAAAGAATGATGAAGTTGGAATATTTTCTTCATGATGATCCTCCCTCATGTTATTTACGAATCAAGAAGTCTCCTTTATAATCGAGTAGATTTGTTCTGTATGACTACATAGATATGAGGGATTAGATGAAATTAAAGTGGTATAAAGCGATCATTGTTATTTTTACGATGTCTGGGATCTCCATCTCCACTTGGTTTTCAAGAACACCAGAAGTGAGAGATTTGTTGCAAGCAGATACAGGCACAATGGGACTCATTTTACTCGGCCTATCTGTAGGTTCCATCGTCGGGCTGATTCTGTCCAATGTATTCGTTCGCAAAAAAGGCGGCCGAGTGGCGATTGTGGTCAGCGCTTTTTTGATGTTTATTGGATTCTCAACCCTTGCAATCGGCGCCGCCCTCTCTTCTACGCTAATTGTCACTGCTGGCCTTTTTCTTTTTGGTTCAGGCTCAGGCATGTGCAATGTAGCCATGAACTTAGAAGGAACGGAGATTGAGTATCAGATCAAGAGAACGATCCTGCCGATTTTGCATGCTTCTTTCAGTATTGGAACGTTAATTGGTGCAGGTGCAGGAATTCTCTTTATTTATTTAGGTGTGTCTGTCCTCATTCACCTTCACACCATTGCACTCCTTTTCTTTCTCAGTATCCTGATTTGTACACGGTTTATTCCGCACGGGACAGGAAAAGATCAGGATGAGACGCAGACAGAATCAGTTGAGGCTTCTCAAACATCATGGCTGAACAAACGAACGATCTCATTAGCGATGATTGCCTTATGTCTCGCATTTGTAGAAGGTTCTGCAAATGATTGGATTCCACTAGCAATGGTTGATGGCTATCAGGTTTCTCATTCAATGAGTACGGTCATCTATGCATTATTTTTGTGCGGGATGATTAGTGGCAGACTACTGAGCGGACGTTTCATTGATCGCTTTGGCAGGGTGCTATTGCTAAGAATCGCGATTTTATCTGCTGCCGCCGGACTATTCTTGGTGATTTTAAAGATTTCACTCGTCGTGTGTATGATATCTATCTTTTTATGGGGACTTGGCGCGTCCTTAGGCTTCCCGCTGACCATTTCAGCAGCTGGTGATGATAGCCGCTATGCTGTCAAGCGTGTCAGTATCGTCACTTTATCTGGGTATACAGCCTCTCTATCAGGGCCCCCTGTTTTAGGACTGCTCGCCAATCAAGTCGGACTGCTTCATGCGTTTATTTTTGTTCTGTTTGCCACTTGTATTGCGGGAATCTTCACAAAAGCTGTTGCAAAACCGACATCAATACATTCTTTTTGACAAGTGCCAGATCTTTGATCTCGGTACTTTTTTTAAATTTAAAAAATAAAATTGAAACCTTTCATGAAGTGAAACAGTCCTATAGATGTCTTGATGTTTAGCGCTTTTTTAAAGAGGGAAAGTAAAAAAATAAGACTTTTCAAATAACTGAAAACGTGGTAAGATCATGAAAATAAACAGGAAGGGGTGAGAAAAATGAAAAAAAATATGCTGTTAAAATTAGCAGTCTTATTCATAGCACTTGCAAGTTTTCATTTGTTCTCAATGCCTCATTCCGTTCAGGTATACCATCATGCAAAGGTGGTTGCTGATCAAGAATCACATGAAATGAAAATCGTTCAGACAGCAGGCGATGAAAAGAAACAAAAACATGTGAACGCAGTATTTGCGGCATTTACAGCACTGCTAGTCATTGGCAGCATGGCAGCTGGATTTGCACGCATCACTTATACTGATCGATTTGACCGGAAAAAGAAGCATTTACTTGCAGTGTTCTACCAGTCTTCGAATTTCCGAGTAGCTCGTGTTAACCCAACCATTTAAATCAAACAAAAATTGGGAGGTTTTACACGATGTTATTTTTCTTAAGAGTATTCATTCTAGGTCTGTTCTCTGTCACTTCACTTTCTCTTTTCGTTTACCAAGGAATTGAAGTAGTGCATGCCATCACAAGCATGTTTGGCAATCACGAGAGTTAAATTGACCTCATCATAAAAAACCCCCTGCCTTACGCAGGGGGTTTTCATTTTGCTTATTTATTGTCATCTTGGTCAGATGCAGCAGGTGATAAAAGAACTTGAGTTACTTCTCCCTGCTCTTCCTCATCTAAAATAAACGATCCATTGCTATAACGATCATTTGCCCTTAGTGTGGAAATATCTAGCGGGATCGTGGCACCCTTTTCCGTATCAATCTCAAGTGTATCGTGTAGTGAAGCAGCAATCACAGCAACAATTCTGTGAGGGTTTTTCTTTAATTCTCTTAGCATGATCACTCCACGTTTTGCTCTTGATGTCTTATCAAATTCAGAGAGGTTCATCCGCTTCACAGCACCTCTTTGTGTCGTGAGAACAAGCACATTGTTCTTCGGATCAATCATTTGTCCAGAGACCACCTCGTCTCCGTCCTTCAAATTGATGCCTTTCACACCAGCCGCTCTCGGACCGACCACACTCACTTCTTCTTCATCAAACCATAATCCATAGCCATTTTTCGTTGCAATAAACAATTCTTGCTGACCTGTTGTGACATGAACATCTACAAGTTCATCATCACCTTTTAAATTCAAGGCGACAAGCGGTTTTGAATAACGCTGCGCTTTATATTGGAGAAGCTCTGTTTTCTTCACCATACCGCCTTTTGTGAAGAACAGGAGATACGATGATTCATCGAATTCTTTAATTGGGATCGCTTTTTGAATGGATTCATCGCGATCAATCGAAATAATATTCGTAATATGCTGCCCCATGTCTTTCCAGCGTATATCTGGCAGCTGATGAACTGGACAGTAAATATAGCTCCCTTTATTCGTAAAGAGCAGAAGAACATCTGTTGTATTCATTTCAAACTGGTGAATCAGTCGGTCTGTATCCTTCATACCGAAGTCCTTACCGTTTGATGCAGCATAGGAACGCTGGCTTGTCCGTTTGATGTATCCATCCTTTGTGACTGTGACGTACACGTCTTCTGATGCGATCATCACTTCAAGGTTAATCTTAATTTCTTCAATTTTTTCCTCAATGACAGATCGTCTTTCATCAGCATACGTCTTTTTCAACTTCTTCAAGTTGTTCGTAATGACTTTAAACAGCTTTTTCTCATTCGCTAAAATGTCTTCAAGTTCTGCAATTCGCACGTCAAGCTCTCTTGCTTCGTCTCTTAGTTGGGTGATATCTGTATTTGTTAAACGATATAACTGGAGAGAAACGATCGCTTCTGATTGTGCTTCTGTAAAATCATATTTCTCCATCAAATTGTTTTTCGCATCACGCTTATCATTAGACGAACGGATCGTCGCAATGACTTCATCTAAAATGGAAAGAGCTTTAATTAACCCATCTACAATATGATGACGTTCTTTTGCTTTTCGAAGCTCGTATGCTGAGCGGTTCGTCACCACTTCTTTTTGATGAGCAATGTAAGCGTCTAGTACAGTTGTAAGCGTCATTAAAGTCGGTCTTCTGTTATGTATCGCGACCATATTAAAGTTATATGGGATTTGCAGATCAGAATTTTTATATAAGAAATTCAAGACACCATTCGCATCTGCTTCTTTTTTCAGCTCTACAACAATCCGAAGGCCGGTACGATCCGTCTCATCCCGAACTTCTGAAATTCCTTCTACTTTTCTTTCAATGCGGAACTCGTCCATCTTTTTGACAAGATTGGCCTTATTCACTTCATAAGGAATTTCTGTGATCACGATTTGCTGGCGTCCACCACGAATGGTTTCAATCTCCGCTTTTCCGCGAATCATAATCTTTCCTTTTCCTGTTTCATATGCCTTCTTAATACCATCCACACCTTGAATGATCCCGCCTGTTGGGAAATCTGGCCCTTTGATGACTGTCATTAAATCCTCAACCGTACAATGCGGCTGTTCGATTCGCTTAATCACGCCATCAATCACTTCTCCTAGATGGTGCGGCGGAATATCAGTCGCATAACCGGCTGAAATCCCTGTTGAACCGTTCACAAGAAGGTTGGGAAACATCGCTGGTAAGACAACAGGCTCTTTGCTTGTATCATCAAAGTTCGCGACAAATTCGACTGTCTCCTTGTCGAGGTCCTTTAAAAGCTCTGATGCAATGGCAGAAAGCCTTGCTTCAGTATAACGCATGGCAGCAGGAGGATCTCCGTCGATACTCCCGTTATTTCCATGCATCTCAATCAGCACATTTCGCACTTTCCAATCCTGGCTCATTCTCACCATTGCTTCATAAACAGATGAATCACCATGCGGATGATAGTTACCAATGACGTTACCGACTGTTTTGGCAGCTTTACGGAAGTTTTTATCTTGTGTATTTCCTTCTGCATACATCGCATATAAAATTCTTCGTTGTACAGGCTTTAATCCATCACGTGCATCTGGAAGTGCACGATCTTGGATAATATATTTACTATAGCGACCAAAACGGTCCCCAATCACTTCTTCTAACGGTAAATCATGAAATCGTTCTTGTTGTGCCATGTTTAAACCTCCTCAGCTAGCGACAAGTTTTCATTTTCAAGAATGTTGCTTTCCTCATCAAGTCCAAAGGCGACATTCTTTTCAATCCATTTACGGCGTGGTTCTACTTTGTCACCCATCAGTGTCGTGACGCGGCGTTCCACCCGTGCAGCATCATCGATCTTCACCCTGACAAGCGTTCTCGACTCTGGATTCATTGTCGTTTCCCATAGCTGGTCGGCATTCATTTCACCTAAACCTTTATAGCGCTGAATCGTATATCCTTTTCCAACTTTCTTTAGTACGTCATCCATTTCTTCATCAGACCAAGCATATTCAATGACTTCTTTCTTCCCTGAGCCTTTGCTAACTTTATATAAAGGCGGAAGGGCAATGAATACTTTGCCATGCTCAATCAGCGGCTTCATATAGCGGTAGAAGAATGTAAGCAATAGAACCTGAATATGCGCGCCATCTGTATCAGCATCTGTCATGATGACAATTTTGTCATAATTGATGTCTTCTACATTAAAATCGACACCAACCCCGCCGCCAATAGCATGGATAATGGTGTTGATTTCTTCGTTTTTGAAAATATCCGCAAGCTTTGCTTTCTCTGTATTAATGACCTTCCCTCGAAGCGGCAGCACCGCTTGGAATTTACGATCACGTCCTTGCTTGGCTGATCCACCCGCTGAGTCGCCCTCTACAAGATACAGTTCGTTTCTTGCCGGGTTTCTAGATTGAGCAGGTGTTAATTTTCCGCTGAGTGTTGCTTCAGATTTTTTCCGTTTCTTGCCGCTCCTTGCTTCTTCTCTTGCTTTTCTAGCCGCTTCTCTTGCCTGCTGCGCTTTAATCGCTTTTTTCACAAGCAGTGTTGCCGTTTCGCGGTTTTCTTCAAGGAAATAAGCCAATTTTTCAGAGATCACAGCGTCTACAGCAGACCTAGCCTCACTCGTTCCAAGCTTTCCTTTTGTTTGTCCTTCAAATTGAAGAAGTTCTTCAGGAATTCTGACAGAAATAACAGCTGACAGACCTTCACGAATATCCGTACCTTCTAAATTTTTGTCTTTTTCTTTTAAAAGGGTCACTTTGCGTGCATATTCATTAAAGGCTCTCGTCATGGCCGTTTTTGCACCAGACTCATGTGTACCGCCATCTTTGGTTCTTACGTTATTGACGAACGACAAAATATTTTCTGAATATCCGTCGTTAAATTGAAAGGCAAAATCGACTTCAATGGACTGATGTTCGCCTTCAAACGAAACGACTTCACTAAGTACATCCTTTTCCTCGTTTAAATAAGCAACGAACGCTTCAATACCTGTCTCATAATAAAAGGTTTCCTGCACATCATGGCGCTCATCAATCAGCTCTATTTTTAGCCCTTTTAATAAAAAGGCTGATTCTCTTAAACGCTCTGATAATATATCAAAATTATAGGTGGTGACACTGAACATCGTTGGATCTGGCTTAAAATGAATCAGTGTACCGGTCTTTTTCGTTTTCCCGATTTTTTCAAGTGATGTGACTGGCTTTCCGCCATGTTCAAAGCGCTGGTGATAAATAAATCCATCGCGTTCTATCGTCACGGTGAGCCACTCTGAAAGTGCGTTCACAACGGACGCCCCAACCCCATGAAGTCCACCACTTGTTTTATAACCACCTTGACCAAATTTTCCGCCTGCGTGCAGGACAGTTAAAATGATCTCAGGTGTCGGTTTTCCAAGCTTATGCATACCAGTAGGCATTCCGCGCCCTTTATCTTGGACGGAAATGCTGTTATCTTTATGTATTTTGACAATGATATGATCTCCATGGCCAGCGAGCACTTCATCGACAGAGTTGTCTACAATCTCATAGACAAGGTGATGAAGACCGCGGGAATCCGTCGATCCAATATACATCCCTGGACGTTTACGGACCGCTTCAAGCCCCTCTAGCACCTGAATAGAATCATCGTTATAATCTACTTGCTGCTTTTTAACCAAATGCTTAATCCCCTTTCACTAACAAACATAACCGGCTAATCATCAATGATCTCTCTAGATTTTAATGATGATCATGCTGCTCATTACTGTCCACTTTAATAAGCTGCATCATCACCATGCATGTGTGATTCAGTGATACATGCTCTTTTGCACGGTTATGAGAATGTTCTACATTCTGCAATCAGAACTAGAAGTCCATTATAAACAAGACTGTTTCATAAGCCAAATGCAATCATATGATGGTTTTAGCAAAACAGAACAAATGTTCTATATTTATCTTATCGCTCTTTTTCTCGATATGCAAGGTCACCGATAGGTCCCTGTCGCCTTATTTTATCGCTTTCTTCTAGAATCGCAAATATATTTCTGCAACAAAAAAGCAAAAATCCTTGAAAAACCAAGGATTTTTGACGATTTAATGAGTTTTTGTCATCGCATGAGCCACTTTGATACATAAATCCATGATGGCGACCTTGCCATTTTCCTCAATCAGCCTTTTCGCCTCTTCATGATATACGCCTTGCTGCGCCCAAAAAACAGGTGCGTCTATTTCAAGAAATTCTTTCGCCACTTCAGGCAAAAACTCAGAACGTCTAAAGACATTGACGATATCAACAGGCCCTTCTATGTCTTTTAAAGAGGCGACCGCTTTTACCCCAAGTGCTTCATCAATCGTTGGATTGACAGGAATGATGTCATAACCGGCATCTTGCATGGCTTTTGAAACCATATAGGACGTTCGGTGCGGCTGATCTGACAAACCTACAACTGCAATTCGCTTACTGCTTTTTAATATACGCCCAATTTCTTGTTTTGAAGGATGATTCATCCAGACACTCCTTTTCTTCTATTTTAGCGAATTTCTTGTTAAAAACAAAGCTGAATTCATCGGCCATCGTTTTTTTCAAAAAAAGATCGCCATGTTTTTCATAAGATCATGTTAAAATGTAAGACAAGAGGGAGAATATAAAGGAGTTATGCAGATGTTAATTGCTTTGATGTTTATTTTGGCTTATCTTCTCGGCAGTATTCCATCAGGTCTCATTGTCGGGAAAGCTGCAAAGGGAATCGATATCCGTGAACATGGCAGCGGGAACCTAGGTGCGACGAATGCATTCCGTACACTGGGTGTGAAAGCAGGGTCCATCGTTATCACTGCTGATATTTTAAAAGGGACTCTTGCTTCGGCTTTACCGTTTTTCATGCAACTGGACATTCACCCCTTATTAGCAGGAGTTGCTGCTGTTATCGGTCACAGCTTTCCTGTCTTTGCAAAATTTAAAGGGGGAAAAGCGGTCGCTACATCAGGCGGCGTGCTGTTATTTTATGCCCCGTTCTTATTTATCACGATGATCGCTGCTTTTTTCTTATTTTTATACATTAGTAAATATGTTTCATTATCATCTATGCTGACTGGGATCTACACATTCATTTACAGCATATTCACCCAAGATCTATTTTTAATTATTGTTGTTGCCGTTCTTGCTGGCTTTGTGATCTTCAGACACATCGCCAACCTCAAACGAATTCTCAACAAAACTGAACCGAAAATCAAATGGCTTTAGCCGTTTCATCAATTTAAATATGTGGTAAAAGTAAAGAAAAGCTGTTTTTGCATCCTGCATTTAAAAACAGCATGACTTCAAAAAGGGGCGATCACATTGAAATTAACGATAAAAGATGATGCACTCAATTGGTACAAGAATGAACTAGATTTAGAAAAAGGTGATCATGTTCGCTTTTTTGTCAGATATGGCGGGTGCAGTAATGTTCAAAAAGGCTTTTCTCTCGGCGTCGCAAAAGATGAACCTCAAAATGCCGGCGCAACCGCTGAAGTAGAAGGCATTACTTTCTTCGTAGAAGAAAGTGATATTTGGTATTTTGACAACCATGATCTGCATATTGATTATAACGAGTCCGTGAAAGAACCAGAATTTCATTATGAATAAACAAAAAAGATACCTCATCCCTCGGGTATCTTTTTTGTTTATCACTCAATATAAAGTCCATACTCCTGAATGTTTCCTAACGACCGCTCTTTTTGTAAAATCCGTTTTTGCGAATCACCGATGAGATCAAAATGAGGAAAACCTTCGCGAACATGAATCCATTCTTTCTTTAATCCATGCTTTTGTCCCCAAGCGATTAATTGCTCCATATCCTGACAGGCTGCCTTTGTGACAGTATTCGCATGCGGAAAACGGTCATCAAGCCAATAGTGTGTCAAAAAGGCCACATTCCCTTGCCGAACAGCTGATTTCCAAGCATGTAGATCCTTTCTTTTAATTCCAAATGCCATGAATCAAACCTGCTTCTTGGACTGTTCGTATACGCTGTGCCATGCAGGGAAAGCTTTTCTAAATTGAATCGGTCTAAAGGTTTCTTTGTCCACACAAATATGTGAGGTGGTCCCTGTAATAGCCGTTTGTCCATCAGGTTTTTGTATTTCATAGCCATACACTGTTTTCACGCCGTTATATTCTTCAATCCATGTGTGAACTGTAGCCGTTTCACCGTACAGTAGTGGTTTCTTATATTGAACCTGAAGATCGACAACAGGTGCAAGGACACCGTCTGCCTCTAACTGGGCATAGGAAAAGCCTAATTCTTTAATTAACGCTGTTCTGCCGACTTCCATCCAGATTAAATAGTTGGCATGATACACAATACCCATTTGATCTGTTTCTGCATAACGGACTTCTATTTCTTTTTTAGATACATACACGTTTTCATCGCTCTCCTATCAAAACCTAACGTCTCTGACATTTTACCACATTCCAAATGGTTCTTCTAAAAAGAGGCAATAAAATAAACCAGGAATCCCTGGTTTATTCAGTGTAACCGCTCTTTCTTGCTGCTTCCTCGTCCTTTATTTCAGAACGCATTGCGTCAATACTTGTTCTACGGTTTTCATTTTTTTGCTTGATCATCTGCTTTTCTTCCTCTGTTGAAAGACCCATTGCTGCTTCAGATTCATCAATATTTTCAAGTGTGTTTTCGATCATATCCTGCAGCTTCTCAACATTATCAGAACGATCATCTGGATTGGATTGATATGACTTGTCATTCATCATGCTTCCCTCCTATTATTCGCCCTTCGTCTGTATCACATCAGGCTGTTCATTCGATTTATTATGCATCTTTTTGCCTTTATTTCGTTTGTATGCTACAGGTTTTGTCCCTAAATGGTCTGGTGTAAACTGTGCTTGTTTATCATGCTCTCTACCCATCATTCATCCCTCCCTCTTCTTTAGGATGAACGAAAAAGGTCAAAACATAACTTATTTCTGTCTAAATCGCTCTTCCAACTTTTCTTCAAGCTGGTTTAAAAATTCCTCATTGCTTAATAATTCTTTTTTATTTTCAAGCACAAGTTCTTCAAATGTACGGCGCTTTCTTCTTCTCATGTCTATCACCACCTCCACTCTGTTCATACCATTTTCGCCAAAACATTTAGAAAATAAGCAAAAAAGAGCTGAATCATTATAGATCCAGCTCTTTTTCAATTTCTTTTTTTGTGAGCATTTGATGCTTTACAGTCAGGATACGCCCTTTTTCATCTAGTATGTATGTCGTCGGATAGGAAAGTACCTGATATCTCGCTTGAATACCTTTTTGATCTAATAAAACAGGAAAACTGACCTTAAGTTCATCAATAAATGAGGCGACGTGATCCACACTCTTTTCAGTGTTCGTCAAATTCACCGCTAGTACCTCAACTTGGTCATTTTCACTTCTAATTGCGTCTAGATCTGGCATTTCTGTTCGGCAAGGCTTACACCATGTCGCCCAAAAATTGAGGAGTACTTTTTTCCCTCGATAATCAGATAACGATGCCGTTTTGCCATCAAGGGTTTTGAGCTCAAAATCAGGGGCTTTGTCCCCTGTTTCAAGACCGATGGATGGCTCTTTTGGTCCGAATACATTCCATGCAAGTAAACCAATCAACACAAGTAAAACAGCGCTTGCCATTCCTTTTTTCCACATGATTGATCCTCCACTATGTTAAAAAAGAAGAGAAAGCTGTCTAAGCGCCTTCTCTTCTTTGCTTTATTAGTTGCTTGCCAATTTTTCACGCAATACCATTTGAAGGATACCACCATGACGGTAGTAGTCAATTTCGACTTCACTGTCAAAGCGAACAATTACTTCAAATGTTTTCTCGTTGCCATCTGTATCAATTGCTTTTACAGTGACAAGATCACGCGGACGAACTGTTTCATCAACATCTACTTCGAATGTTTCTGTTCCTGTTAGTCCATAAGTTTCTGCACTTTCTCCATCTTTAAACTGTAAAGGAAGTACACCCATGAAGACAAGGTTACTTCTGTGGATACGCTCAAAGCTTTCCGCTAGAACGAATTTAATTCCAAGAAGATTTGTTCCTTTTGCAGCCCAGTCACGAGAAGAACCCATGCCGTAATCTTTACCTGCTAAGATCGCAAGACCAGTTCCATCTTCTTTATAACGCATGCATGCGTCATAAATCGATGTCACTTCACCAGTTGGCCAGTAGGTTGTATACCCACCTTCTGTTCCTGGTGCGATTTGGTTTTTAATACGGATGTTTGCAAAAGTACCTCTCATCATAACATGGTGGTTACCACGGCGAGATCCGTATGAGTTAAAGTCTCTAGGCGATACGCCTCTTTCTTGCAAGTATTTACCCGCAGGTGTGTCTTTACCAATTGCTCCAGCAGGAGAAATATGGTCTGTTGTGACAGAGTCACCGAACTTCGCCACTACGCGCAATCCTTTAAGTGGTTCAACTTTACCAGGTTCAACTGATAAGTTTTCAAAAAATGGCGGGTTATCAATGTATGTGGAATTTTCATCCCATTTATACAATGCATCATCCGTCGTTTTAATTTCATTCCAGCGGTCATTGTTGTCAAAAACAGTTTCATACTCTGAACGGAATAGCTCAGGTGTGACAGTGCTTTTCACGACGCTGTTGATTTCATCCATTGATGGCCAAATGTCATTGAAATAAACGTTCTCGCCATTTTTATCGACACCGATCGGATCTTTTGTTAAATCAATATTCACCGTACCAGCAAGTGCATAAGCCACAACTAATGGTGGAGATGCAAGGTAGTTTCCTTTTACAAGCGGGTGGATACGCCCTTCAAAGTTACGGTTACCTGATAAAACAGAAGTGATCAGCAGATCATTTTCAGAGACAGCATCTTCAATTTCTTTTTCAAGCGGTCCTGAGTTTCCGATACATGTTGTACAGCCATACCCAACAATGTTAAATCCGAGGTCTCTTAAATATGGAAGAAGTCCCGAATTCACGAGGTACCCTGTTACAACTTTAGAACCCGGTGCTAGTGACGTTTTCACGTAATTTGGCACCTTCATACCGAGCTCACTTGCTTTTTTCGCAACAAGACCTGCTCCGATTAAGACGTATGGGTTCGATGTATTCGTACAGCTCGTAATCGCTGCAATCGCAATCGCACCTGTCTTCATCACAGCTTTTTCACCATTTGCTAGATCAAATTCGATTTGTTTGTCCAGCTCTGATTTTTCTAAGCCAAAACCTTGGTTACCAGCTGGGCTTTCGATGTGTTTATGGAACGTCTCTTTCATTTGAGAAAGTGGAATCAAATCTTGTGGACGTTTAGGACCAGATAAGTTTGATTCAATTTGAGAAAGATCAATTTCCACAACATCAGTAAAGATTGGCTCTTCTGCATCCGGCGTATAGAATAAGCCATTTGCGCGAGAATATTCTTCAACGATATTAATTTGCTCTTCATCACGTCCAGTAAGGCGAAGGTAAGCTAGCGCTTCTTCATCTACTGGGAAGAATCCGCAAGTTGCACCGTATTCTGGCGCCATGTTCGCAATTGTTGCACGATCTGCTAACGGCAATTGTGCAACACCAGGTCCGAAGAACTCGACGAACTTGTTCACTACGCCTTTTTCACGAAGAACTTGTGTCACTTTTAAGGCAAGGTCAGTTGCAGTTGTTCCGTTTGGAAGCTCTCCAACTAATTTAGCACCAATGACTTCTGGTACTGGGAAGTATGAAGGCTGACCGAGCATACCAGCTTCTGCTTCGATACCGCCAACGCCCCATCCGAGTACACCGATACCGTTAATCATTGTTGTATGTGAGTCAGTACCAACTAATGTATCTGGGTAAGTGATGATCTCGCCATCTTCTTCGATTGCATGAACAACACTTGCAAGATACTCTAAGTTCACTTGGTGAACGATCCCTGTTGCAGGCGGAACAGCTTGATAATTGTTAAACGCTTTCTTTGCCCAGCTAAGGAAGTTATAACGCTCTGCGTTACGTTCGAATTCTAAATCCATGTTAATGTTTAATGCATCTTCAGTTCCAGCTTTATCGACTTGTACAGAGTGGTCAATGACCAAGTCAACTGGAATTTCAGGGTTGATTTTATCTGGGTCTCCGCCCACATCTGCCATTGCTTTTCTTAAAGAAGCAAGGTCAACGACAGCTGGCACACCCGTGAAGTCTTGTAAAATAACACGAGAAGGTTTAAATGGAACATCAATTTCTTTTACCTCGGCAGTTCCCCATTTTGCCAAGTTCTCAACGTGTTCCTTCTTGATCACTCTACCGTCTACTTGGCGAAGCACTGATTCTAACAGTACCTTAATGGAATAAGGCAATTTAGAAACATTTCCGATTCCTTGTTTCTCGAGTGCTTCTAACGAATAATAGTGATACGTTTTCCCATTTGTCGAAAACGTTTTTCTAGATTGAAAAGCGTCTTGTTTAGCGACTTGCTGCTGTTTCGACATGTCCAAAATCCCCCTTTTGATGATCAAGATCAATTTCAATTCTCAGAAAAATCGTCGTATTTCACCACAATTTTCTCACAATTTCATCTTAAAACAAATTCATACATAAGTAAATAACAATGCTTTTATTAAATTCAATAAGTTTAGCTTATCATGAGGAAATGATTACTCTTCATAAACTGAGCAGCACGGGTTCATACTAATGCTGAGGTGATAGAACATGACAAAAAGAAAAGCAAATCATGTCATTGACGGCATGAACGCAGCCAAAAGCCAAGGAAATGGTGCAGGCTATATAGAAAATGATCAGCTCGTTTTAACAGAAGAACAAAAGCAAAACAATAAAAAGCGTAAAAAAAACCAATAAGAAAGGAGTGAGTAATGATGACGAACAAAAACACAGGGAAAGACATACGTCAAAACTCTCCTAAAGAGCATCAAGGCGGGCAGCCTGAGCCACTTTCAGGCAGTAAAAAAGTGAAAAACCGCAATCATACAAGACAAAAGCACAATTCACATCATGATATGTAAACATTCTCTCTTAAGCCCGTGACCAAACGGGATGTTTTAGGTCTTTCACACATTTCAGCTTTTATCATATGATTTATTATGAGATGTGATGGAGGAGTGTTTATGGAGAATGAAAAGCAAGTGAATTCCTCTGATTTTCTTGAAATAGATGATTGGCTGAGTGTATTAATGGACGATCCTTTTGCATGGTATGACGAACAGCTCCCAATAGATCTTTATGAAACGAGCCGTGATTATATTATTGAGATCGACCTCTCCACCCTATCGATCACTGATTTAAAACTGACCTTTTCCGGATGTGAGCTCATCCTCGCTTATTTGATTGATGAAAGAGAACAGCCGATTGAAAAAAGTGTCATGCTCCCTTTTTATTTGAATGACAAAGACATTGATACAGATTACGAAAACAGAATCATATCAATAAAAATCAAAAAAGAAACCCATCGTCAAGACGGAGCATTTTCCTTTCAAATGCCACACTTCAAACATTAAGAGCCCGCCTGTATACAGGCGGGCTCTCTTCCGTTCGTTTCAAGTCAATACCTTTTGCGAACCACCATGGCCAAATAGTAGAGTCGCTATACAATAATGTATTCCTTTTCTACTAAATGGTTTGGGTCATTCTAGTAAATGGGCGCCTCTTGATCAAAAAAGGCGTTTATAGAAAAAAACACATACATTTTTGTTATTTTCTTCTACCTTCCCTTCATGTAAAATAGAATAGAGAGAAGGGATATAGGGAGTGAGAACATGTTAAGCGGCTGGTTTTTGTGGTTCATTTTATTTTGGGGTACAGTGATGATTGGATTACTAGCAATCGGTGGCTTTTTTATGTTTCGCAAGTTTTTAAAACGATTGCCGAAAGAAGACGGGAAATCAGAGCTTGATTGGCAGGATGAATATATTCAAAAGAGCCTGCACCTATGGCGCGATGAAGACAAACAGCTATTAAATGAGCTAGTATTACCGGTTCCAGAGCTGTTTAGAGATGTCGCCAAAGAAAAAATCGCCGGTAAAATTGGCGAACTGGCACTAAAAGAACAAGCGGCCAGCATTAATTTAGACTTAATCATTCGTGGCTATATTATCGCTACACCGAAGCGGGATCATAAATTTCTACTAAAGCGCCTTCAAGAAAAAAAGATCGACCATTCACCATATGAATCTTTATTAAAATAAACCTCCTTTTTAAAAAGGAGGTTTAATTTATTTGGGCCTGCTGCAGATCTAATTGTTTAGACATCTTTCTAAACGACAAATACATCGCAACCCGCCAAGGGACAATCATGCCAAAGGCTAGAATCCAAAACATCCCGCTGAGCGCACCATAATCAATGGAAGAGCTTAAAATCGTCTTCATTCCGATACGAAGGACAAGAAGTCCAATGAGAATAAACACAAATGCTTTTGAACGTTTCAAATAGATTTCATTGCCTCTAATTTCAAATTTCGATGTTTTAATTAAAAAGATAGAGAAAAACATCCCTACAGTAATCGCCTCTAAAAATTCAGCTCCAGTTACTTGAAACATTGGCACAAAAAACATCAGTGCACCCGTGCTCATAAAGATAGGAGGTAATATAATTTTTTTCGCGGTTGCAGGTTTTGCAGATGATTTAATGCGAATAAACATGACGGCTACCGCCATACATACCGCCACTATAGAAGAAATTATGATCATCATATCAAATCATTCCTTTATTCTTTAAGGTCAGCCTATGTATAATATACTCCAATTGACGAAAAAAAACCATTCGCCGCGACTGTAGAAAACGATTTCAAAAACCCGTAAATCCTCCAAATAATGAAGAGAACATAATAATGATCCATGTCAGAAGATCAAAGAACAGCAAGATCCCTACTACGATCATAATAATCCCGCCAGTTTTCATGATGAGCTGCTGACGCTTTCTGATCCAAGCCATTTTTGTGATGAAAAAGGAAAGAACAAAAAACGGGATAGCAAAACCTAATACATACGCAATCATATAGGTCACAGCGGACTCTGGCTTGTTGCTGGCAAGTGTGATGACGGCTGATAAAATCGGGCCGGTACATGGTGTCCAACCAGCAGCAAAACCCATTCCGATGAGAATCGATCCAAAAAAACCGGCTGGACGATTTTTAAACTGCAACCTCTTTTCTCCCATTAAAAAAGAAGGCTGAAATACACCAAGAATCATAAAGCCAAAGAAAATAATGAGAATGGCACCAATTTGACGAATCGCATCTTGATATTCAATGAAAAACTTCCCAACAAACGATGTCCCAAATCCAATGGCAATAAAAATGAGAGAGAACCCAATTAAAAAGAATAATGTATGAAGCAGACTTCTTCTTCTCAGCATCACCTTCTCAGATTTCACTTCATCTATACTAACGCCCGTAATATAGGATAAAAAGGCTGGATAAAGTGGCAGACAGCACGGTGAGATAAAAGATAGAAACCCTGCTCCAAACGCTAAAAAGTAATTCAAATCTGACAAAAGAACACCTCCTTCTTACAATATACAATAAGAGATGACAAATTCATTTCATTTTTTTTACATCGCCTCAATAAAGATGGTCTAATCTCTTAAAACCTTATATAATTTAATTTGACATCAAGATACCAAACCCTTTAAATTTGAAAATAAACCTTAAAATGGATATAATAGAATCGATTCTTTTTATCAAGATTTGCATGAAAGGAACATGACTTTGGTAAAAACATCATTATTAACTCAAATTGAAGAAAAAAGAGAAGAGCTGATGAAAGTTGTCTTGCATAATGGGATGACATCAACAGTGACCATCGAACATAGCCAGCAGCTAGATCATCTCCTCTTACAATATCAACGACACTTACACTCAAACTCAGCCAACTAATGATATCTCAAGATAGAAACAAATGCCGCACGATTTTAGAAAAGTTGATATGTGTGACAATAAAAGAAACGAAAACCTCTGCTCACAGGGGTTTTTTGTTTTGTCTTTAACGGACGGTTCACGGCAAAATAAAAACCACTTTCCCTGCTTTATTCAAGCAAGTACAGTGGTTTTATGCGTCTGATGAAGGTGACTTCAATAAAGAAAGGACATCGCTTGTCCAATCTTTAGGGACCATGTTCCATCTATGATCATAATAACGTACGTATTATTTCGCTTGGTTGTTCATGGCTTTCATCATTTGATTGATTTTCTTTTGGGACGGTTTCATGCCCATTTGCATCATCATCATTCGAAGCATTTGTTCATTAATTGGTGGATTCTTTTTCAAGTAGCTCATCATATACTTACGAGCAATAAAGAATCCGAGTGCAACTCCTGCAAGCAATGCAACAACGCCTACAAGGATGACAACCCATAAATCCATAATTCTTCCTCCTTCATGTTGTCTCGTATAAAGTGTACTAAACAAAAGGCTATTATACAACATTTCACGTTCAATTTTATTTTTTTAAACAAAATTCCTCACTTTTACCGGATTGAGCCACCCGTGCTTCTTTGATCCAAAGTCCATAGCCAGGAAACAAGGACTAATTTTTCTGAGTACTTCAAAAAACACCGCTTCTGCCTCATAACTGCCTGTGGCAGACATTTGAATGTAACGGTCTTTTATAATGAATGCGGCTGTGCCTTCTCCATCTGGCAGCGATGCACTGTATATTGAGCCTATTTGTGTATAGTGAATGTTGGTTAAATTGTTCATTAAACGCTGGTGCATATGAAAAGCAGGGATTCGTTTCGTTACATAATCCACTTGCTTAACAAGCATGACTAATTCGTCATCACTGCGGTTCGTCCAGTGTAACGATTCAAACAAATGAAACAAAATAGATTCTCTACCAAAATAATGATGAGCAAACTCATCCTCAATCCAATAAATATAATAATGGCGTTCCATGTCTATCCCTTCCTTTCACATTTCGTCAATCTCGCTTATTGCTTGTATTATACAAAAATGTGAAAGAAAGAATTGTCTATATATGAAGCAAGAAGAAACTAGTTTTGTCAAAAAAACAAGAAAAAAGAAAAAAGTTTGCAGAGCATAGTGAAAAGCTCTGCAAACCGACTGCAAAAAAGCATGATGCTTGGAGACTGATTATTTATTCAGCTTTGCTTTTACGCGGCTCACCACGTTGCTGACAGTGAAACCGTATTTTTCAATAATGGTTTCGCCTGGTGCAGAAGCGCCAAATTTATCAATCGCAATCACATCGCCATCAAGGCCAGTGTAACGTTCCCAGCCAAGTGAAGCACCCATTTCGATTGCAACACGTGCTCTCACTGCTTTAGGAAGAACGGACTCTTTGTATTCGTCTGACTGCTCATCAAAGCGATCCCATGCAGGTAAGCTCACGACAGAAACGCGAATGCCTTCTTTTTCAAGTGCTTTTTGCGCTTCAATGGCTAAACCTACTTCAGATCCTGAAGCAAGTAGAAGAGCTTCTGGCTGTGCATCAGCTGCTTCAACGACGACATATCCACCTTTTTCTACGCCTTCATACGCCTTCTCTGGTGCTTGATCAATCGTTGGAAGGTTTTGACGAGTAAGAACAAGCGCTGTCGGTTTATTCGTTGAAGATACAGCAATTTTCCATGCTGCAGCTGTTTCGTTTCCATCAGCTGGACGAATAACAGAAAGGTTAGGCATCGCACGTAATGAAGCGAGCTGTTCAACTGGCTCATGCGTTGGTCCATCTTCCCCAACCGCAATGCTGTCATGCGTAAATACATAAGTGACAGGAAGTCCCATTAATGCAGCAAGACGAATGGCAGGTCTTAAGTAGTCTGAGAAAACAAAGAATGTTCCGCCGAATACACGAAGTCCGCCGTGAAGTGCCATACCGTTTAATGCTGCACCCATTGCGAATTCTCTCACACCAAACCAAATGTTTCTGCCAGCATAATTCTCTCTACCAAAGTCACTTGTATCTTTGATTGTTGTTTTATTTGATCCAGCAAGGTCAGCAGACCCACCAATAAAGAATGGTACTTGCTTTGCAATGCCATTTAATACTTCTCCAGAAGAAGCACGAGAGGCAAGGCTTGAACCTGCTTCATAAACAGGAACTTCTTGATCCCAATTCTCAGGAAGTTTTCCTTCAATCGCGAGCTTCAGCTGAGCTGCCAGTTCTGGATATTCTTTTTCATATTGCTCAAACAGTTCATTCCACGCTGATTCTTTTTTCTGTCCAGCGTCTTTAACAGCTGTTTTGAAATGATCGTACACTTCAGAAGGTACATGGAAATCTTCTTCAAACGTCCAAGAATAAGCTTCCTTCGTTAGCTTCGCTTCCTCACTGCCAAGCGGTGCACCGTGCACCCCAGACGTTCCCGCACGGTTTGGAGAACCGAAACCGATTGTCGTCTTCACTTCAATAAGTGTAGGTTTGTCTGTACTTTGTTTGGCTTTTTCAATGGCAGCCGTCACTTCTTCAATGTTATTGCCGTCTTTTACATAAAGAACTTCCCAATTCATCGCTTCAAAACGATTCTTCACATTTTCAGAGAAAGAACGATCAAGGTCGCCATCTAAAGAAATGTCGTTTGAATCATAAAGAACAATTAAACGGCCTAAGCCTAAATGACCAGCAAGTGAAGCAGCTTCAGAGGAAATGCCCTCCATTAAGTCTCCATCTCCGCAAATGCTGTATGTATAGTGATCCACAACATTAAAATTGTCTTTGTTATACGTTTCTGCAAGATGTCTTTCTGCAAGTGCCATTCCAACAGCCATCGCAATCCCTTGTCCTAAAGGACCTGTTGTCGCATCTACGCCCTCTGTATGTCCAAACTCAGGATGTCCAGGTGTTTTGCTTCCCCATTGGCGGAATTGTTTTAAATCTTCGATGCTCAGATTGTATCCGCTTAAATGAAGCATGCTATATAAAAGCATAGAGCCATGTCCCGCAGATAACACAAAACGGTCTCTGTTAAACCAATTTGGATTTTGCGGACTTACGTTTAAGTGATTCGTCCATAAAGCGTATGCCATTGGTGCAGCGCCCATCGGCATTCCAGGGTGACCGGAATTCGCTTTTTCAATTGCGTCTATGGAGAGAGTACGTATTGTTGCAATAGATTTCAATTCAATCGTTTCCATATAAATCCCCTTCCGTATCTTGTGTACACCATTATCATAAATCTACTGTCCTTTTTTCACAACTATTTCACGCCGAAAAAGAAGGATTTTGTCACATTTAGTTTATCGATCACCTAAAAACTTATGCAAATATGAAAAAAGATGAGAATATTCCTCCCATCTTTTCAAAAATAAAGAAATGACGACCTTTAATGAAGATTCTGGTCTCTTTCTCTTTTTAATTTTTCTGGTGTGACATCGTTTCCTTCTGGATCGACGATTTTCACGGTTTTGAGTGTATTTTTCATAGAAGAACGAAAAGCCTTTAAATATTCCTCTCTTAATTGCTTCTGTTCTGTTTTCTCAGCGTCCGACAAACCGGCCTCTTTCGACTTTTTTGAAAGCTCATTGATTCTTGCAAGCTGTTCTTTAGAAATCATGACAAACTCCTTTAAAACATTTTCTCTACATACTACTAAATATCAGTCATTTTTACAACAAATCACGCTTTAAGTCGCAAGCCCTTTTTCATATTCTTGGTACCTTCTATGGACGGTTGCTTTTGAAATATCAAAACCAAGTGCCTGCAATGTCACCGCAATTTCAGCGAATGTCATGTTGTTTTTTCTTAATCGAACAATTTCAGAAATCGGTACTTCAATACGTTCGCGGCCAGGCGCCTGTTCTTGGTGTTTTAAATTCAGTTCGGGTTGATACCCTCGCTCAACAGCTTTTTTCATCCCACGCTTAATTTTCAAATTATGAATTTTCCGCTGATACTCTTCTACAACGCCTACAATTTCAATGACCATCTCGTCTGCTTCTGAAAGCTCAAGCTCTCCTCTATGAAATACGCTGTACACCTTGACTTTTTCTTTAAACAGACAATGAAGAAGAGCGATTTTCGCCTGCCCTCTTCCAAGGCGTGTCTCATCTTGAATGAGAACAGCATCGATTTCTTCCTCTTTCAGCGCAGCCAGCATGTCAAAAACACCGTCACGATCAAGATCGTATCCACTCGCTTTTTCTTTAATCACTTTGACTACATTCATCTTGTGCGCTGCGGCTAAAGCAAGCAGTTCTTCTTCTTGTCTTTTAAGCGAGGTTTCTTGCTCTTCTTTGGCAGTACTTACTCTCGCATAAATGATTGCATTCATGTCTTCAATCGACCTTTCTACTGTACTGTTGCAAGTTGATATACGACTGGATGCTCTTTTTTAACTGGAATGACAAGGATGTCTCCAGGCTGGATGTCAGTTGAAGCGAGATCATTGTGTTCAGTTACCCAGTCAATAAAAGCATTTTTATCGATCGATTTACTGTCGTTTACTTGATCAGCTAATCCCCAAAGAGTATCACCTGATTGAACCTCTATTTTAACATATTGATTTGGATCATTATGGCTAGTGACTGCAATAAGTGAGAGAAATATGCCAACGATGAATGAGAATAGCCCAATAAAAATAATAGATTCCTTTAACCTCATAATGTCATCTCTCCTAATAGAATGTGTGTTCGTTCTTTCTGACACTCATTATAAATACGAACAAACGTTTCTGTCAAACGTTTTTTTCGAACCTATGTTTGTACTGTTAGGAAAAACATGCTATAATTTCTTTAAAATTGACGTTTTGAGGTGCAAAAGATGACGAAGCTATCAAAAAGACAACTCGATATCCTGAAATTCATAAAAGAAGAAGTAAAAAGCAAGGGTTATCCCCCATCCGTTCGTGAAATTGGCGAAGCTGTCGGTCTAGCATCAAGTTCAACTGTCCATGGACATTTAGCTAGACTAGAAACGAAAGGTTTAATTAGAAGAGACCCAACGAAACCTAGAGCGATCGAAGTACTAGATGAAGAGGAAATGAATATTCCAAAGAGCGCTGTAATGAATGTTCCAGTCATCGGAAAAGTCACAGCAGGCTTGCCTATCACGGCTGTTGAGAATGTAGAAGAATATTTCCCACTTCCAGAAACTTTTGCAGCGCCAGATGAACAAGTATTTATGCTTGAAATTATGGGAGAAAGTATGATCGATGCAGGTATTTTGGACAAAGACTACGTCATTGTGCGTCAACAAAGCACTGCCAACAATGGAGATATTGTGGTGGCTATGACAGAAGAAGATGAAGCAACAGTGAAACGTTTTTATAAGGAAGATACACACTTTAGATTACAGCCCGAGAATCCATCAATGGAACCGATTATTTTACAGAATGTGAGTATACTAGGTAAAGTGATTGGCGTATTTAGAAATATTCATTAAAAAAAGCCGGTATTTCATCAACGTTTGATGAGAGCCGGCTTTTTCTTTTATGAACAAGAATATGCAAGAATACTAGAGCTTGGGAACGAGCCAAATGTAAAGTTCGGCCATATGAAACCCGTTGTACGGCCAAAAGGCTGCGAGGAAAGAACATACATGAGAAATACTTGACCGTTTCTAAGGAACACAATGGTCCACCTTCTATTACATCCAGCTGCAAATTGAACCGTTTGCTGGCTTCCGCCTACACTCTGCCCTGCAATGAGCGGCTGCATACTTTGAGGCTGAGAGACTGCTTGTTGATATTGCGAGATGATATGCTGCGGCGGGGCTGGCGGGACCGATTGTCCTCCTGCACCTTGCCCTTGCCCAGTCCCTCCGAATGGCAATCCGGGAAATCCTCCAACTTGAGAAATAGGAAACGCCGGCATGCTTTGTACCTGCCGATCGTACAAGTACCCATTCCACGTACCTTCATATGGATTATACACACTAAACACCACTTTCTTAGACATTCATCACGACAGTATATGTCATACATAAAAAAAGAGTGTTGAGGAGACAAATAGAAATCTTTCCAAAAGACGTTTTATTCTTCTTTAGAACGGTTAAATACTAATGAGGAAGAAAAAAATAAAAAAATGAAAACTTTTTGTCTCCCTCAAACGTTATATAGATAGAAAGAAAAGAAATAAAAAACATTTAGATTTAATACTTGTAATATCTCTGTAACTATTGTAACATTTGTAACATAAGAAGTTTTCATTGAGAAAAGGAGGCAATTGCCTTGAAAAAATTATTTGTTTTATTAACCGCTATTATGCTTATGATCTCATTACAAACAACAACACTGGCCGCTTCCAAAAAATCAGCCGCTTTGACAAATAAAGAAGCGTTACATATTGCCCTTGATGCAAGAGAACACTTTTGGAGTGCGATGTCAGGCTACAACATTAAAGAGCATTCAGATTACAAATTAAAATCATTTACTTATAAAGATATGACTTACAACTACCTGTCTAAAACATTTGATACAAAGAAAAAACTAAACAGCTATCTATCTCAAGTTTTCACAAAAGATGCCATTACTCACGGTTTAAAAGACTATCAGTTCATCGTTCATAAAGGAAAAATGGCTGTGCCAGTTGGTGACGGAGACAATATGCTTAATTGGGATAAGGCAACACCTAAACTCGTCTCTAAGAAAAATACAATCCGCACATACGAATTCACAGTCCCAACACTTGATGGACGCAAAGTAAAACGTACTGTCACTTTCGAGAAAGTACAAAAGGATTGGAAAGTAACAAAAATTGACGCTGTGATCTAAATAAAACCAGGCCGTTTACTAGGCCTGGTTTTTATATGGATGAAAATTCAGTCATACGATCTAAAGCGTGAGCAAGTGATGAAGCCGTTTGAAATTCATTAAAAGGCAGTCCTAGCTGTACAGCCGTTTGAGCAATTTCTGGTCTAATGCCTGAAATGGTCGTATCAACCCCAATTAACCGAAGTGACGTGACAAGATCAAAGATTTGATGTGCTACCATCGTATCAATAATGACGACACCTGATAAATCAATACATAAATGTTGAACACCTTTTTGCGAACACTGTTTTAATGTATTTTCTAAGATAATCTTTGCTCGCGCAGTGTCAATATCTCCAACTAAAGGCAATAAGGCAACATGACTTTTTAACACAATGACTGGGGAACTCAGCTCATAAATCATGTCTCTTTGTGCAACGAGTTTTTTGGTGGTATTTTTCACATATTGCTGAATAAAGACATGAATTGAAATGTTAAATGCCTCAGATATCAAATCATACCAATAAAATATTCGGTCAATGTCAATATCACCTTGATGCTTTTTTATAAACTCTTTTAAGTAATGAAGAACCACTCTTTGATTGGACATATACTCTCTCACGACGTAATCTAATGGCGTGTTCAAGTGCTTCGGATCACTTGCTAAGTCTTCAGACCATTTTTTAAATTTCGTATGTAAATACGTCTTGTCTTCAATAAGTGCGCGGATAAAATGCTGATAATAATCTTGATTTTGCCGTTTTAGCTCTGCTATGATGCTGGAATCTGTTGAACGATAAATGGATTCTGGATCATCATCCTCAATTGATTCATACCATGTTTCAGTCAGTTTCTCTGCATGTTGCATGAAAAAATCGTATAATGCACGGTTCTTTTCCATAAGCATATGTCCCTTCACATTTTCTACTTGTCAGTCTTTGTACCTGATGGATTGATTGTACCACTGAATCTTTTGTACCTGCTAGCTCGAATACGCTCCTGTTGAACAAAAAAAGCCCCCCTCAAGGAGCCTCTTGTCTATGTTTATTTGACAATAAATAAAATTCGTTTCCCGTCAGGATACCCGCTGATTTGATGCCCGACCCATGAACCAGCGCCTCTATTATCTGATGGACTGACATATTGAACGCTCGCCCCCTTTCCTCCTTCAAGACACACTGCCATCGGCCATTCATCCCGGTCAAAACCAGGTTTTGTGGGAATTCCTTTTAATGATTCTTGCCTGCGGGCATCTGCCCCATTTCGGTCAATGGTACACACATCTGAGTGCCCTTTTCGAATAGCTTCTTGAATATGACTGCCTGTTTCAGGATACCGTTCCTTAGGAAATTGAATCACATGATCATAACGATCTGCCCCTTTTGCGGAACGATCCTCTCCAAAACCACCTAATAACGCACCCATCCAAATGACAAAACAAAGAACGACAGCAGCGATCCAGCCTTTTCTCATCTTCAAAAGCTCGTGACCTCCTCATACTTTTGATGAAATGATGTTGACTTGAAGGAAATGAGTCATTTTTAATGTATGAGTGGCTGCGTGATGACATGTGAAAAACATGAGCTGAATCTGCCTAGCAAAAGATTCATAAGAAAAAGCGAATGATTTCTTCATCATTCGCCTTGTTCTACTTAAGATATTTCATCTACTCTATATAATGTTTCGTTTTGTGAAGACATCTTGGACGGCATCCCCTCTTCAGCTGATGAGGATCGTTTATATTCTTCAGATGAGATGACTGTACCATGTGATTTAATCCAGCTCACCAATTTGCTGTTAGCTGATGACTGATTGTCTGGTAATAAAAAGTATTTCACCTTTCCTTGTTGAATAAGTGCTTTTAATTTATTGACAGTCAAAATAGGATCTGTCCCATTAAAACCGCCTAAGGCCATGACATTCTCATCTTCATCAATAATATATGGCGCTGCGGTAACAGTCGTAAGCGTTGCAAATAAATACGTTTCTCCTGTTTGATGCGCCTTTAAATAAGTGAGTAAGCCTTGATCGACACTAGATGTAAACATGTTCCCTCCTCGTGAACTAGCCAGCTGAACACCTGCCTCTGGAAGAACAGCATTTCCACCATAGATGATTGGGGTGGCGGACCAAAAACCTGGAATCAGTAACAGCGTTGTCAAAGCGGTGATAAGCAGTCGTTTCATGATCAATTGTTTTTCTCTGTACATCAGCAATAGGATAGCGATAATCATCCCTGCAATCGCAATGGCATACATCCAAATACTACTGATTTGAGTCGTATAGTTACTCAAAATATACCCTTGGAAGATGGCTGTAACAGCGATTGCTGCTGGAAGCAAATACGCAGATACTCCTTTGTTGGCCTTAAATAACTCTCCCATCTTCTTAGCTCCTATGCCGCATAGTGCTGCAGTAGGCGGGGCAAGCATAATGAGATAGTAATGGTGAAAGAAACCCGCAATACTAAAGAATCCGGCAGCAGGAATCAGCCATGCTGTCCAAAACATCGTTTGTTTCCATTCATTTAATTGTGCTTTTCTCTCCTTCCACCAACTGATGATCATCCCTAAAAGCCCAAACAAAGCAAACGGCAGCATCCAGCTGATTTGACCTGACAATGCAGATTGAAATAAACGAAATATACCGGGATTCCCCGTGCCATACATATTCATACTTTGTTGACCTACAGCACTTCCAGGCGGAGAACCACCATCTGGACCATGTTGAGGTGGCGTCATTTGATTTTGGGGTGGCGGCGGCTGATTTCTGTTTGACTGATCCTCTGACGAATCGCCTAATCCAGAATTGTCTGGCATCACCATACCTGCTTGCTGGTTCATGTCACCAAAGGATTTCCCTGTCGTCTGACCAAGCAGCCGTTCCGTGCCGTTATACCCAAAGGCAAGTTCTAACACTGAATTTGTTTGACTGCTTCCCACATAAGGGCGCTCACTTTCAGCTGTCATATCTACAGTAACTGCCCACGATAGAGATAAGCAGGCTAATACGACCATAGAGCATAAGAGCGAGAAAATTTTCTTTTTTAACGGTACGCGAGCAGCAATAAAATAGTAGAAAATAAATGCTGGAACGACCATAAACGCTTGCAGCATCTTCATATTAAATCCTACCGCTACCAAAGCGAAGGCCATAAGAAGCCAGCGCATCTTTCCGCTTTTTACAGCACGCATTAAGAAATACGTACCCGCAAGTAATGTGAAGACGAGCATACTGTCTATATTGTTTGTTCTGCTCACAGCTGCGGCAATTGGCGTGAGAGCCATAACGGCCGCTGACACCCTTGCAGCACCTTGACCGAAAGCCGGTTTTATCATGAGATAAAGAAGAAGAACAGATCCCACTCCAGCAAGTGCCTGCGGCAATATCACACTCCATGTATGAAAACCAAAAATAAGTGCACTGATGGTTTGAATCCATAAAACGACGGGTGGTTTATCAATTGATACGAATCCAGCTGCATCAAATGAGGCATAAAAAAAGTGATGGAAGCTTTTGGACATACTTTTGACTGCAGCTAAATAATATTGATTGGCACTGTCATTCTGCCAAATTTGATAAGTGTAGAGAAAAGCTGCAATCAATAAAATCAACAACAATATCATATCTATTTTTTTATTTTTCACTCATATCTCTTCTTTCTTTTTCATTTATTTCATTCAGCATAGCTTTTAAATATGAAATAGTGATGAACAAAAAAAGAAACTTTTCTGCAATTGACGATAAAAAAAGCCTGTGCCCTGTAAAGGAAACAAGCTGAATGCCCTATTTTTTATTGCGCCTTCGCATAGTTGATAAATTCAACAAAAGCAGCAGTCGCTTTTGGTCCGCCGTTGATCGTTCCGTTTGAATAACCCGCATTATGGACCCCGACGATTTGTTGGTTCTGATCTAGCATCGCAGAGCCAGAGTTTCCGCTAAATGTATCGATCGTATAGTATGCGAGATTCGTATCTTCTCTCGTGACTGGACCTGACATTTCCCATTGTGACACTTTGCCAGTCGATCTCATTTTATCACCTGGATATCCAGAAATTTTAATCGTTGTACCTGTTAGACTTGTCACTTGACGAATAGAGCGGTAGCCGACCGTATTTCCAATGTTCGTATCTGTTTTAATGACGGCAAAATCATATTGACTCGCCCCCGTGTTGATATATCCGCTTGGTACATAGAATTCGGTCATGTTTGCTGAGCCGTTCACAGCCGTGCTGTCATTCATGCCTGGGTAGACAGACCCTTTTGCACTATAGCTTCTTGTGGCTGTATTGTAGACGCAGTGTCCGTTTGTCAATATTTTGTTTGGAGCAATGAGTGTTCCTGTGCAGCTAGATCCACCAAATGTAATATAGGCAATAGAATTATAGGGTGCTACTCTTGTATTCGTCACTTTTGTTCTACCATCGTCTCCAATGACTACTTTTGTTTGAAAGTCTTTTAAATATTTTGTGAGTGGTTTTACTTTTTCGCCAATAGTAGAAGAGAGATCATCCACTTTGTCAAAGGATGAGGGGGTTTTCATATCGTTGTGGAAGTCAGCTGAAGAAATCACCTTTCCGTCAGAAGTCACCATGTCATAATCAGACGTAAGTACTGAATCAGATGCTGCATGGGCAAAACTAGGCATACTTAAAGCACCAAAAACGAGTAGAGAAGGGATTAATTTTTTCACCTTTTTCATCATATTCCTCCTTTATGTCCTATATCAAAAATGATACGATTGTTTCATATTGGAGTAAATGAGAGAATATTCTTATTTTTTACAAAATATTTCATTTGTGAATTGGGTGTTTTGTATCTTCCAAATATTTATTCTAGCGATCTCTCTTTGAAAACAGAAAAAACCGCCAATTTGGCGGTTTCAAGATTGTTGACAAAGGGCTAAAATGTGATTTATTTTAGCCCTTTGTCTTCTTTTCAGTGTGATAGAAAACCTTTGCAGCCCTAGGAAGGACGAGTACTGGAGCGGAGCGAATTTCACATTCGTGAGCACCAGCACGCAGGACTGACAAAGAATGCGAGGGTTTGTCTACATGCTGAAAACCGCCAAAGTGGCGGTTGCAACATGATCAGCTCCATACATCTTTTACATATCTGTTGTCATTGGCTAGAGATGTCAACCATTGTTCAGCTGTTTCTTTCGCACACTGTTTCTCAGTCTGATACAGTTCAATAAGTGTTGCCTCGACATCTGGTGCCATGACCTTTCCATCCCCGCAAATATAAAGGTAGGCGCCTTTGTCGAGCAATTCAATGAGCTTGGCTCCATCATTTTTAATGAAGTGCTGGACATACACTTTTTGCTCCTCGTAGCGAGAGTAAGCACGGTGGATGGTGACGACTCCTTTTTGTTCTGCAAGCTGCATTTCGTCATAATACAGATCATCTTCATGCGGGTGGCGGCAGCCAAAATAAAGATGGGCTTCACCTAACGGCTTCCCTTCATTTTGCCATGCTTCCCTTGCCTGAATGAACCCTCTAAACGGGGCGATACCTGTTCCTGGTCCAATCATGATCATGGGTATTTCAGGAGAAGGCGGCAATTCGAATCCTGCTTGAGCTTCATGAAGGAAGCAGGCCACTTCATCTCCTTCTTGCAGTCCGCATAAATAGTTTGATGCGACGCCTGCGTATTCACCGCGTCCGCTCCATGATTTTCCTTTCACAACAGCTACTGTGATACTAAGCCTCTTTTCATCTACCTTTGGCGAACTGGAGATCGAGTAATAACGAGGCTTCAATCCTGGTAAAAGGGCTAAGAAATGATCAAATGGCAGTTCACACGCTTCATATTGCTCTAGTAAATCCAGCATGGTCACACGCTTCTTTAATACAGCTTCTTGATAAGTTTCTCCCGCCATTTGTTCAAGTTCAATACGATGAGGTGGGCATACCGTATATTTTGCAAGATCTCTTAGCTGAGTACGTGTCACAGGCTCTTGCAGCTCTACATGTGACGCCAGCAATTCTTCGACTTGAATTGGCTGATTTAATGGTAAATGACTTGCTTCTTTTTCCGAAGAGAGTATCATGTGCTGCTGTGGATCCAGCTTAAAACGATCGGTCACTCGCTGAACGAGTGTTGCACTATTTTTTGGCACGATTCCGATATGATCTCCTTCTTTATAATGCTTGCCTTCGGGTAATTGAAGTTCGATATGCCTTGTTTGGCGGGTACTTTTTTCAGATTGTAATTCTTGATTTTTCAATACAACAGCTGAAAAGGCACCGTATGTTTTAGCTACAGGACGTTCCACTAGCTCATTCGTATATGCAATGGATAGGTTTGGCTTTTCTTGGCGTTTCTCCTGCAAGGTTAAATTGAATTCTTTTGCAAGCTCATCGAAGACTGTTTTCTGGAATGTTTCTTTATCTTCATCCATATCACCGCCCGCATCGCCTTCACCAATATCCGTTACACGCTTTGCCCCTTTTCTTTCAAGTGCTTCATCAATCAGACGAGGAATACGCTGATACGTGCTCGCCCAATTTCGATCCCCGCACCCAAAGACTGCAAATGTCACGTTTGATAGATCCTGCTCCTCATCCTGCGTCACCCAATCCACAAACTGTTTCGCATGGTCAGGCGGATGACCATTGTATGAAGCCGTTACAATTAAAACTGCGCCTGACTCTGGTAACTTTCGAGTATAATCATCAAGCGGTGCCGTTGTCACGTCAAACCCTTTTGCTTTCCCGTCTTCAGCAAATTCGTTTGCCATCTGCTTTGCTGTGCCAAGATTTGATCCGTACAAGACCAATAGCGGTGTTCCATGACTCGCTATTTTTGCTTCAGCAGATGCCGTGCTTTTCTTCACTTCTTCTTTCGGAGGCGCCATAAAGAATTGCTGCTTTCTTGGCCGTACTTTGATTTTAAAATCGTTCGGTTTAATCGTCAGGGATTCTTTTAAATCCAGTTCATACGACGTATGGTCAATCAATTCAAGGTTGTGCAGAACCATCGCCAGAACCATCGTGGCTTCATGAAGGGCAAATTGCATCCCAATACATGCACGCTGGCCATTTCCGAATGGTTTATAGGCATGCTGTGGAATCTTTTCAGGATGCATAAAACGTTCAGGCTTGAATTCTTCTGCATCCTCCCCCCAAACCGCTTGATCCCGATGTAATTTAGGAAGCAGCACATTGACACTTTGGTTTTTTTTGATCGGATATTTTCCTCCAATGACTGTATCCTCTTTCGCATAAAGAGAGAACGTAGGCGCCGTCGGCCAGAGGCGAAGTGCTTCATTTAAGACCATACGCGTATAACTTAGTTTTTGAACCTGCTTAAATGTCGGCAGGCCGCCTTGTAGCACGTCGTCTGCTTCTTGTACGGCTTTTTTTAATTTGTCAGGATTTTTTAGTAAAAAATAAATCGCAAATGACAACAATCCGCTTGTTGTTTCATGACCCGCTATTAAGAAGGTAATGATTTGATAACGGATATTTTCATCTGACAGGCGTTCACCTGTTTCAGGATCCTTTGCATGTAGCATGAGAGATAGTAAATCATTGCCCGTTTTATCTTGTTTTTTCCGTTCTTGAATAATGTCATCTACTAATTGCTTCATAAAATCAACATCTTGTTCAAATTCTTTTCTTCTTTTGATCATTAATTTATCTGCGACCGGCAATCTGCTTGCTTGATCCATCGCTTCATTTAAACCATTCAGCATGCTTTCAATAAATGGATGCTGATTTTCTTTATAAAAGCTGTTAAATCGAAAATCAAAACCGCATAGCCCGATCGTATCTAAAGTGAGCTTTGTCATATCTTCTGCTACTTCAATTTCTTCATCACGGCCCGTTCTTTGCCATTTTTGTACAAGCTGTGTGGCAATATCGAGCATCATCTCATGATAGCCCTTCATGGCCTGCTGGCTAAACGCCGGCATCAAGATGTGATGAGCCTTTCTCCAATTCGGCTCTTCTGTCCAACTTGTGAATAACCCATCCCCTGAAAATGTTCTCACTTTATTGAGACTGCTTCCAATGAATTTATCAAAACGCCTCTCATCAAATACTTCTTTAGCAAGTTCATGGCTGGAAACAAAAATACTTGTTGCTTTTGAAAATTCAAACTGAAAGATCGGCCCTAATTCATCTGCCAGCCGCCAAAAGGTTTGAGAAAGCTCTCCTTTTTTGATATGAGGAATATTTTTTAAAGGTCCGTATGTTTTTGGTTTTGGAATGATTGATGTTTGTTGCATGTGCCCACTCCCTTTATTTCTTTATGATGCAACGCTAATGGCACGCCATAAGCATTGCTCAATATCTTCTAAAAATTCAATCGTTGGTTCAATTTCCTCTGCTAGAATCTGTTTATGAAGCTGAACGAACGCTCCAAATACAATGGATAAAATCGTTCTCCCTGAAAGATTTGGATGAATTCCATCCTTTTTGCCTTCTTCAAAAATATGAAATAGCTCATTTAATAGCTGCTGCATCTTCTCTTTACTTTTCTCATCTAAATAGTGTGAGCGTTTGTCAATTTCTAAGAAGTACAGACCACTTGGATTCTCTTTTGTAAAGAGCACTAAGCAATAAAAGACATGTTTGAAATAAGCCCTAATGCTTGCTTTAGGGTCTGGACTGTTTGTATTCACCTTGTCGATAAATGCAGTCAGGCTTCGCTGGTATAAAATGTTCACAAGAGCCTCTTTACTATCAAAATAACGATAAATGGTTCCTGCTCCAACATTGGCTCTTTTCGAAATCATCGGCATCGTTGTACCGTCAAAACCCCGTTCAATAAATAAGTCCAGAGAAGCCTTCATAATCTGCTCCTGTTTATCAGTAGTTGCTGCGGGCATTTCATCCTCTCCTTTCGTTTTATCAGGAATGAATATTCATTCCGATTGGTGTATATTATATTAATATTTTAAATTCTTCTATTTATACTTAAACATACTTATTTTTCTCCGTCACTACATTTTCTGAAAATAATAATAATTGAGAAATGATACCTAGATAGATGACATCCAAACGACTTATAAATATTGGCAGTTCTGTGACGCGCGGGTGTCGTCTGAACTATATGTTCATTCTTGGTCAATTGGAGAATGGATGTGATCGTCATATGTATCAATATATAAACTGCCATTACTTGAACGAACCGCATAAACAATGTCTTTTAAAGACAGCTGCCTTTTTTGAATTTCTTCATATATCCACTGCTCCGTTAATTGGTTTTCATGAAGGTTTTTCAAAATGAGCTTTCCGTCCATAATGACTTCAATGGGCATGTAACGCTCTGCCTGCATCCATAGGTTAAGATCTTTTCGCGTGACATAATCAAATGAAGGGTATTTTTTCACCGACATATGCCCATCTGTTTCAATCATTGCAAATTCAACTTCACTAATGTCAAACACATTCTTTTCTCTGAGCTGTTGATTTAAATAATCAAGTGTATACCTCATTCCTTTCATATTCTCTTCAAGGATTTTGCCATTTTGAATCACAAGCGTTGGTTTACCGGCCATAAAACCTCTCACCTTCCGGCTTCTTAAAGCAAGTAAAGAAATCACATAAATAATGATCACAAGTGTCACAAAAGAAATGGTTGTGTGATGAAGCGGAAGCGTAGTATTAAACGCCAAGTTCGCCGCAATTGAACCTAGACTGATCGCCGCAATGAAATCAAAAATATTCATTTGTGCAATGGTTTGCTTTCCAAGAAGACGGGCACCGCCGAATAAAATAGCAAAAGCAAATATGGTTCGAAGTATGACTTCAATATGATCTGGCATTTCAGCTTCCACCTTTCGATTTCATGAAAAAAAGCCTTTTCTCTAGAAAAGACTCTTTGTTAGACTATGCATTTATTCCGTCATTATTCAAATGGCCCGCTTCCGTTTGCTCAAATTGTGAACGCAGCTCAATGATTGAGCTGTTTCTCACGTTTACTGGATCTTGCTCGAGTAGCCATGTATAAAATCTTGCTTGCTCTGCTGTTTGCAAAGCCTGCATATATTTTTGGGTGGAGCGCTTATCTGCAACACGCTGTTTAATGGATCGCATTTGCTTCCAAAATTGATAATAAGGAAGCTTTAACTTGGTCATAAAGCCGCTATTATCCTCAATGACATAGCCTTCTTCTTTGATTGTGTCATCATGTGATACAGATTGATACCATTTATAGAAAGAGGTCCAATCATGAAACACTGCCACTTGCTGTTTGCACCGCATGCCAAGCTGTTCACTGAGCCTTTTCACTTCAGCAAATGGTTCTTTTTCATAGCTCAGCTGACGCTTCACGATATCAAGTAAAATGAGTTGATCATGATCATATGTGATAATATGCGGATCTTTCCCTGGCAAAATGACTTCAAATACAAGGGATACATGGTTGTCGCGTACGTATGATTTGATGTAATCGACCTGCACATCGTCAAAGGTCGCATAAAATAGCTCTTCGACCCAAGCAGCATGCTGATTTTGCTTCACATGTGACGTATACGATTTGGACGTAAACACCAGTTCATCTTTTATGTCGTTAAACCCAACCGTGCCTAAGTATCCATTTGCTTTATCATAGACCGTCACAGGAAATTGAAGATGATTCACTAAATGCTGCATTCTGGTTTCAGGACGTTCATCAATATTAAAGAACTTATTATAACTTCTAGACACAATCTGCTTTGAAGTCATATTGATAAACAACCCTCTTGCTTTGACATTTATTTCATCCCATTGTCTTTCACTAAATGCTTTTTTGGTGAAATTAAAAGATGAAATATCGTGTGGCAGCTTTAATTCTTGTACATATTCATGCTGATCTAAATGGGATAAAAAATCATCCAGCGTCACATTGGGCTGAACAAAGACCGGTTGCTTGTTTTCAGAAGCTCTGTAGACAGGATTGTCAATTTCATGTGTCTCAATCCCGCCTGCTGTAATTTTTAACACACGCAGCTGTCCACCAAATTCAACCTGACCTTCGAGATTATAAGATCTTTCCGCCGCTTGGATAGGCAGTCTATATAAATTGCGATGACCGTGAATTTGAATGATATCTAATCCAGAAGTATTTTGCACAAATAAGTGGTCAATGTCATCTGAATATTCACCTACTCCGTGAATAAGCTGCTGCGTTGAGACATGCAGAAGCTCTTCTGGCAAATGGGCAAGCCCACCATGGGTGACAAGAAATGTCTGACCATGATACGTAAAATAGGTGAGCTGATGAAATGTTCTGACAAACTTCCTTAATTCTTTTAGGTCAAAACCTGCTTCCGCAATTTCAGGCGCAGTATGACGGTTAAACATATTACTTCTCACTTTTTCTTCATGTGCATATTTGTAAAGATGCTGATCATGATTTCCTTCAATGACGATCACATTGCGGCATTCTCTATGTGCCAGCATCCATTCTAACACTTCCTTGTTTTCTATTCCTCTATCAAGCAAATCACCTGCAAAGATATAAAGCTCGTTTTCTTTCAAGTCTCCTTGCAAATAAGTATTTAGAGCTGTGTAACAGCCGTGAATATCACCGAAGACGTGAATGGCTTCATACTGATCAAAAGACCTAGGCTGATACGTCATAATGACTGGATATTCCTCAGGCGTCAAAACGGTTACCCATGAAGGCACCTTCTCTGTATTTAACCGTTCATTCATTTGATATAACACAGATTCCTTCACTACTTTGTGCGGCTCTCGACCGCGATTTTGCAGCAGGGCTGTTTCAAGAGGCACTTGCGTAAAATCGACGACATACACTCTATAGCGATATGAAGTAGCTAATGATTTATACTGCGAAATGGACTTACTTGTGACATGTGTTGCATCAATGACAGTAAAGTCTCCTCGTTCCATTCGGGCTGTGAGGAGTTCAAATAATAAAGACCAGACTTTATGATCATGTTTGCTTGAAATTTCCGGCTTCCCATTGACTGATAACTGCGGAGGCTGGGTTAACAGACGGATCTGATCCGCTGATAATGTATATGGTTCTAACCCTTGTTCTTTGATCCAAGTTGATTTACCTGCACCTGGGAGACCTCGTAAAAGGACTAAAGTTCTCATAATGGTTCTCCTTTAATGAGTGATATTTTACCTATTATAGATAAATTATGGATAAATCTCAATCTTTTATTGAATATGGTAATATATAGATATCGAAAGGAGGGGTTACATATGTCTAATGAAGTGAGTGCTGCATTCAATGTTGGGGATATCGTATTCCAAGTATTTTCTCTTCTATTCATCGCATTGATCGTGACCATCATTGTGATTGCCATTCGAATGATAAGAAGAAAACAAGTGGAATTAAAGAAAGTAGAGGCTAGATTAAACAAAGTGGTTGAAAAAAATCATTTAAAAGAGTAAAAATCCGGGAGTTAGCCGGATTTTTGTGTTTTCATTACGATCCCTTGTCGCTGCTGCATCAAAAAGAAAAAGACACCTAAAAGGACAAGAAGACCACCGAACATTTGTAGCAGCGTGACTTTCTCTCCAAGCAGTAAAACAGCGAGTATCGTTGCCCCAACAGGTTCACCTAGAATACTCATTGAAATAGTTGTCGCATTCACATAGGTTAACAGCCAGTTATTAATCACATGAGACATGGTAGGAATAATGGCGAGCAGTAAGAAAATCCCCCATTCTTTACCCGAATAGCCCACAAAAGGCGTTTGCTGTATAAGGTTAAATAAAATTAAAAAAAGGCCGGCAAAACCAAATACACAAAAACTATAAATCCAATGAGATATCTTTCTCACAGCTTGTTGACCGATTAATAAATAACAAACAACAGCGATTACACTGAAAAAGGATAAAATGTCTCCTATAAAGGCGTCTTGGTTATGTCCAATATCCCCCCATCCAATCATGAGCGCACCAACAATCGCCGCACACATTGTGAAAATGGCTGACTTCGTTGTTCGTTCACGAAAAATGAGAAATCCGCCTAATAATGACACCATCGGTTGAAGTGCAATGATGATTGTAGAGCTCGCCACTGTGGTGAGCTTCAATGAGCCGAACCACAAAACAAAATGGAGCCCTAAAAAGAAACCTGACATACATAAGAAAAACCAGTCTCTCCGCTTTAACGAGACAAACTCTTTTTGACGCGGCAGAATAAACGGAAGCATCAAAACCGCCGCAAATATCATTCGATACATACTTAAAATAGCAGCAGGCGCACTTGACCACTTCACAATAATGGCCGAAAACGAAATCGCAATGATGGAGATCACAAGCGGCACCGCAATCGACTTCTTTGGAGCATTTGTCTTCATTTCCATTAGCAGCTTCCTTTACATCAGCAGTAGATGAGCTTCTCATCTTGTATGACGTCATCTTACTATGACTATTCGCCTAGAGGCAAGATGAATTTTAAGAATGTTTACATAAAAAAGGCTTTGTTCACGAAAGCCCCAGATTGTTGACAAAGGGCTAAAATGAACTTTATTTTAGCCCTTTGTTTTCTTTTCAGCGTGATAGAAAACCTTTGCAGCCCTAGGAAGGACGAGCATCGGCGCGGAGCGAATTTAACATTCGTGAGCACCGAAGCACAGGACTGACACCGAATGCGAGGGTTTGCCTATACGCTGAAGCTTTCTTCACGAAAGCCCTTATTCATCATCTATTAATACATAAACAGCCCGCACCGGCCCATGAACACCAACCACTAAATTCATTTCAATATCGGCAGAATTACTTGGACCTGATATAAAATGAATGGCGCCTTTCGTCTGCTCTCCTTCTTCTACTAGGCGATGAAGAGCTGAAACAGCATGAATCATCCGCGGGACAATTGTGCTTTTTTCAATACATACGATATACATCATCGGTAAAAAATGAAGTGCTCTCCCTTGACCTTGATGGGAGGAAAGAACAACGGTTCCGGATTCTGCAAGTGTGTAATCGCTGAATACCACTGCATATTTCGCTTGTTCTGCCTGCCTTATATTTTCTTCTCTTGATGTATCTGCATTCCAGCTAGTGACTGAGATTCCTTCTTTCTGCAAGGCTTGAAACATAGGATGACATTCATATTGTGCAAAACGTCTATCGCTCGAAGTCATCACAGGACCTTCTCCATACTCTTTCATCAATAATCGTAACGTTGAGGGTGCTTCTTTTGGTGTTGTTTCTACCACTCTCGTATGAATTTGCTGACATTGCACCTTCAATTGCTCTACCAATTCTTCTTTCGACAGACCTTCATTTGTTTCCCAATTGACTCGATGCTTCCAAACCGGACGCCGAATAGATGCAGGCTTGGTGGAGCTTTTGCCTAATTGTTGCTGGATATGTGCTAAAAATGAATCCCGATGAGAAATGGTTCCTTTCATTGCCGCTCCTCCTTTTGTTTCTTTTTAAACCAATCCCGAAACCTTTCTTTGCTTGGCGCTGGGAGGTCACGAATTTCTGTCCAATTCTTTAAAGGACCCGCACCTTTTGAAATCTGTCCGTTTGAAGCCATACGTTTCAAGAGCACAGGGGCTGCTTTTGTTCCAAATCGATACATTCTAGGAGTGGATGCGCCCATTCCGAACATTTTCATTGCCATCATTTCCGCTTTAGGCGCTCTCCCCTCTTTTTCAACGATGACTTGTCGATGTTTGATTAATAATTCGTGAAGTGGAATTTTCACTGGACAAGCATCTGTACAGGCTGCGCACAAACTTGAGGCGAAAGGAAGCTCTTGGTAGTCGTCATATCCTCCAAGTAGCGGCGAAAGAACAGCACCAATCGGACCCGGGTAAATTGATCCGTACGAATGACCACCAACATGCCGATAAACGGGGCACACATTGATACAGGCTGCACACCGAATACATTGCAAAACTGGCTGAAATTCTGTCCCTAATATATTTGACCGTCCGTTATCCACAATGACCAAATGAAACTCTTCTGGTCCATCGACCTCTCCTTCTCCTTTTGGTCCCACGACAGAGATATAGCTTGTTAACTTTTGACCGACTGCGCTTCTGCACAATAGACCGACAAGGACATCGAGCTCCTCCATCGTTGGTACAAGCCGCTCCATCCCCATGACTGCGATATGTGTCTTTGGAATGGACGTGACAAGATCCGCATTCCCTTCATTCGTCACAAGACAAATCGATCCTGTGTCAGCCACAGCAAAGTTACAGCCCGTCACACCAATATCTGCTTCAAGAAATTTTTCTCGTAACAAAGCTCTTACAAATTTGGTCATTTCTTCAGGAGTCTCTGACATATCATATTCAAGCTTTTCGTGAAAAACTTCCCGTATTTGTTCTTTCGTCATATGAAGGGCTGGTGCCACGATATGTGAAGGTGGTTCATGGTCATCAACTTGAAGAATATATTCTCCAAGATCGCTTTCAACTACCTCGCAGCCAATCTCTTCTAGCGCTTGATTCATTTCAATTTCTTCTGTGACCATTGATTTTGATTTCACGATCTTTTTTGCTGCTTTTTTTTGTGCGACATCTTGGATGTACGCCGATGCCTCTTCCTTTGTTTTTGCAAAAAACACATGACCTCCACGTCTACTCACGCTCTCACTTAATTGATATAAGTAGTCATCAAGGTGGGCAAGTGTATGCTGCCTGATGTCCTCTCCAAGTTCACGCCACTTTTCCCAGTTTCCAAGCACTTCACTTGCAGTCATCCGTCTTTTATACAGACGCTCCTGTGCAGAGGAAACAGCTCCTCTCATCACAGCGTCTTCTAATCCTTCGCCGATCCGCTCTTTAAAAGCCTTCTCTCCAATTTTCATACTCATGTGCCGTTCCCCCTCTTAGCTTCAGCGGCTATTCAACACTTCTGCGATATGCATCACTTTAACTGGCTTATGAAGACGATTCAGCCTTCCCCCGATATTCAGCAGACATCCACAGTCAGCACCGATGATATATTCAGCGCCTGTCTCCTCTATGCTTTGTACTTTTTCATCGACCATCTGCTCAGAAATGGGTGTCATTTTGATTGAAAAAGTTCCTCCAAATCCGCAGCAATTTTCAGCGCGAGGCAATGGTTCCATCACCAAATCTTTGACATTTGACAACAGTGTGAAAGGCGCTTCCTTAATTCTAAGCAGTCTCGTCATATGGCAGGAGGTATGATAGGTGGCTTTTCCTTTCAAACTCGCTCCTACATCTGTTACATGTAATATATCAACAATAAATTCCGTTAATTCATATGTTTTCGCAGCAAGTGCCTGAGCACGGGCGAACCACGCTCGGTCTTCTTTAAAAAGGTGCGGATATTCTAAAAACATGGCCTTACAAGAACCTGATGGTGTGACGACATATTCAGCTGATTCAAAGGCTTTCATCATATTTTTGGCCGCTTTGATTGTTTCTTTTGTATAGCCGCTGTTAAAGGCGGGCTGCCCGCAGCACACTTGTGCTTCAGGGAATTCCACTTCAACACCAAGCCGCTCTAATACCTCAACAGTCGCCTTTCCTACATGTGGCTGCATCGTGTCAATGATACAGGTGACAAATAAACTGACTCTCATCGGCGAACTTCCTTTCTTTTGCTGCACTTTGATTTGTATCTGGTCATCTGATGACTAAATAATGGCCCTTAATTTCATTTTAATTCCAAATTTCTGAAATTTCAACGAACGGATTTGTCTAAAATTTGGACATCATGCTTGTGAAGGTACATGAAAAAAACGCCCTTTTTATAGGGCGTTTGAGAACATTCATGTTTTTATTTCTTCATACTACCGAAGGAAGTGTCGTCTTTCACACAAACCGCCTTCACTTCATGATTTTCTTTATGTGATGAATTCGTTTTTCAAAAGAAGGATGACTTTCACGCCATTCAGATTTTCTTCCATCATCTCCATCTTCTTCAATCAAATGACTTAATTTTATCAAAGTATTGAGATATAGAGTTTGATTCTCAAGATGGTGAACAGCAAAGCGATCCGCCTGAATCTCAAATAACCGACTCATTTTCTTTGGCAACCACTCCGTCATAAATATTATGATCAATACCCCTGCTGGGAACAACAGAATATATTGCCACCAACCATTGGCAAGCATCACCTGTCTGGCATAATACATACTGATTCCCATAAGTAAGGTGACAATCACAGTGAGGTAAATGGTGAAATGCGCATGTTTTAATTTTACATGTCCCATTTCATGGAATAAGATCGCACGAATTTCCTCTGTATCAAACTTATCTATTAACCCTTCCGTCACATATAGATTGACTTTTCTTCTAAATGGAAGTTGAAATGAATATATCCAGGCATTCACATCATGTTGTGAGTCTTTTTTTACCCATATATTTACCTTTTGGTTCGTTTTATGCTCAATATCTTTACAAATATTTATGAATTCGTCCGTCCGTAAGACTTCATACTTATTTATCATTTTTTGAATGAATGAGTAACCCATAATAAATAAGATGACTAGGGCGAAATACCAAGCACAAAATAGAAAAAGGTGATCCATAACCTTCGCTTGAAACGCCAAAGGCATGACTAAATAAGAGCCGAAATATATCAAGGATAATGTGATAGCACCAAATAAAACGGCTTGCTCCCTAACGTTCAGGAAGAATGAATTTCCTAAAGTGTCTTCATTTTCTCCTAATACATCAGAAGAATCTTTTGTCACATACTCAAATGAATAAGCTGTCAATAAGACTGACAGGAAACTAGGCAATAGTATAGAGAGAATCATACTCAACACATAAGATCCTGTAACTGATAGCACGTATCCCATTAAGAAATAATAATTTAATCCCAAGGGAAGAAAAATGGCTAGAACAAAGGGAATGAATAATGTGAATAGGTTTTTCATCGATTCATGAAGGTTAAAAAGGAAAAATAACAAAGCGGGCAAAAGAATTCCCATTAAAGTCATGAATGTAACAAATGTGGTGCTATACTTAAAGTTTGTGTTGATCTTAGTTGTTTCTGTTAGATTCGTTAGATTGTATGTAGAAAAGAAGGGATTTTGCGTTACCTGTTCCATCATGATCGTATCATCATGGATAGGTACAAAGCCTTTTCTTAGAAAAACCAATGCCTTATCATTCATTATTTTGTCTGTTTCAATCTTACTGATTCCATTCGCAGATGGGATCTGTGTGAGATTTATGTACTTTCCACTTAATTGAAAGGATGCTTCTGAAGAGCCATTGAAAGAACCGTCTTGATAGGTTAATAAAACGTCACCCTGATATAGCGAATGAGCGACGAATACTTTTGGATTGCTTTCTTTGTTCGAATCAAGTAAAACAAATGGTGAAACAACGGCTGAACGAAAACCGAGTTCAATCATAATGACGATGATTGTGATTATACTGGCAGTGAGATAAGAGAGGAAGGCTTTGCGTAACATGTCATCACATCCTGCTGTTTAATAGGATTAAAACAAAATGAATATCTTGAATAATGTATTTCATAATAAAGTAAGCGTCATTCATTTGCTGGAATCGTCTCATAAAATTCTAACATCTACATACAAGAATATGTACGACAAAATGGACATTACACCTATATTTTCAAAATAACGGATCAACAAGGATAGAAAAAACGCCCTTTTTACAGGGCGTTGTTAATTGTTTAGTTTGACATCATTTCTCGTATTCTATCTTCAATAGGTGTTAAAGAGCGGCCTAATAGTTTTTCGAAATCATGGCTTTCGACTGCTAATGCCCCATCGCGGATTCCGCTTTGCATCGCTTTGACAAATGGAACAGCTTCTTTCGGTACACCATTTGACGCTAAAAATTCTCCAAATGCGTCTATATCCATGTGCTCTACTTTGATCTCTTTGCCGCTCACCTTGCTGACCATTTGTGCAAGTTCAGTGTGTGTGCGAAGCGGACCTGACAATTCATAGATTTCCTGATCATGTGCCGGCATTGTTAACGCATTTGCTGCTGCTTCTGCATAGTCATCTCTTGTTGCCCAGCCGACTTTACCTTCACCAATCGGACTGATAAACGGCGCTCCGTTCACTGATGCCAGAATCGTATCTTTTTCATTTTCCACATACCAATTGTTTCTTAAAAAAACATGGGAGATACCAGAGGCCATAATCGCTTCTTCTGTTCTTACATGGTCATTTGCTAGGTTTAGCTGACTTTCTTTTGCATTGGCAACACTTGTATAAGCAATAAATGACACATTCGCTGCTTTCGCTGCTTCGATGGCATTTAGATGCTGCTTCACTCGTTCTCCATCCCCAGACGAAATGATCAAAAGACGGTCAATCCCTTGAAACGCTGATTGAAGTGTATCCGGCTGTGTGAAGTCTCCTTTGCGCACATCCACCCCAGCTTCCTTCAAATGTACTGCTTTTTGCGGATCTCGAACACTGACCGCAATTTGTTCAGCTGGCACTTTCGCGAGCAAATGTTTGACGACGAGCGATCCAAGTTGTCCTGTTGCACCTGTCACTAATAATTTCATTAATTTGACCTCCTCATTTTTCGTTCAACGGTGATGTTCCTGAATGAAACAGCTTGTTTCTTACATCAGAGCATTCGTTATAATCAAAATGGTTACAACGAAGGGATAAAAAAAGCTCTGTGTATGAGCTTTTTCTACTCTTCTGCCTCCATCAATAACTGCTTGATTGTCACTTGTTTTAGGCGATGCTCAAGTGCAGACTGTGCTTCTTTGAGTTCTTTCCGCAGTCTCGTATCCATGGCTTGACCAATTCGACACGCAATGACTGGTTGATGAAAATTAAACAACTCTTCATCTTCGATTACATCCACAGCCCGGTACACATCTAGCAGTGTGATGTCCTCTGCCGGTCTTTTTAAGTAAGCACCGCCTACTCCGCGGCGAATCTCAATGAGATCCGCTTTTTTCAGCATAGCCATCATTTTTCGTATAATGACAGGATTTGAATTGACACTTTCCGCAATAAAATCCCCTGTACACTCTTTTGAAACACCCGCAATAAATGACAAAATATGAACAGCAATGGTATACCTGCTGCTAATTTGTTTCACATTCCTTCACCACCGTTGTAATGATTATAGTTACAACGAATAAATTTGTCAATCCATAAACGGATTTTTCTTTCTTCCCCAATCTTCAAATGTCATCATCTCATGATGTTCTGCTGCATCGATTTCTAGCGGTGCGATACATTCAAGCAGATTCCCATCAGGGTCAAGAAAATAAATGGCAGCATGAAATTGTGGCGGATTATCAAGAACTAAAGGCTGCTGCTCTTCCGAAAAACCAAACATCGGATGAATGCTGATCCCTTTTTCTATCAGCCATTCTTTGATCTGTGCAATGCTGGATGTTTCTATTTGGAAGGCAACATGTCGCGTCGCTGGATGATATGGAACAGTGGACATATCAACCTTCCAAAGGCCGAGCCAGCTCTTTCCTTTCTCAATCCATAAAAAGGCCACTCGTTCATTTTCATGAGCAAGCGTTAATTCCAATTTTTCAAAAAAAGAAATGGATGCCTTCAAATCACTCACAGGTAAATGTGCTTCATACAAGCCTTTCATCATCATTTCAATCACTCCTTTACTATCTTCTATTGTGCAGGAATTGAAAACATTCTTCCTCAGCAAAACGATGTATTTCAACCAAGCCATTGGATTGAGATGGTTAAATGTTTGATCCATTGCATATGGGGGAAGGTGTTCAAATAAAAGAAAGGAGTGTTCAATATGCCTTGGACAATGGAAGATTATCCAGCTTCATTCCAATCATTAGACAAAGTCATTCGAAAAAAAGCACTTGAGATTGCCAACAAAATGGTGCAGGAAGGCTATGAAGAAGGTAGAGCGATTCCAATTGCGATCAATCAAGCGAAAGAGTGGAAAAAGAATGCGACGGAAAAAGAAATGGAGGACTTTCACTCTCATGGTTCTGTGACTCCTTCTAAGAAAAGCAGCTCTGCACGACCTGAGCTCATGGATCATGCGCAGCATGTCGTGAAACATGATGAAGGCTGGGCGGTTCAAACTGAAAAAGCGAAGCGTGCAAGTGAGGTAAAAGAAACGAAACAGGAAGCCATCGACCGCGCGAAAGAGATTTCATCTAAAAAAGGAACAGCAGTTGTCATCCACCTAACAGACGGGACGATTCAGGATGTGGTGAAGCCAAAATAAGACCGCCCTTTGGCGAGCGGTCTTTTCTTTATGCATTCTTTTCTTTTTTAGCGGGTGCTTTTCTTTTCTTAGGTGCTGCTTTTTTCGTTTTTTCCGGTTTTGATCGATCGATAGAAGCCTGCAAAGCGGCCATCAAATCAGTGACATTGGATGAAGCCTCTTTTTTACCTGTCGTTTCTGGTTGAACGGTATGTTCTCCAGAAATTTTGTCTCCAATTACATTCATCAGCTGCTCTCTGTATTCATCGCGATAAGCGGCTGGATCGAATGTGGTGGTCAGCTGCTCAATTAAAAGGAGTGCTGTATCTAACTCTTTCTTCACGATATTTTCCTCTTGCGGGATATTCGGGACGTCTGATACTTGCCTAATTTCGTCAGGGAAATGAATGGTTTCCATTAATAAAATATGTTCGTAGCACCTAACAATCGCTAATTGCTCCTTTGAGCGAATCATGATCTTGGCTACACCGATTTTCCCTGATTCTTGTAACGCTTTTCTTAATAATGAATAAGCCTTTGCTCCGCCGGTATCTGGAGATAGAAAATAACTTCTTTCATAATAGATGGGGTCGATCTCTTCTATCTTCACAAAATCAATGATTTCGACGGCTTTTTCTTCATTTTCTTTTCTCAGCCTTTCGAGTTCTTCCTCATCCAATTCAATGAATTTATTTTTGGCATACTCGTACGCTTTTACAATTTGCTCTGGCGCTACCTCCTCGCCGCAGTTAGCACAAACCTTTTTGTAGTTAATCGGCGTATGGCATTCTTTATGAAGCTGTCTTAATTTAATATCTTTGTTTTCTGTAGCGGTAAACAGCTTGACTGGAATATTCACCAGTCCGAAGCTAATGCCACCCTTCCATACTGTATGCATCGTAACGCCTCCGTTCTTTTCTCCTTACTATGTAATGTTTTCATCAGAGTTATGTATGTTTATGAAAATTTCATCCCACCATAAGAACACATGATGTAAGGAAGTGAAAACACAATGAAACCGATGCGTTTAACGTCTGCACATGGTATTCCTGTTGGAGCAGACTGGTTGTATGAATTAAAATATGATGGCTTCAGGGCCATTCTTATTTGGGAAAAAGACACCATCCATTTAGAGAGCAGAGCGGGAAAACGATTAAACAAACAATTTCCTGAAGTCATTGAGCAGTGCCAGCAACTAACGAAGCAGCTTGCACCTTTTTTACCGCTGACCCTAGATGGAGAATTGGTCTTTTTACTGAGTGAACAAGAAAGCGACTTTACTAAAGTTCAGCAAAGAGGCCGCCTGAAAAACACAGAAACCATTCAACGCCAGGCTAAGCGGTTTCCATGCCATTTGATTGCATTTGATCTATTGAGATGCAAAGGGAAATCCCTCGTTGATTTACCGCTGATTGTAAGAAAAGCTGAGCTGCATGAGGTGTTCCAAGCAGCAAATCTTCCTCCCTCCGTTCAGCTGAATCACCCCTCTCTTCTTCAAATCATCCAAACCGATAGCAGCCCTGATGACATGAAAAAAATCATGCTGACCTATTTAGCGGAAGGATTAGTTGCTAAAAAGAAGATGAGTAAATGGCAGGAACATACCCGATCGAAAGAATGGCTCAAAATCAAAAATTGGCGGTATGTATCTGTCATCGTGACTCGTTTTGATAAAGACAATGGCTATTTTCAAGGATGTCTTTATCAAGAAACGAATCTCATAGAGGTTGTCCAATTTAAGCATGGTTTTTCTAAAGAAGAAGAACAAACCCTGCGTACCTTATTTCTAACCAAAGGTCAAATGACTGAAGCATCACATTATGAAATCCCACCATCCATTGTCGCAAAGATTGCCTGTATCTCTTTTGATGGATCAGCCTTACGAGAGCCCCGGTTTTCTTCGTTTTTATTCGATGCAGATCCAGAAACGTGTACCTTTCAACACATGCTCAAACAGCTTTATCCGCTCCCAGCTTTGATTGACGTCACCCACCCAGAGAAACCGGTTGTACCTGCCCTTCATATCACAAAGGCAGATTACTTACTTTATTTGAGGCAAGCCGCTCCCTATTTATTACCCTTTTTACGTGAAAGACGTCTTACGTTAATACGCTTTCCTCATGGCACTGGTGGAGAATCTTTTTATCAAAAGGCAACGCCCGATTATGCGCCTGATTTTGTTGAGACAGATCAAGCGCACGATATTACTTACACAATCTGTAATGATCCTGACACGTTGCTTTGGCTTGGTAACCAGCTGGCGATGGAATTTCATATTCCTTTTGAAACGAGAGATACAGATCGGCCTGTAGAAATTGTATTTGATTTAGATCCGCCTTCTGTTAAAGAGTTTCATCTAGCAATAGAAGCAGCCAAACGAATCAAGGCCATTTTAGATGGACTCTTTCTCACCGCATTTATTAAAACAAGTGGTGGGAAAGGGCTACAAGTTTATATCCCATTGAAGAAAAATGCCTTCACATATGAACAAACTAGACAATTCACTGCGTTCATCTGCAAATTTTTATGTGAACAAGCACCCGAGCTGTTTACGCTAGAGCGTCTAAAGAAAAACCGCGGCAACCGTTTATATTTAGACTACCTTCAACATGATGCTGGAAAAACAATCATCGCCCCGTATTCCCCGAGAGGAAACGAGCTCGGACTTGTTGCAACACCGATTGAATGGGAAGAATTAAACAGCGAAGAATGTCACCCTTCTTTATTTACGATGCCGGCTGTTATGAAACGTCTAAAGGAAAAAGGCGACCCATTCCGGCAAATGAGGCACCATGTGAATGATGATTCTTTTCGACAAGTTTTATATCAGCTGCAGGACATGTTACCAGCTCATAAAATGGACATACGCGGTCATTAAGCGTTACACTTATTCATTAGAGAGAAAGAAAGGGATGACCATTTTGACCGCACACTCAATACGAAACATTGCCCTGATGTTCTTATGTCTTACCGCAGGAATAGTGGATGTTATTGGCTATTTAAGCCTAGGGCACGTGTTTACAGCAAATATGACGGGAAATATAGTACTGCTTGGCATTGCAGCAGGCAGTTCATTGCAGTTAACCGCTCTTCATTCCATCACGGCACTTAGTGGATTTGTTCTAGGTGTTTTACTAGCTGTTGTCATAGGTGGAAAACAAGAAAAAACATTTTGGCCAAAAGCCGTTACACGCATCTTTATCATAGAATTCATCATCTTGCTTCTATTTGCTCTTATGACCATTTTTCCTTATACGCAAGGTGCTTATTTTATGCTGATTATCCTTTTAAGTATGGCGATGGGCATGCAAACGGCGGCCGCACGCAAATTAAATGTCGCTGGCATTTCTACAACAGTTTTAACGAGTACACTTGCTAACTTATTTGAAGATTTGGCGCAGCGCTTATCAAATCGGGAAAAAAGAAAAGCCCCTATTCAGCATGTGAGCTTGCTGCGAATCGGTTCTATTGTCTTTTACTGCCTAGGTGCTGCTTTAGCAGCGTATACAGATGCGTACGATCCGTTTATCATCATTTGGCTGCCTATTTGCATCCTAGGGGTTATTGTGATCACAGCTACATTTAAGCACTTTCACCAATTGAAATAGCCAATCTTAGATGGCTATTTCAATCACTGTGATGAAACATTAATAACTTCTTACATAAAAACCAGGAGGACGCCCCATAATGAATGTGGAGCCATATGGAGAATATCCAGAAAACGTCCCGAACCCCCCATATCCAGGGTAACCTCCTAAGCCCGAGAACACGCCAGGGCTCACATAATACCCGCCAAAGCCAATATGAGGTCCCACTGCTCCGCCGCTAAAACCGCCGCCATGAAAGCCTCCATACACCCGTGAATCCATACAATCACCTGCCTTCAACTTACACCTCATTTCATCATATGCGTGACAAATGGAGCGGTGTTCCCTCTTTTGTAACAATTTCTATGTACAATAGACCAATTTGATGAAATTTGAATGAAAAGTCCTGCAAAAAATTAAATTAAGCAAAGAAAGGTGACCTTTTTAACTTGTTGCTCTGCCCAATGTTTATTTAGAATAATGGAGCAGGTAACAAATTTGCACACCCCCTTTGTTGCGAATTCTTCTTATTAAACGTTCTTGCAGCGTTTAATAAGAAGAGCCTATTTTCACCCATATAAAAAACCCTTGCTGATCATCATCAACAAGGGCGAGATATGATTGGGTGATTAACCACCAATGATTTTTTCTGCTACTTCGAAAGAACCCGCTACATTTTCAGTTAAAACAGCCGCAGCGACCGCTAAACCTACAACGAATAATACTTTTAATCCTGTTTTCATCTTATATCAACCCCATTCTTTTCATATGTAAATCCGCTTCTAAACTTTTATTCAAGTAAAAAACAGACTGCTCATAAAGTGCTTGCTTTTCACAATACTTTGCAGCAAAGTGAGAAAGCTCTTTCACTTCATGATATTCATTCTTTTCTTCTAACTTTCTTAATTTCTCATTAATTTGCTGAAATCTTTGTGGTACATTCGTTAAGTAAAGATCATGTACGATGCCTATTTTGAGCTGAAACACTTCATGAGAAGCTTCTTTCATTCGGGCATATGCAGCCTCTATATACTGGCTTGCACGCTGCTTTTCACCAATCACACAGAGTTCCCGGCTGATCAGATACGTAGAATGGAAAAAGAAATCTGAATCATAATACTCTTGATGAGACAATGCTTTTTCAAGATGTCGTATAGATTCTTTCGGTTTATTCCAAAATGAATATAAAATGGCCACATTATGGTGGTGCTGAGCCAGCATAAAATCATCCTGTTCGCTAGTCAACACCTCTTCCGCTAAACGATAATTCTCAAGCGCTTCTTCGTACCTGCCAATCTCTGTAAGGTTAGCTGCAATAAGAGAATATGAAAGTGCAGTTCTTCTTTCATAGTGCTTGTGACGCTTATAGACGTGTAGAGCCCTACGAATATAACTTAATGAAAGCATAATATGACTCAGGCGATAGTAAAGCCACGCGACCTTAAAATCGAAATCAGCGCGTTCGATTTCACTTGGAATTTTATCTAAGAGCTTTTCCGCACTTTGATACATCTGTAATGCAACCTCATAATTCCCCTGATGCTGTTCATACACACCCTCATAAAAATCAAAATAATAAGCAAGGCGATTAGACAAATCATCATCTTTTTTCCCATAATGGCCTTCTATACTTTTCGTTGAAACATTGCCCTTTTGCCCTCTTAAATTGTACATCAGAATATGATGCCTTTTCTCTAGAAGAGAATAATACATGAGGATGTCAGCATCATCAATTTCCTCTACTGCCTGTTTCGCTTTAGCAAATAGCCGTTCTGCCTCATCTGCATGATCTTTTTTGATTTCCATGTTCCAGTCATTTAATAGTGATGCCAATTCCGCCACAGGAACTTTGCTCATTCTACACCCCCAATCACCTTCAGCTACACCACATGATTTCACTAAATATGGAACTTCTATTAGCAATTGCTAATTAGTCCATTTGACATCATTTTAATATGAATCACTTGAATCTTCAATAACCGATTCCTTCGTTATTGCGTTTCTTTCTCCTAGTCAATGATGCATACACTAAAAATTCCGTCTTTTTTCTATTAAAGGACACGGTTGAATTGAAAAAAAGCCCTTATTGGGCTTTTTGGATTTATTCCAATCTGATAATGGTTAATGCCGCTCCAACAGATCCCCCGCCAAGTAATACTACGGTTGCGACTAAACCGAATATTTGAAGAGAAATTTGATTCCCTGCTGCAAGTGTTGTAATGAGAGATACATTGTAGGTAGATGTAGATAAAGCAGGTGTTAAAATAGACCCTGCTATGGGGGTTCCGTTGTTAATTACTCTTGTTCCTGCCAGAAGTGCAGCGTTTGTATTTACTTGATACGTGATGAAATATCGTCCTGAAACAGGTACAGTAAACACCGTATTACCACCACTTACGGTAAATCCATCTAAACTTTGGTTATTAGGCAGCGTCACTGCCGTTCCGCCCAAAACAACCAGCACCGTACTTCCCGACGTATTGGATGCGTACATCGAGTTAGTTGTTAAACTAGTACCGGTTGGACCTGTGTCACCTGTGGCTCCGGTTGGACCAGTTACTCCTGTTGGACCTGTGGCACCAGTTGTGCCCGTTGCACCGGTTGAACCCGTGGCTCCAGTCGGGCCGGTTATTCCTGTTGAACCCGTGGCTCCCGTTGGGCCAGTTACTCCCGTTGGACCCGTCGATCCCGTTGAGCCCGTGGCTCCCGTTAAACCCGTCGATCCCGTTGAGCCCGTGGCTCCCGTTGGACCGGTTATTCCTGTTGAACCCGTGGCTCCCGTTGGGCCAGTTACTCCCGTTGAGCCCGTGGCTCCCGTTGGACCAGTTATTCCTGTTGAACCCGTGGCTCCCGTTGGACCAGTGACTCCGGTTGAACCCGTGGCTCCCGTTGGACCAGTGACTCCGGTTGAACCCGTGGCTCCCGTTGGGCCAGTTACTCCCGTTGAACCCGTGGCTCCCGTTGGGCCGGTTACTCCCGTTGAACCCGTGGCTCCCGTTGGGCTGGTTACTCCCGTTGGACCCGTGACTCCGGTTGAACCCGTGGCTCCCGTTGGACCAGTTATTCCTGTTGAACCCGTGGCTCCCGTTGGGCCGGTTACTCCCGTTGGACCCGTGACTCCGGTTGAACCCGTGGCTCCCGTTGGGCCGGTTACTCCCGTTGAACCCGTGGCTCCCGTTGGGCTGGTTACTCCCGTTGGACCCGTGACTCCGGTTGAACCCGTGGCTCCCGTTGGGCCAGTTACTCCCGTTGAACCCGTGGCTCCGGTTGAGCCGGTTACCCCCGTTGGACCAGTTACTCCTGTTGAACCCGTGGCTCCCGTTGGGCCAGTTACTCCCGTTGAGCCCGTTGCACCGGTTGGACCAGTTACTCCGGATGAACCCGTGGCTCCCGTTGGGCCAGTTACTCCCGTTGAACCCGTGGCCCCGGTTGGACCAGTTATTCCTCCACACATATTAAGTTGGGCGCACATGTCTCTCACTACTTTCAAACTGTGGAATCATCAAGACATACACACTAATACTGATAATTGAGAGAAAACGAAACGACAATACTTCCAGTCGAGGTTCCACCAGTAGCTAAAATCCCAATTGAGTTCAGATCACTGAGCGTAATGGATCGACTCTCTCCTGGCGGTACCGTGAAATCAGGAACAGCTGTACCGTTTACCTCTAAAGCCACGGTAGGTGCCACAGCCACAATCCCATTGTTTTCCACCATGATGGTTCCGTTTATGACATAAGGTGTTCCATCTGTCCAGACGACAACTGCATCAGCTGCTGCTGCTAAATCAAGTGTGAAGCATACTGCATCATTTACAAAGCCCGCTTGTTCATTACTACATCCGCCTAAAATAGCCATTTTAACCCTCCTTCAACCTAATCTTGATAGACTATGATCCATTGATATTGGATGATTGTGCGATTATCACAGCTTCAAAGCTTTATTTTTCTTCTTTGCACCATGTTGATTTGCATGTCTAATCGTGCTTGCACACTTTCAGTTGATGGAGATTTCAAGATAAATTTCACATCTTTCACAGTAATCGCACGACTTTCTCCTTTTTGGACAAGAAGATCATAACAAAATGTACCAGTTTGAATCCTAATTGCGACTGGTACATCCTGATGATCTTGATGATGCAACACAACAGTTGCCGTATTGAGAAATTTTGTTCCATTCCGCCATACTTCCACCGAACTGGACGATGTGGAAAAACAAAGAAAGATGTGGTGAGATTCTATGTTTTTTAAAATAAGCGCATCATATACAGGAAGCTCTACTTCAATCATTCCACATAAAAAAGAAAGATCGACAAGAATTTTCGAACTAGATCGATACAAAACTTTTTGACAGCATGTTGATCTATTGCAGCACGGTACAAGAAGTTCCAACAGCACACAATTTTGCTTTTCATTGATAGAGCTCAAAGAAAAATAGCAAGTCTTAAACACACTTCTTTCAAAAAACACCCATGAGTAAAAAGGTTCCCCATCTTCCATGGTGAGCAAAAAGGGAGAACTCATCGAACGTTTGTGAGTAAAGCCTTCTAATTTTGTTTGATTGTTTATCTCTTTTAGTTTACTCATCAACAGGTTTGTCACTTACAATCAGCCCAATTCCATGCTGTATACATAACTATATGGTCTTTTATCATATGTGCCTTTGACTATTTTGTGCGCGATTGGATTAGATGATGAGCATAGCTTTTCATTTTTCAAGTTTCTCTATATAATATGAACAAGAACTTCCGTGCCTCAGTAGCTCTAGAAGGGAAGAGCGCCGTAAAACAATTGTAGCTGGCGGGTCGCAAGGCAAGGGTTTCAGAAGCACCGAAAAGCAAATGAGCTGAGACAGGTGAAACTCCTGTCGGTGAAATTCCGTAGGGAAGCGTGTTGCCCCCTAGCCTATGCTTACGAAAGGAGTGCGGGTTCGAATCCCGTCTGAGGCTTGATGAATATGGAGGATGAAAACAATGCAGGTTTTTGAAGAATATGTAAGCAACATCGGTCATCCAGAGCTGAAACAGCGCATGCAAGACATCTTACAATGGATTTCAGACACATTCCCTCAATTAGAGCCCAGAATTGCTTGGAATCAGCCCATGTTCACAGATCATGGCACATTTATTATCGGATTTAGCGTCGCAAAACACCACATTTCTGTCGCACCAGAAGGAAAAGGGATTGATCACTTTTCAGCAGATATTGTACAAGCTGGTTATGACCATGGAAAAAAGATGTTTCGGATGAAGGAAAGCTTACCGATTGACTATCCTCTACTTAAAAAAATCATTGAATTTAACATTGAAGACAAAGCAGATTGTTCCACATTTTGGCGAAAATAATAAACACCCCGATCTGATTTCATAACAGATTGGGGTGTTTTTTCGTGGACTTACATTTTATTTGGTTCTCTCTCCTGCCCATTTCTGCTCCACCCATTCAAAGCACGACAGAAGCAGGCTAACGCCCTTTTGGAATAGCGGCAAATAAACAACCGTTACCGCCGTTAAACAAGCGATCACAGCACCTGCCAGCACATCAAATGGATAATGAACACCTACCCAAATCCTTGAAAATCCTACAGCGCAGGCAATGAAAAGCCAATAAATACGACGCTTGTGAAAAAGCCATAAGACTATACAAATGGAAAAAATAAAAATGGTGTGATCACTCGGAAAAGAGTTGTTCACTTCCTTTTCGATTAAAAGATTAACATGATTCAATTCTGCAAAGGGCTGCTGATTGGAATAAAAGAGCCCAGCGACTTTCCCTAACATCTCTGCCAAGATAAAGGTCAACCCAGCAGATATCATCATCCATCTGTTTCTTCTGCTCCGATTTTGAAACCACATGATCAAAAATATGATCGCAATGAACATCACTGAATATTCAGCCAATCCAATAAGAACTGGATTTAAGACATCGTGATTCATACTAAGTTGATTAATCGACCGAAATACCCGTTCATTAAACTCCTGCATCTCATTTCATTCCTTTTGCTTCGTTTAGGAAAAGGATAAATGAAAAAAGAAGACCGTGACATCGATCGAGCGAACAAAATAAAGGGATCATCTCACATTTTTGTTACTTCGTTGTCATTCGGATACCAAGAAACAAAGCACTATTTAGAATGATACTGCTCCCATTCTTTTTTCAGCAAAGCATATTGATAGGTGTTTTCATATTTGAGGGTGCCATCCTCATTTGTAGTAAATGAAACAAACTCAAGAAAGAAGCCTTCTTTCCTCATGCCTAAACGTTCGCATAATGTTTGAGATCGATCATTGTCATCCTCTACATATGCATATAAACGCCTTGCTCCTTGATTGACAAAAAGATATGACAAGAGCGCTTCAGCACTTTCACGGGCATATCCCTTTCCTTCATATGACGCATGAAAATTCCAGCCAATCGAATACGTATCCGGCTCATCTTTTAGATAAAACAGTTCACCGATAATCAACTGACTTTCTTTTAAACAAACCGCCATATAAGAGTGATCTGCTTTTCTTTTTTGCACCTTAGCTACCGCTTCTTCTAATGTAGAGATTTGATCATCCAGAAAACAATTCACTCTTGGTTGAGACAAGTATGCAAGCATTCCGGGTGCATCTTCATCACGAAATGGTCTAAGAATTAACCGATTTGTTTCTATTTTATCCATAAGACTCTCCTTACTACTTTTTCTTTATCTTTCACTATTTTAGATGTCATGGACTGTTTTTGCCAATTTGATCGTATGAACGTATCCATTTTTTTAAACATAATGTCATCAAAACTGATATAATAGAACATAAGTTTGCATTTTATTGAAAAGGGATGACTTGAAATGATCAAAACGGTAGAAGGCAATATCTTAGACGCAGAAGAAGACATCATCTGTCACCAAGTGAATTGTAAGGGTGTCATGGGAGCAGGGTTAGCAAAGCAGATCAAAAGCAAATATCCAAATGTGTATAAAGACTATAAACGGTTATGTGCAGAACAAGGAGATGATTTATTAAGCTCCGTTCAGCTCATCACAACGAGCGACGGAAAAACCATTGCCAACTTATTCGCCCAAGTTGGATACGGAAGAAAAACAAAACAAACAGATGACGACGCATTACGCAGCTGCTTTGAACATCTAAAACAGACAGTGACAAATCTAAATGAAGAGCATCCCCTTCATTCTATCGCCATTCCTTATGGGATCGGCTGCGGCTTGGCAGGCGGCGATTGGACGATTGTTCGAGAGATGATGGAAGAGGTTCTTGGCGATTGTGAAGTGACGGTTTATCGGTTTAAATAGGTGAAATGAGAAATTCTGATGAAAACAAATATTACAAAAACCCTCCTTCATTTATTTGGAGGGTCATTTGCTAATTGCTATTTGTTATTTTTCAAATAATTTAGCACAGCTTCTTTATCTTCCTCATCTTCAGGTAGAAATCCGAACGTTTCGTATTCCCAAACGGCTATTCTTTGATCACCATCAATACCTAATGAGAAAATATCTTCATACCCATATTCAATCGAGAATTTACCTGAATGCTCCATCTCAAGCGTGAGATTAGTCCATGAACCATAATTATTTTTTTCATAAAATGTTTTTAACTGTCTAAATAATCGTGTTAACTCAACTAAAAAATCCATATATATTGATCTACTGATATTAAATAATTTAGGTATATTGTGCCCGTAAATAAACTCCTTATCACCCTTTTTTCTAAAGTAAAAAGTTATTTCTGCTTCGTGTTTGACCACTTCCGTATACATTCGTATTTTTTCCCATTCAACTGGAATGTTATCATGAATAAGTTCAGCTATTTTTTGATAGATAGAATCTATTGTTATGTTTTCCATATTATTCACCCTCCGATTTTATTTTCAATAATTAGATACTTTTCTTTTCCTTCTATGCTATAAAACACACCAAACTCAGAGGGTCTAATTGAATCATTTAAATATTTCGGCTCAATTATAACTTCTACACGCTTTGGTGGATCAGATGCTAATGCTTTTCTCCATTTTTGTTCCATCTCATACCATTTCCCGCCACTACGATTAATCTGCGAATTCATCGGCACCAGATTATCAATATCACCAGAACCTTTAAAAATAGACGCTATCAGATGACCACCATCATCATCCAGCAATCGATCCGGCTTTCCTGAATTGGATTGAGCATATTGGTTTCTTTTGACCTCTCCATATTTTAAATCACTTGCTTCGACTTTGACAATGCGACCATAGTGATCTGTTGTGTAGGTGTAACCTTGCTTTGTTGAATAAACGACATTCGGTTTTAATACCTTCTTGCGTTTCCATCTCACATAATGATCTCCGTAACTGACAACGGTCGGTGGTGATTTTGGTGCCGGTAATCTTCTGCCTGTCTGAGAGATACCGTATCCTGAGTTGTTGTCTAGACGCTTTGCCATGGAGAGAAGTTTATTTTTGAGATTTTCTCCGTCAAACACGTTATACGGCAGCTTCGGTCCACCAGCCATTTGAAACTTTGGTGAGTATGGCAATAGATTCGGAATAGAGACTCTATCTATTGATTTTGCCCCTTGTTCAAGGCCTTTCTTCACTGTTGTTTTGGCAGCTGTTGTCCCTGTTTTTGTGATGGCTCCTGCCCCTTTAGAACCAAAGACAATTTCTGCAAGAGAACCAGTCGCATAGGCGAACCAGTGTGACCGTGAATACGCGTCACCATTTATGACTTCTTTTTGGAATGAGTCTGAAATCGATTTTCCAATCGCTTTCGATGTTTCAATTGGATGTGAAACAGCCGTTACAACTGATTCCACAGCCCCACCAGGGTCAGTGACAAGATCATAGATTCCGGTCACTGTATCTTTTGCCACATCATATAGACCAACTGCAGCACCTTTTACACTATCAATGAACACCTCCGATGCTTCTTCCTGTGCTTTGATGTGGAGAAGCTGACTGTAATACATTTTTTGATCATATGTGAGATTCTCATAACCGATCTCATCTACAATCTCAAAGTATTTCGCTTCTGATAGACACGAAGGATCATTGAGCTTTTCTTTCAGTTCTTTGATTCTTCTTTTTTCTTTTTCTTCTTTTTTCACCTTTAAATAGGCTTTCACTTGAGCATCAATCTGATCATGGTTCTTGTACACGTCTGTCTCATGAAATGCTTTTGCATCATAATACATTGGCTGAGCATTTTTTCCTTTTCCAGTAGCAGCCATCATCTTTGCATAAAAAGTGTTGAGGTGGTTCTCAACCGCTTCTGACTTTGCGTATTCCGTTTTTAAATCATTGTCTATTTGATGTAAAACTTCAATGGTCTCTTTTCTTTTTTTGTTCGCATCGTCTAAATGTTCATTGACCTCTTTACTTGAAAAAGTATGTAATTCAATTAAATCACTGATATCGTCAAAAATAGTGGAAAGTGCCTCTTTTTGTTCTTTGACCATATCTTTATTGTTCTGAATCCCTTGTTTCAATTGAGTGTCTAAAAAGTGCTCATCAATAAAAGTACTCCCGCCTAATGATTCATCATCAAGCTTTCCTTTCACCCCATCTAAAAAAGCTTTCTGCATATCGATAAAATCAAGATATGTGTCTGTGTACAGCGCAAGATCCTCATAAAAAGATTTGATATTGTCTGCACCTTTTCCAGTAAATTCATCACCTAAGCCCGACACACTTTTTAATGCTTTTTTCACAAGTTTCATTTCTTCTTGAAGCTCATGATAGGCCTTTGATCTCTGTTCTACAGCTGATAGTAAAGATGGAGCATCTAATATTTTCATATAAAAAAGACTCCTTTTATGGCATATTCTTTTACTAGAATACCATAAGGAGCCTGACACTTTAATCCACTTTATCGTTTTTTAACCAATTTTGAAGAATTTGAACATACTCATTGAATGAGATGCTGTTATCAATAGGAATTAATAAGGAATCCTAATAAAGAGAAGGGCTTCCCTCTTCTCTTATCTATCTCCATATACAAAGCTATATTCTGTAACTAAATCATCTCCCCAACTATCACTAAAACTTATTGAAGCTGGGCCAACACTAATGGAAATACCATTTATTGTTGCATAAGTGTGATGATATTTTGTGATAATATTTGCAGGATCTCCTTTTTTAGACTTTGGAACAAGTACATCTCTATCCATTGTTATAAATTGAGTATCTCCATAGCCAGGTGAAAGAATAACTCCATGACCATAATTTTTGTATGAGTCTGTATCAGCTGATAGTTGTTTATCTTCTGTTACATGTGTGAGGCCACCTTTACCATCAGCAACGGCCTTTTGTTGCTGCCAATACCCCTCAAAAGTACCTGATAAAGGGACTGCAGATGTATCCCAAGCTACTGCAAACGCATCTTTTTTATGGTTAACAGGCTTTTTAAACCATTCGGAATAAGAATGATATTGATATTTATAATTAGTTCCAGATGTACCTTTATAAAAAACTTGTTGAGAAATAAGCAGTTTGCTATTTGTTGCCGGATCGGTTGGCGGTAAAGATGATAAGGTATGTATTTTATCAGATTCTCCTAAATCACCATTATCTTTCAACCCTACATCTTCGTATGAAATACTTTTTCCTGTGAGCTTTTTATACTTCTTTATGTCCTCTAATTTTGTTTTTGCAATCCGCTTTTCATTCTCAGAATTATATTCAATTCGTTCTCCATCTAGTGAATTATAATATGTAGTAGACTTGACAACTTCAAGTTTGACTGAATGTTCTTGGCTTGTATTATCTTTAGTTTCCTTACTTTTTGCACTTGAAATACCCCCAAACATTGTCAATGAGAATACGAAAGCTAGTAAAATGAGTATGAACCTGATTTTCATCCCAAACACCTCCGCCCACACACTACCATATAAAGAAAAAATCGTAAATATCTCAAGTATGGTTTTTATTATTATAAGAAAATACAAAGATTAGAATTAACCAAAAAGACAATACTTCAAACAGTCCACTGTTGTATATTTTTGAAAAAGGTAAAATCAAAGTAAAATAAGTTAAAATGATGGCTCCTAACAACATATATAATGTGCGTTTCATTTACATCCCCCCAACAATTTTTTCTCAACGATATCATATTTTTTAAGACCTTTCAAAAATGATTTAGCAAAGTTGCTCTTATAGTCTACACTTCGGTAGGCAGTACTCACATAGATTACTTTCACGTTCAAACTCCATCACAACTTCATCAAATTATGATAGCAATCATTAAGACACTTATTAATTTTTTGCATCTCAAATCACTTGGGGTTGTAATGCCACCCTGTAATATTCTGTTTACCATTTATTTATTTTCACACCTACATAACTTTCTCCATCCCTTACTCCAAGTAAACACAAAGCTAAAAAAGGTGAAACTATACTCCACTAAAAAAAGAAAAACCCTATTATAAGAGTTTTTCTTTTTTGGAATCGTACTCTTTAATAATATCAATTGGATCAATCGCATCATCATCTTGTGTATATTCCTCTACATAAGGAGTAATTAATTTCTCAAACTGCTTTTCATCATCCACTAGAGCAATACAAGTTTCATACCCTTCAAAATCAGATGGGTATAAATTTGCAACAGCACTACCGGTTTTTAAAGCCTGATCTATCGCATTTTTTAATTCCAATAGACCCTTCCTGTTTCCTAAAATCAATGCTTCTCTGTGATGAGTTTCTTGAGCATATATATTACACATCTCTAAAACATCATCATCGTCCACTTGAATAGACATATAAAAGCACCTCCGAAGTTAAATTTAGTTCATTATATAATTCTTAATGTCAACATGCCAAAGAGCCATGACCTCAAACGTCTGATCCCAATAGTGATTGCGGACACCGCAAACAAAAATAGCTCAAACTACTTAACTGTACTTTGCTCCTTTTTATATTTTATTACTTTTATAATTCTATAAAATATTACAGCAACATAGCACGTAACTAATGTAATCAGATATTCAAAAGGAAAATCTCTTTGTACACCTTGATAAAGAAAAATAGCCAAAAGGACTGTAAACAAAACTATTTGAAAAACTTCTTTTTTTATCATCCAAATCCCCCGATATACTTTCACTTACGTTTTATACTTTTAATTACAATCCAGAGAAAGTTATGTTACCGTGAAATTATAAAACAATCAGTCTCAACATTCTACAGTCAGTTCCATATTTAGGATTTAAGTAACAAAATTGAAAGTATGTACTATATTTGTTTTTACCTCCTATTGTTTTCTTCTCTTTCTTCATAAAAACATCCTGAAATTCTTCATACATTTTTTCAGCTTTTCAGAATCCCATACTTTATACAGCTCTCGCATAAATATATACAGTGAAATTGGGTAATACCCAGATTTCCTCTAACTGACATTAAAAGTTTCCTCTTCAAAAAGCTTAATAAATTCATTTGTTTTTTAGTATCTCTATACGCTGCCATCAAAGTAAATGGAGCATCTAATATAAAAAAGACTCCATTATGGCATATTCTTTTATACCATAAGGAGCCTGACACTTTAATCCACTTTATCATTTTTTAAACAATTATACTTCGCAGTGATGAATTAAAACCCTATCCCTTTTATGATCCTGCACCTCTTGAGGAAAGTAACACTATCTCATCTTTAACATCTGACTGAGTTTGTTGTACAACAGGCATTCCAAGAATTGTACCTAATAGCAAAGCAGTAGTAATCATCATCATTACTTTTTTCATGATCATATGACCTCCTTTCCTATAAGCGTACAAGATTTTAAAGCCAATTCCAAGAAATAGTTACTTTCTTCATAAAGATTTAACTTCTTATAAATGGAGGCAACATCAGGAGCTAAAGCCTCTATATCAACATATGCTTTTCTTTCTTCCAAAAGTCCTAGTTCTTTCTTAATATCCTCAGAGCTTTCCTGTGGTGTTGTATAACATTTCTCAAGGATATTGAATTTCAAAATAAAGTTTGTGTTCTGCTGTTCTTTAGAAAAGGCTTTCCCCTCAGCAACCCAACTTATTGCCTGATCCAACTGATTTGATTTATAGCTTGATCTTGCAAATTCATACGCACATTGTAAGTATGAAACGGGAGCTGACTGTTTTAGATCATCTGCGGAAATTGCTTTGTTGAAATATTCAATTGCTTCTATATGGTGGTCATCCTGAATTTTTAGAAATCCTAGATCATAATAAGCTAACGCTAACAATCTCTTATCATTCTTTTCAATTAGTCTCTCAACACAATCCAAAAGCATTTTTTCAGCTTTGTCTAGTCTACCATCATCAATCAAATTCAGTGCCAACAACATATTACAGTTTATGGTCTGTATGCTGTAGCCTTCATGACCCTTGTAGATGTCCTTTGCTGTTTGTAGATGATGGTGAGAAAGGAGCGTGACCTTATTGAAATAGTAGAGTGTACCAATTTTATAATGGAATTCGGCCTTTTCAATTTCATCATGTACCTTGTCCAGTTGTCTCTCAGCTACTCTGAATAGGACTAGAGCTTCTGAATAGTTATTCTTTGCACTCTCATACATACCTTTAAAAAGATAAAAGTAAAACCTTAGCATGTCATCTGTTTTGACTCTTTCACTTTCTGTTATGGTTGGTTGCCCAACTAAATCTTCCATAAGCACCTTAAACCTGTAATCAAGAATATTGAAATAGAGTAAAACATCTTGATTTTCTTCCATTTCGCCTAACATATCTTGAATCTCATCCCTCAACTCTACTGCTTGTGAAACTTCTCTCTTTTTAATATGTAAATACCATTTGTTGAGAGTGTTTGCTACATCTACAGAAGCAATCAAATTCGACATTCCATTACCCCCTTGCTATCATTTCCTTTGTATAATTTTAACATGACATTTACAACATATGTAAAGACAAGGTGCTTATTTTAAAAGTTTTCGGTATCCCGCAAAATACAATAATGTTTATTTATAAAAGGTATGTTTTGTGTAGAACGCATTAAAATAGGAATGACATGGCAGTGAATAGTTAAACATAGGTATACTGTAACACAAGAAGTAACAAATGTTTTCTAGCGTAAGTTTATTACATAGAAGAAGCGTTTCCTCTTCAAAACATGAAGAATTGCTTAGAAGTGATATTGAGGCATATACTGATCGCGTTCCCACAAGTGTACTATATTGTCTTTATATGTCTTCGTGGATCATCAACCTTGATTTATTGGATTTTTAAGCACTGAATTACTGATTAATAAAAACAGATGTAATATAGAGAGCAACTCTAGACAGAATGCTCTCTTTTGCATTTTTTCCTAAAATGATCTTCCATCAGTATGGACAGCCTATGCCAGATCAAAGCTTAATAAAGGAAACTTGTTTTCATAGCAATATGTTCTCCGAGATTCACTAATAGTGGTTCATCATTTTTTTCTAGAAATTTAGCTATTTGCTGTAAAATCTCATTAATTTTATCGTTGATTGGCATATTTGGATTCAATAAGAGAGCGTTGTTAACCGTAGAAGCTACTTCATAAAGATCATCTTCATCTTTTGTTTTTTCAATGTGATATTGCATCTTTTTAAAAAACCATTCAATTTCGTTCAAATCAACCATCGGGTAATATTGAATTTTATAAAGATTCTCTTCATCAAGGACGTCCAATTCAAATATGGCTTCAAGTTCTTCTTTACTTAAATGAACTTCAGAAAGTTCATATTCACCCTCTGCTGCTTCCTCATCAACACTGTACTCAACTGTATAAAGCCCCTCAATGAATTCATCAAAGGAATCTGCTAACTTAAAGTCTTCTTCCATCTCAACATCATAATAATGAATTGCAGGATTCTCTTTCGTTTTTCGATAATCCATCGTTACCCAAGTGTGACCATCCCCAAAAATCAAAACAAGCCCTTCTGGCAGCTCCCACTCTTTTATTAAATAGGCACTATCCATAATTCCTTCATCTTCAGCAATTCCCAGCAGGTGATTAAATTGAATATGATCCTCAGCCCATGAATTAGAGTGAGTGGTTGGAAAAGCATTATGAATGGTATTACCACCATTCTGCTCTAATATGAGCTTTTTATATGTATCTGGCAAAGTGACACCAAGTTTCTTTTCAGCTTTAGCTATTTCTGCTTCGTTGATCTTTTTTAACGTATAGTAACCTTCCTCGTCTATTTCCCAAAATGATTTCAAGATGAATGCCTCCTAGTAAAATATGCACATAAGTATACCATCTTGCTGAGTATATTTAACAATTTAGGCAAAATAAAAGAAGAACCTTAGTTACTTAGTCATTCACGTTGTCTATTTTTGTCGAAACGATAGTAAAAAGAAGGTACTTCATGTAAAATTTCCTTTGCACCTAAAAATCAGGAGGATCCAATATGAAGAAATTATCTATATTCATTTTTATTTGTTTAATGATGCTAACAGCTTGCAGTAGCGCAGCATCAAATGAAAAACAGCTCACGACAGCCAATATTATTGAAGCTTTTAAAAGTGCTGGCCTTGAAGCAGAAAAACCATCTGATCTTAAACAAAAAGAGTTTGGAAATATAAGAGAAGAAGGAAAAAGAATTCTCGTTCCTTCCTTAGGTGAAAATGCTGGCGGAAGGATTTTTAAATTTGGAAATGAAACTGATTTACAGCAGGCGAAATCCTATTATGATGAGTTAGGCAATGCTGGATCTATGTTCTTCTCTCACACCTATTCAAAAGGAAACTTTTTATTACAAATGAACGGTGAAATGAAAGATGCTGAATTTGAAAAGTATAAGAAAGTAATGGATGAGGAAATAAAATAATTTCATATATTTTTAGAAGAAGGAAGGTCAATAAATGTCATCATTTTGGCTGCTAACAGTTATCCTTACGATCGTTATACTTGTTGTTTCTGTTATCTTTAAAAGAAAGAATGCACCTTTACAGTATGGAATACCATCAATTCTCATCTTCATCAGTATGATCTTATTATTAATCAGTTTTTTCGTAGGAAAGTGGGAAGGTTTAGGACTGGGTGCAATCAGTATATCTTTACTGATTGCATCTGTGATCACTTTAATTATTCATAGTACCTTGAGTTATTTTAGTCATAAATAACATAGAGCCACTTCTGCATAAGAAGTGGCTCTTTCGATTAATTAAAAGTGAAATAGAGAAAGTGGAATCTCTATGTGTGTCATAGACTTCACGTATCACAAGTGCTGTTCTCTAATCATTCAGTAACTTTAAGATGAGTTTCAGAGCAATGTGATAGCTTTTAGATGACCCATAACCACCCACTAGAAACTGAAACTTCTGATCCCAGTCAAAAAGAAAGTCCTCAAAATATGGATTGACCTCTTTTTCCATCAGTTGCATCAGCCATCACCTTTTTTCTTTGCTCTCTTTATAGTAATTTGAACCGAATCATCGACAGATCGAGCGGTGATCCGCTCAAGCTCTGCTTCTCTCGTTCGGTTTGCAAGATCGAGACCACGCAGCCTCAATTCATGCTCTGACATAGTTTTCATTATGTCGACTTTCTGCCTAATGGCTTTATCACGTTGTGCGGTCACACGTGTCAGAGCATCTTCTATGCTCAATATCTTCTCCAGTAGCGGCGAGTCTGTCTCCTCAATCTGGACCACTGCTAGACGTTCATTAGTTATAGGAACAGCTTTAATCAGACCATTTTTATCTGGAGCCTGTACAACGTCTTTCATCTTCCGCATTTGCTGCAAGACTGTCCGCTGCTTATCAGTCAATCCATTCTCATATTTAGTGATCAAGCGCATCATTCTTGTTTCACGAACGCTCAATAATCGTATTGATAGATCAATTTGGTACAGAGGATCAGTCTCAACTTCAGTAAAAAGCTTCTGTTCCTTTTCATCCATGTACTCAAACATGATCGTTTCATATTCACCAGTCTTGAATGAATTCTTGTTTCCTTTAGGAGCTGCGCCACCCCTATTTCCTTTTGCATTTTGGTTACCAGGTGGCGCTTTACCGCCTTTGTTCCCCCTGGCATTTTATGGCTCTACGAAACCAAAGTCCATGCCCGCTCTAAGCAAAGGCCGATTAATATGTGAGATGGCCAACATGACATCATCATGTGACTGTACCTCAAATTGTGGCAGCACACGTATTTACTCCCTTTTGGAGCCCCGGGGCGTTTAGTAACGTTACCATTGGTTTTCTCTTTCGGTTTAGTAACGTTACCATTCAATTTCTCATCCCAAGAGTCTTGGTTCTTCCATTTGCGGATAAGCGTTTGGGAACACTCTAATTCTTCAGCAATGTCTTTCAGTAAGCGGGTTCCATTGCTTTCCTTCCACAATTGGAATGCCTGATCTCTTTTAGGATTTCTCGGTCTAGCCATTCCTCCGAGCTACTGAATTAAGTTTGAGTTTGTTTTTAGAACAATAAAAAAAGGACCCTCACAAGGAATCCTCATCTTATTCTTGGTGTATCGGTTATTTTAATGTGAGGGAATTCAAAAATATTATATAAGATTAAATCTAATGTTTCTAAATACAGTAATAAATCTCTCCGTTTTGGTCGAAATATTTCATGTACTGTCTGATTCCCTACATCTTTAATTTCCAAAAGTATTCTTTTTTGTTCCTCATCTATTATATTTTTTTCTTTAAGCATTGTTACCTTTGTTTCTAAATTTAGATTGACCATTACTGGGTTTTTATCCTCATCGAGGACTGTTTCCCCCTTTTTTATTTTTGGTCTTTTATCAATCCCCTTAACTTTACAGATTGATTCAATAAGCATTCTAATTCCTGTATTGCATAATAAATTCATACGTTGGCAATACGCATTGATAGTTTCATTTCTAATTTCCTCTATTAATTCGGGCAAATGAACAAATTCATACTTTTTTTTGAATTCTAGTAATTGCATTACAGGCTCCTTCTGCTTCGGCTCCTCTGGAAAAACAGTATATTCTACAAAATATTCTCTATCAAAATGATAATCTGGACCAACTATATGAAACATATCTTCATCACCGTATATTTTTAGAAAAGCAATAGTGTCACACCCTCTACATTGAACTATTGCATACTCCTCATTAAAACCAAAATCAATTTCTTCATCTAAGTTGCTTATTGAATATTTCATTTCATTGTCATCTTTTTTAATTATGTGATGATTTGTTTTTCCCTTGCAAGATCTACAATACAATTTTTTCGGCACAACGGTCATATGCTTCATCCTCTTCAGAAAGATAAACCCCAAAAAATTCATTTAACATTCATTTTTATAATGTAACTAATGCTTATTTAAAACTTCTATTTGGAATTTCATCCAAGCATTCTTGTAATAATCGTTTATAACAGCTTAATTCATTTAGTTCAACTTTATCCTTATATGTAAAGTAGCCCCATAGCCCAACAGCCAAAACAGCAACAAAAATAACAATAGTAATTTGAATACGTATATCTTCTATTACTACTAGAAGATAATCATTACTGTATTTTAGTTGATTACCTAAAACGAATGCGAGGAGTACATAAAAAGCTGCAGTAGTATAGCTTAAAGCATTTTTATTATCTATCATATCTTCAATCCTACCCAAAAGCATTTGAATTTCTTTTCTATCATGGCGCTTCTTAATCTCTTCTTTAAATTTAATATGCATTGATATGTTTCTTTTAAATAATTCTCCAACTTTTTCTTCTTTCTCTGTTTCTTCTCTGTTCTTCTTTTGCTCAATTAACGCTTTTTCAACTACAAGCCTCCCAAATTTTCGCAAATACGATTGAACACATATAATTTCTCCAAATGATTCGATATCATAAGTTTCATCAGTTTCGTTCAAAAGAATCACCTCCTAAACTTATATCGGAGGTGATTTGAAAATTTTCAGGTGTTCATTGAAATGGTTTTATTTAACGTAAAATTCGTTTGTATAGAATGTACCAACTGTTTCGACATGGTTGCCATGTTTGTCGTACCGCTCTACATCAACCCTGAATCGATACGTTCCTTTCTTGTTATCAAGTGATCCCTTGATGTCGAATTCATCGTACTGGTTCTCCGCTGGGTTCAGCAGGTTAGGTGAATTCGTTTTTATTGTGACCCATTTCCCTGCAACTTTTCGTTGAGGAATAAGGTTTGGTCCACAAATGTAATCATTGAAATTCTGAATCGCAACAATCACAACCTTGTTCTTTCCTAAAGTATGATTCGCTTTTTTTGGATTAGCAGATACACCAAATTTTGATGCCATGTTCATCATCTCCTTTTTTGTTTTTGCGCTCCTATCCCTCACCAAAGCACCTTCAGCCATACACCCAAAAGACGACTGTTCCCATTAAGTTATCGTTTTCTCCGAATACGGCCGCCTGGTCGTTGGTATGTTTCGCATCTCGTTTCCATGATTTCATCCCAATCCCTATTCGTAATGGGAACAGCATCGTTCTCCTTCTTTCTAATAGAATCAGAAGCATGCTTTTAAATTGCTTTAATGTCTCTTTAGAAACAGAATCCCTGATCTTCATTTCACTCACTCCTTGCCCAATAAGCAGCACCTTACGCAACTCCGAGAGGATGCCAAGTCCAGCCAATCATCAAGTAAAATGAAAAACTGTCCTAAATACGGCTGCCGCAGACCAGCTGCTATCTAGGCTCAGAATGTCCCTCTCGTATGGCCACATTCCTCATCACCTTTGTTCCGTATCCAGATACGCCATTGATAAGGGAAAGGCGCGTCTCCCAATAAAAAAAGGACACCAATCACGGCACTTAAAGTGCTCAATGATCAGCGTCCGCAGGTTCTTCTTTTTGAACAAAATAAAATATTCATGTTGCTTTTTCTCGGCATTGCAAATAAAAAAGTGCCCATAAACATGGACACTTTGGTTCTATTATTCCAAAAACGCATCGCCTTCAGAATCAATATACTTCTAGAAAAGTTTTAAAATCTACATAACAGTCTTTAAACAGATAAAGATATCTTCTTCTATATCATTTTATTTATTGTAACGTATCACACAAAAACGCTATGCTTTTATTAAACCATTTTCTTTTAGAAATTGTTCGAACAATGCATCACCTTTATCCTCAATATCTTCATCATCAATATTATACTCTCCAACCAACAAAACAAAATCATCATATTTTTCATATTTTTGTTCAAGTTTTATACCATAGCTTTCTTGATAAAAAAACAATAACCATTTCCCTGAATCTAAACTTTTTAAAAACACTCCTTCATAATCTAAATCATTTTCATAATAGCCTACATGAAAATGCATTGTATCGTCTAAGTTAAGCAACGTTGATCTCCCCTTTAGAAAATAACATGATGATCTTTTAGATTTGGTGGAACATGATAATGCAGAACAGCAGGTCTTCCATGTTTTATAGGTGCATAATCTAGTCTGAATAGTGGTTTTTTTGCTACGTACCTGTATAATGCGCCCTCCTGATCCAGGGCCATCAATAATACGATTTTGAGGCGCCTTTAATGCTTTCTGCACATATGGTCTAGCTACTTTCCATCCTTTTTGCATTCCCTTTTTTCCAACTTGAGAAATTAATAATCTTAAAGCAGCAGCCACCACCGGTATCCACTGACCAGTTACACTGTCTTCTTTCAATTCAGCATTCTGACTCTGTAACGCTAAAGTTTCTTCTAATTCAATAAATACTGGATCATTCAAAAGAAAGTCAAATTCTTTATTAAAGTTTGAAACATCTACTTTGAAACATCTATACTGATATCCTCATATACTTGTTCAATCAATTGATCACTAACCACAAGTTCACTATTCAGTGAAGTTACGCTCTAAGAATATGCTGGAGTCACCGCGGAAAACATAGAATAAAAGACAGTACTACTAAAATAAGCTTATTCTTCATATAAACCCTAGTTTCTCAAAAAAATTTAACTGTATCCATAACTGAATACCCATTTATTTTATCTGAATTTTTGATTTTTTTCCATGATTTTTTAGAGATTGTGGATTTATTATAAGAAGAATATTCTTCAAAAAAGAGAGCAGCAAGACCTGCCATGTAGGCAGCCGCCATTGAAGTACCACTACTATATAAAAAAGAACCATCTTTTGAATAACTTTTTATATAATGCCCCGGAAGTAACACATTTAATCCATTACCTACAGTTGTCCCTTTCCATATATCACCGTTCATATTTAATGCTCCTACAGCAAAAAACACCTTCAAATTTAGCAGGGTAGAGTATATCACTCTTTTCTTGTAACCCATAATTCCCAACCGATGATATTACAACAATAAGTGCCTCATCCAAATTTTCAGCCTAAGACTTTGGAACAACCAAGGTATTACCACTAAGGAACCTTACTAAAATATCATCCTCGGCTACTTTAAGTACATAACCTGCTTTATTAAGTTGTTCTCTTTTTCCTTTCTTAGATACTTTAATCCAGTCTCCTTCTAAGAATTTGTTTTTCATCTGATAATCCTCCACCTTTTCCTGATCCGACTAAGCAGTTCATAGAGATGAACACGATGTCCATCCTCTAAGCGATAAAGTAGGAACCACCGTTTTGATCGTTTGCGTGCCATCTTAGGCAGCCCCGTCTTCCTCTTCTTTTTAATCATTCTCGTCAGAATCGTCTTGCACACTTTGAGGGCAATCTAATCATTAGTAGCTGCTTCTCATCTTTCTGCATAGGTACAGCTTCGTTGGCTTGGACCTCATACTAGAAAAAATAGACACAGATTCAATGAATAATTATGAAGAGTATATCTCCAAAATAATGGAGTGGTTTTTTATCACTTTTTTGTGGATGAATGGTGGGTGGTGCCTGCTTCATTTTAAAATATAAGAAACACCCACAAAAACAAAAATCCCCCTGAAGCCAATGGCTCCAAGGGGTTTCTTGATTAATACTGAGACATATACTGATCGCGTTCCCACGGATGTACTTGGGTGCGGAACATATCCCATTCGATTTCTTTTGATTCGATGAAGTGCTCGAATAAGTGATCGCCTAGTGCGTTGATCATGACTTCGTTTGACTTGAGCAGCTCAAGTGCTTCTGCAAGTGTTGCAGGTAAGTCAGCGATGCCGTTTTCAAGGCGCTCTTCTTTGTCCATGACATAGATGTTTCTGTCGATTGGCGCTGGTGCGTCTAGTTTGTTTTTGATTCCGTCTAGACCTGCTGCAAGTAATACACTTAGTGCAAGGTATGGGTTTGCAGATGGGTCTACACTGCGTACTTCTACACGTGTGCTAATGCCGCGTGATGCTGGAATACGAATCAATGGGCTGCGGTTTTGTGCACTCCATGCTACGTAGCAAGGTGCTTCATAGCCAGGAACAAGACGTTTGTAAGAGTTCACCGTTGGGTTTGTGACCGCTGTGAAGCTTGTTGCGTGCTTCACGATACCTGCGATAAAGTGTCTAGCTGTCTCGCTTAATTGTAAATCTGCTTTTTCATCAAAGAATGCGTTTTTACCATTTTTAAATAATGATAGGTTACAGTGCATACCAGATCCGTTTACACCGAACAATGGTTTTGGCATGAATGTCGCATGAAGTCCGTGCTTTCTCGCAATTGTTTTCACAACGAGTTTGAACGTTTGAATGTCATCACAAGAACGGATAGCGCCTGCATATTTGAAGTCAATTTCATGCTGTCCAGGTGCTACTTCGTGGTGAGACGCTTCAATTTCAAAGCCCATTTCTTCAAGCTCAAGCACGATGTCACGGCGGCAGTTTTCACCTAAATCTGTTGGTGCAAGGTCAAAGTATCCACCTTTATCGTTTAGTTCGAGCGTTGGCTCGCCTTTTTCGTCTAATTTAAATAAGAAGAATTCTGGCTCAGGTCCAAGGTTGAAATCACTAAATCCTAGTTCTTCCATTTCCTTTAAGATACGCTTTAAGTTGTTACGAGGGTCTCCATCAAATGGTGTTCCGTCTGGCTTATAAATGTCACAAATAAAGCGTGCAACTTTACCTTTTTCTGCTGTCCAAGGGAAAATAACAAACGTGTTTAGATCTGGATATAGGTACATATCTGATTCTTCGATACGTACAAACCCTTCAATAGATGAACCATCAAACATACATTTGTTATCGAGAGCTTTTTCTAACTGGCTCACAGGAATCTCAACATTTTTAATTGTTCCGAGAATGTCTGTAAATTGCAGACGGATGTACTTTACGTTTTCCTCATTTACTAATTTTACGATATCTTCTCTTGTGTACTTTGCCATTTCGTAAAACTCCTCCCCTACAAAAGGTAAAATGTGTATAGCAATGCTTTTGCTAATTGGTTAACGGAAGAACCTTGACATATCCCCCTGCCTAAAGGTCGTTCCTTGTTGGAAACGTCCAGCCTGAATGAGTTCCTTCTTCAGTAGCTTCCTGAGTTCATCATCTGTCAAGTTGTGCTTCGCTGTGGTTTTCTCCTCTGTCTTTGTTTCAGACGATGGATTTTCTGCCTCAGCTTTGGCAAAAAGTTTTTTGATTCCTGCCATGTTTACACCTTGTTCGATGAGGTTTTTGATTTCTAGTAATTTATCAACATCATGGAAAGAAAATAATCGGCGATTCCCATCACTTCTAGCTGGAAATACTAAACCATTTTCCTCATAATAGCGAATTTGTCTTGCAGATAATTCTGTTAGCTGCATGACAATCCCAATTGGGAATAAAGGCATTGAGCGGCGAATGTTATCACTCATCTCAACTGTCTCCTCCTCTTTGCTTAAATTTATTATATGTCATGTTATATTATGTGTCAACGAAATGTTAGGAATATTAACATGGATTTTTTTATCGAGCAGGCACTTCAATAAAACCTTGCTCTAGTAAGGCATCTACAGCACTGCAAATGGCATTTTTCACATGGGCGTACGTGAGACCGCCCTGAACATAGGCTGTGTAAGGCGGTCTAATCGGACCATCAGCTGATAATTCAATGCTGGCTCCTTGGACAAATGTGCCCGCTGCCATAATCACATCGTCCTCGTATCCCGGCATATAGCTCGCATGCGGTGTGACATGACTGTTAATCGGTGATGCATATTGAATCGCCTGACAAAATGCAATCATTTTTTTAGGGTCTCCAAATTCTACAGATTGAATCAAGTCGGTTCTTTTCGCATTCCACGACGGGTTTGTTTGGAACCCGAGTTTTTCAAGAAAACGCGCTGTAAACACGGCACCTTTTAAACTTTGTGCAACAACATGCGGTGCTAAGAAAAATCCTTGATACATTTCCTGAAGCGCATACAGCGATGCACCCGCTTCACTGCCGATGCCTGGAGATGTCATTCGATAAGAGCAAGCTTCTACCCATTTTTCTTTACCGACAATGTAGCCGCCAGTTTTAGCAAGGCCGCCGCCTGGGTTTTTAATGAGCGAACCTGCCATAAGGTCTGCGCCCACATGACACGGCTCTTGTAATTCAGTAAATTCACCATAGCAGTTGTCAACAAACACAATGATGTCATCATTGATGTCTTTCACAAATGAAATCATTTGTTCAATTTCTTCTATTGTAAAGGATGGTCTTGACGCATAGCCTTTAGAACGCTGAATCCCGATGACTTTTGTTTTTTGGGAAATAGATTCTTTGACTTTGTCGAAATCGACAGATCCATCTTGACGCAAATCAATGGCTTTGTAATCGATCTGAAAATCTTTTAATGAGCCTGTCCCTTCTTTGCCGCGAATCCCAACAATCTCTTCTAGGGTATCGTAAGGTTTCCCCGTCATGTAGATCAATTCATCACCAGGTCTTAGCACACCGAATAAGGCGATGGAAATGGCATGTGTTCCAGAAATGATCTGCGGGCGTACAAGACCGCTTTCCCCTCCAAATACATCCGCATAGATCTTTTCTAACGTGTCTCTTCCCATATCATCGTAGCCATAACCAGTTGTCGGGTTAAAATGAGAGTCACTGACTTTATGTTTCCGGTAGCTTTCAAGAACCCGCCACTCATTTTGTTCGCTCTTTCGATCAATTTGCTGATGTATTTGTGAAATGTCTTGTTCTGCTTCTGCTGCTATTTTTTCTAAAATGGTGCCATGTTTTAAAGTGTGAAACATCGTGATTTAATTCCTTTCCTACAACATATACTTCTTGATTTGTCCTAATATGGTTTGCTCTTCACCACTAAATCCAGTGATGTCATAAAGCTCTGCTTCCTTTTGAAATTCCAGTGATTCCACCAAGGTTTCTGACTTTAAGGCAGATATGAGTTTCCCTTCATATGCCGGAATCCTTACATGATATAGCTTTAAAAAATCTTTTTTCAGTTCAGCCATGATATCCGCTTTTAACCGCTTCACATCTTCCTCGCGCCTAGCACTGATTAAAATGTGGCGCTGCTTTGAGGAAGGGATAAAATCCGGCCGGATTTGGTCTTTTTTGTTATAGACAGTCAGCATCGGAATACGGTCAGCTTCTAATTCCTCTAAAAGCTTATGAACCGTTCGTTCATGCCCTTCATAATCCTCATTCGAAGAATCGATCACATGAAGCAAATAGTCTGCTTCTTTTACTTCTTCAAGAGTGGAACGAAATGCTGCAATCAGTGTGGTTGGAAGGTCTTGAATAAAACCAACTGTATCGGAAATCAGTACACTGTAGCCAGATTCAAGTGTCATTTTACGCGTCATTGGGTCAAGTGTAGCAAACAGCAAATCTTCTTCATGGCTATCCGCTTCTGTTAACTGGTTAAACAATGTAGATTTCCCGGCATTTGTGTACCCGACAATAGCGATTTGGAATACGCCATTTTTCTTCCGTCGTTCCCGGTATCTCGTGCGGTGTTCTTTGACTGCAGATAGTTGTCCGTGAATCTCGTGTATGCGGTTTCGAATATGACGTCTATCTGTCTCAAGTTTTGTTTCACCTGGACCTCTTGCGCCAATTCCACCGCCTTGTCTTGAAAGGCTGATCCCTTGTCCACTTAGCCTCGGCAAGGCATACTGAAGCTGGGCAAGCTCTATTTGCAGCTTCCCCTCTCTTGTACGGGCTCTTTTGGCAAAGATGTCTAGAATCAATTGCGTACGGTCAATGATTTTCACATCTAAGGCAGTCGCCAAAGCTTTTAACTGGCTAGGCGAAAGCTCGTCGTTAAAAATAATAACGTCACAGTCTAACTCTTCGCAAAGCACTTCAAGCTCTTCCACTTTCCCTTTCCCGATGTAAGTCGCGCTGTCCTGTCTATTTCTTTTTTGCGTCATGATGCTGACAGCTTCACCGCCAGCTGTTTTGGTTAAGGAAGCTAATTCTTCCATAGAATATTGAAAGCGTTCATCCGTTATATGCGGCAGTTGACAGCCGACAAGGATCGCTTTTTCGATCATTTCATGTTCATTCAACGTCAGTTGTTTCCTTTCTGTACTTAAGTTTCAGTAGTACCATCATACCAAACACACCACACGTATACCACCATTCGGAAGGTTTAATTTCTTGCCTCTTTACAAAAAGGATACGCCATTTCAAGAAGGCGTATCCTCTTTCATTTGCAGATCATGGCTTTTAATCGTAAGTAAGTCTTTTTTATCATAATGATCCACAAGAAGCAGCCTCATCGCCTGAGTTCGGATCGCTTTTTCAATGGTGTTTCGCACAAAACGGCCATTGCTGAATTTGGCAGGACTCGTTGTGCTCTTGATGTGCATTAAATAGTCTCGCAGTTTCCATTCTGCCTCTTGGGTAAAGACATATTCCCGATCGGCCATCATTCGTTTTGCAATATCCATCAGCTGATCGACCGTATAATCAGGGAAGTTGATATTAATCGGAAATCTCGATTGCAGACCAGGGTTTAGAGAAAGAAAATGATCCATTTCCTTGGAGTATCCAGCTAAGATGAGGATGAATTCATGCTGCTTATCCTCCATATGTTTTACAAGGGTATCAATGGCTTCTTTCCCGAAATCTTTCTCTCCTCCGCGGGCAAGAGAATAGGCTTCATCGATGAACAAAATGCCGCCTAGTGATTTTTTAATCAAATCTCTTGTTTTTTGAGCTGTATGTCCAATGTACTCTCCAACCAGATCTCCTCGTTCTGCTTCAATTAAGTGCCCCTTTGAAAGAACATTCATTTCAAAGAAAAGCTTCCCGACAAGCCGTGCAACCGTTGTTTTCCCTGTGCCAGGATTTCCTTTAAACATCATATGAAGCGCTTGTTTTCCTACCTTTAATCCTTGTTCTTGTCTTTTTTGATTGACAAAAATCCAAGCATAAATTTCTTTTATGTTTCGTTTCATTTCATCCATCCCGACAAGGCTGTTCATTTCTCGTTCTATTTCTCGTAAGATGCTGTGTTTGGCCTCATTTTTTTGCAAGGCCTCTAGGTATTCTGCCTCTGAATCTGCATCAACCAATACTTGCTTCTGTCCATTAAGTATAATGTTGATTTGGCCGTTATTTTTATATGTGACAGCTCGCTCCAACGTATTCACCTCTCGCTCTTCTCTCTTTAATCTATTCGGGTGGAGCTGTAATCGTGACAATCGCCCGCACTAGCATCGGTTTACTGTCAAAATGACCCGAGATACCGGTTATTGTAGGGGATTGTGCGGTTTCCCAGGAAATGATGTGCTATTTCCATTGTATTCATCCATTTCGGGCGGACAAACCAACAATTTGTTTTTTCTTAGAAAAATGGCGCTTTTTCATCACAAATTGTGCAGAAAAGAGTCTCGATGATTTCCGCATTTTGTACAGGCAATTTTTCTATTTCCTCATAAAATAAAGACGAGGTGATGAATAGATGGTGAAAATTTTTATTGATCCTGGCCACGGAGGAACAGATTCTGGAGCTGCTGCTAATGGACTTTTGGAGAAAAATATCACACTGCAAATTGCGCTTTTTCTGAGAGATATGTTGATTAGTGAATATGATGGGGTTTCCGTCCGCTTAAGTCGTTCAATTGACCAATCCGTCACGTTATCCCAGCGTACGAATGCGGCAAACAGCTGGGGAGCTGACTATTTCGTGTCTATTCATATTAATGCTGGCGGAGGCACAGGTTTTGAAAGTTATGTGTACCCTGGCGTTTCAGCACCAACCACCACGTATCGCAATGCCCTTCATGATGAGATTGTCCGCTCCGTTGATTTTGCCGACCGCGGCAAGAAAACGGCGAACTTCCACGTTCTGCGGGAAACTTCTATGTCTGCCATTTTAACCGAAAACGGTTTCATTGATACGGTAGCTGATGCTAATAAGCTCCGTAACGCTACTTTCCTTCAAGGGATCGCTCGTGCTCATGCCACTGGATTAGAAAAAGCCCTTCAATTGAAAAAAAAAGCAAGTAACCTATATAAAGTGCAAGCAGGGGCTTTCAAGGTCAAAGCCAATGCAGATGAACTAGCAGCTACACTCAGATCCAAAGGATTTGAAGCGCTGGTCGTACTGGATAGCGGCATGTACCGAGTCCAAGCTGGCGCTTTCCGTTCAAAGCAAAATGCAGATGACCTCGTCGCTCGATTAAAGCAGGCCGGTCACGACGCATTCGTTTTTCAATAATCTAAAAAACAAACCGGCTCAAGTCATCTTTAGAGCCGGTTTGTTGTCTATCCAATTATGCTAAAATGTTCACGACAAATTGAGACCATGTTTCAAGACGATCGAAGTACTCAGGCTTTTTCAAATCTGTTACTTTCATCCATTTTCCTGAGATTTGATCTGTTTCTTTTACTTCTACATGAGCACCTGGCGATAATTCAAGGGCTGATAACAGTCCGATGTGCACACGGCCGACACTGTTGTCATCATCATTAATGAGTCCAAGGGTTTTCATCTCAAGTTTGTCTTCCTCTTGAATCGAAAGTTCCTCGTCCAGTTCACGATCGGTATTTTCTTTTAGAATCTCAGCAAAATTTTTTCCTTCAATGAAATTCATATGACCCCCAAAGCCAAGAGATAACTTATGATGTAAGCGCGTCTCTCCCCCGCCTTGAAGTCTTTCATATACATACACTTCGTCCTCACGCTTAATCACGACATAAGGTATCGGCTGTTTGAAGTCAGGATTTTCTTCTGCATCGCCTCTTCGCATCTGCTCGAAGTGCTCTTCGATTTCTTTCATAATGGTGCTGATTGTTTTCTCTTCACTATTCACACCATTAAACGCAAGTGTTTCATTTTGGAACACGCGTGCGCGCGGTGCAACTAAAATCATTTCGTCCATTTTTCCCATGTTCGGTAACCTCCAGTATGTAACACATTGTTAGAAATGGCAAAAAGCCAAAACGAGTGATGCGTTTTGACTTTTGCATTTTAATTATGATTCATCTCCAAAGAAGAAATCGTCATCTTTTAACGGCTCAACTGTTGCCTTTTTGTAGCCGTTCCCTTTCATTGAGAAGAAGTCATGTGACTTTGTTTTTGTATTGAGTCCGTTCAATACAATTGGGTTGATCTCTTCTTCTTCAAAGTAAGGGGCAAATCCAAGGTTCATTAACGCTTTATTGGCATTGTAACGAATGAACTTTTTCACATCATGCGATAAATTGACTTGGTCATAAATATCCTCAGTGTAATGAAGTTCATTTTCATAAAGCTCATTAAGCAGATCGATAGAGAAATCATAAAGCTCTTTTTGCACGTCAGGTGTTTGTTTGTTGTAAATTTCTTGTGCTAACAATCCAACATACACACCGTGAATCGCTTCATCGCGCAAAATCAAGTTAATGATTTCACCACTTTGCATGAGCTTTCCTTGACCGTAGAAATATAGCGGGTAGTAAAAGCCGCTATAGAATAGGAAGCTTTCTAAATACACTGAAGCAACCATTGCTTTAAATAAGGAAATCGGGTCATCCTTTTGAATGGAACGGTACAGACCTACAATCATATCTGCTTTCTTTTGCAAGAATTTATTTTTCTTGACCCATTCAAATACTTCACTAATCGTTTCAGTCGGTGCAAGTGTCATGAAGATATTTGAGTATGATTTTGCATGCACGGCATTTTCCATCATGGCCATAAAGTTTAACACGGCTTTACGCTGATGACCGTCCACATGTTCAGCCACTATCGGCATTCCTGTATTTCCTTGTTCTGTATCAAGTAACGTCAGTCCAGCCAGTACCTTCATGTACGTATCTCGCTCTTCTTCACCTAAATATTTCCATGTTAAGAGATCCCCGTTTAAGGAAATCTCTTCTGGAAGCCAGAATTGCTTGACGTTTTGGTTGTAAAACATTTGTGTAAAATCATCTTCGTGTTTTGACCAGTTGGCTGCATCATAAATTTTTGTCACGTTAAACTCTCCTTTAATCAAACAACACAAGAAAGACAGCCTTCCTGCCCTGTATCCTTCGTTCTTGCATAATAAAGTGTCTTAATGCCTTTATGGTGTGCATAAAGATCGATGCGGTTTAAGTCACGCGTTGTCATCGTATCTTTTAGGAATAATGTAAAGCTAATTCCTTGATCGACGTGCTGCTGAATGGTTGCGATCATATCGACTACTTTAAACATGTCCATATCGTATGCTTCTTTATAGAAGAACCAGTTTTGTGCTGAAAGTCCTGGCATTGGATAATACGTTTTGCTGTTTCCGTATGTTCTTTCTTCGATACGTTCCATAATTGGCATTACAGAAGCTGTTGCCGATTGAACATACGAAATAGAACCTGTTGGCGCAATACATAATCGATAGCTATGGTACATGCCATTTTCCGCTACAAAGTCTTTGAGTGCTGCCCAATCTTCTTTTGTTGGAATGTGCATGCCTTCAAATAGCGCAGCCGCTTTTTCTGTTTTTGGAGTGAAATCATTTTCTACGTATTTATTGAAGTACTCACCTGTTGCATAACCAGAGCCCTCATAACGATGGAATGTTTCCCCTTTTTCTTTTGCAAGCTCACTTGAACGCTTAATGGAGTAATAGTTCACCATCATAAAGAACGTATTAGCGAAATCTCTTGCTTCTTCACTTTCATAAGCGATTTGGTTTTGAGCTAAATACCCGTGAAGGTTCATCGCACCAAGTCCAATTGACTTCATCGCTTTGTTCGCTTTTCTAACAGCTGGTGCATTGCGGATATCTGTTGTTTCAGACACAAGTGTAAGTGAGTCCGTTGCAAGCTTGACTGTTTTTTCAATGGATTTGTTTTTCATCACGTTCATGATATTTAAAGAACCAAGGTTACAAGAAATATCAAGTCCGATCTCATCATCTTGATCATAGTCCGTGTAAGAAGAGACTTCTGAAGCTTGAAGTACTTCTGAGCAAAGGTTTGAGAATTTCACACGTGAAATATGGTTCAGAGCGTGCTCTCTATTCACATTATCTTGGAACATGATATAAGGATAGCCTGATTCTGAGCGCAGAACAGCTAATTTTTCAAGAAGTTTTCTTGGATTGACTTTTTCTTTTTTGACTTTCGGGTTTTCTACAAGCTCGTCATACATTTCTTCCATATCCATCTCATCAAGATGCTGTCCATAAGTTTTATAAACTGTATGAGGATAGAATGTATAAGCTGTTTTATCTTCTCTAGCAAGCTCGATAAATTTATCTGGGATGACGACACCGATCGAAAGTGTTTTCACACGAACATCTTCATCCGCAGAGATTTTTTTCGTATCTAAGAAATCATTAATATCTCTGTGGAAAATATTCAAGTACGCACTGCCTGAACCTTGTCTTTGTCCCATTTGATCTGCATATCGGAATGCATTATCAAGAAGTTTCATGACGCCTACGACACCTTTGGTCGCATTTTCAACATCTTTGATCGCTTCACCTTTCGCACGAAGCTTTGAAAGGTTCAAGCTGACGCCGCCGCCTAATTTAGACAGCTGCATGGAAATATCAATGGCTCTTGAGATATCGTTTAATGAGTCATTCACTTCAAGCAAGAAGCAGCTCACCAGCTCACCACGTCTTTTACGGCCTGCGTTTAAGAATGTTGGTGTACTTGGCTGATACTCTTGGTTGATCATCAGTTCCACAAACTCAAGTGCTTTCTTTTTGTCTCCGCCCGCAAAGAAAAGAGCCACAACTGAAATGCGGTCTTCATAGCGTTCAAGGATTTTCTTTTTGTCATTTGTTTTCAGTGCATAGTCATTGTAAAACTTAAACGCACTCATAAATGATGGGAATCTAAATTTCTTGGCATATGCAGCTTCAAATACTTCTTTAATATCTGACATGCTGTATTGTCTTAAAAATTCTTCCTCATAGTAGTCGTTTTCTATTAAGTAATCAATCTTCTCTTCTAGATTATGAAAGAAGACCGTGTTTTGATTAATATAATCTACGAAATAACTATGTACAGCTTCTTTGTCCTTGTCGAACTGAAACTTTCCTTCTTTTTGAATCATAATTTCGTTATTTAATTGTATCCACTTTGGAACCTGATTTTGTGACAATTCTTTCTACCTCCTGTGTAAACAATTCAACATCCCTTTTTGTTCCGCTTAGTTCAAAGGTGTGCAAAATAGGAACTTGATATTGTTTAGAAATCGTATCGGCGCTTTTGGCAAAGTTATCTCCCCACACTTTGTTCCCACTCACCGCTACACCTAGTAAAAGGTGCGCATTTTTCTCTAAAAATGACTGAGTGGTACCAGGGACTTGTCCAAATCCTGTCGTAAAGGTGACGAGAATAAACGGCGTATCCAAAAACTCTTCTCCAGTCAATTTTCGTTTGTCTGTAAAAGGGGTCTTGTCCAAAAAGCGTTGAACATTTCCTGTTTTTGAATCAAATACGATTTGAATCAATTCCATCACGACCTAGTTTTTAGTATTGTTGATCATTCCGCTATTCACTATATATAGTATACTATGTTTTTTCAAAACACAACATATAGATGCTCGAAACGAAAAAAATCAACCAACCCGGCCGAACATTCATAGCCGAACTCGTACGTTCAAATAAATAGAGCAGAGCAGGTTCTAAAAATAGACTGCCCTACTCCCTATTCAACTGAAACCGAAATCTATCATAACACGAAAAAAAATCGCTTAGTAGACTAGACTTTTTGTTTTATTTTTTGTAGGCGTCGCACTGTAAATCTTCTGACACTTCTGTTATTTCCACTTCAACACCTAATTCTTTCAGCACCGCTTCAAGCGCAGAGACGATCGAGGCTTCTCTTACTAACTCTTTCCCGTTTACAGAAACGCTTGTTCCATATTCGAAACAGGAGTCATCTTCACAAGTTTGTTCCCAATGATTAATTTTAATTTTGTGTGTCATGAACTCATCCTTTTCTGTCTAGATGTCTGATGCATGTTTATAGTGTAGCGACTTCACATTCATTTGTAAATTTACGTGCTTACTCTTCATCAAAGTCTTCACTATCACCATCATCTTCATCCCATTCATCTATGTACTTTGTCGTAATGAGCGTCAGCTCTTCTTCTTTTTCATCAAACCGGTATACATTTACTTCATCATCTTTTACAACAGCAATGTGATTATTTTTTAGCGCAACAGATGATGGTAAAAGACCATCAACATGGCTCCCATCATGCTCACCAGAATGGTTATGCCAACTTTCTTGTCTCGTTTCGATGTTCGAAATGGCGCATGATCCAAATAAGACAACGATTCCAATCAAAAGAAGGATCACTCGAATCCTTCTCAATTCAAGCTCTGCATTTTCCATATAAATCCCCTCACCCTTTTAAATGTCCAATAAGGATTTATACGCAACTTGGACAGAAAAGTTTCATGGCATGCAAAATAGCCCCTCTGCACTGACAAAAAACGTAGCGGGTTTCGGCCGGTTTATTCGCAGCTGCATGGGGCTATTGGTGAAAACGGGTGTTTATTCTAATTCAAGATTTACATTTTTTTGAGGTGCAAATGTTGAAATCGCATGTTTATAAATAAGCTGCTGCTTCCCTTCTGTCTCAAGCAGCACCGTGAAATTGTCAAATCCCTTTACTTGACCGCGAAGCTGAAAGCCATTCAGTAAAAATACTGTGACAAATGTATTGTCTTTGCGGATCTGATTCAAAAATTGGTCCTGAATATTAATCGGTTTCATGTTTCGTCCTCCTTGATTCTGATAACTACAGTTTCGCTTTAAGTCCAAGCTTTCCTGCTATATATGCGAAAATTTCCTCTTTTTTGTCCGAAAAGTGGCAAGGTGGTGTCATATCAAACCAGGTGACATCCATTTTATTACGGAACCACGTAAACTGACGCTTCGCATATCTGCGGGAATTTTGTTTTAATTGCTGGATGGCTTCATCAAGTGAGCAGTTGCCTTGAAAATAGGCATACAACTCTTTATAACCAATCGCTTGAACAGACTGACAATCTTTCAAACCAGATTGATAAAGTGCGCTCACTTCTTCAATTAAGCCTTCATCTAACATCATATCAATTCTTTGATGAATGCGCTCGTACAAAAGCTCTCGGTCCATTTTCAGCCCAATGAAGGCAGTGTCATACAGAGGAACTTCTTGATGCCCGTTTTGCATATCAGACATTTTCTGACCTGTTGTATGGATGATTTCAAGGGCCCTGATCACGCGGCGGACGTTATTCGGATGAATCGCTTTTGCAGCGTCAGGATCGGCTTCTTTTAGCTTTTCATACAGCTTGATCGGTCCATGCTGCTGCTTAAACAGCGTCATCTCTTCTCTAAAAGCAGGATCACTTTTCTCATCAGTAAACGTGTAATCATATAAAACAGACTGAATATATAGCCCAGTTCCACCAACAATCATGGGCGTTTTCCCTCTCGCAGCAATCTCTTTGATTTTTAAGCGGACAAGCTGCTGAAATTCAGCTGTAGAAAACGATTCATCCGGTTGTTTAATATCGATTAAATGGTGCGGTACGCCATTCATTTCTTCAGGGGTGATTTTCGCTGTGCCAATATCCATCCCTTTATAGATCTGCATGGAATCCCCGCTGATAATTTCTCCATTAAATGCTTTCGCTATATCAATGCTCAGCTTTGTTTTTCCGACAGCCGTCGGACCTACTAATACAATCACTGGTTGTTTTTTCATAACATCACTCTCTTTTACAAACTGCCTACAGTATAGCATAACTTCTCTTTCTCTCCTATAACCTCCCGTCACCAGCCAAGTGGTTCATTCCCGACCACTTCATATGTCTTTCCTTTTAAACGGTGCTTATGCGTTGGCCTTTCTTCATCTGGACTGTAAACGACTCCCCCGTATGGAATCGGGACAGAATCGGTATAGGCAGAAAACGTGACTTCCTCAATTTCATGGTAGTGCGTCCCGTCCACTCTTGGGATAGCAGGTCCAGTGACGCCATAATATCTATGAAAATGCCCTCTTTCAAATGACGTGATCCCCCGGTAATAATGAGTATGTCTGTCGGTACTGCTTCCATTCACAGGCTGAGAAATACCTTCTATTAAATGATAATGTTCTTCTGTTACATCCGTTCGCGCTTTATAAGCATGAGCATGAGGTGGACATTTAGCCCAATCAGACGGATACAGGCCCATTTTTTACATTCCTCCTTATTTTAGGCATTCACCCAAACACAAGTGGGCCACTCGAATACACTGATGTCAGTTACAGTGATTTTATGTGAAAGGAGTCTTTTTTTATGAATTATTTTGACGCACCGTTTGTTCAAGATGAGATGAGAAGACCTTTTGGATTTGGACGCCCTGGATTTGGTTTTGGAAGACCTGGGTTTGGTTTTGGGCGCCCTGGTTTTGGCTATGGGAGACCTGGATTTTTTGGACCGCCATTTTTAGGTGGTTTTGCTGGAGGGCTTCTAGCTGGGTCGCTTCTTGCTCCAGGATATGGCTATGGTTATCCTTATCCACCGCCATATGGACCATACCCTTATTATTAATTATGACGATTTAGTGAAAACATCCTCTTATAAAATGAATCGATTGACACATTTGTTTTTCATAGGTTAACATTTACTTTACCGACCGTTCAGTAAAGTAGGTGTTTTTTTTATGTCTAAAACGAAAAAAGAACAAATTTTTGAGGCAGCAGCTCACACCATTCTAAAAGAAGGATTGAGTCAGCTCACCCTTCAGCAGGTGGCAGAACATGCAAATATGACCAAAGCCGGGCTACTGTATCATTTTTCGAGCAAGGAAGACCTGATCCAGCAAATGAATGAGCATGCGGTTGCCTCTTTTCGTCAGCAGCTTGACACGTATCAGGAAACATACAAAAACGAAAAGGCGCCTTATGTACGTGCCTATATATTGGCCACATTAAATGATCTTGATAGGCAAAACACCACACAGCTATGTACAAGTATGCTGGCAACCATGTCATTTGATGAAGCGTTATTAAATCCTTGGCGTCATTTTTATGCGGAATTTAAAGAAAAAGCAGCCGAGGAAATCAATGACCCTGCACTTAGCCAATTGATCCGTCTTGCCTGTGATGGCATATGGTTTTCAGAAATGTTTCAGCTTGAACCATTGAATCGAGAGGAAAAAACCCTTTTACTTCATCGGATTTTACACATTTTAGAGGAGGGATGATGATGATCCTCGGATATCTTTTTTTGGCTATCGCCATTTTTTCAGAAGCGATTGGGGCAGCGATGCTGAAACTATCAAATGGTTTCACACGCTTTAAACCTAGCGCTGTCGTTGTCGCTGGCTATACACTTGCTTTTTACATGCTGTCATTGACCCTTAATATCATTCCACTTAGCATGTCTTACGCCACATGGTCTGGGGTAGGTACCGTCCTCACGGCTTTTTTTGGCGTGCTCTTTTTCAAAGAAACCTTGAACCGTCAAGCACTTATTGGAATGGCAATGCTTGTTTCAGGGGTCGTACTATTAAATATGTCTTAAAGGATGTGAAGTGATATGAAAGGAATGCTTTATTTAACAGGAGCCATTTTGACAGAGGTTTTTGGCAGTACGATGCTGAAGCTTTCGCAAGGTTTTACACAGGTGCTGCCGAGTATGGGGGTCCTGATCGGATTTGGGTGCGCCTTTACCTTTCTCAGTTTGGCACTCAAAACAATTGAGCTGTCATCTGCATATGCCACTTGGTCTGGGGTCGGTACAGCACTTACTGCTCTTGTGGGCCTCGTGCTATTTAACGAAACCATTCATATGAAAGGATTCATTGGTCTTGCACTTGTCATATGCGGCGTCATTGTCTTAAATCAATCCAAAAAACAAAAGAAAGAACCATTCGATCAAACCGAATGGACGTCATAAAAAAAGTCATTTTCTCCATTAATCAAGAGAAAATGACTTTTTTATCTTAATAACCAGCTTTGATGGTTTCTTCTAAGGAAATATGGACATTCCCTTGCACAGCTCTTGAGATCATACATGAGCTTTCCGCTTTATGTGCAAGCTTACGAGCTCGTTCTATGTCCTGAGCAGTAGCAGACTCTTTGAGAATGATGACAGGACGATGAATGATTTTCTCATATGTAAACACACCGTTTGTCACATCGACAACTGCCTCAGAGCTCATCGATAAATCCTCTTTCTCTAATTGACTCCGCTCCATCATGGCTGCAAGTGTAATGATATAACATGTGGCCGCTGCACCTAGAAGCATCTCATCTGGATTTGTTCCAATACCCGGTCCATCCATTTCTTTTGGAATGGAAATCTCCGTCGTCTTTAACTGTTCACATTCGATTGTCCCCACATCGTTACGCAGACCAGGCCAGCTTGCCTGAAGATGAAAATGATGACGCGCCATATCTGTCTCTCCTTTTGTTATCACTTTTTATAGTGTAACAAGAATTCACGCTGCTTGTCTTAACATGTGCACCATTTTTATGTATATTCCTCATCAAGCACTGTCCGAATCGCCCTGACATACCGGTAGAACGTCTCATTTTTTGTACTGGACCGCCGCCGAAAGTCAAAACTGTCAAATAAAGCTTCACGCTGACTTCTACTAATCTCTAGCTGTACACTTTGCCCTGTTTTTGTAAGATTATTAATATTATGATTGCTTGTTCCGCTCAGGGTTGCGTGTGCGACAGCCAGTTCAGCAGAAAATCCATTCCGCTCTAATGAGTTCACAATTTTCTCTGCACGATCATAGTCTGTTCCGCCAACAAGGGTGTGGTCAATTCCCGGCTCCCCTTTATAACCATGAACAGCTAAGACATAATCATGTGCTTTTGCCTGTGCGACTCCGATTGGTTCATCGAAGTTTGTACTTGTAATATGAAGTTCTGATGCATTTTCTCTAAAACCTTCAAATAAGTACGTAGAAAAATCGTTATCAAAAAAATGGACAATCTCACTAACGCCGCCTTCGATTCTCCCGCCATGAGGCGACATCACTAGAAGACGGCTGCCAGGCACTGGATTGGATGTAATTTGATAATGATCTGTTGATTCATTCTCTTCCAGTTCTTTAAAATTGCGATACATATCATTTGAACCGCTTTCGTCTTCTCCACCTGATGACACTGGCTCATCATGTTCCTGTGCTTGCATGGTATAATAGACGCCCCATCCGATGACAAGCAGGAGAAGCAAAGCAAAAAACTTCTTCATTCCCGTTCTCCTTTAACAGATTTCTAAGCCGTTTCTATGATTAATATTGAATCATCATTTCTTTTCATTTTTTCCACATTTTCTCTTCAAATTTGATCATAACACTCTAGATCATGAGATTCCTCAAAAATAAGATAATTGCATTTATATACACAGAAACGCCTCTCCTGATTGAAAACAGAGTTAGAATAGTATGACAAACAAATGAAGTTATGTTTAAAATGACCTAGTCCTACCCAGTCTGTTTTCTTTAATTCGTCTTTTTTTTATGCTGATTTGGTTTTTTTCATCTGGAATGAATCACATTTGTATGAGCATTGACCCTGTCTAGACCCCCCCTTTTTTCTGCAGAATCCTCTGTTTTACTGGTTCTCTAAGAAGAACTCTCCCACCTATCATCGGCAGTTTTGATATGATTTCCACCTTTTTCTATTATTTTACAAAATGTAAGCGCTTTTCTTTTTAAAGGGAATGAGTCAGCCGCCAATATGAACAAAAGAAGGGACAAGAATCCGAACAAAGATGCTGTCATGTTCATAACGTAAGAGTGTACGAGAATGGATAGCTAGAATGGAGGGCATCACATGTTTGGATTTTCCATGGTACAAATGGTCAGAACACATGCTAGTAAATTGGATCAGCCTTTAAGAGAGACCGTCCTTCACCTCTATAAGCCTTTTAAGTGGACGCCTTGTTTTCTTCATCGTTTTTTTGAAGGAAGGTTAAAGAAGAGCAAGAAGCTTCGGGTCATCATTGAATTTAAAGAAGATGCAGTTGAAGCAGGTATTCAAAGCACAAAGCAGCTAATGAAAAAAAGCAGAAAAACAAACATCAAAAAACATTTTTCACATATTAATTGCTGCGCAGCTGATCTTACCCCTGCTGCTTTAGAGGAACTCTTAGCAAATGGGGAGCATATTCGCAAAATATATTTAGACAGACAGGTACATGCACTGCTGGATGTGGCGACACAATCAAGTCATGCGGATGAAGTCGTCCGAAATGGCACGACCTTAACCGGTGAAGGCATTACGGTTGCGGTCGTTGACACAGGCGTATACCCACATGAGGACTTAGATGGAAGAATTCGCGACTTTGTAGATTTAGTCAAACAAAAAACGAAACCTTATGATGATAACGGTCATGGAACGCATTGCGCTGGGGATGTGGCTGGAGACGGAGCTGCTTCAGACGGCTTATACAAAGGACCCGCTCCAAAAGCCAATATCATTGGGGTAAAAGTGTTAAATAAACAAGGCGCTGGATCACTTTCTACTATTATAGAAGGTGTTGAGTGGTGCATACAATTCAACGAAGACCATCCTGATGACCCAATTCACATTATCAGTATGTCGCTTGGCGGCGATGCGCAGCGTTATGATGACGAACAAGACGATCCGATGGTGCGCGCTGTCAATGCAGCTTGGGATCAAGGGATTGTCGTATGCGTTGCTGCTGGGAACTCCGGTCCTAACAGTCAAACAATCGCAAGCCCTGCCGTGAGTCAAAAAGTCATTACGGTCGGAGCCTATGATGATCGAAATACGCCAGAATCAAGTGACGATGTCGTGGCACCATTTTCGAGCAGAGGTCCAACGGTCTACGGTGAAACAAAGCCCGACCTCCTCGCACCAGGAGTCAATATCGTCTCTCTTAGATCACCAAGATCATTCCTAGATAAACTAGATAAATCAAGTAGAGTCGATGATGATTATACGACGTTATCTGGCACTTCGATGGCGACACCCATTTGTGCCGGTATCTGCGCACTATTATTAGAGCATTCACCAGATTTAACACCTGATGAAGTCAAAACTTTATTAAAAGAAAATACAAGCAAGTGGTCTGGAGAGGACCCAATGATTTACGGAGCAGGTGCCATCGACGCAGAAAAAGCAATCCAAGAATAAATAAAAAAGCCCTTTACGTTTTTCGTAAAGGGTGTTGTTTTGTCTGTTTTTATGTGTGAAGTCTTTCTTCTACTTGAGCAGCTGACATGTTATGCTTCGTTCTCATACATCTCATCTCCTTTTTGAATGTGCGTACGCGCTTCGATCACAATTTCAAAAAAAGTGGAAGATTCCTTGTACATGTCGCGTTCCTTATAATAATTAGCCGCATCAAGTGCCAATTCCTCTAAATCAGCAAACATTTTTTTGTTTCGTAGTCCCAAAAGGGCTGACCTCAATTGTTCAGAGCTGTCTGTTTCTATATAGAGTGCCTGTAAAAATTGGAATTTCAATTGATAAATTTCATCTCCCAATATAGATGCCTGATTCATGCCTTCCTTTATAGCCTCACTCGCTCGCTCCATATCTTCGAGTTTAAAACAAGTAAGAGCCAGTGAAAACAATGATTTGATCATCATTGCAGCTTGATCTTTTTGATAAAGTGAAATGGCTTGTTCAAAGAAGACCGTCGCTGTATGGTAGGTTCCCATACTATAATGACAAGTTCCTAAGTTATTGAGGGCCATCGCCTTAAAATAAGATGTGCATTCTTTTCTTTCCATTGCTTCACACACTTTTAAAGCCTTTTCTAAATACGGGAGCGCTTTTTGATGCTGACTTACATCAATCCAATTACCTGCCATCACAAAATCGCATTGAATGCTTCTTTTTCCATAAAGCTGATGTTTCTTATAGATGTCTCTCGCTTTTTTCGCATAATGCATAGAAAAATAGGTTTGTTTCATATGATAGTATACTTCAGCAATTTTATAATAAAATTCCGCTTTTTCGATCTCATCGGTCACTAAGATCAGCTGATGTTCCGCATGCTTATAATAGGAAATGGCTTCGATATACCGGTGCTGGGTAAATGCATACATTCCATGAAAAAAATGAAAGTAATAACCCAATAAACCCGTCATCTCATCTTCTGCCTCTTCAATTTCTTTTGGAAAAGAAACCGCTTGAAGCGATTCATTCCCTGCATGGACTGGCGTTAAGTGCTGAAGCATCATTTGATGACGAAAATCCATGAGAGAATAATAGAGTAATAAATCTTGATCTTCTTCCATCTCATGAATGTCTTCTTCAACAAGGCGCTTCATATCGTTTGCCTGATCAACTTCAAATTTGCAAATATGTGTGTACCATTGATTGATTTTTACACCTACTTCGGAAGATGGTATTTTGTGTGCCATCCACTTCAGCCCCATTCTATCATATCAAACTGATAACTATTATTTTACATAATTTATGATTTTAAGGCAAATTGTCATTTATTTCATATTTTATGTTGATTTTGCACATTTCTATCTTTTTTACCAAGTTTAAAGAGAGTACTTTTGCCCATCAAAACCTTTTTTCTACGAAGAAGGGTCGAATTCTCTAAGCACTTCTTTTAAACCACTGACATAGCGACTAAATGCTTTTTTCTTTCCTTTTCTTGTATCAAAGTTGTCAAAAAAGGCTTTTCTCTGCGCCGTACTAATTTCTAATTGGACACTTTCGCCACTGGCATTTTGATTATTAATGTTGTTTGGATCCGTACCAGAGAGGCGCTCGCCTTTTTGCACGAGCTCTGCGGAGAAGCCCCGGTCTTTTAGTTCTCGCACAACCGCTTCTTGCATTTTTTCGTTTGTCCCGCCCACAAGTGTATGTCTTCTATCACTTTTATAGCCGTGGATAGATATAGAAAAGGGATATGTTTTAATCATTTGAACCAAAATCGGTTCATCGAATTTTGTACTAGTGATATGCAAGTCACGATTGTTGTCTTGTTTTGTCCCTTCAAATAAATACGTAGAGTACTTCTTTTCAAATGCTTCTACAATTTCACTTGTTCCTGGTTCAATTTCGCCGCCGTGAGGAGAAAAGACAAGTAAGTCACTTCCCCCTTTTTCATGAAACTCTATCTCATAGCCGTCTCTTTCATGCCGTATAAGCTGCTTAAAACTTTCATATTGATCCCCTTTTTTTCGCTCTTTCTTATACTTTTCTACTTCTTCATGATGTTGTTTTTGCTCTTTATTTTCTTGGATAGAATGGCTGCATTTCACCATTAAAAGAGCACACAGGATGAGAAAGATGAATCCACTTATGAGTAGTCTTTTCATTTCACCGCTCCTTTTCATTCTCTTCGATGTCATCTTATCGCATTATTTTACTATCAATCGCTAAAAGAATTCAAAGAATGTCCGGCTCCTTTTCATGAATCAGGAGAACTTACCTGTTTTTTTATGTTGCCTTAGGTATTTTCGGCTTCTTTAAAACGGTTCATGTGCAAGTAAAAACTAAATCCTATGACCTCATTTTAGTTTTAGTCAAAAACACCTACAAAATTGGGAATTTTCATCTTTTTTCAAATAAAAAAGCTGTAAACAAAAGGAATGTCTCCTTCTGTTTACAGCCAGTCTCTGTATATCCAGCATTAAACTCTTAATTCATTCTCTAATGCTGTCAGCACTTCATCTTGCGACATGCCTTGTGCAAGTGAAATTTCGCTCACTAACATGCCCCGTGCATCTTCAAGCATCTTCTTTTCACTAGAATTTAAGGCTTTTTTCTGATTACGTCTCATCAGATCTTTGACAACGTCTGCGCCATCTTCAATCGAACCTGTTTTTAGCTTTTTCAGATTTTCATCATATCTTTGCTTCCAAGTAAGCGTGTCGTCGTTTGTTTCTTCTGCAAAATTGTTCATCACAACTTTCAGCGTAGCTTGATCAGCTACCGGACGTATACCTAGTTGATTGATTCTGCCTTTTGGGACCATCATCTGCATATTCGGCATTTGAATCAGAAAATATTCCTGCGTCTTACCTAAAATCTCTTTTTCTTCCATTCCTTCAATCACACCGGCTCCATGCATTGGATAAACAATTTTATCACCTATTTGAAACAAATCCGCCACCTCCGAAAGTATTCACAATATCATTATAACACATTTCAGCAGAGGATAAAAATTTATATTTTATCATGTTAATTTAGCACTAGTCAATTCTTTTTATTTGAGTTTTTAAAGAATTAGCCTTTTTTTACAAAAGGAGCGCCACCATCCAGTCCTCGTACACCTTTCTTGCATATACTAGCATTGAGTCACATTTAGGAGGGATGACAATGTGCAAATGCAAGAGCAAACATTCCCACTCAAAATGCTATAAAAAGCATGACGATCATCACCATATGGATCCGTGTGAAAAAAAGAAGTTTTATCATAAAAAAGATGATTGGTTTGAGAGCGATTTTTGGGATACGTCAAGAAGCTACGATCCCCATTATTTTCCTAAAAGTGTCTGCAGCAGATGTAAGAAGCGTCGTAGAAAAAGACATAGCTTCTCATTTTAGTGTTTGACGCTACACCTGCTTTTTGTTTTCCCGGCTGAAAAGCCGGTTTTTTTGTTACATGTCGTTCTTTTCTTTCATATGGATAGGCTCATGAAACAGGTGCAGCTCATAGGATATGGCAACCTGAAAAAAAGGATGAGATACAAAATGAATAATATGAATAACCAAACCAACCATTACCATCAAGGAAATCCCTATCACACGTTTGAAAATGTGTATACAGCCAATCATGAGCATATGATCGCACCAAACATGCATGACCATATGAATATGCCAAATCATTATCATACCGGTAAAAAAGATGCTTATAGCGGACACCACCCGCATCATCATTCAGCCTATTCCCCTTTTACGAAGCAGTATGATCCCTATTCAAATGTACAGATGAACGATCACCATCACTTCGGTCACTACGGCGGTTATGGTATGGCTCCCCACCAGCCATACGGCTATCATGATATGCAAATGATGATGCCAGCAAATCATCATATGACAGGAAATGCTTACGGAATGAACCAACCAAATGCATTTCTACCCCGTTATTACTAAAAAACAAGCAAAATAAGGGTATAAAATACCATTTAATGACATATAGGAATATGGTAACCTTATAGGTAAATAATGGATGTAATCATCTATTATTTACCTATAATCAACCAAGGGGGAAGGAAGAAATGAAGAAAACATGGACAATCATTATGATGGGGATGCTGACATTGGTCATGGCACTCTCAGTACCGCTAGCCGCATCAGCTGAAGGGGCTAAAACAGAGGAAGGCAAAGCTTCAACGAATGCAAGGCCAGCTGCACTTTATGCAAAAATCACAGGAGCAAGTAAACAAGAATGGTCTTTTTCTGACATTGACCTGACTTACCGTCCAAATTCTGTTCTAAGTATTGGTGCAGTTGAATTTACTTTACCAGCAGGTTTTCAAGCCACAACAAAAGATATTATCAACGGAAAAGCTTTAAAAGACAGTTACATTTTGAACAATGGAAAAACTGTTCGCATTCCAGCTCGTTTCGATTTATTCGGAAGTTCCCAATATACATTACAACTTTCTCATAAAGTACTTCCTGCTGCAGGTACATATACGTTCCGCGCAGAAAATCGTGCGATCAGCATCGGTTCCACATTTTATGCAGAGGATACGATTGATATTAATAAACGGCCAGTTGTCGTCACACCGCCAAATCCTTGCGGATGCTAAACAAAAAAGCGCTCTTAGAGCGCTTTTTCTCATTTATTACATCTCTTGCCACTGTGCTTACTGCATTTTATATAATTGTTACACCATATCTCATGATGGTCTGTCATCATTAGTTGGCAAACCCATATATGGCGTTTTTTATTGTTATTTTTGCTCTTTTAGTTTTTTAAAAATCACAAATTGATATACGCCAAATAGTAAGGTTAGAATCATCATTGCGGTAAATAGTTGATCGACTGGAAGCAAAAAATATACGACAAAAAAAGATAAAAGCAAAACAAAGTAACCTATATTGAACGCTTTTTTAAATGTCATCATATTCCCTCCTTTTTACAATCATATCACGCTTCACCTAATCGTATAACCAAATAACAAAAACCCCTATCCATTTGAGGAAAGGGGTTATCCTTACAACATGACAGCGGGTGTTTATCTTCACATCACAACAACACGAAACAGACTATCGGATTGAAAAATTAATTGGTGGGCAAACCGATTCACCCACCAGCTAAAATCCTGCTACATCACCCGTTTAAACATCTTTTCCATTTCATAAGTGGAATGATGAATCATAATCGGCCGGCCATGCGGACATGTAAATGGGTCTTGTGTTTGCCGGAGTTCATCTAATAAGGCTTTGATTTCATCGTTACGCAAATGACGATTTGCTTTAATCGAGCCTTTACAGCTCATCATGATCGCCGCTTCTTCTCTCAGTTTCTTGATATCCACACGCTTTTCATCAAGTACTTGCTGAATGATTTCTTCGATGAGTTCAGCCTCTTCCCCTTTAGGAAACCACTGCGGATGCGATCGAACGATATAGCTACCTGATCCGAATGGCTCTAAGAAGACCCCTACTTTTGCTAAAATATCGATATGCTCTTCAATAATCAACATATCGTTTTTTGAGTAGTGAAAGGTTAATGGAACAAGCATTTCTTGCACTTCCTGTTCAATGTCTCCTACCTTTTCACGAAAGTACTCATACTTGATTCGCTCTTGGGCAGCGTGCTGATCGATGATATAAAGACCGCGTTCATTTTGGGCCAAAATATACGTTCCATGCATTTGTCCAATCGGATACATCACAGGGACACGTTCACTTTCAGCCTGATGCTGGGCTGCACTGTCTTCCAGTATCACTTCGTCATGTTGTTCATGCGAAGCTGCAGATTCCTCTACATATACATGGTCAAACGTTTCTTCAGACGATGCTGGTAAAGGCGCTTCCGTACTTTCCGGTTCACGCACCCCGTATGTGTCGTTCTGACTGGTCTCGTATACAGCCGATGCGAGTGAGTCCGGCTCATAGGAAACAGGTGTTTCCATTCGGCTTTTCATTGTTTGTTTAGAATCAAAAGATAAGGACTGTTGCTCATTTTTCACTGCTGGCATTGGTGCTTTTTTTGGCACTGAAGCACTTGGAATGAGCTGTTGCTTTTGAAAGACGTCCTTAATCCCTTGTTTGATCAACTCATGAAGTTCTTGCTCTTTACTTAGTCTGACTTCAAGTTTAGAAGGATGTACGTTCACATCGACTAAAATGGGATCCATCTTCATCTCAATAAATGTAATCGGATGGCGTCCGATCGGGAGCAGTGTATGGTATCCTTCATGAATGGCTTTCACCAGCGGGAAATGCTTGACATATCTACCGTTGACAACAGAAGACATATAATTACGTGATGCCCTTGTCACTTCTGGTAAGGAAATATAGCCTTTCACTTCAAAATCAAGTGATTGTACATGTAGTGGCAGCATTTTTTTGGCCACTGCCGTTCCATAAATGGCCGCAAGCACATGCCGCACATCTCCGTTTCCATTTGTTTGAAGCAGCACTTTTCCTTGATGTCGCAAACGAATCGACACTTCTGGATGAGCAAGTGCAATTCGGTTCACAACATCAGAAATGTTGCCAAGCTCCGTATGAACCGTTTTCATGTATTTTAGACGGGCTGGCGTATTATAAAATAAATTGGTGACCACAATTTCGGTGCCGCGACGGCCAGTGGTTTTTTTCTCCGAAATGATCTTCCCGCCTTGGAGAGCTAAGTGTGTTCCAGCACCTTCACCGGTACTTGTCTTCATTTCTAAGTGAGAGACGGAGGCAATACTTGGCAAGGCCTCCCCCCTGAAACCGAGCGTCCTGACACGAAACAGATCATTTTCATCTTTGATTTTACTCGTCGCATGACGCTGAAAGGCGAGCTTACAATCTTCAGCATCGATTCCCACCCCATTATCAATAATTCTAATAGAAGAAAGTCCTGCTTCTTCTACATCGATTTCAATGACAGTACTACTAGCATCGATCGCATTTTCCACGAGCTCCTTCACAACAGAAGCCGGGCGTTCGACCACTTCACCAGCTGCAATTTTATTTGATAGGTCATCGGATAACTGAATAATCTTTGCCATTTCTTGCTCACCTCACCTTACATTATAATTTCTTTTGCAATTCATATAGCTTTGTCATCGCTTCAAGCGGTGTCATATCCATTAAATTAAATGACTTCAATTCTTCGATCACTGCTTGATCTTTGTTTTTCAGCACAGGTTTTGTTTGCGGTTTTTCTTCCACTTCAAAGAAAGAAAGCTGCTGTTTTTCCTCAGCCATTTCTTGTTTCGGGGCTTTAGAGACGCTCGGAATCACTTCATGTGATCCGCTCTCAAGCTCCGTTAAGATGGTCTGGGCTCGATCAATGATCGCATCAGGCAGTTCAGCAAGCTGCGCTACATGGATGCCGTAGCTTTTATCTGCTGCTCCTTCTTTGATTTGATGTAAGAAAACAACTGTCCCTTCATGTTCTTCTGCTCGTACGTGGACATTTTTCAGTTCGCTTAATTGGGATTCCAGTACCGTCAGTTCATGATAATGAGTGGAGAAAAGGGTTTTGGCACCAATATGATCATGCACAAATTCAATGATTGCCTGTGCAAGAGCCATTCCATCATAAGTGCTTGTCCCGCGTCCAATTTCATCAAATAAAATCAAACTGTTCTTTGTCGCATGTACCATCGCATTTTTTGCTTCGAGCATCTCTACCATAAAAGTACTTTGACCAGAAATCAAATCATCTGCCGCCCCAATACGTGTAAAGATTTGATCAAAAATCGGAAGGGTTGCCTTTGATGCTGGCACAAAACAGCCAATTTGCGCAAGAATCGATATCAATGCCATTTGTCTCATATATGTGCTTTTCCCTGACATATTCGGACCAGTAATGAGCAAGGTTTGTCTCCCTTTGCCCATTTGGCAGTCATTCGGCACATACTCTTGATGATCCATCACTTTTTCAACAACAGGATGACGACCATCAATGACTTCCACTTCATCTGATGAAAATTCAGGGCGAACATAACGCCGTTTTTCACTCACAGTGGCAAAGCATTGCAGCGCATCAAGCTCACTCATTTGTTTTGCGAGCAACTGTAATCTAGGAATATAGGCTTTTACTTGTTCCCGAAGCGCAGAAAATAGTTCATATTCCAATTCACTAATATTTGATTCCGCCTCAAGAATAAGGGCTTCTTTTTCTTTCAATTCAGGTGTAATATACCGCTCTGCATTGGCAAGGGTTTGTTTTCTTTCATAACGGCCTTCTTCTAATAAATGCGTATTTGCACGGGTCACTTCGATATAGTAGCCAAACACTTTATTAAAGCCGACTTTCAACGATCGAATGCCTGTATATTCTCTTTCTTGCTGTTCAAGACGAGCGATCCAATCTTTCCCGTTTCGGCTCGCATCACGATATTCATCTAATTTTTCATTGTAGCCATCTTTAATCAAATTGCCTTCTTTTAACGTCATCGGCGGATTCTCATAAAGAGCATCTTCTAATAAATTAAGTAAATCACCGCATGGGTCAATGTCATTTGCTCTAGATTTCGCCATACCCTCTGGGAGAGAATGGACAAGCTCTTTAATAGCCGGCACTTGCTTGAGAGATTCTTTCAATTGAATAAGATCACGGGCATTCACATTTCCAAATGCCACACGGCCTGCTAGACGTTCAAGATCATACACTTGCTTTAAACGTTCTCGCAGATCCTCTCGCTCAAAGAAATGTTCCATCAAAATTTGCACCATTTCCTGGCGTTCTTTGATTTGTGAAAGGCGGATGAGCGGACGATCGACCCATTGCTTCAGCAATCTTCCGCCCATTGCCGTTTTTGTTTCATCTAATAGCCATAATAAAGAACCCTTCTTGCTTTTTGAACGGATGGTTTCTGTTAATTCAAGGTTTCGCTTTGAGTAAAGATCAATTTTCATCGTTTGTTCAAGCTGAAACTCTTGAACTTGCTGAAGATGATCAAGACTCCTTTTTTGCGTTCTTCTTAAGTATGCATAGAGTGTTAAAAATGCTCTTTTCAGATGTTCGTCAAGATGAGAAACGAGTCGTTCAGCTTCATCTATTAATTCAGCGCTATCTTCGTATGAGATGGTCGCTTGGCAGCGTTCCTTCAGGGTTTTCACCGTTTCTTCATCGAGCTGCTTTGATACCACAATCTCTTTTGCACCGACAGAATAAATTTCAGACACAACTTCATCTAACCGTTCAATGAAAGCCACCATGTTTTCACCTGTTGATAAATCGGAAAGCGCAAGACCGTAGCCATTTTGAAAGCTGGAAACAGACGCGATAAAGTTATTTTCGTTTTCATTCAGTCCTTTGCCATCCATGACCGTACCTGGTGTAATCAGTTGAACGACCTCTCTTTTGACCACACCTTTTGCCGTTTTAGGGTCTTCCACCTGCTCACAAATGGCGACTTTATAGCCTTTTTCAATCAGTTGTTCTATGTATGCAGACGCAGAATGATATGGAACACCACACATTGGAATCGTGCCGCCATCCCTGCTCGTTAACGTAATTTCTAATTCTTGTGCTGCTTCTTTTGCATCATCAAAAAACATTTCATAAAAATCGCCTAAGCGAAAAAATAAAAAGGCATCTTGGTAATCTGCCTTGATCTTTAAATATTGCTGTATCATGGGCGTATAACTTGCCATATTTCTAATCCCTCACTATATTACTTTCGAATTCATACCATCTTTCATTATAGCATAAAAATTCACCTTTTTTCCCTAGATCAAGGCACAAAAAAACTAGGGGGATATGCGCCCTAGTCATCAATTACTCTTCTGGATCACCCGCGAGGAATTCTGGATGAATATCTTCTAATTCCTCATCCACCTCTTCTTCCCATTCGTGATCATCTTTTTCTTTCCAGCTTGAATTGACTTCTACAACAATTTTGGTTTCCCCTACTACTTCAGCAATGAATTCACGCTCTGCTTGAACGACAATTTTATTGCCATTTGGAGAAATGGTCACTTCTAAGCAATTGGGCTGCTGCAAGACTTTCGCAATCACTTCGTGCTCATCATCAAGGAAGTTTTTATCTTTATATCTCAGTTTGATGATATCTACATATTTTACACGTTCTGTGACCACTTCGGTTTTCGTGTTGTCTGCGTAAGAATACCACACGTTAATATCAAATGTACCTTCAATCTCAACTGTTTTACCGACCTTTTCAGCATCATACTTATGATTAATGATCCAACCGCCTAGGATGCTGGTTGGTTTTTGCGATGGAGAAATGGTGTGTGTGCTTTGGGTAAATTTCCTCCCTTTTGCAACCACCGCTTTTGTAATAATTTCTCTGTATTCAGACATTCCGGCATGCCTCCTTGTTCTTGATCGTTTTATCTTATGCTGGGCATTCGTCTAGTGTGTCACGATTTTGAGTCTCATGTTCAATTAAATTCATTTCTGTTTCAGTGTATGCATGGTCGCCCATAAACTTGCCTTGAAAATTGGAAAAGTTGGAGAGTGAGAGATTGGGGTTGATGGAAGCTGAAAGATGTGATTTAATAATGAAGTCACAGTCCCTTTAGGAGTGGCTATATATAAAAATTAATATAAATTTTCGTTTAGAATTAAAGATTAAAATGAATATCAAAAAATTTTTACTTTTTTTAACTCGTATTAGGTATTTCATAAAGAAATAAACTAACCATATAAAATAAAATAGGGGCTGTGGCGTCAACAAATTGTTGATGTCACAGCCTTTAAACTACAAATAACAAATATAGATAAGAATACACAAACAAAAAACCCCGCATCTGCGGGGTTTTCTCATTTAATGGAGCAACTTGGGGATGAGTTTTTCACTTTTGAACCGGTTTCTCCTAATAAAAGGTCACCGCCGGTTGAAAGAATGATTTCATCCGTTACTTGATTAGAAATCGTGTGCGCTACAAGCTGAAGCAGGGAATTAACCTCTGTTTGTGATTCTTTGAATTCTTGAATCACTGGGATCTCATCCAGTTCTTCTTGCAGGGCATCAATTTTTTCTTCCACTTGTTTTAAGGCTTCATGTTTGCCATAATGCTTTAAATTCACAGCTTGCTTTTGAAGCGCCTTAATTTGATTAATGATCGCTGCAATTTTTGTATTTTCATTGATTTGCGCTTCTGCTTTTTTGAAGAAATCAACTTCTTCTGTTTCAGAAATCATTTTCGCGAGCTCTCTTGCGCGCTCGACAATCTCTTTCTTTGAATAAAGCGTCATTTTAATTCACCTCGATAGCTTCTCCAACCATTTCTCCGTCAAGAGACCAAGTTTTGGCTTGTGTGATTTTCACTTTGACGATGTTGCCAATCGCTTCTTTTGGTGCTTTAAAATTCACAAGCTTGCTTTTACTTGTATATCCGGCTAGGATCTCAGGGTTGTTTTTACTTTCACCCTCTACTAATACTTCGACAGTCTGCCCTTCATATTCCTTCATTTTTTTCGCAGAAATTTCATTTACGAGTGCATTCAGGCGCTGCAGACGTTCTTTTTTTACACGCATTGGCACGTTGTCTTTCATATTGGCTGCGGGTGTTCCTTCTCTTGGAGAGTAAATGAACGTATAAGCCGCATCAAACTCAACCTCACGATAGAGGGAAAGCGTCTCTTCAAACTGCTCATCTGTTTCATTTGGGAACCCAACGATAATGTCCGTTGTTAATGAAGCATTTGGCATTGCCTCTTTGATTTTACGCACTAGGTCAAGGTAACGTTCACGATCGTATTTTCTTGCCATGAGTTTCAGCACAGAAGAACTTCCTGATTGAACCGGCAAATGAATATGGTCGAGAAGGTTTCCGCCTTTGGCAAGCACTTCAATTAAGTGATCATCAAAGTCACGCGGGTGGCTTGTTGTAAAACGGATACGTGGAATATCGATTTTACGCAGCTCATCCATGAGGTGACCAAGACCATATTCCATGTCTTCAAAATCTTTTCCATACGCATTCACGTTTTGACCAAGAAGGGTAATTTCTTTATATCCTTCTGCTGCTAAGCGTCTGACCTCTTGAATAATTTCATCCGGACGGCGGCTTCTTTCCTTCCCGCGCGTGTAAGGGACGATACAATATGTACAGAATTTATCACAACCGTACATAATATTCACCCAGCCCTTAATTTTTCCTTGGCGGGCTCTCGGAAGATTTTCAATCACATCGCCTTCTTTAGACCAAACCTCAATGACCATTTCTTTTGACAGGTAGCATTCAGATAATAGCTCTGGCAGGCGGTGAATGTTGTGGGTACCGAAAATCAAGTCAACAAATGGGTGTTTCTTTAAAATACGGTTAACGACAGATTCTTCTTGTGACATGCATCCGCAGACGCCTAAGATTAAATCTGGCTTTTCACGCTTTAATGCTTTTAAATGACCAAGCTCTCCAAACACTTTGTTTTCTGCATTCTCACGAATGGCACAAGTGTTTAATAAGATGACATTCGCATCTTCAGTTGAATTTGTTGGTTCATAACCAAGCGCCATAAAAATACCAGCCATCACTTCTGTGTCATGCTCATTCATTTGACAGCCATATGTGCGAATATAAAACTTGCGGCCGTTCCCTAACCCTTGAAACCGCTCGTCAATTTGAAATTGATTGTATTCGACTTCTTCTTTACCCCGTTTTTTTGCATCTTTTAAGGAAGGCGGAATGTACACAGCTTCAAAATATTGGCTGTAGTCCTTCTCGGATTTTTTGTCCGATGAACTTACTTGTCCGCTCGCTTTTCTCTGCTCTTCATTCATGAATTTGTACTCCTTTCAAACCAAGCTCCACCCTACAGTATAGACTATTTTGTCGTGAATTGAAAATAAATTCATATGTGTTTTTTCTATGAAAAATGTCTATTCATCTGGACAGTCATCAATACTCTTGATCAAAAGAAAAGAGAGCCTCAGCTCTCTCAATCAAGTATATTCAGTTTTTTTGCTTCTTCTTCGATGATTGTCAGTGCACGGTCAAGCTCTTCTTTTGTGTGCTCTGCTGTGATGATGGCTCTAATTCTCGCTTTTCCTTTCGCTACAGTTGGAAAAGCAATGCCTTGAGCGAAAACGCCGCGCTCGATTAATGCTTTTGAAAACCGGAAAGTGAGTGCCTCGTCTCCAATCATCATTGGAATAATAGGCGTTTCTGTTGGTGCCACCTCAAATCCAAGATCGATGACTTTTTCTTTAAAATAGGCCGCGTTCTCCCAAAGTGTTTCAATGCGTTCCGGTTCGTCTAACAGCACTTCAATGGCTTCTTCACAGGCTCTTGTGACAGCCGGCGGATGTGAGGTGCTGAATAAAAACGGTCTTGCTTTATGCTTTAAATAGTCGATTAAAACCGCAGAACCAGCGACGTAACCGCCTAGCACACCAACTGCCTTACTAAGTGTGCCAACCTGAATATGCACTCTGCCGTCAAGTTGAAAATGATTCACTGTTCCGCGGCCATTTTCACCAAGTACTCCAGACGCATGGGCATCGTCTACCATCACAAAGGCATCATATGCTTCTGCAAGTCTTACAATCTCAGGAAGCGGTGCAATATCTCCATCCATTGAGAACACACCATCTGTCACGATAAGACGGACGCGGTAATTCATCGATTTCTTTAATATTTTCTCAAGCTCTTCCATATTAGAATGAGCATATACTTTTTTATCTGCTTTTGTTAAGCGAATCCCATCGATGATTGATGCATGGTTCAGCTCATCTGAAATGACAATATCATCTTTTGTGAGAATACTGGATAAGACCCCTTGGTTGGTCGTAAAGCCTGATTGGAATACAAGGGCTGCCTCTGTCTTTTTGAAAGCAGCTAGCTTTTTTTCAAGCCGTTCATGCATTGTCATCGTTCCAGCAATGGTTCGTACAGATCCTGTTCCAGCACCGAATTCATCAATCGCCTCTTTTGCCGCTTTCATCAGCCTTGGATGTGAGGTGAGACCTAAGTAGTTATTTGAAGAGAGTTGTATGACGGATTGTTCATTTAATGTCACCGTGGAAGATTGTTTGGAATCGATTTCTTTCAGTGTTTGATGGGTGCCTTGCTGCTTCATTGTGTCTAATTCATCTTGTAAATACGTAAATTCTTTCATCATTTCGTCCCCCTTTGATATGATGGCATGATCAGTACAACCTTCCCGCACGTACCATTTCTCATGAGTTCAAATCCCTTTTCAAAATCTTCAAATGGCAGCGTATGGGTGACAACCGGCTTTACATCAATGGTATTCGTTCTTAAAAGTTCAGATACTTGACGCCACGTCTCAAACATTTTTCTCCCCGTGATCCCTTGCACGGTTAATCCCCTAAAAACAATTTGATTCGTAATGTCAATGGTTACCGGCCGCTCTGGCAAACTTAGTATATTCACTTTCCCTCCATTTGCACAAGCTTCGAGTGCTTGATTAATCGCAACGGGATGTCCTGACATCTCACACATCACGTCTGCCCCTTCCATCCGCGTGAGCTGCTTGATCATGGCAACAGGATCATCTTTTCCGATATCCACGATATGATCTGCACCCATTTTACGGGCAAGATCCAGTCTGTATTCATTTTTATCAACAGCGAACACTTGGACAGCCCCGGAGGCTTTTGCAACCGCAATCGCCATTAAACCAATGGGCCCGCAGCCAAAAACCGCCACTGACTTTCCTGAAACAGGTGTATGCAGAACTGTATGAACAGCATTTCCAAGCGGTTCTTGAATAGATGCAAGTTCCACTGGCATTTGAGCTGGATTATGCCACACATTTTGTTCTGGTACTTTGACATATTCAGCAAAACAGCCATCAATGTCGACCCCTAAAATTTTCGTTTCGCTGCACAAATGCTGCTGACCCGTTAAACACATATAACACTGATTACAGACAATATGCGTCTCAGCCGATACAAAGTCCCCTACTTTTGCTCGTGAGACTTGGTTCCCCGTTTTGACAACTTCCCCTGTGAATTCATGACCAAAAATGTACGGTGCTTTGACTCTCCCCTTCGCCCAATCATCCCAATTATAAATATGCACATCCGTTCCGCATATCGATGTAGCCTTTACCTGGATAAGCACTTCATGATCCCTTATTTCTGGAATCGGCATTTCCATCATCGCCGCTCCGTAAGCGCTTTCTTTTTTAACAATCGCTTTCATCGTTCCACACATGACGTACAACCCCTTTGTTAAAAAACTTCTCCCAATCCGATCTTATCATGTCTTATTTTAGACGTAAATACCGCTGTCTTTCAGGAGAAGACAAATGAACACTCCACATATTTTTTTAGATATTTTTCTAAAAAAAAAAGCAAATCTCCTTTTATTCGGAGATTTGCTTTTAAGTTGTCAGCGTTTTTTTGAAACGGCTACATATAAAGCCGGCACAATCAGTAGTGTCAGAATCGTTGAGAAAAAGACACCTGATACGATGCAGATCGCTAGCGGCTTAAAGAGTGGGTCATTACTTAAAGCAACGGGCATAAGAGCGACAAGTGCTGTAAATGCTGTCAGCAAAATAGGTCTAATCCTTGCTCTCCCCGCTTCAATCACAGCTGCCTGTTGATCGAGACCTTGCTTGCGCCGCTGTTCAATAAATTCAAACAAAACGACCGCATTTCGGACAACAATACCTGCCAATGAGACAATCCCCATTGTGGCCATAAAGCTAAACGGCGTTTGAGTGACAAATAGTCCAATAATGGCGCCGGAGATCGCTAAGTAAACCGTTCCAAGAACTAAAAGCGGGAGCAGGAGTGAATTGAACTGGAAAGCGATGGTCACATAAATGAGCAGCAAAACTACCCCAAATAAGAGACTAATTTCAATAAAGAATTGAGTTTGATCTTCATTTTCTCCGCCCTGAGAAATGGTCAAATTCTTCGCTGCATCGCTTTTCCCAACTTCATTTATGACTTCTGTCATATCGTCTTTAAACGTATCTGATGTACCAGGATATGCCTTTAACGTGATCGTCGGCATCCCGTTTTCATGCGGAATGCTTTCATACTGCTCTGTTTCTTTTTCCTTTACGTATCGGCTAAGCGGCTCAAGTTGAGGCATGCCACCCTCATTTGGACTCACAGGCACCTTGATGTCTTTTAGCTTCAGTCCGTTTTGATGTGTGCTCATGTCTTGTTTCACTACGAGGTCGATGTCATCTGTTCCTTGTTTAAAGGTGCCTAATGGAATTCCTTCTGTAACAAGGCCAAGCTGTCTGCTGACAAACTGAGCAGTGAGCCCATCCTCTGCCATTCGGTCACGATTCAATTCAAATGAAATGGTTTTCACCGGTTGATTGACATCGTCTGTGATCAGGCTCGCTCCGCTTTCTTTCATTTCTTTTGTGAGCTTCTCTTTCACATCCACGAGTTTTGAAAATTGTTCTCCTGCAACAGTGACGGTCACAGGCGCTCCAGTTGGCGGACCTTGAACAATGGTTTTCATAAAGATATCAGCATCTTTAAATTTCTTTCGCAATGGCTCTGTCATACGATCGATCAATGCTTTGCTTGTCATCTGATTATTGTCAACTCTGACAACAATCTGACCAGTATGATCACTTGCGTTTGAGATACTTTCATTAAACAAGTTCGGCACACCGCCGCCTGCAAAAATGGCCGTCTCTTCAATGCCTTTTTGCTGTTTGATCTCTTGTTCTATTTTCTCTAATGTGTCATTTGTTTTATCTAAGGTTGTTTCACTCGGAAGTGTCACAGTGACAACAACCTCTTTCTTATTCGCCGCAGGGAAAAACTCAAATGGTGTGGCGAAAATAAGCAAAAAGGCAAGTGTGGCAACGAGCAAACCACTTAATCCAATGAGAAGTGGTCGCTTCACGATGTTTGTCAGTACTCGATCTGCATAAAAATCAGCTAATCTTTTTAATGGTTTGCCTAAAAAACCCGGTTCTTTTTGAATCTTCTTGTTCTTTCTTTTTCGGTTTGCTGTATATTGATACACTGGCACAAGTGTCAATGAAATGACCATTGACGCAAGTACAGTTGTGACTAGAACAGACGGTAACGCTCGAATAAATGAACCGTTCGCACCAGAAAGGAAAACAAGCGGCAAGAAGGCAAAGACAACAGCCAGTGTTGACGTCAAAATGGATCCAGCCACTTCTTTTACACCTGCAATTGTTCCTTTAAGCGGACTTTCGTATTTTTTCATCTGCCTCAAAATATTATCGTTGACGACAATGGCGTCATCTACAAGTATCCCTAGCGCAATGATAAAGCCAATAATTGAAATTTGATTAAGGTCCACTTGTAAAAACGGCAGCGGGATGGTTCCGATCGTTATGGATAGCGGAATCGCAAGTGAAACGATAAACGCACCACCAATGGTTAGACCAAGTGTGGTGACGACAATGACGGCGATGACGGCCACGATCGCTTCTTTGATTAAATCGTTAAAAATAGCATCTACTTCACTTTTTTGTGAATAGTAGTCTATCCAATCCACACCATTTGGCAGCTCTTTCTCTTTTTCAATGACCGCACTGACTTTGTCATACATTTTAGGAATATCCAGTCCCGGCTTGATATTGACTGTAAATGAATAGGCTGGCTTTCCGTTATATGAAACGATATCACTTTTCTCTTTTTCTACTTCTTTTAAACGACCAAGCTCACCGATTGTAACAGGCTCTCGGCTCGTTTTTGAGAAAATCTCAATCTTTTTCATTTGATCTAAACGATCATAAGCATCAATGGACAGCTTGACCTTTTCTCCATCTGCCTGGACGTCACCTAGAGGGGATGTGCCAAATTCTTGATTGATGGCATTTGTGACATCGGTCACGTTTAACCCGTTATCCTCCAGTTTACTTGAATCCAAGTTCAATATGGCTTGTTTGTCATTGAATCCTTTGATGACAACTCCATCAACACCTTTGATGTCCTCCACTTTTTCTTTTAACGCACGCAGCGATTTCTGACTTTTTGCTAAATCAGATGAGTTACTTGCTACAATCATATAAGAACCAACTGGCACATTGCCAAACTCATCCTTTACATCTGGCTCCATCACACCATCTGGAAAAGAAGAGGCGGCATTTGTGGTTTCACTCTTGATTTGACTTGCCACCTTTTGAAAATCGGCTTGATCATCAATTTCAAGCACAATATTTGAGAAACCAATAGCAGAAACAGAGCTTGTCTTCTCTACACCATTGATATCAGAAATGGCCGACTCGAGCTTATTGGTGACATCACTTTCTACCTGTTTTGCATCAGCACCAGGGAAAACAGTCGAAATGGTTACAATATTTGCTTGAAACTCTGGCAGTTCTCGTTTAGGAAGCTGTGTAAACAAATAACCTCCAGCAATGAGAACGATAAAAAATAAAATAAAAACAAGCTTTCCTCTTTTTAAAAAAGCTTCGATCATTATTTCACCTACTTAAATATTTATTTTTGATGAAGTATTTTCAACTTAATCTTAATTTATCATCATGGTGAAAAAATGCAAGCTCTAATATGTCATTTTCTATCTATTTTGTGAAAGAAATATGTTATATGAGAAATGTATAGCGGTAAACAAAAACAACCTGCTTACATGATGTAAGCAGGTTGAAAATAATAAAATTAGAATTATCGTGGTTCAACAATCAGTTTGATTGCTGTTCTTTCTTCTCCATCGATAAGAATGTCAGTAAAGGCTGGAATGCATATCAAATCCACTCCGCTAGGCGCAACAAATCCCCTTGCAATGGCGACAGCCTTGACCGCCTGATTCAGTGCTCCAGCGCCGATAGCCTGTATTTCCGCTGCACCGCGTTCACGTAAAACGCCGGCTAATGCTCCTGCTACTGAATTTGGATTTGACTTTGCTGAAACTTTTAAAATTTCCATTTTTGCTCCCCCTTAAATTTACAATGGATAAGTGAGTGTTCATTAGAACAATCTTTGTTAGATGTTGCTATTTTTTTGAAAATCCATCCCCAAAATGTTTTTCAAAAATAGCAGGCTACCTACCATTTTTACTATATTCACGATAGAGGGCGCATATTCCTTCTTTCTGATTAATATTTTTCTGAAATAAATATGTGAATATTTATTCAAAGAAAATATGGTCATCATTTATCAAAATTCGATCAATTTTGACAGCTTTTTTCGACGATTCGTCAATTTCTACGATCACTGCACTTAATGTCGTGCGGCCTTCTGCAATTTCAAAACGGACAGGGAGGCTCGTTTTAAATCGTTTAATAATCGTTTCCCGATCAACACCTAAAATACCGTCATAAGGACCAGTCATGCCAACATCCGAAATATAAGCAGTTCCTTTTGGCAAGACGCGGTTATCTGCTGTTTGAACATGTGTATGTGTTCCAACGACACATGATGCACGGCCATCTGTATACCAACCCATTGCTTGCTTTTCACTTGTGGCTTCACCATGAAAATCAATAAAAATAAACGGTGTACGTTTTGAAGCTTCTGCTATGAGCTCATCTACTTTTTGAAATGGGCAGTCAATCGGAGGTAAAAATGTGCGGCCTTGCAAGTTGATGACAGCTAGTTCTTTACCTTGTTTTTTAATAAAAGTAAGCCCTTTCCCTGGTGTACCTTGCGGGAAGTTTGCCGGACGAACAATATGGGGTGCATCATCGATGAAATCGAAAATGTCTCTTTTATCCCATGTATGGTTCCCCATCGTGAGCACATCAGCCCCAGCTTGAAGCAGCTCATGATAGATTTTTTCAGTAAGACCTTTCCCATGAGCCGCATTTTCTCCATTGACAATCGTAAAGTGTGGCTGATATTTTTTCTTTAGCTTTGGCAAGTATTCTTTCAGTGTATCTCTGCCAGGTGAACCAACGATATCTCCAACAAATAATATTTTCATACGTTTTGAACCCTTTCTCTTATAAAATGATCTTCTTATCAGTGTTGCATATTTACACAAAAAAATAAAGCGGCGCTAAGCGCACCGCTCTATTTTGCATACTCTACTGCGCGAGTTTCTCGAATAACTGTCACTTTAATGTGACCAGGGTAATCGAGCTCGTCCTCAATCCGCTTACGAATATCCCTTGCTAGACGGTGAGCTTCAAGATCATTAATTGAATCTGGCTTCACCATAATACGCACTTCACGTCCAGCTTGTATCGCAAACGATTTTTCAACACCTTCATAAGATTCAGAGATGTCTTCTAATTTCTCAAGTCTCCGAATGTAATTTTCAAGCGTCTCACTTCTTGCACCAGGGCGTGCTGCAGATAATGCATCGGCTGCCGCAACAAGAACAGCGATAATAGATGTCGGTTCTTGGTCACCATGGTGAGATGCAATACTGTTGATGACAACAGGATGCTCTTTATATTTCGTCGCAAGCTCAACGCCAATTTCCACGTGGCTTCCTTCTACTTCATGATCAATGGCTTTTCCAATGTCATGCAGAAGACCTGCTCGTTTTGCAAGCTTTGCATCTTCTCCAAGCTCTGAAGCCATGAGACCTGCAAGATGTGCAACCTCAATTGAATGCTTCAGGACATTTTGTCCATAACTTGTACGGAATTTTAAGCGACCGAGAATTTTGATGAGATCCGGATGCAAACCGTGAACTCCGACTTCAAATGTCGTTTGCTCACCCATCTCGCGGATATAATCATCGACTTCACGGCGTGATTTTTCCACCATTTCTTCAATTCGTGCAGGATGAATACGTCCATCCTGGACTAGCTTGTCCAGAGCTATCCTCGCTGTTTCACGTCTTATCGGATCAAAGCCCGATAAGATGACAGCTTCAGGTGTATCATCAATGATCAGGTCAATACCTGTTAACGTTTCTAACGTACGGATATTTCGTCCCTCACGTCCGATAATACGACCTTTCATCTCATCATTTGGAAGATTGACTACAGATACTGTTGTTTCAGCTACATGATCAGCTGCACAACGCTGTAACGCAAGTGAAAGAATGTTTTTCGCTTTTTTATCAGCCTCTTCTTTCGCCCGGTTTTCAGATTCTTTCGTCATGACTGCAATGTCGTGGGAAAGCTCATTTTCAACTTGATCCAGAATGATTTGTTTCGCTTCATCTCGAGTTAGACTAGAAATACGCTCCAACTCAGCTTTCTGCAAACGAATCATATCATCCACTTTGCTTTCCATCTCTTCAATATGTTGTTGTCGTTCATTCAGAGAATGATCTCTCTTCTCCAACAGGGACTCCCGTTTATCTAAAGATTCATCCTTGCGATCAAGGTTTTCCTCTTTTTGAAGTAAACGGTTTTCTTGTCTTTGAAGCTCATTACGTCTTTCACGAACTTCTTGCTCCGCCTCTACACGAAACGAATGAATTTCATCTTTCGCTTCTAAGAGCGCTTCTTTCTTCAATGCTTCCGCATCACGCTTTGCATCCTCAACAATTTGTTCGGCCATGTTTCTTGCGCCGGATATTTTTGCTTCTGCAATGGTTTTACGAACAAAGTAGCCAACAACTAAACAGATTAGGCTCAGCAAAATGGAGATGATCGTAAACATCGTAGGCGACATATTTTCACCTCCTCTTGCTATGAACTTGGTTTTACAAATAAAGTGTCGGCATGTACATTGTTTTGTGTCTCAACATACAGGGCCTTCACAGGGAATGAGATCCTCACTGCCCTTGTCAAGTTTAAATTAGTTATCAATCATGTTAAGAAAAACAAGTGATACATTCCCATTGTAATTGTGTCGGAAATACTTGTCAAGCTAGTCAGACTAAGGCGTAAGTCGTTATTTCAAGCAAAGACAGAACTTTTGACCCGCTAGCTGTTATGTAATTGTAAAAAAAAGACGCTTTTCAGCGTCTTTTTAGTCATTCAATTCCAATTCTTCTTGTCCTTCTTCGTCAGTTGATTTCACTCCGTTTGTATCCAAACCGTAGTGCTCCCTGATCTGCTCTTGAATCATAAGAAGAATGTCTTTATTCTCTTTTAGGAATTGCTTCGCATTTTCACGTCCTTGTCCAAGACGTTCCTCTTGATAAGAATACCAAGCCCCGCTCTTTTGTACGATATCTAGTTCGCTTCCAAGGTCGATGATTTCTCCCTCTTTCGAGATCCCTTCACCGTACATAATGTCTACTTCGGCAATACGGAATGGCGGTGCCACTTTGTTTTTCACAACTTTAATTCTCGTTTTGTTCCCCATGATGTCGTTCCCTTGTTTCAACTGTTCAGCACGGCGTACTTCTAAACGAACAGATGAATAGAACTTAAGTGCACGTCCACCAGGCGTTGTTTCAGGATTACCAAACATAACCCCTACTTTTTCACGAATTTGGTTAATAAAGATCGCAATTGTTTTTGATTTGTTGATAGCACCAGATAGTTTACGAAGTGCTTGAGACATCAAACGTGCTTGAAGACCAACGTGTGAATCTCCCATGTCTCCTTCGATCTCTGCTTTTGGTACAAGAGCAGCTACTGAGTCAATGACAACAATATCAACTGCACCACTACGAACAAGTGCTTCTGCAATTTCAAGTGCTTGTTCTCCTGTATCCGGCTGAGAAAGTAACAACTCATCAATGTTGACACCTAATTTTTGAGCGTAAACTGGATCTAGCGCATGCTCCGCATCGATAAATGCAGCTTGTCCTCCCTGCTGCTGAACCTCAGCAATCGCATGAAGTGCTACTGTCGTTTTACCAGAACTCTCTGGACCATATACTTCAATAATACGGCCGCGAGGGTATCCACCTATTCCAAGCGCAGTATCAAGTGCTAACGAACCACTAGGTACTGTTGAAATACGTGTATCTGTTTGCTCTCCTAGTTTCATAATAGAGCCTTTACCAAACTGTTTTTCTATTTGTTTAAGAGCCATATCTAAGGCTGCTTGACGATCACTCATTCTATTGTTTCCTCCTTTATCAATTCCACTATCTATACTATACCTTGTTTTACGTCATTTGCCAAGAAAAAAACGAACACATATTCGATTTTTTCTTGGCAGATTATTTAAGAAAAGAGCTGTTTCTATTAGAAAAAACGCTCTTTTATAAAGGAGTAAACCTCATAAAAACCAAAATTAACTTTCTTTTAATAATTTGAGAAGGTGGTGCAAACCATATTTCACAGCACGCTTGCGAATGCCTGATCGGCTGCCAGTAAACATCCATTCAAACACGTCTGTCTGATCTTTTGTCGATAGCCCGATAAATACTTTTCCAACTGGCTGTCCTTCGTGTGGTTCAGGACCTGCCACACCTGTAAAGCTAATACCGATATCGCTTCCCGTCAGTTTTCTAACGCCTTCTGCGAGCTCTAACGCACACTCTTTGCTGACAGCACCATGAGAAGACAATGTTTCTTCACGGCAGCCCAGCACTTGCTGCTTGACTTGATTTGTGTAACAAACCACACTACCGTTTAAAATGGATGATGCCCCTTCGAGATCTGTCAGCCACTCTGAAAACATACCACCAGTCAGGCTTTCAGCCGCTGCTACTGTTTTCCCGTGTTCATGCAAGGCCTTTGAAGCTTCAAAGGCAAGAGATGTATCACCATATCCGTAGAAGTACTCGCCGACCCGTTCTAAAATTTGTGCTTCTGTTTCTTTTAACAGACGCTCTGTTTCTTTTTCATCCTCATGCTTGGCTGTCAGCCTTAGCGTCACTTCCCCGTCAGCTGCAAGCGGTGCAATCGTCGGATTGGTCTGTGCATCAATTAAATCTTCAAGATCTGTTTCGAGTTGAGATTCACCGATGCCAAAGAAACGCAAGACAACAGACACGATTTTTTCCTTTAGGCCGAGTTTTTCAGAAATAAGCGGCTTCGCTTCGTTTTCAAACATCGGATGCAATTCACTTGGCGGTCCAGGGAGCAGAATGTAAAACGTATCTCCCTCTTGTATAAACATACCAGGTGCCATTCCGAAACGGTTTACGAGCACATCAGATCCCTCTAGAACGAGCGCCTGTTTACGGTTGTTCGGTGACATATCACGTCCGGTTTTACGGAAGTATTCTTGAATAGACTCAAATGCTTCTTCATTTAGCACAAGCTCTTTACCGAGCGTACTCGCAATGGTTTCTTTTGTTAAATCATCTTTCGTTGGTCCAAGACCCCCTGAGAAGATAATAAAATTCGATCTTTCCTGTGCCACTTGAATGGCCCTTTTTAAACGCTCTGGATTGTCACCAACTGCTGTGTGGTAATAAACATTCACACCAATTTCAGCTAGTTGTTTGCTGATGAATTGTGCATTCGTATTCGTAATTTGCCCTAGCAAAAGTTCGGAACCGACTGCAATAATTTCTGCTTTTCTCTCTGACTTCAAAGCGTACACGTCCTTTTTAGTTAGAATTCTTTAAGGCTTCCCAGTTTTTCGCAAAGTAATCCCAGCCTGAGACAACAGTGAAGAACACCGCTACCCACATAGCAAGATCACCAAATGGGAATGATACAAGTTCAAACGGCAGGTTATGCAAAAGAAGTGCGGAAATCGCAATGATTTGCGCCCACGTCTTCACTTTTCCAAGCATATTGGCTGCGACCACTTCACCGCCTCCAGCTAAGACAAGCCTTAGGCCTGTTACAGCAAATTCACGGCTAATGATCACAATTGCCATCCATGCCGGTGTGAGATTGTATTGAACAAGTATAATTAAAGCCGCTGAAACAAGCAATTTATCTGCAAGCGGATCTAAAAATTTACCAAAGTTTGTGACTAAATTGAGCTTACGTGCATAGTAACCATCAATCCAGTCGGTTGTCGAAGCGACAATAAACAAGATCGCTCCAACAAGGTGAGTGACTTCGATGCTGACGTCACCAAAGCGCGCAACACCCCAATCTAATGGAGCAAGCATAATCAACATAAACACAGGAATCAAGGCGATCCTAGAAAGAGTAATTTTATTCGGTAAGTTAAACATGAATTCCAATCCTCCAATAAGGCATTTTTTTATGTATATAATAGTAGGAACAAAAGAAAAGTCATCTACTTGCTTAAGATGACTTTTCCTTTCCTTTATTCACAATCACAATGTTTTGTGTCATGGTGTTTTTAGGGTCTAATTCGTACTTCAGCGTTTCGTCATTGACTTTAATATCGATTCCCGATGCATTTCCTAAGCGAATATCGACTTGGGAAAGATCAGTCAAGTCTGTTTTAAACGATTCGCCATCTTTCAATTCACCCATCTTCAGCACTTTTCCAGATTCGTCTCTCACACGAAGCCATGAAGCTTGTGAGGCAGAAATGGTTAGCTCCATCTCTTCTGCACCTGATACTTCATACGTTGTCGTAGAACCCTCTGTATTCGTCGCCTTCAAAGAAACATCTTCATCGTCTTTAGATGAATCCTTTGAGGAATCGTCTTTTTCAGATGATTTTTCTTGATCATCTGACGAAGCTTTTTCCTTTTTCTTTTGATCCTTTGCAAGCGATGAATCCTTAGACACTTCGTATTTTGATTCTGATTGCTGAGGAGCCGCCTGATTATTTTTTTGTCCGCTATCATGATTAACCGCTTGAACGATCACATAAATGATAGCGATCACCACAAGGATCCCTCCAATGATTAAAATCGTCGGAAGCAGCTCCAGTACCTTTGAGGCAGGCTTTGGCAGCTCTCGTTGCGGTTTAATATTTGATAATTTATCAGACACTTCATCGTTATACGTGCTTGGTACATCTTTACGAAACTCTTCGAACAATTGTTCAGGATTCAGTCCAACGGCTTCGGCATATTGTTTAATAAACGCTCTGACGTAAAATTTACCTGGAATGATATCATAGTTTCCTTGTTCTATTGCTAGCAAATAGCGCTTTTGGATTTTGGTAGCCGCCATCAAATCCTCCAGCGACATCCCTTTTTCCTCTCTGGCCTCAACGAGCCGTTTTCCCAATTCAGTCAAAACAAACACCTACCATTACCATATTAAAAATCGAAGCCAGAAAAACCAGAATGATCAAACACTTGTGGTTCTTCAGCGTGCTCGTATGTAATTTCTTCGTCTGCACTATTACGCAATTCAATGATGTAGTCGAAATCATCCATTGTATATTCTGAATTTTGAATAAAGATATCTGGATGCTCTACCACCTTTGTAGCAGGCAGTCTCATAATTTCTCTTAAAAGCTGCAAGTGCTTTTCAGAACCTCTTCTTGTCGACACAATCCCATCAATAATAAAGACGTTATCTGGGCTGTATTCATCTGCAATCAGCTGACTGCGAATGGTCTGTTTCAAAAGAGTCGACGATACAAACAGCCACCTCTTACTTGCACATACACTTGAAGCAACAATTGATTCTGTTTTTCCAACCCGCGGCATGCCGCGAATTCCAATCAATTTATGTCCTTCTTTTTTAAATAATTCAGCCATAAAATCGACAAGTAGACCAAGCTCGTCCCTTTCAAAACGGAACGTCTTTTTGTCATCCGCATCACGCTGAATGTATCTTCCATGACGAACAGCTAAACGGTCACGAAGTTTTGGCTGTCTTAGTTTCGTTACTTTTATCGTTTCCATTGTATTTAAAATTGATTCAAGCCGCTTAATTTGGTCTGTGTGGTCACATCGAAGAAGCATGCCGCGTCTTGATACATCAACACCATTAATTGTCACAATATTAATTGAAAGCATCCCCATTAAAGAAGAAATGTCTCCTAAAAGTCCGGGACGGTTCACCTGTATCTCATATTCAAAATACCATTCGAGCTTTGCCAAATGATATTACCCCCTTCATTGTGGCAAATTTTTACCTTCCTTTATCATAAAGCATTTTCACATTTTTAGAAAGCACAATGTTGCTAAACGGTTAAAATAAAAAGAGAGGCACAAACGACCTCTCTTTTTGTTTAGTGCGAGCTATTATTTTCAACTAGCTTGACCATCATGTTTGCAATGGCACGCTGCTCATCTTCTGATGCAACGCTCCAAAGGTCAGAAAGTACTCTTTCTTGCTCATTCTTTGCTTCAACTTCATTAGCCAGGTATCCGCCAATTTCATACGCAAGGTTATTGATGGTATCATCTGATAAACCTTTATCCTGTGCATGATTTAAACGGTCACCTAAAAAGTTTTTCCAATGGTCCCAGCTCTCAAGTACAGACATGTCGATTCCTCCATTCGAAAAGATGAATTACAGCCATAGCTTTTGTCATGGAGAGACGAATTATACACGTTTTTTAACAGTACCAGCCGCCATTGACAGATAAAATTTGACCTGTGATATAACTTGACTGCTTGGAGGCAAGAAACCAAATGGCATCGGCTATCTCTTCAGGTGCGGCAAGACGGCCTAGTGGAATCTCCTCTTCCATCATCGCAAGGTCTTCTTGTGTGAAGCTTTTCATCATATCAGTCTGAACCGCACCTGGTGAGACTGCATTTGCTCTAATTCCACTTGGGGCAAGCTCTTTGGCAAGCCCCTTAATGAAGGCATTTTGAGCACCCTTGACCATACTGTACAGTACTTCACACGAGGCACCCGTTTCCCCCCATATTGAGCTAACCGCAATAATATGTCCTGACTTTTTTTGAATCATGGCAGGCAAAATGGATTGGGTAAGCTCATATGGACTTGTCACATGAAGCTGCACCATGCTGGCTAGAACTTCTTTTTCAGTATCTGTCACTAAACCAACATGACTCTTTCCGCTATTTAAAACAAGAATATCTGGATCAAGCGGCAGGCGGCTGACAAGCTCTGCTGCTCCGCCTGTTTTCGCTAAATCAGCTTTAACGACGTACGTTTCTACTTGATATGTTTCTTTGAGATCAGCGGAAAGACGACTAGCCGCTTGTTCATTTTGATGATAATGGAGCATCAGATGGCAGCCTTCTTGGGCAAGCTTTTTGGCTGTCGCCTGCCCAATTCCGCCACTAGCACCAGTAATCAGTGCCCAACGACTCATACTTTGTTCCTACTTTCTTTATGGAAACCTTATTCTTTTCGTTTAAATGGGAACCAATTCGCTGATCCGAACAATTTGACCATCACAGGTACGAACAATGGTAGCACAACGAGCGCATACAATAAAAGCCCTGTGAGAACAAGTGTTGCAATCTGTAAGAGTGACAATACACCTGATGGCAGCATCGCTGCAAATGTTCCTGCCAAAATGACGGCAGCAGACATAATAACAGATCCCATATTTTTCATTGATTCAGTCATGGCAAACTGGATGTCTTTTGTTTTGTATTCATTGAACCGTTCCATTAAGAAAATTGAATAATCGACTCCAAGCGCCATTAAGATGACAAAGCCAAAGAATGGAACAGCCCAGTTGATGCCCGGATATCCGAAGAAATGGGTGAAAATAAATTCGGTTATACCAATGGCGGTAAAGTACGTTAAAATCAGCGATCCAACTAAGTAAAGCGGCATCACGAGCGAACGGAAGAGAATCACTAGTATTAAGAAAATACCGATCATCATGTAAAGAACCGTCTTATTGAAGTCTTGGTCTGACAGCTGTTTTAAATCAGCGTTCATACTTGATACACCAGATACGCCAAATGAAACATCTTTTAGGTTTGTTTCAGGAAGTGCACGTTTGACCGAAGCTTCTACTTGTTTAATTGTTTTCATGGCGTCGTTTCCATATGGATTGTCTTCTAAAATGACGTCAATCTTTGTCATTTTGCGGTCATCCGACATGTAGGAATCGAACACTTGCTTGAATGCTTTATTTTTTAGGACATCTTTTGGAATAAACCAACCAGCCATGTCTTGATCTGGTGCGTTTTTCAGTTCATCTAAGTAGTCTCCTGCACCCATTAAGCCGTTTGAAATTTTCTCAAGGCCGTCGACACTTTTGTTTAGACCATCCGTCAGCTTGGTCAGATCGTCACCAAAGCCGCCAATTTTTTCTTTCATTTGTTTTTGACCATTAATGATGTCGCCGGCTCCATTTGCAAGTTTAGGCATACCATCAGCTAACTGCCCTTGGCCTTTAGACGTTTGATCTAGCCCGTTTTCAATGGCTTCTAAGCCAGCAATCAGCTCATCAATTTGATTTGTAAACACTTTTTGCTGCTCTGAAGCTTTTGCGATAAAAGCATCTGCTGCTTCAAGCTGTTTTTTTGCTTCTTTTGCTTGTTTTGCATAGCTGTCTGCCTGTTTAGCGCCTTCTTGCAAAGTAGCAGAAAGTTCGTTATATGAAGCTTTGATGGCTTGATATGATTGGTTTTCTTTCACCTGCGGAATTTGCTGCTCAAGTGTACTGAACTGTTTATTCGCTTGACTGATCAAAGCTTTCACATCCGCTGCGGCAGAGGATGACGTATCGACTTGTGTCAATGCGGCTTTTAATTCTTTAGAAATGCTTTTATACAGTGCTACTTGCTGATTTACTTGTGCGACTTGATCTGTTAATTCCTTTTTCGCACCCTTTATTCTTTCTTTAATTTCAGAAACACCTTTTTTATTTTGATCAATTCCGTTTTGCAGATCTCTCATCGTTTTTTCGACGTTTTGAATACCTGATTTTACGGATTCGGTTCCAGTAATCAATTTGTTAATGCCTTTTCCAGATGATTTAATTTGTGGTGTTTGATCCTCGATGGATTTACTCATGGTTGTAAGAGCATCTTGGATCTTTTTCAACCCTTCGTTACTTTTATCAAGCCCGCTATTTAGCTCTTTGGCTTGAGATTTCACGTACAGATCATTCAGTCCTTTTCCAACAGGGCGTGTCGCACTTCTTACTTTACTCACGCCATCTGTTTGTTCAATCGCACGACTAAGTTTTTCAATAGCAATCAGACCTTCGTTATTGTCTAAAAGATCGGATGATTTCACGACAACTGTTGCTGGAAGGGCTTCACCTGGTCCAAATTTGTCAGAGATCGTATTAAATGCATTGACGGATTCGTATTTATTGCCGATTTCGTCTAGGTTGTTATATGAAAGTGTTCCTTTATACATGAGAATCGCTGGAAGGGTAATAATTGCAACGATTAGCAAGCTGAGAAGTGGTTTCTTAAATGAAAAACGACCAGCTGTTTCCCACATTTTCGATTGCGGGTGGGCAATATCGCCTTTGATCGGCCAAAATAACACTTTTCCTAAAACCGCCATAAAGAATGGAACGACAGTGAGCAGTGCCACAATTAACACGGCGACACCAACCGCCACGGCTACAGCTGATTTATACAGTTGGAATTCGGCTAAACCGATACACGTAAAACCAATGAGGACAGCAATTCCGCTGAATAAAACGGTTTTACCTGCCGTCTTATATGTTGTAATAATCGCCTCAATCTTATCTTTTCCGTGAGATAGTTCTTCTTTAAACCGGCTTAGCAATAAGATGCAGTAGTCGGTTCCAATCCCAAACATGATGGCGACCATAAAAATTTGGGTAAAGGTCGAGAGCGGAAAATCAACATACTTTACTAGGTAAGCCACAATGGATTGGCTGACCAAATAGGAAAGCGCCACGGCCACTAAAGGAACGAATGGTGCCACTGCGGATCTAAAGACAAGCACAAGAACAATTAAAATAAACCCTATTGTAATGAATTCCGTTTTTTTCAGACCTTCTTGTGAGCTTGTGATGACATCATCGTCGATGAGCGGCTGCCCTGTCATTTCAAATTTCAGGTTCAGGCTCTTAAGCTTTTCATTGACTCTTTCTTTAAAATCGGATGCTTTGATTTTGTTCGAGTCGTATGTAACTGGAACAAGAAGTGTTGTTTGATCTTTAGAGAGCATCTGTTTTTTAATATCTTTGTTTGCATCAAAATAAGAAGTGATGTCTTCAACATGGAGATCTTGATCCTTTTCTAAAATCTCCATCGCTTTCTTTAAAGAGGCTTCTCTTTCTTTGACGATATCCTTACCTTGAAAGACAATGACGATCGATTTTTCCGTATCCCCATTTTCAGACATGTTCTTTAATAATTGATCGGCATAGGAAGAAGGATAACCATCAGGAACAGAAATCTGCCCTTTTTCTTTTGTTAATTGCGCCATATTAGGAGCGGTGATTAATAATACAGCCGCTAGTACGACCCAAAGGATCGTGATCAGCCATCTACCCTTTATGATTGCTCTCATTACTATGTTGTGCCTCCTCTTCGATGATAATTTGATAAATCTTTTCATATGTTTGAATAAATGATTCGATTTCTTTTTCATCAAATTTTTCTAAATATGACCGAACAAGATCCTGAAGCTGCTTTTCCATTCGGCTGACTACATCTTTTCCTTCAGGTGTTACATAGAGATGAACGTTTCTTCGGTCAGCTTGATCATGTTCACGATAAATATAATCTTTATTAAAAAGACGATTGGTCATGGATGTCACAGCACTTTTGTTGACATTACATTCGATGGCAAGGTCTGTTGATGTACATCCTGGGTGTAAATTGATGTATCGAAGCGAGTAATATTGATCAAGTGTCAGTTCTTTATCGAGCTTTTCCGTGATCATACTCGATACTTTTTTCTCCATCATGAGATAGACGTCCGCATATCTCTGGATGAGCTGGGCAATTTTATTTTGTACCATATGCTGCTCCTTTAGTTTGATTGTTTAACTATTAAAGAGTTTAACTAATTACCGAAACAATTGTCAATCAATATCTTCACATATAAAGCGCTTTCTTTAGCTGGACACAAAAAAGACAAACTCTTATACGTTGAGTTTGTCTTTTTTTCATTTATTTTCCTTTCGGCACGACTTTGAAAACTGACATTCTTTCTTCATCAATTTCTTCGTCTAAGATTGCCTGAATATCTGTTAATTGGATTTGCTCCAGTACTGGCACGACATCAAATAAGCTCATTTCTAAGAATGCGTATCGAGTGAATTGATTGGCGATGTACTCTGGGGAGTTCATCGCTTTTAAAAAGCTGCCAATTTTTTTCTTGCGAGCAAGTTCAATCTTTTCTGCTGTGATCAGGCTTTTTGCTTGAAGAAGCGTTTCTTTTAATTCATCTGCGAGTTGATCAGGGTCATTTGTGTCTCCGCCAACTGAAGTGAAGCCAAAACCGCCTTCTTCCGTATAATCGTAACTGAATGTCTCATCAATCAAGCCTTTTTCATACATACGCTCATATTGCAGAGAACTTTTACCAAACAATGTCTCTAAAATAAGATTCATGCCAAGCTCATGTTTGAGGAGCTGTTTTCCTTTTTTATGCGGGTTTTTCGTTTTCAAACCAAACATACATTTAGAACCTTGTACATTCATTTTCAGTTCGTATTCTTTTCGGTATACACGATCAGGTTCATTGATCTCTTTCCGCTGAATATCCGGCTGATCGGTAAATGGTTTTTTTGCCTGATTCGCTCTTACTTGGTCTAAAATTTGCGCCGGATCAACAGGACCCACTACAAAAAGAAGCATATTGCTTGGGTGATAGAACGTTTCGTAGCATTCATATAAATGGTCTTTCGTAATTGGCGCAATGCTTTCAACGGTTCCAGCAATATCAATTCTCACTGGGTGCTCTTGATAGAGGTTTTCGATCAGACCAAAGAATAAACGCCAATCTGGATTGTCATCATACATGTTGATTTCTTGACCAATGATGCCTTTTTCTTTTTCGACCGTTTTTTCAGTAAAATAAGGCTCTTGCACAAAATCAATGAGTGTTTCAAGATTCTGTTCGACATTGGCCGTGCTTGAAAATAAGTATGCCGTTCTCGTAAACGTCGTAAATGCGTTTGCGGCTGCTCCCTGTTTACTAAATGTATGAAACACATCACCATCTTCTTTTTCAAACAGCTTATGCTCTAAGAAATGGGCAATTCCATCAGGCACTCGGATCATGTCTTCTTTGCCAAGCGGAACAAATTCATTGTCGACAGAGCCATATTTTGTTGTGAAGGTTGCATATGTTTTGTTAAACCCTTGCTTTGGCAGCACATAGACGTCTAGTCCGCTGTCCATTTTTTCGTGATACACCGTCTCTTGCAGCTGATCGAATTGAATTGTTTTCACTGTCATGAAGCACCCTCCGTTCCTTTAAGAAAATAGGTCGTATCCCATTCGATTTTTTGACCCACTTTGATGATGTCCTCTTTTGTCACTCTGTCTAACGCATCTAAAAAGGAATCGAGGCTCTCCCCTGTTGGCACGACGGCATGCTGATATAAGTATTCCGCTGTTCCATAAGACGTATCAATTGTTTCGAGCAACTGGTTTTTGACGACAGCCTTTGTCTGTTCAATTGCTTCATCAGAAAAATCGCCTTTTTGCATGGCATCAAATTGTTCTTTGATGATGTCTACTGCCTGCTGATAGTTGCCGACTTCAATTCCTGACATGACCATCATCAAACCTTTAAAGCTCTCAAGTCTAGAAACAGCATAGTACGCAAGACTTGCCTTTTCGCGCACATTGATAAATAGCTTTGAATGCGAGAAGCCGCCGAATATGCCATTAAACAAATGCAGCGCCGGATAATCTTTATCCGCTATCGTTGTATGTGTGCGAAAACCAATGTTTAGCTTTCCTTGTTTTACGTCCTCTTCATCAATGACTTCTTTTGGCTCTATTTGTAATCTTGATGATTCGGTATTTTGTTTGACCGGCTCTCTTTCACTTGTTTTAAAGTATTGCGAGACCATTCGATTGATGTCTTGTTCATCAACGTCTCCCACAACATAGAGATCCAGCTGGTTTGACTGAAGTGCATGCTCGTATGCTTTAAAGAGCGCTTCTGACGTAATCGCTTCGACGTCTTCCATTTCACCATTGACGTGCAGTGCATATGGCTCACCATTACACATTTCCTGCACAAGTCTTAAGTTTGAATAGCGCATTTTGTCATCATAAACGGCTTGAATGCGCTGTTTCAATGTTCGTTTTTCTTGCTCAACGTACAATTCATGAAATACCCCGTTTTCCACGTACGGGTGGAATAATAGTTCAGAAAGTAAGGCAATCCCTTTTTCTAGTAAAGGGGTTTGATCCTTTAAATATTTTTCATTCGCCATTTCTAGACGAAAGGTAATGATGTGATTTTCACCTTTTTTCGCCATGTCTGCGGAAACGGTCGCCCCATAGAGCTCGTCGAAATAAGCACGAAGCTCTCCCGTTTTCGGCATTTTTTCTGTTCCTCTTAAAAGCACATGCGGGAAAAGAGAACGCATGGTGACGTCATCTTTGGATAAAGGCGCAAGCATTTTAAAAAGGATCGTCACGGTTTTAAATTTTTCTGTTTTGACAATATGAGTATGAAGACCAGGTGTATCAAATGTCTTCTCTTGTAAGTACGTCATGAGAAACCTCCTTTGTTCATCCTATTTATTATGTATTAGAACATAGCTGATATATACGTGAAACAGCCATTTAATAGTCATTATATCAATCAGAGGAAAGGATAGGAAATAAAAACGCCTCTGCTAAAAGCAGAGACGCAGGTTGTTATTTCATTCTAAACGGCCACCAATTCCATTTTCCAAAGATGCGAACCATGACCGGGATAAAGAGTGGTAGAACAACAAAAGCATATAATAAAAGTCCAATGAGTACGACCGTTGCAATTTCAACTAATGATAATACACCCGAGGGCAGCATCGCAGCAAAAGTACCCGCTAAAATAGCAACTGCTGAAATAATGACCGACCCCATATTTCTCATCGCTGATATCATGGATGCTTGAACATGCTCTCCCTTCCATTCATTAAAACGATCCATGAGGAAGATCGAATAATCAATGCCGAGGGTCACAAGGATCACAAAGCTGAAAAATGGAACAGCCCAGCTGACACCATCGTAGCCAAAGAATGTTTTGAAAATCCATTCTGTTAAGCCAATGGATGTAAAATACGTTAATATGAGTGACAGTGTTAAGTATATCGGCATGACGATTGACCTTAATAATATAACTAAAATAATAAAGATACCAATTAACATGAAAATAACCGTTCTAATAAAGTCACCGTCTGACGTTTCTTTTAAGTCAACATTTAAACTGGAGATACCAGATACACCGTAGTTGGCGTTTTTCAAACCACTTACAGGTAAATATTGATCAAGGGTTTCTTCAATTTTTGCTACACCTTTCATTGCTTCATTGCTGTATGGATTTACATTTAAAATCACTTCAAAGGTTGTTAATTTACGATCTGGGGACATATACGTATTAAATATTTTCTTAAATTCATGGCGTTTCAGTACTTCTTCTGGTATAAACCAGCCCGTTACTTCTTCATCTGGTGCTTCCTGAAGCTGTTTTAAGTAGCTGTCCGCCTCGGTAAAGCCGCTTTTTACTTGCTCAAGTCCGGAAATACTTTCATCTAATCCATCTGTTAATAGTGAGAGTTTAGATGATAGCTGGTTAAACCCTTTTTTCACGGCTTTTTGGCCATCAGTCAGTTGATCTGCACCATCTTCAATTTTAGGCATTTCTTTGATGAGCTGTTTTTGTCCTTTATTCGTTTCATCAAGACCATCATAAATTTGATCTAGACCTGTCATCAGCGCCTTTACTTGTTGTTTGATTTCTTTTTGCTTGTTTGAGAACGTTTGAATGACTTGATCTGCTTTCTTGATCTTTTGTTTAAAGGCAGATGCTTCCTCTTCATAGACGCTCATTTGCTCTCCAGCTTGATCGAGCATTCCTTTTGTGTCTTTGAATACTTTTTTGATTTCTTTATATTCATTCATATCTTTGATTTCTGGAAGCCGGTTTTCAAGTCCTTCAAATGATACGTTTTCATAGGATTGTTTCACTTTCTTAATCGTTGTCATCAGTTGCTCATTTGATGTTGCGTGACCTTCGAGTGTGCTTACGACTCGTTCAAGGTCTTGAATCATGGTTTCACTTCTGCGGTATTCTTGCTCTAATTCTTTTTTCGCTTGTTTGATTTCAGTGCGAATGGTTCCTACGCCCTCTTTACTGCGCCTCACACCATCCTCTAAAGAAATGAGTGATTTCCTCACTTCTCCGATCCCGCCTTTGATGGCTTTTGTCCCATCAATCAATTGATCAATCCCTTTAGCGGATTCTTCAATTTTTGGTTTTTGTTTGAGAAGTGCTAAGTTTGTTTCGGTCAAGCCATCTGTAATTTTCCCGATGCCCTCATGACCTTTCCCAAGCTCTCCTCCTAGCTCTTTCGCTTGAGAGGTAACATAGAGCTGACTCAACCCATCTCCAACTGGGCGAGTGACACTGCGAACCGCTTTTACTTCCTCAATGTCACTTAACTTACGGGTCAGTTTTTCAATCATGACGATCTTTTCTTGATTATCGAGCTCATTGTCACTTTCGACAAGCACATTCAGCGGCAGCGCTTCACCAAAGCCAAATTGCTCAGATATCGTATTAAATGCAGACACTGACTCATACTTTGTCCCAATCTCATTTAAACTATTATAAGAAAGAGTGCCGTCATACATCAGAATTGGAGGAACAGTGATGAGTGCAACTACCCCTAAGCTGATGAGCGGTCTTTTAAATGAAAAGCGCCCAGCCCATTCCCAAATCTTACTTTGTGGATGACGAATGTTTTCTCTTTTAGACGGCCAAAAAAGGGATTTTCCGAAAACCGACATAAAAAAGGGAACGATTGTGACAAGTGCAATGAGCAGAATGCCAACGCCTACGGCAACGCTGACGGCTGATTGGTACAATTGGAATTTTGCGAAACCAATACTTGAGAAGCCGACTAACACAGCTAAGCCGCTGAAAAAGACTGTTTTCCCTGCACATTGATACGTGATGATAATCGATTCTTTGACATCACGCCCCTGACCAATCTCCTCTTTAAAACGGCTTAAAAGTAATATACAATAATCCGTTCCTATACCGAACATAATAGCTACCATAAAAATCTGAGTGAAATTAGACAGAGGAAATGGTGTATATTCTACGAGAAAAGCCACAATACACCGGCTGACAGCATAAGAAATGCCAATCGTAATAAGCGGAACAACAGGTGCCAGTATCGATCTGAATACAATTATTAAAATAAAGAAAATAAAAATCATCGTAATAAGTTCAGTTTTCTTCAGACCTTGTTGAGAGCTTTTAATGACATCTGAGTCCACAAATTTTTGACCTGTCATTTCATATGAGACGTTGTAGGGCTTTAAAACTTCCTCAATTCGTTCTTTAACCTTCACAGCTTTTGTTTCGTAGTGGTCGAATTTGAATGGAACAAGAAGTGTACTTTTATCCTTTGATAAAAGTTGTTTTTGAATGTCACGTTCTACATGAAAATACGAAGTAATTCCGTCAATGTGGAGTTCTGGGGCATGTGTCATGAGTGCAGCTAAAGCCTTTTTTAATTCCTGCTCTTTGGCAGGGAACAAATGTTGTTCGGAGAATACAATCACACCAGTATCTTTTTTCCCATTATGATCTGAAAGCTTATCCAATAAGTGAAGTGCCTCAGCTGTTGGTGTCCCCTCTGGAACCTTTAACTGCCCTTTTTCTCTTGTTAATTCCTCTAAATTGGGCGCAGTAATAAACAGAATCACAGCTGTTATCATCCACACCATTAATACAATCCATCTTGCTTTAATTATTTGCAACATAGCTGCTTCAAGCTCCTTCTAGTTCATCAATCAATTTGCTGTTTTTGAGCGTGTCTGAAGTGCTGACTTCGTCTCCATCAACGTGCTAATGGCAGGATGACCTATTCAATTGTCCTTTCGTGTTGAAGAAACGCATATCCATCATCAGCCACGAGCTCAATTTCTGCCTTAAACAAAGACAGAAAATGAATGTTTTTGAACACCTCCTATTTGGGATAATTTAAAAGATATTACTATACATTAGTTTAACTATCAAAATTTTACATGTCAATTTATAAAAAAGAAAAAAGATGGCAAAATACCGTCTTTTTTCTATGTTTAAACCGTTTTCAATTGTTCACTTTCATCCTTTTCATCTGGCTGGATGAAAAAGATGACCAAAAATAATGAAATGAGACTACATATGGTCGATAGAATAAAAACGATGGCGTCTCCTTTATCCATCAGAAATGCGTAAATTGGAGGTCCTAAAGCAACACCGATAAACCGCATGCTGCTATAAAATGACGTAATGGTTCCGCACTGCTCTTTTTCAATACCTTCTGTTATCAACGCATCAAGTGCTGGAAGAACAATGCCGATCCCTACGCCGCCAATACTTAAGCAGATAAACAACACGTAAAAACTGTGATTCCACCATAAAAATATATACGAAAGTGATAAAAGAGCCATACCAACGATGAGAAATATCCTCATTTTCCCCTTTTCTTTCCCGATTGTTTTCCCTGCAATGTACGAGCTGATTGATAAGAAAAGAAGCGGGATGCTTAGCAGCAAGCCTTTTTTGACACCCGTTATTTGATACGCTGCCTCTAGATTATCTGATAAATAAAAGAGCACGCCAAAAAGAAGAAACATAATAAAACCGCCAATAGCAAAAATGGCATAAAGCCAGCGCCCTTCATGCTTAAAAATCGTCTTTGTTGATTTTAAAAACTCCTTAAATGTAGGCGGATCTTCCTCTTTCTTTGCGGATTCAACCATAAACAGTACCATCACAAAGCTGATGATTGAAAAGAATGGAATGAACCAAAACGGTACAAACCAAAACCAAGAAGCGAGAAGTGCCCCAATAATAGGACTTAGTACCTTTCCAGCTGTATTAGAAGTTTCAATGGCTCCAAGTCCCGCACTTACCTCTTCATCATCATGAAACAAGTCGCCAATAAACGGCATAACGACAGGTGCTGCCCCAGCTGAGCCAACTCCTTGAAGGACCCTGCCAAATAAAATCCACATGTAGGGTTCTTTCATGATGGTTGAGGCAACAGCTGCCACAGCTCCTCCAAGTCCTGCGATTAAAAGACACGGCAAAAGCACCTTTTTTCGCCCAATTCGGTCAGATAAATAACCGGCAATCGGAATACACAAAATCGCCACAACGGAGTATACCGTAATAATGAGTGACACTTGAAAGGAAGTGATTGAGAGTTTCTTTTCGATCTCTGGTAATACGGGTATTAGCATCGAGTTCCCAAGTGTCATGATTAGAGGCACTGATGATAATGCAATAATATTCTTTTTACTGACTGTTTTCTCGCCCAACATCATTCACCCAATTCTATATGCTGTTACGTATTAGTGTGGCATGTTTCACGGGTTTTATGTATGGGCAAACAAAAAGCAACCGCCTATGGAAGCGACTGCTTTGTTAAAATCGTTTACGTATGACATGGAAGCTGAATTTATCCGCTCGAAAATAATTGAGCGAGTATAAGACCGGCTGATCATCCTGATCATAGTGCATTTGTTTCAGTAAGAGTAACGCTGTTTCTGGGTCACATTCTAGTATCGGTGAAACCTGATCGTGATAACCAATCGGTTCGATGTCTGCCACTGCATATTTAATTCCGCTGTGCGGTTCTCTGCCAAACAGCTCAAAAAGCGATTCTTCCTCATGAGTAAAAGAAGCGGGAAGATGTTTGACCGGAATTTTATCTAAACAATAGACGACTGGCTGTCCATCTGCTGTTCGAACGCGTTCCATTGAAAAAACCTTCTCGGATTCATCACACTGAAAACGAATGACATCATTCTCTGTCGGCTCCCCTTCTTGTGAGGACAAAAAGATGGTACCTGGCGTCATATTGACCTGTTCAATCATTTTTGTGACACTTGTCAGCTGTTCAATGCCAGTAGAAAAAAGCGGTCTTGAGTTGACGAAAGTTCCCACACCATGCCTTCTAATTAAATACTTCTCTTCTTCTAATATACGAAGGGCTTCACGAAGGGTCGCTCTGCTCACGCCTAAAAGCTTTGAGAGCTCAAACTCAGAAGGCAGCTTTTCTTTTTCGGCATATACACCTGTTTGAATATCTTCTTTAATACGGTCAATCACTTTCAAATATAAATGGCGATTGTCTGTTTTGGTCGACATGTTTTCCCTCCGTCTAATCAATGCAAATGATAAGATGAGAAATCTCTATTCCGAGATAAGATGAACATAACTATATCACGTTTTTGCAAATAAATAAATAGTCTGACATCCAGTTAACATAATCAATATATCGTTAACTTAATGTTGGGAAAGCTCTCTTCGAATTATGAAGAGAGCTCGTCATGTTGTTCTTTTGAGAGGAGGACTTCTCTCGGTTTACTGCCTTCATATGGTCCGACAACCCCGCGCTCTTCCATTGCGTCAATAAGACGTGCGGCACGGGTATAACCGATGCGGAACCTCCTTTGCAGCATAGAAACAGAGGCCGTCTGCATGCCAATGATCAGTTCAACTGCTTCATCATATAAGTCGTCGTCCACAGCCCCAAGCTGATCTTGCGTTTCTTCACTCGGGATCATTTCTTCTTGATATTGTGCTTTTTGCTGCGTGATGACATGATCAACGACATGTTCCACTTCTTCATCTGATAAAAAGGCGCCTTGTACACGAACTGGTTTGTTCGCACCGACAGGTAAGAACAACATATCCCCTCTGCCCAGCAATTTTTCTGCGCCTCCCATATCAAGAATGGTCCTTGAATCGGTTTGTGACGATACGCTAAATGCAATGCGGGAAGGGATATTTGCTTTAATGACACCTGTAATGACATCAACCGAAGGCCTTTGTGTAGCAATAATTAAATGAATCCCCGCAGCACGTGCCATTTGAGAAAGCCTTGTAATGGAATCTTCTACATCAGAGGAAGCAACCATCATTAAATCAGCAAGCTCGTCTACAATGACGACAATATAAGGGAGTTCTGGCTGCTTTGCCTCTTCTGATTGATTCATTCGTTTAATGTAATCATTGTACCCTTCAATATTTCTTGTGCCCGTATGAGAAAACAATTCATAACGGCGCTCCATTTCACTAACCACTTTTTTAAGTGCCTGTGAGGCTTTCTTAGGATCAGTCACAACTGGAGCCAACAGATGCGGGATGCCATTATAAACATTTAATTCAACCATTTTCGGGTCAATCATCATCATCTTCACTTCATGAGGTTTTGCTCTCATGAGAATACTTGTGATAATGCCATTGATACATACGCTTTTTCCGCTCCCTGTCGAGCCAGCCACAAGTAAATGCGGCATTTTGTTCATTTCAGCCAGCACAGCTTCACCAGAAATATTTCGGCCCAGTCCGATGAGCAGCTTGGCATTTGGGCGGTCATTTTGTTTCGATTCTAAAACCTCTTTTAAAGAAACCATTGCAATTTCTGCGTTGGGAACTTCAATTCCGATGGCGGATTTACCAGGAATCGGCGCTTCAATTCGAATGTCTTTTGCTGCTAATGCAAGGGCTAAATCATCACTCAAGTTGACGATCTTACTTACCTTCACGCCGACATCAGGGTATACTTCATATTTTGTGACGGCCGGTCCTAAATGAACTTGTGTCACTTTTGCTTTTACACCAAAGCTTTGGAAGGTCTTTTCAAGCTTTCTTGCATTTTCATAAATATTCTTCTTATCTGTTTGCTGACCTGAATGCTGCGGCTCAGCTAAAATATCAAGCGATGGCAGCTCATAATCCTTATTTTCAAGCTCCGTAAACGTCATAGGCGGAGCTTCTTTCGGTTCATCCCCTGTATCATGAGACGGAGTGCCTTGTACAGTTTCTTGAAGAGGATCTGGCTCTTTGACCGGCTGATCTTTTTGAACCGGCGGTGTGAGCATGTCATCTCGATCAGCAAAACTTGAGATAATCGGCTGACGATTGTCAGAAGCCTGCTCTTCTTCCTCGATCAAGATATGATCATGATCTTCTTCGGTCTCTTCTTGCAAGCGTGAACGTTTTTTCTTTTCACTTGTTTTCTGCGCAGGTGCATTCTTTTTCGCCTGCCTTATGCCTTTCATATCTTCAATAAATGCTTTCCACTGCTTCACCAAAAATTGTGATACAGGCAGCGTCACTTTTTTGACCATTTCTTGCAGTGACCGGTTTGTGATCAGCACAATTCCGATCAGCATTAGCACAATGGCCATGATTTGCGACCCTGCTTGTGCAAACAAGAAATAGGCGGCCGCAAATAATACAGCACCGATCATACCGCCTCCTAAATCGGGCGAGCCTGTCTCACCTTTCATATCCATTAAGAATAACTCAAACGTATTTCTGATCACACTTTGAGAGCCTATCACGCCTGCAGTTGAAAGATGCTGAAAAAGCTTCACATGTGACAAAAGCAAGATACTCGCAATGATGCAGTATAAACCTGCTTTTCTTCTTGTCAGTAAATCAGGAATTTGTTTTTTCCAAAAGATCGTCACACCAAAAAGAAATAATCCGATAAGGCAGAGAATAAACCATTCACCTGCAAAGAATCGGAATAGATGTACAAAGGTTTGTCCTACTACACCTAGCTGTAAAATGGCAATGATCGCTATGGCAATACAGACTAACCCATTTAGTTCATATTTCAGTTTTAGCTGTTTATTTTGTTTTTTTCTTGTTTTACGTTTTCTCTTTTTCGCCATACTCATCACCTTACTACAAAAGAAAATATAACCTACGAAAAGATCAGAAAGAAAGCAGCCTGGTTTTGGCTGCATCTTGTTGTAAGTTTTCCCTTTATTATAGCATAGAATCATTCATATGAGTCGGTTTGATTGGTGCCTAAATGTAACTTCAATCGCTTACCTGGTGCAAGCTCCTGATTCAAAAAGTCCATTGGATTTGTACTCATCACTTGAACGATTTCCGCTTCATCTTCTTTCATTTCTACCATCACTGGCACGCCCTGAATGTTTACCTGCTGGAGTTTGCGCTCTCCTTGTTCCTCAGCGTAAATGGCTTCATAAGGCATAGGTGTATATAAAATCATTGGATCAGCCCCTCGTTTTGTGCAGCCCGTTCGCCAATAAGCTCGTTCAGCTTTTTAATCGCTTGTCCAACGCCTCCGACTTCATGCATCAGTCCGTATTCAGCCGCCTCATGGCCAACGACATTTGTCCCGATGTCTCTTGTTAGATTGCCTTTAGAGAACATAAGCTCTTTAAATTTCTCTTCTGTAATGTTTGAGTGACTCGTGACAAAATTAATGACTCTTTCCTGCATTTTATCTAAGTATTCAAAGGTTTGCGGAACACCGATGACTAGACCGGTTAAGCGTACAGGGTGAATGGTCATCGTTGCTGTTTCGGCAATGTATGAATAATCACACGATACGGCGATTGGGACCCCAATAGAGTGACCGCCGCCAAGCACAATGGATACAGTCGGTTTGGATAAAGAAGCGAGCATTTCTGCAATAGCTAGTCCTGCTTCTACATCGCCTCCCACTGTATTTAAAATGATCAGAAGCCCTTCAATTTTTGGGTTTTGTTCAACTGCTACGATTTGTGGAATGACATGTTCGTATTTGGTTGTTTTATTTTGTGGCGGCAGCTGCATGTGCCCTTCAATTTGTCCAATAATAGTCAGGCAATGTATGTTTGTATCTTGTGACAACTGCGGGACGGCTGTTTCACCAAGCTGTTGTATTTTGCTCATAATGCTATCTTTTTCTTCTGGTTTTCGCTCAGGCTGCTGTTCATTCTGTTCGTCCATTTGTCTCCATCCTTTCCTAAAAACTCTCCTCCTATTATGAACAAGATCGTCACATTCCATCCGCATTCATCATGTCACATCAAAAAAGCCCAAAGAGCTTGTGCTCTTTGGGCTTTTCTCATCACACTTCCATAATAATTGGAATGATCATTGGCTTACGTTTTGTTTTTTCATATAGGAATTGATTTAGTACATCGCGCATGGATTGTTTCAGTGTTGACCATTCAACAATTGAGTTTTCCGTTTGCTCTTTCACAATCCCTTTGACCATTTCTGTTGCTTTCACAATCAGCTCTTCGGATTCTCTTACATAAACAAATCCTCTTGTGATGATCTCAGGTCCAGAAATTAATTGTTTCTTTTGTTTATCGAGCGTAATGACCACAATTAAGATGCCATCTTGAGACAATAGGCGTCTATCACGTAAGACAATATTCCCGATATCACCAACGCCAAGACCGTCGATCAAAATGTTCCCTTGATGCACTTTTTCACCGATCTTTACGTTTTGTCCTCTAAATTCTACAACATCGCCTTTATCAATTAAGAAAATGTCGCTTCGTTTCATTCCCACTTCTTCAGCGATACGAGAATGTGCTTTTTGCATGCGATATTCGCCGTTTACAGGAATTAAATACTTCGGCTTCAGTAAGTTCAGCATGAGCTTTAACTCTTCTTGACAGCCATGTCCAGATACATGCACTCGTTTTTGAGCAAAAATCACTTGTGCTCCGCTTCTTGTAAGGAAATCCACCGTTTTTGAATAGGTGAGTTCTTGTCCCGGAAGAGGTGTAGACGCAATCACAACCGTGTCATCTTTTTCAATATGAAGCTGTTTGTGATTTTGTTTCGCCATTTTTGTTAAAGCAGCGAGAGGCTCACCGTGGCTTCCTGCTGTGAGAATGACCACACTGTTTTTCGCCATTTTTTTCACTTCTTGGACTGGAACAAATAATTCTTCGTCTGCTGTCACATAACCAAGTTTGATCGCAAGCTGAAGCGTTGTCATCATATTTTTCCCTGCTACTGCAAGCTTACGGCCATTTTGGTTTGTGGCATTAATGATTTGCTGTACACGGTTAATATTTGATGAAGATACAGCGACAATCACACGGTTTTCAGCATTGTACATCGCATTTGAGATTTCGTCTTGGACGAGCGCCTCAGAAGGTGTATAGCCTGGTTTTTCAGCATTTGCACTGTCTGAAAGAAGTGCTAAAACGCCATTGTTTCCAATTTTCGCAATCTCTCCGATGTCACAGGCTTGGTTAAGCGCTGGGGTTTGATCAAATTTAAAATCACCTGTGCATACGATTGAACCAAGAGATGTTTTGAAGCTGATTCCGACTGAATCAGGAATACTGTGATTCGTTCTAAAGAATGATACCTTTGTTGTTTCAAATGTAATGACTGACTTTGCATGAACCTCTCGCAAATCAGCTTTTTGATTGAAGCCGTATTGCTTTAACTTTTCTCGAAGTAACGCAAGGGTCAGCTTCGTGCCGTAAACTGGTACAGACAATTTACTTAAGCAATGGAATACGCCTCCGATTGCTTCATCATGTCCGTGGGTAAGAAAAATTGCTTTCACCCGATCAGCTCGTTCTGTTAAATAAGAGATATCAGGAATGACCACGTCAATGCCTAGCATTTCGTTTTCTGGATGCATGAGTCCTGCATCTACAACATATATGTCGGAATCAATCTCAATGACATATAAGTTTTTCCCGATTTCTCCAACGCCTCCCAGTGCAATAATTCTTACGTTCTCTGTATTTTTCTTTTTCAAAATTCTTATCCTCCTAGTCTCAAGCCCGTCCATCATCGCTTAATGCTATTATAACTGAATCTAATTTTAGAAAACAAGATGAAGTCACATTTTAAGAAAGTGTTTATGTATAAAAAACGGTCATACTCAGGGACATCTGAGAATGACCGCTTACGAATTTTTTTGTTTTGATCAGCTGTTTAATACGCTGCTTAAATTCAGTCTTTCTTCTTCTGATAAAGGTAAAAGCGGGAGTCGAACGGATCCGACATCTAATCCTTTCAGCTGAAGAGCTGTTTTGACAGGCGTTGGATTTGGCGCTGAGAACAGCTGGTTCATGATCGGCACCAGCTTTTGATGAATCAATGCCGCATTCGCTGTTTGTCCTGAAGCGTAGCTTTTTAACATTTGTTGCATATCAAGGCCTACGATATGAGAAGCCACAGAGACAACTCCTCTTGCACCAATCGCAACCGCAGGAAGCGTTAGGCTGTCGTCACCAGAGTAAACGTCAAAATCTTCTGGTGTCTCTGCAATGATTTTTGTCATGGCATCTAGATCACCGCTTGCTTCTTTGATTGCGACAATGTTCGGTATTTGCGCAAGCTTAATCGTTGTTTCTGGTGCTAATGAAGCAACCGTTCTTCCTGGTACATTGTAAAGCATGACAGGAAGAGATGTAGACTCGGCAATTGCTTTAAAGTGTGCATACATGCCTTCCTGTGATGGCTTGTTGTAGTAAGGTACGACAAGCATCACTGCATCAACGCCCGCTTCTTCTGCTTTTTTCGTTAGTTTAATAGACGCATTTGTGTTATTACTGCCTGTTCCTGCAATGATTTTACAACGACCATTTGCTAATTTCACCGATTGCTGAAAAAGAGCGACTTTTTCTTCAGTCGATAAAGTTGGCGATTCGCCTGTTGTCCCTGCAACGACTAAAGAGTCACTGCCGTTTTTTAACAAGTAATCAATGAGAATTGATAGCTTTTGGAAATCAATGTTGCCCTTTTTATCAAAAGGTGTAATCATAGCTGTTGCGATATTTCCGAAATTCATTTTTTTCACCTCATCATGATTCAATCACATTTATCTTGAAAGTTCAAACACTTCATGAAGGGCATTGACAGCCGCTCTCATGTTTTCTTCGTTCACTAACACCCAAATCGTCGTATGACTGTCAGCGGACTGTAAGATCGGAATATTTTGCTCAGATAGTGCAGATACAATTTTAGATGTGACACCTGGTACACCCATAATGCCTGCTCCAACAGCTGATACCTTTGCACAGTTTGTCGTGACAATCGGCGTATAGCCCAGATCTTTTAGGATCGCCGTTGCTTTTTCAGTCATTGCACCTGTCACCGTATAGACGATTTCGCTCGGTGTAATGTTGAAGAAATCGACACTGATTTGGGCATTTGCCATTGCTTTAAAGACTTCTGTTTGTACGCTGTACTGTCCCTCTTTAGCTGGGACTTTGATTTGTGTGACATCATTGACATGTGCAATCCCCGTAATCAGGCGGTCATACACATCATGACTCATTTTATCTGAGTAGTGTGATGTCACGAGTGTACCCTCATCATCAGAGTATGTTGAACGGACCCTCATTGGTACTTTTGCTTGCATGGCAATTTCAACAGCTCTCGGGTGAATGACTTTTGCCCCTTGGTATGCGAGGTTACAAATTTCTGTGTATGTCACGACTCTCAGTGGTTTTGCATTTTCTACGATACGGGGATCTGCTGTCATGACCCCTTCTACATCTGTAAAAATATCGATGAAATCTGCCTGCAATGCAGCGCCTAACGCAGCAGCTGACGTATCACTGCCGCCTCGTCCGATTGTTGTCACGTCTCCATTTTTTGCAGCGCCTTGGAATCCAGCTACGACAACCACATCATGCTCTGAAAGTGCCGCCTCAAGACGTTCACACTTCATGTCAATAATTTTCGCATTTGTATGTTCTTTATCTGTCACAAAGCCTGCCTGTGATCCAGTCATCGCTACAGCCTTTAGCCCGTTTTCATTCAGCATACTTGAAAACACAACAGCTGAAATATTTTCTCCGCAAGACACGAGTAAATCTTTTTCTCGGTTTGTCATATGCTGCGCATTGCCGTAAAGCAGACCAAGCAGCGTATCTGTCGCATAAGGATCGCCTTTTCGTCCCATCGCAGACACGACAACGACCGATTTATAGCCTTTCTCTTTTGCAGATAAGATATGTGCAAGTGCCCTTTTTCTCCCTTGATCATCTTTGACAGATGTACCGCCAAATTTTTGGACAATTATTTTCACTGTTTTCACTCCAAGTTCATTCTGACGTAACAGAAGAGAGTAGGCGAAAGATGCCTAACTCTCTTCTATTCGTCCTCATCATCCATTGAATGTTAAACTAATTTTAATGCTCGTAAGCTTTCTGCAATTTGAACGGAGTTCCATGCAGCGCCTTTTAGCAGGTTATCAGATACAATCCACATATGGAAGCCATTTGGACGATCCAAATCCTTCCGAATGCGGCCGACAAATACGTCGTTTTTACCAACAGCATCTGCAGGCATTGGATAAATTTGCTGAGACGGATCATCTTGTAATGTGATGCCTGGTGCATCTTTTAGGATGGACTTGATGTCATCAACCGTTGCGTCATTTGATTCAAGTTCAACGTAAACCGATTCTGAATGACCCGTTTCAATTGGTAGTCTCACACATGTTGCTGCTACTTCCAGCTCTGGCAAATGCATGATTTTTTTCGTTTCATTGATCATTTTCATTTCTTCAAATGTATAGCCATTATCTTGGAATTTATCAATTTGCGGAATCGCATTAAAGGCAATTTGATAAGGCATGACTTCTGGTTTCACATCTTCTTTATTTAGAATGGCTTGCGACTGGCTGTACAGTTCGTCAATGGCTTCATGTCCTGCACCTGATACTGCTTGGTAAGTAGACACAATGACTTTTTTCATGCCATACGCTTGACGAAGCGGTTCTAGCGCCGCCACCATTTGAATCGTTGAACAGTTAGGGTTTGCAATGATCCCTTGATGGTCATGCAAATCTTTTTCGTTTACCTCTGGTACGACAAGAGGGGTATTTTCGTCCATACGAAAAGCACTTGTATTATCGACAACAATTGCACCTCGTTTGACTGCTTCAGGAGCTAGCGCTTTGGAAACATTTCCTCCCGCACTGAATAGTGCAATATTGACCCCTTCAAAGCTTTCAGGTGTTGCTTCTTGAACGGTATACTCTTGACCTCTGAATGTCACTTTTGTTCCAGCAGAACGTTTTGAGGATAGTAGGGTAAGTGTATCCATTTCAAAATCTCTGTCAGCTAGTGTTTTTAACATTTGTTGACCGACAGCTCCAGTCGCTCCAACTACAGCTACATGCAATCCTCTTCCCATCAGTAAAACTCCTTCCGACCCATCCATGATTCTTTTCTTTCGGATGGCCATCCTATGACTTTTTACATTTTATTTTACCATAGAAAAGCAAGGCTTGAAGTACCTTTTTTGAATCTTTCATGATTTTCTAGTGAATCTATTATTCGTTTGCTCCAATTAAAATGGGCTGAATTTGTCTATGCTCGAGCGCCTCTTCTACCGTTTTCGTCAGTAGATCCATATGCGCTACCATGGAAGTCGGTTTTTTGAATGGATCATCTTGGCCGAATGGAATAAAGAAAATGTTCTTTGTCGACATGAGTCTCATGAGATTTGTACCATTTAAACCTAATGCATCATTGGTGGAAATGCCTAAAACGACAGGGCGGTGATTACGAATGGTCGCCTTAGCAGCCATTAAGACTGGACTGTCTGTCAGTGCATTTGCAAATTTCGCCATTGAATTGCCTGTTAAAGGTGCAATGACCATACAATCAAGTGGAAGTTTTGGTCCGAGTGGCTCTGCTTTGACGATTGAGTCAATCGCTTGAAATCCTGTCAGCTTCTCAATCCGCTCAATCCAGTCCGCTCCTTCTCCGAATCTCGTATTCGTATTTTGCACCGTATATGACACGACAGGACGCACTTCTGCCCCTTCTTTCACGAGTGATTCGATTTGCGGAAAAACGGCTTCGTACGTGCAGTGAGAACCTGTTAAACCAAAGCCGATTCTTTTCCCTTTTAGTGTAGTCATGATTTCATCCCCCTTTTTTCCTCCGCAAGTTCACATAAGAGCCCAGAAAGCACTTTTGCAATGATCTGCCCGGCTGTCTTTGGTGCCACAATCCCTGGAAGTCCTGGTGCAAGAAGTGCCTTCACTCCATGCTTTTGTGCAAAGTCAAAGTCTGTTCCACCTGGGCGGGAGGCGATATCCAAAATAAGTGTCTTTGGTGTCATGCTGACGATGACAGATGAATCTAATACTAAGCTTGGAATCGTATTGATGATGATGTCGACATCCGTTACTTCATCTTTTAAACGGTCCATTGAAAATGGATCAAGTCCCATCTCAAAGGCTCGCGCTAAATGGGCTGTATCCGCAGCACCAACTTTCACTTCCGCACCTAGCGCCCGAAATGTGCGGGCAATGGTGAGCCCTGTTCGACCAAGTCCGAGAACAGCGACGTGTGACCCATGAATCGTATAGTCCGTTTGCTGAATAGCCATCATGATAATCCCTTCAACTGTTGGAATAGAGTTATATATGGCAATATCATCTCGCTCAAACAGCTTCACAAGCTTCCGGTTCACCTGCTTTGCCATATTGTCTAAGTACATATTAGAAATACCTGAGTACAAGGTACAATGTGCAGGGGTTCTTTCTAAATATTTAGCTTCTAGCACGACCTTCTCATTTGAAAAAACGGTGGCAACGACCCCTTCGTCTGTAGCACCTGATACCGGAAGGATCATACTATCCACTTGTTCAAATGGAAGCTCTGACATTTTCAGCTTTTCAGCACCAATAAATCCATGATCCAGCTGATCAAATCCGACCAAAAACACTTTGGCATGCTGCTGTGACAGCTTGCGAATGATTTCAAGCTGCCTAGCATCTCCCCCGATCACCGCAACCGTTAAACCGCTCAACATACTGACCGTTCACCTTCTTTATTTAAAAAAGTCTGTAATATTTTCCGAATCTCCCTTTCAGCATATGAGGAGAGGATTCAGCCTGTGAACAAATCGGGGAGAGAAAAGAAAAAGAGCACCCTTTTATGATGGGTGCTCTTTTTCCCCATGCGGCTGAAGTTCTTCAGGCACATCGAGAATGATCATATCTGATCCTATTTTTTGAATGTGATTCCACGGAACGCGGATGTCATTTCCTTGTTTTCGAAAGCCAAACCATTTGACGGAAGGTATGATGAGTGCTGTAATTTGACCGTCCTGTTCATTTATTTCAAGGTCGGTTTGTCCAAGCACGCCAAGCCGCTCCGCTCTTTTAATATCGACGATCTCTTTTCCTGACAGCTCACTCAGCCTCAAAATCGCATCACTCCCCTTCCATATCATATATGCAGCAGGGCGGGTGAATAGACCGTCCCGTTCTACACGCACGAATCAAGCCAATCTGTATACCAAACTGGCGTCAGTTGAGTAAAACGCTTATGGTCTGTCAGCATTCTTTCCACTCGATTCACCATGTCTTTTACATGCCCCGGGTCATAGGATAACGTCCAAACAATAGAAGAAAAACAGCTCATGGCTGTATAGATGGAAAAAAGAAGCCAAAAATCATGTGTTGTCTGCGTACTTAAATAGGCATCCAATTGCCCGGCTGAAAATGGAATGCTGTTTTCTCGACTGAATAAAGACAGTTTATAAAAGTCATGAATCGGATCACCCCAGTCGGATTGATCAAAGTCGATCACACCCGCATATTGATGACGTTGTATGATGATATTCCCTACATGAAAATCATCGTGCTGGAACTGGTTTGGTCTCTCTTTTACTGCATCAGCATGTGACTGAATAAAATCTAATACGAACTGATCATGGGAAAAGGCAACTCCACTTGATTGATAGGCATATACATACCGTTCATGTTTCGCTAATACCCGATCATCCCAAGGCGCTACATAGGTAGGGGCATCACAAGTATGCATGATCCTCAAGTCTCTGCCTGCCCGTCTTCCGATTTTATACTGCTCTTCTTCTGTGAGCAGACGAATGGATGCTCTAGCATTCTCTCCTTCAATAAAGGGAAAAATCCGAAAGGTACAGTTTTGTTCAGCACTCACTCCAACCTCCATTACTTCAGAACAAAGAACCCCCCGTTTTTTTAAATTCTGCAGAATGGATGTTTTCTTTTTCAAACTGGCATATTTCTGAATGTCTGATAGCTTGAGTATTAGCTTTTCACTAGGCGTTGTGACCAAAAAGGTACGGTCTCCCGAAAATCCAGATGTCATCGGCTGGAAAGAGATGGCTTGTTTAAGAAGCGGAGATAGCCTTTTCAGTTTTTCATGTTTCATAAACGCAGAGCCCCTTTCTTCTTGATATACAATAAACGGCAGACCTCTTGAGAAGTCTGCCGTTTTGTTTACATTATGATGGCTGATCACCCGTCGGACTAATAAGCGAGAGCGCATAATCTTCTGTAAAGATTCTTTTCGATAAATTGTTCACGCCGTCTAATGAGACGCGATTGATTTCATCAATAATTTCATCAAGCGTACGATGTTTACCAAGGAGTAATTCATTTTTACCATTTCGGCTCATCTTGCTGTTTGTGCTTTCAAGACTGAGCATGAGGTTGCCTTTCATTTGCTCCTTAGAGTTTTCAAGTTCTTTCTGCGTAATTCCCTCACGTTTTAAGACGTCTAATGTTTGTAAGATGGTTTCAGATAGCAGGTTCAGCTGCTTCGCTCCAGTTCCACCATAGATCGTCAGCATTCCATTATCTGCAAATGAACTATGATAGCTGAATACAGAATACGCAAGTCCTTTATCTTCTCTTACGTCTTGGAACAACCGGCTGCTCATGCTACCGCCTAGAACATTATTTAAGACGATTAAGTCATAGATGCCCTGATCTCCAGCAGGAAGTCCGTTAAAGCCCATGCAAAGGTGCGCCTGTTCTGTTTCCTTTTTGCGTGTCAGTTTGTCATAGTGGAATTGCGGGGCTTCGACAGGCTGCTTTTTTCCCTTTCCTTCATACGAGCCAAATAATGTTTCGACCTCACGAATGAAGGTGTCATCGACGTTCCCTGCAACAGAGATGACGACGCGATCCGGCGTATAGAATTCGTCCATATATTTTCGAAGGGAATCACCGTTAAAAGTAGAGAGTGTTTCCTCTGTCCCTAAAATCGGATAACCTAATGAATGATCACCGTAAATGGCTTTGCTTAACAAATCATGAACGATGTCATCAGGAGTATCTTCATACATTTTAATTTCTTCATAGACCACATTTTTTTCTTTCTTCAGCTCTTCTTCGTCAAAAGCAGAGTTGAAAAACATGTCACTCAACACATCGAGGGCATACCCAGCATGTGAATCAAGTACCTTTGCATAATAGCAAGTATATTCTTTTGACGTAAAGGCATTCACTTGACCACCAATGCGGTCAAAGGATTCTGCGATATCACGTGCAGATCTCGTCTTTGTTCCTTTAAAGAACATATGCTCTAAAAAGTGTGAGATCCCATTTACTTCTGGTGTCTCATGTCTAGAACCTGTTCCAATCCAGACGCCAATTGCGACAGACCTTACAGTGGGATTGTTTTCAAGTACAATTCTTACTCCGTTTTGGCATGTATACGTTTTGACCAAGTTTTGCTCCTCCTATTCAACAAACAGATCGCATCACGGGTGTCTTTTTTCACTTAGGAGGTCAGAAACCGTTCCTAGTTCATATCCTCTTTCTTTGATTTGAGTGATAAGTGCGTCAAGACTTCTCGCTGTTGCGTCTGTTGGATGCATTAATATCATCGCCCCATTGTGAATTTTCCCAAGCACTCGTTTTTGTAATACAGCTGGTGATGGTTTTTGCCAGTCGATCGTGTCTACTGTCCACATAATGGTTTCCATTCCTTCTTGTTTCGCAAGCTTTACTGTTTCTTCTTTAAAGCTGCCACTTGGAGGCGCAAACCATATTGGTTTTTTCCCAAGGGATTCTTCAATTTGGCGATTTGTTTTAATCATCTGCTCTAATGCTCGTTCTCTTGTCAGTGTGCGCATATCCGGGTGATTGTATGAATGATTTCCAATTTCATGACCATCTGCCACGATTTTTTTAGCAAGGTCTGGACTGTTTTTCACCCATTTGCCTTCTAAGAAAAAGGTTGCCTTCACTTGATGCTTTTCTAGTGTATTCAACATCTTTGTTAAATGCTCGTCGCCCCAAGCTACATTGATCAGGAATGCATTCATCTTTTTGTCTGGATGTCCCTTATAGATAGGTTCAGCACCAAGTTCATGCAAATGGACAGATGGTTTTGTTTCTTTAAAAACAAGCAGCTTTTCATCGAAAGAGCCCTGTTTTTTCATTTTTTCGTAAGAAGCATCGATATCGACTGTCTGTCCATTTAAACCAGGCATCTTTTTCCACACTTTATCAATCTTAGCATTTTGCGGCTTCTCTTCATAGTCAGAAGACTTCGATTCGATCTCTTGATACAGAATATCTTTTGAAACAGATGCTACCTCGGCGTGCTCTTTCATTGAATTCATATATGTAACAGCAGCCGGCTGCTTCATCGTTTGATATGACACGAGCAGTAAAAATACAAACACAAAGAATGGTATCGTTTTGTTCAATGGTTGTCCCTCCCCTTTACCACAAATTATGATGGGGAGAAACAAGCTAGAACTATTGTTACGCGCAAGAAAAGAAAGAAGCCTGGCACGGATACCTGGCTTCTAACACATTTTATTTGTTCTCATTAAGACTGCTTTTCTTCTTTTTCCTTTTCTTCACGTAAAACAGCTTTACGGGAAAGGTTTACACGGCCTTGTTTATCGATCTCAGTGACTTTGACGAGTAGTTCGTCACCAATCTTCACGACATCTTCTACTTTGCCAACACGTTCAAGTGCAAGCTCAGAAATATGAACAAGTCCATCTTTGCCGCTGAAGATTTCAAGGAAGGCACCGAATTTTTCAATTCGTTTTACTTTACCTAAGTAAAGTTGGCCAACTTCAACTTCTCTGACAAGATCTTCAATGATTTTCTTCGCTTTTTGGTTCATGTCTTCTTCAGTAGAAGAGATAAAGATTGTACCGTCTTGTTCAATATCAATTTTCACACCGGTATCTTCAATGATTTTATTGATTTGTTTACCGCTTGGTCCAATGACATCGCGAATTTTATCTGGATTGATTGTCATCGTTAAGATTTTTGGTGCATAACGTGACAATTCTCCTCTAGAAGCTGGAATAGTTGACAGCATGCTATCTAAAATTTCCATTCTTCCTTTTTTCGCTTGTTGAAGTGCTTCTTCTAAAATGTCTTTTGATAGACCATCGATTTTAATGTCCATTTGAAGCGCTGTTACACCTTTAGATGTACCTGCTACTTTAAAGTCCATGTCTCCAAGTGCATCTTCCATTCCTTGAATGTCTGTCAGCACGGTGTAGTATTCACCAGATTTAACAAGTCCCATTGCAATCCCTGCAACTGGTGCTTTAATTGGAACACCTGCATCCATCATCGCAAGTGTGCTCGCACAAATACTTGCTTGTGAAGTAGAACCGTTTGATTCTAACACCTCAGACACAAGGCGAACCGTATAAGGGAAATCTTTTTCAGATGGAATGACTGGCTCTAATGCACGTTCGCCTAGCGCACCATGTCCAATCTCACGACGGCCTGGACCACGCATTGGGCCGGTCTCACCAACACTGAATTGCGGGAAGTTATAATGGTGCATGAATCGCTTAGACTCTTCAACACCAAGACCATCAAGAATCTGTACATCACCAAGTGCACCTAATGTACAAATACTGAGTGCCTGTGTTTGGCCTCTTGTAAACAATCCTGAACCGTGCGTTCTTGGAAGAAGTCCTACTTCTGAAGAAAGTGGACGGATTTGATCAACGCCGCGTCCATCTGGACGTACCTTCTCTTCAGTAATAAGGCGGCGAACTTCGTTTTTCACAAGCTTGTTTAAGACATCCTTCGCTTGTTTAATCGTTGCTTCGTCACGCTCTTCTTCTTCAAATTTTTGAACGACAGCTTTTTTCACAGCACTGATAGCATCTTCACGAGCATGCTTCTCATGTACTTGAATCGCTTTCAGTAGATCCGCTTCAGCAAGTTGTTTTACTTCCTCTGCTAATGCTTGATCGACTTCATATAAAGGAATATCGATTTTTTCTTTACCGACAGCTTTTACAATTTCTTCTTGGAATTCGATTAAGCGTTTGATCTCTTGATGGCCGTACATGATGGCTTCAAGCATTGTTTCTTCTGGTACTTCATCAGCACCAGCCTCTACCATGTTGATTGCATCTTTTGTTCCAGCTACAACAAGGTTGATATCGCTTTGTTCAAGCTGCTCAACATTTGGGTTGATGATGAGCTTTCCATCTACTCGTCCTACTGTCACGCCAGCGATTGGTCCCTCAAATGGAATGTCAGACACACATAAAGCTAAAGATGAGCCAAACATTGCAGCCATTTCAGATGAACAATCTTGATCCACACTCATGACAATACTAATGACTTGTACTTCATTTCTAAATCCGTCTGCAAATAGTGGACGGATCGGTCTGTCAATTAAGCGGCTCGCAAGGATTGCTTTTTCACTTGGGCGGCCTTCTCTTTTAATGAAACCACCAGGAATTTTACCAACTGCATATAATCTTTCTTCGTAGTTTACAGTGAGCGGGAAAAAATCAAGTGGTTTTGGTTCTTTAGAAGCTGTTGCTGAGCTAAGCACAGCCGTATCTCCGTAGCGTACGAGAACCGCTCCGTTTGCTTGCTTTGCAAGCTGACCAGTTTCAACTGTCAGTTGACGTCCAGCCCAGTCTATGGTGAAGACTTGTTTCTCTTGTCCCATTCTGAGATAAACTCCTCTCTTGTCGTAAAGTTTTTAGGTTATTTCTTATTATGAACAAAATGATTTTCACATATCAATGTGAAAGCTGTATGTAGAAGGGTTTTTGCCATTCTTTCAACATTTTAACCATAAAATATTAGTGATTATACGATAAAAAAGCGGGAATCCTCCCGCTTTTTACGATTATCGACGTAAGCCTAGTTTGTTAATTAACTCACGGTAACGAGTTACGTCTTTATTACGTAGATACGTAAGAAGATTACGACGTCTACCTACCATTTTCAAAAGACCGCGACGTGAGTGGTGATCTTTCTTATGAGTACGTAAATGCTCGTTCAAGTTGTTAATTGATTCTGTTAGGACAGCGATCTGAACTTCTGGAGATCCAGTATCAGATTCGTGTGTTTTGAACTCATTAATTAATTGAGTTTTACGCTCTTGAGTAATAGCCATCCTGTTTCACCTCCAAATCATGTTAGCCCCATCTACCTCGCAACCGTCGGTGAAGTCGGCCTGCCAAGTAAGTGGTTTTAAAGCTACAGGAATTATCATACTAAAAATATGCCGATTTTGCAAATGATAGAGCGGTTTTTCTGCGATTTTTTTGTTTAATGAAGATGATTTTGAAAAAACTGAATCGCTTCTTCTTTATCTTGACTAATTTGAGCCGTTAATTCTTGGATACCGTTAAATTTTTGTTCACTGCGAATCCGTTTGTACCACTGTAATTTAATCGGTTCACCATAAATTTCTTCGTTAAAATCAAAAAGGTTCACTTCAATCGCAGGCTGATCAGGACGTTTTTCATAAAATGTTGGTTTGTAGCCAACGTTACAAACACCGTCATACACCTTGCCTTTCACTTCCGCTCTCACTGCATATACGCCTGTTGGCGGGATGATGTATTCAGCAGACAAACCAACATTGGCGGTTGGAAAGCCAATCGTGCGTCCTCGTTTATCTCCATGAATCACAATGCCGCGCAGCTGATACGGTTTCCCTAAAAGCTCACTCACATATTCAACGTCTCCATTTTTCAATGCGGAACGTATCAGGGTTGAGCTGACTTTCCGGTCTTGGTTGGAAAGCTTAGGTACAATGGTCGCAGCAATCCGCCCTTTCCCGTATTCATCAAACGTTTCCATTGTGCCTGCGCCAAACCGGCCGAATGTAAAATCGAACCCAGCGACTGCATGCTTCACATTCAGTTCGTCCAAATATTGATCGACAAACTCTTGAGGAGACAGTGCTGCAAAGCTTTCGCTGAATTGCACAATGTATAAGTAGTCAGCACCTAATTGTTCGATAAAATCAATCTTATCCTCAAGCGGTGTGATTAAGTCTTTTGGTTCACGTGCTTTTTGCAGAACATGTGATGGATGCGGATGAAAAGTCATGACAGCTAGAGCTAAACCCTCTTTTTCCGCAATGTTTTTCGCTGCATCAATCACTTTTTGGTGTCCGAGGTGAACACCGTCAAAATACCCTAAAGCCATCACAGACGGGACTTGATCCTTTTGATTCAATGTATGTGGGTGTGAAATATGTATAGTCTTCACGAGATGGTCACCTTTTCTTTAAGATTGCTTGTCCTGTGATAAAATCTTCGCCGGCTTCATCAGGTTCTGTTTGGTCGGGTGCTTCATATAAATCGCCATACAACGGCCTGAAGGAGCAAAGACAGCGACACGATCTTCCTCTGCAAAATGAGCAAATTCATCAGGCATAGGTAGGACTGCACCGTTTTCCACTTTACTTGCTAATGTATCATTTATCTCCCATTTCGGCAAATGATTGAGCGCACGCTCGATCGGCACAAGATGTTCCTCAACCGTTCCTTTCTCGCTGATCTCCCGCAATTCATCAAGAGTGATACATTCATCTAACGTAAAGTCACCAGATCCTATGCGAATGAGGTGAGACATGTGGGCTGGAAACCCAAGTTTTTTTCCGATATCGACGGCTAACGTTCTCACATATGTGCCTTTTGAACACAGTACGGTGAATCTAAATGATACTTTACCATTTTCAAATGTGACAGGTGTTGTCCGCTTGATGCGATGAATGGTAATTTCACGGCTTGGACGTTCAATTTCAATGCCTTGCCTCGCATATTCATAGAGCTTTTTTCCGCCAATTTTTACAGCAGAAAACATCGGAGGGATCTGTTCAATGGTTCCTTCAAATTGTTTCAACGCAGCATCAATGTCATCTTCTGACATCGGTACCGGCACCTTTTTTTCTTCTACTACTTCACCTGTTTGGTCTTCTGTCGTTGTAGAAAATCCAATGGTGATTTCCGCATCATACGTTTTCGATTTATCTGTTAAGTACTCCACAATTTTTGTCGCTCGTCCAATACAAATAGGCAGAACACCTGAAACCTCTGGATCGAGTGTCCCTGTATGTCCCACTTTTTTTGTGTGTAAAATCTTTCTCACTTTAAACACACAGTCGTGAGAGGTCATGCCTCTTTCTTTATGTAATAAAAGAACACCGTTTTGCACCTGCGTTCTCTCCTTTCATAAACGATGAAAAAGGACAGACGATCATCGCCTATCCTTATTTCAACGTCTTATTCGTGATCTTTTGTGTTTAGTTCAGCAATCAGGCTTTCAATTCGGTTACCGTAGTCTACAGACTCATCGAATTCAAAGTGAAGCTCTGGTGTTTTGCGAAGTCTGATTCGATTGCCAATTTCAGAGCGGATATACCCTTTCGCCTTTGCAAGGCCTTTTAAGGTTTCCTCTCTTTTCTTCTCGTCGCCAAGAACAGAAATATAGACTTTAGCAATTTGCAAATCACCGGATACTTCAACATCCGTTACAGTCAAAAAGCCGATTCTTGGATCTTTTAGCTTTCTGCCAAGGATGTCGCCTAATTCTTTTTTCATTTGCTCACCCACACGGGTTGCTCTCATACTCATGATCTTATCACCTCTAATTAAAACCACTCAGTTTTCGTGATCGTTCGTTCAATTTCCGGAAAAGAATCAATAAAGCTTAACACACGCTGAAGTTCCTTTTCCACTTGAACCCGGGAGGAGGAAATGACGGCGATTCCGATCGAAGTACGCTGCCATGTATCCTGATAGTCCATTTCAGCAATGGTCACATTGAATTTATGGCGCGTTCTTGTCATGATACGCTGCAGAACCGCACGTTTTTCCTTCAGTGAGGATGCATCATAGATCATACACTCACACTCGGTATAACCGATCATTTTCTTTCGATTTCTTGCATAACGAATGATTCCATGACATCACCTTCACGGATATCATTGTATTTCTTAATGGTAATACCACATTCATAGCCTTGTGAAACTTCTTTCACATCGTCTTTGAATCGTTTTAATACGTCGACTTCACCTTCAAAGATGACGACGCCATCACGAATTAAGCGGATACCACTGTCTCTAGTAATGGTACCTTCAGTGACATAGCCACCAGCAATTGTACCGATTTTTGAAACTTTGAACGTTTGACGAACTTCAACTTGACCGATGACTTTTTCTTCATATTCAGGGTCAAGCATCCCTTTCATCGCAGCTTCAATTTCATCGATGACTTTGTAGATGATGCGGTGTAAGCGGATATCTACGTTTTCTGTTTCAGCTGTGCTCTTCGCATTGCCATCAGGACGTACGTTAAATCCAATCACGATCGCATTAGAAGCACTTGCTAAAATGATATCAGATTCTGTAATCGCTCCAACACCCGTATGGATGATTTTCACTTTTACGCCTTCTACTTCAATTTTTTGAAGAGCTGCCGTCAGTGCTTCAGCAGAACCTTGTACGTCTGCTTTTACGATTAAGTTGATATCTTTCACATCACCTTGTTTGATTTGCTCAAATAGGTCATCGAGAGATAATTTCGCTTTGTCTGAACGCTGTTCATCAAGTTGTTTAGACGCACGCGCCTCACCGACTTGACGAGCTGTTTTTTCATCTTTGAATACGAGGAACTGATCCCCTGCATGCGGTACATCATTTAAACCAGTGATTTCAACAGGTGTAGATGGTCCTGCAGTTTTTACGCGGCGTCCGATGTCATTGACCATTGCACGTACACGGCCAAATGTATTTCCGACAACGATTGGGTCACCTACTTGAAGTGTACCAGTTTGAACGAGAAGGGTTGCAACAGAACCTCTTCCTTTATCAAGCTCAGCCTCGATCACAGTTCCTTTTGCCGCACGATTTGGGTTGGCTTTTAGTTCTGCTACTTCGCTGACAAGAAGGATCATTTCGATCAATTCGTCAATGCCTTCACCTGTTTTTGCAGATAAAGGAACGAAAATGGTTTCGCCGCCCCAAGCCTCAGGTACAAGACCATGCTCAGTTAATTCCTGCATCACGCGGTCAGGGTTCGCTGTTGGTTTGTCAATTTTATTGACAGCCACAATGATTGGCACCTCTGCCGCTTTTGCGTGGTTGATCGCTTCAATCGTTTGCGGCATGACACCGTCATCTGCTGCAACGACCAAGATCGTCGTATCTGTTACTTCAGCACCACGTGCTCGCATCGTAGTAAAAGCTGCGTGTCCTGGTGTATCAAGGAACGTGATTTTCTTACCGTTTTCTTCAATTTGGTATGCACCAATATGCTGCGTAATTCCACCCGCTTCCCCTTCAACAACTTTCGTTTTACGAATGCTGTCAAGAAGCGTTGTTTTCCCGTGGTCAACGTGTCCCATGATCGTTACGACTGGAGGGCGTACTTGCATATCTTCTTCTTTATCTTCAACTTCATACTTTTCAAGTTCAGTTTCTTCTAAAATGATGACTTCTTCTACTGGAACACCATATTCAGAAGCAATTAATTCGACTGTATCTTTGTCGAGCTCTTGGTTGATCGTAGCCATAACACCAAGCATCATCAGTTTTTTGATGATTTCAGCAGTTTCTTTGCCAAGCTCGTCAGCAAGCTGACCGACTGTCATTGAATTTGTAAATTCAATTTTTTCAGGAAGCTCTTTTTTCGGCTTCACAGGTCTTGCTTGCTGATGCTGCGCCTTGTTGTTGCCGCCACGTTTATTTTTGTTTTTGTTTTGGTTGTTGTTTTTTTTGTTTTTATTAAATTGATTATTCTGCACGTCATTCTTCTTTCTATCATTGTTTTTGTTAGATGATTGTTTTTTTTGTTCTGCGGGTTTCTCGTTAGCTGTCTCTTTTGCTTTGGCTTTTTTATAGATAGCGTCTAGCTTTTTCACAGTGTCGTCTTCAAGCGTCGCCATGTGGTTGTTCACTTCCACGTTCATATCCTTAAGCGCTGCTATAATATCTTTACTTGAAACATCTATGGCTTTTGCGTATTCATATACTCTCACTTTAGCCATTCGTTCACCCCCAAATAAATTAATCGAGCAAGCTTATGAGCTTCTTAGCGAAGCCTTGGTCAGTGACAGCGACAACTACGCGAGCTTCCTTCCCTATAGAACGTCCGAGAACGGAACGGTCTTCAACTTTTCTAACCGGAACATTGTAAAATTTGCATTTGTCAGATACCTTTTTCTCTGTGTTGGATGAGGCATCTGCTGCAAGAAGAACCAGCTTAGCACGCGCATGTCTAATTTCTTTGATCACCAGATCTTCTCCTGACACGACTTTACGAGCTCGATTTGCTAGACCAAGCAAAGGATACCATTCAGATTCAGTCATTAGGTTTTTTCACCTTTTCAGCTAGTTCTAGTAATTCTTCAAAAATGTGTTCGTCAATCTGTGTCTGAAATTGCTGCTGTAAACTACGTTTGTTCTTCGCCGCAAGAATGGTTTCTTTATCGAGAGAAAGGTAAGCGCCGCGCCCGTTCATTTTTCCGGTTGCGTCAACAGACACTTCCCCTTCTTTTGAACGAACAACGCGAATCAGTTCTTTCTTTGGTTTCATTTCTCCCGTCACGACGCATTTTCTAAGCGGGATTTTTTTTCGGCTTTTCACCTTTTATATCACCTCTTATTCGTCAGATTCCTCAGCTACTGGTTCAGCCTCTAAGAAAAGAGATTCAGAGTCTTCAGTTCTTGGGAAAATACCGAGTTCTCTTGCATCTGTTTCGCTTTTAATGTCAATCTTCCAGCTCGTTAATTTCGCTGCAAGACGCGCATTTTGACCTCTTTTACCAATGGCTAATGACAGCTGATAATCAGGGACAATGACAGTTGTCGCCTTATCTTCTTCATTTACAATGACATCAAGAACTTTTGATGGACTTAACGCATTGGCAACAAATTCAACCGGGTCATTTGACCAATGAACAATGTCAATTTTTTCGCCTTTCAGCTCATTGACAATTGCTTGTACACGCTGACCTTTAGGTCCTACACAAGAACCAACTGGATCAACATCAGGATCATCTGTACGAACAGATATTTTAGAACGGTCCCCTGCTTCTCTAGCGACAGATTTAAGCTCTACAGTACCATCATAAATTTCTGGCACTTCGATTTCAAATAAACGCTTTAAAAGACCTGGGTGTGTTCTTGATACATAAATTTGTGGTCCTTTTGTTGTTTTTTCTACTTTCGTAATGAACACTTTAATGCGGTCATGTGGTTTGTAGTCCTCATTTGGCATTTGTTCATTGACCGGAAGAAGGGCTTCGATTTTGCCAAGTGACACGTAAATGAATTTACTGTCAATTCGCTGAACGATTCCCGTCATGATGTCTTCCTCACGATCGATAAACTCAGTGTAAATCACACCTCGCTCTGCTTCTCTCACTCGCTGCGTCACGACTTGTTTCGCTGTCTGAGCTGCAATGCGTCCGAAATCTTTTGGTGTGACTTCAATTTCAACGACGTCACCAACCATGTAATTCGGGTTGATATTTGCTGCATCATCTACAGAGATTTCAAGGCGAGAATCATACACTTCATCTACAACATCTTTTCTTGCGAATACGCGAATCGTTCCCGTTTCACGGTTCAAATCAACACGCACATTTTGTGCTTGATTAAAATTACGCTTGTATGCAGAAATGAGTGCAGCTTCTATCGCTTCAATAATAATTTCTTTACTAATGCCCTTCTCTTTCTCAAGAACAGTCAGGGCATCTAACAACTCACTACTCATTTTTATGGTTCCCCCTTATATCAATGAAAAGGTTAATTGAACGAAACTGCTAATCTTGCGTTAGCGATTTTTTCGTATGGAATATTGATCTCTTTCTTTCTTGTCTTGATCTTCACTGTCACTGTTGCAATCTCACCATCAAAGCTTGTAAGCTCACCTTCAAATGCCTTTTCACCATCAATTGGTTCGTATGTTTTCATGAAAACATTTTTTCCAAGTGCTTTTTCAAAATCAGCTTTTTTCTTTAATGGGCGCTCCGCTCCAGGAGAGGACACTTCAAGAAAGTAGTTTTGGCTAATTGGATCTGCCTCATCAAGCTTTTCGCTCAAGGCTTCGCTCACTTTGGCACACTCCTCGATATCGACGCCTTTGTCAGAGTCAATAAATACGCGAAGGAACCAGTTTTGACCCTCTTTGACAAATTCAACATCAACGAGTTCAAGCTGTAAGCCATCTAAAATTGGCTGTACCATGTCGCTTACGATGTCCACTACTTTTTTGCTCATTCTCTTCCTCCTTGTGCTTTCGATAAACGCTCTTATCAATCATTCTGCATAAAAACCCTGCTTTATTGTGAGCAGGGGGAGCAGAAAACGGATGAATAATGTCGAGACAAAAATTGCCTGTTCAATACAAAAGAGCGGGTTTCCCCACTCTTGTCTCGGTAATCGTTAGCATTTCCATAAAAACTATACCATATCCAATTTTTTTATGCAAATGAAGTTCCTTATAAACAGGCATTCTTCATCAGTTCTTTTCATTCATTCTTTTGGCGTGTTCACGAATGATTTCTGCCTCCCGGCTCTCCTTTAAAACTCGAAAACCGTCATAATCCGGGTAGAGGGAATCATCGTCTTGAATGCTTGTTAAAATCCAAAATTGGCTACCTGCGCCTCCGAGCTGTTCAATTGTCTTCAGCCAGCTATCATATACATCAGGACGGGCTGTTTGATTTTGATAGCCAAACTCTTCTAATACAACAGGTTTTCCGATTGCGTTTCCTCGGGTGATATGATCTTTGATCCATTTCACTCCCCATGCAGCAGACTGATTCCAGTGATCCGGGTATAAATGATAGGTTCCATAATCAATATGAGGGAGAGCAGTCAAACGATCCCAATCAACACCTTCTCCCCCACTGTAAAACCAATCGTCATGACCTGTCATGCGAAAGAACCCTTCGTCTCCTACTGCAACAAGATGATTCGAGTCAATTGATTTGATCCATGCACTCATTTCATCTGCCCAGTTTACTAGTATATCTCCCGAAGGGTCTGACTGAGCGCGCGGCTCATTGGCGAGCTCCCATGTCATAATTGCAGGGTCATCTTTATATTGAACACCTGAGTACGTATTGGTTCTCTCTAATACATAGCGCACATAGTTTTTGTAAGCTGTTTTAATCCGAGAATCTGTATAAAAGTGATCATGTGATCCTGCCTGAAACCACTTCACATATTGATTCACCCCGCCAAAGTCATCCCAATTGTTCACGAGTGGGATGACCAGCTTGATTCCTTCCTGCCCTGCTTTATAAATCGCATAGTCTAGTTTTTGAAAACCGGATTCTTCATAAACACCTGGACGAGATTGTAAGACTGAGTTTTCTTGAGGGGTACCATCGTGAAATCCCCAAATACGAATAACCTTTAAATCCATTGCCTTCATATCGTCAAAAACAGCATCTACCATCTTTTTTGACTTGTAATGGAAATAATAATTATTTGTGCCAGCAAAGTAAAATGGGTGGTTGTTCAATACAAAATGTGTACCAGATGTTTGCACATAGGAGGAGGCCTTTACAGTAAGAGTGAACCAACCCGCCCATAAAGTGATCAGCAGCATAAAACAAGCCACCCGTTGAAACCATTTTTTCATTCCATTCTCCTCACAATCTCTTATTCTACTGGTACGATGATATCTAGTTGAAGCGGTGTTTGTTTAGTTGAATCAAGTTCAATCGTCTGCTGCTGCAACATTTTACTTTCTTCACCAATTCGAACCTCATACGTCCCGTGAAACGCTGGACATGTCACTTGGCCATTCGCATCTGTTTTTTCCACTCTTTGTGTCGTCCATTCCTGTAGTAGCTTTTCATAACGCCTGCCTGCTTCATTTAACGACCAATCATGATTCACGATGGCTGCGTGCTCACCTCTCCAATGCGCACCTGCCCAAAATCCCCACATCAGCACACCTTTTACGGCTGGGTGACTAAAGGCTACCCGATATAAAGCTTCTAAGTTATCCGCTCGTCTATTGGCATCCGCATGAACAGAGTCATACTCTGTCACCCATATCGGTAGACCAAGCTCAGCAAGCACATCTAGTCTTTGTTTTACAACGACTGGATCCACTCGATCTTCAAAGTGACCTTGAACTCCAATGGCCTCAACTGGTGCCCCCAACTGACGAAGTTCATTGATATGTGCTTTATATGCGTGATGTTCGCCGTATGAGATTACATTATAATCATTGACAAACAGCAAGGCTTGAGGATCAATTTTTTTCGTTTCTTCATACATCCATTTCCAAATCTGTTTCCCAAACCGGTCTTTAAAAAATGAACCATGCATCATTTCGTTGTTTACATCCCAATGACGGAATTTCCCTTTGAAATGATTGCCTGCATGCTCAAGCCGCCTTTTCATGGCTTCATATACTTCATGATTCGGTAATGATTTCAGCCAGTTTGGATTGGCATCCTCTACCTCCCAAAATAAGGCGTGCCCCCTCACTGGAATTTGGTGTCTATTGGCAAAATTCAGCATGGCATCTGCTTTTTCGTAGGTTATTTTCCCTCTTTCAGGCTCATTTGCATACCATTTTGCCTCATTTTCAAACACAGCCCAATTAAAATGTTGAACAAAAAAATCAGCATACGATTGATTGAATAGTACTTGGTCATTCATTGCTGAACCAAATGCAAATTCATGTCTGATTTGTTTTATTTCCACCTCTATTCCGGCAACTGGCTTTTGTTCCTTATTGATGACGTTTATGACAAGTTCTCTTTGTCTATGTTGTAAGATTCGATTATTTGCTTCTTTTCTCCAGCTTTGATTTTCTTGTTCCTGTGATCCGCCATTCGATGAATGATTCATAAATTCTTTCTTATTAACCATGATGACATCACCTTTGCTTTCATTTCATTTATCTTATTAGGAAACCGCCGGCTAAAAAAGCCGGCAGCTGCACTAGGTTCTATTCGTTTATGAGACGATGGTATTCTGCATAAGCGGTAGCCATATCAACTTGCGACCAGAAACGATGATAGGTGAAACTTGGCGCTCCGTTTTCCCATTTGCCTGTTGCTTCATTAAAAGATGATTGATATTTACTCTCCAGGGCTGACCAAGCTGGGTCTTGCTTGATTTTAGGACGAAGATCTGCAAAGCTCGTATACACTCCGTTACCTCCTCGCTGCGGGTCAGAAGGAATGGTGCTGGAACCAGGAATCTGATTTCCTTGACCAAATGTTCCATTCCAGCCATTTGGGAAGTACACTTCTTTTTTAAAGAAACGGTGGTAGTCTTCTCTGTCTTCCTCTGTCACAATCCCTACACCATCATTGTAATTCCAAGCGACCTCAAGGAGCTGTGCCGCTGTCTCTTTTGCTCTTATGCCAAGTGCTGTGTAGTTTCCTGTCTCTTTCTTTGTTGCAGCAGCAAAGAATGTGAGTGCTTTGATTAGACTGCCCAGTACACCAGTATCTTGAGTAGGATCTTTTGTAACTGCCGTTAAATTTGGATTACCTGTTGCAGATTGGAACCCGCTCCAAGTGTCAGGCTGGCCGCTCCATTCTATATTCCCAGGAATCCAAAACTCTCCAGGTGCACTCGTCGTAGCAACAGCAACATTTGTCCCCCCTAGAATTCTTTGACCCTGACCATCTAAAAAATACCCATCTTGATCCGACACAGGACGCGTGCCAATAAAAATATAATCTAGTGAATAGTTGACCCATTTTGTGATGACAGATTTGGCCATTTGGAAATTTTCAGATGTTTTGTCGCCATCTTTTGCAAAGATATAATAAAGCTCTGCTACACGCTCAATCGGCCATGCTTGCATTCCAAACCAATTATTGGACGGAGGATCATGGTAAACAGGCGCATCTTCATAAGCCATATCATAAAATGTACTTCTTCCTGCTGGATAAGCGCTATAGTCTCCATTCCAGCTGTTGGTAGCACCTCCTGCAATCGCTCCCTCTTTTGATTGAAGCCAGACGTAAAATTCAAGCTGTCTCTTTAACGTCTTTTCCCAATCACTTGCAGCAGTCGGTGACGATGGCTTTAGGCCTCCCTTATCTGAGGATAAAGCGTAGGCAGCGACTGGGTTTTGATACCCTTGATGACAATGGCTCGCACCGATACGCCATGACCAATTCGCATATTCTCCAAGTCCCCCGCCCCAAGAGGTGTACCACGCCATTAAGTGATGACATGCACTTTTTCCATTTCCAGGATACGGATTACCTTGCTTACCGCTTCCAATTGTTTGAAAATATTTATCGTACATTCCGTAACGAAGAAAATCACCCATCTTTTTCGCTTTATCAAGATAGACTGACCCATTATAGCCAAGTTCCTTTGCCCAATACATCGCCTGTATTGCACGTGCATCAGCGTCCGTCGCATTTGTGTAGCGCCACTGGGCGGCTGGCGCTTGATTTTCTTTTGTGAACAAGCTCATGAAACCTTCATTGGGCTTTCCGGCCGTTTTATCATCTTGTGATGGATGAGGGATGGCCTCCCATACGGATTCTTGCGGACCCCGCTGAAATGTGTTTACATATGCAGCAGTATGTGATGGGTTGAGCAAATTCCCATATTCATACCAGTTGTCTACATCAAGAAGCCAGTGCATTAAATACGTTTCATTCGTTCCGTAAGTTGACCTCAGTTCTTGATCAATTGGATCTTGACCAGCAGGGCGAGCACCCGTCAACTGGCTCGGATATTGATCTGGATATGGTTTTTCTGAAGCGTATGTGGCTGGGCTAGATGGGTTGTAAGAGTTCATATGCGGCTGTTCGTCATGTCCATCTTCGTTTACTGGAATGATAAACTTTTCCATATTATCCCAAGCCGCTTCTAGTTTGCTCCAATCGCCTGTGTAGTGACCATACAATGCTTCAAGCCATAACCAATAGCTGTAAGCTTCTGAAGTTGTCATATGCCCGTAATCAGGTGCCTCACAAATGAGTGTCTCAACGGAATGATACGGAATGCCTTCTTTTGAAAAATATCCATTCGCATCGTTTTTCATTTGATGATAAAGTGTTAAAAACCGTTCTTTATTTGTCATGTCCTCACCCTTTATATTTATTTATTCGGAAGCGTACCAAATACTAAATCACCTTGATCAAAAACAGGAATTCTCGCTGTTTTTTGCATATTGGATGTTAATCCTTGAAAGGAATAATCATTTGAGGCATCCCATATATTCGCACCATTTGGCGCAGATAACCGGAACTGTATTTCCTTCTTATGAAGCGATTCGCCTCCTGGAAAAATAGCTACGCCAGTAAAATCGATTTCTGTAAAATAGATATGGGATGATGCGTCATACACCGTTAACGGAGATAAGGAAGCGCCTTCATTGTAGACAGCTGTCACTTGAATATCTTTATCAGTGAATCCCTTCGCAAATATCTCGCTCAGATTGACATAATATCTAAAAGAAAGTGATTGACTACTTCTTGCCGGCCAGCCTGATCGATTGTATAGAATGGCTTTGATCTGAGTAGATGTTGTATCGTTACTCATGACAGCTGCCTCTACAAAAAACTCATCTTCCACTTTTTCTTTAGGCGGAAAATTCGGCAGTTTTGACTGCCCCTGACCAAACAGCTGTACCATTTTGGCTACATTTCCAGTAAAGGCGGCATTATAGTCTGTTGCTACCTCGTTTGATACATAGTCAGAGATGTCATCAGTATACTGATCCTGTGCATTAGGCCCCCCAACAAGCGCTCCATAAAGCGTGTGCCGATGAGAAGAAGGAGTTGTCAGCTGATTAGACCATGAGCCATGTGCAGTTCGATGGTGTGGATGCATCGGCGGATTTTTGCCAAACCCAACGACATAGCTTCTATTTTGCGGATTATCCCCTAACATATAGTGTGTTTGCCTGATCGCAAATGTTTGGTATCGATTCTTTTTTTCTTGATCAGAGACCCAATCTGCGTACACAAACGCTAAAAATGCAGCATTTGCTGTATAACGAAGTGAACCCCATTGATCTAACCACGCTAGTCCGCCAGGCGTATAAGTGATTCTTTCTACTTTTCCATTTTGAACAAAACCCGTCGACCAGTAATCGAGATTACGCTCCGTCGATTCGATAAACCTTTTCTCCTTTGTGATTCTCGCAAGTAAAATTTGCGAAGCAAAAAAGGTATTGTCCCACGACATCGTAAACGTATAGTCCCAATCCTTCGGCCATTCTTCTACTGCTTTTAGTGCTTTGTTTAAATAGGTCTGGTCATTTGTCGCCAAGTACAGCCATATTCCACCCCAAATGAGCTCATCAATATAGCCGCTCCAGGAATTATAAAATGGCTGAGCATTGGTGACACAATCTGTATACTCACCGCGATATTGGTCAGCAAATGCATAAAGCTGCTTTGCATGGGTGAGAAGCTTTGCTGCATAAGGCGCGTCTGTTTCTTTAAAAATAATTGAACCTGCTGCTAAAGCGGCTGCGGTTTGGGCGGCTACTTCTGTTCCTGGACAATGTTCATCAATTTTAAATGCCGGCCGGTTCATCGGCATCACTTCTGCTGGACCCCACCAGCCATGATCCGCATTCCCATCGCCTACTTGTGCCCAAAATTCATTTGGACCTGTATGGGCTTTCAAAAAATAATCGGTTGCCCACTTGATTTGATCTAACATATCATCAAGCAGCTCTGCCTCTTCGTAAGCTTCTCGGTACTCATAGACTGTCCATGCAAGCACGGCTGCCGAGTAGGCCATCGGAAGCCCGAACTTCACATGATCACCAGCATCGTACCAGCCGCCTGTTAAATCATGACCAACATCTTTCCCATCCTCTAGTCCAGAATCCCCTCGCCAGTTAAGACGATTGCTTTCAGGAAGCTTTCCGGAACGCTGGGCTTCGTAAAACAAAATGGATTTTTGAAGCACCTCTACATAGTTGTAATCTGACATGTACCTACTTCTCACCCCTTCTTTTTTCTTAAACGTGAAACATTGAACAAAAAATGACCACCTCCTTGTCATTCCGTACGTGTTTTGTACAGTGTTGAAAAGAATCAAGCGTGTTTCAAAAATGTGCATAGTAAACAGCCATCAGCTTGACGCTCACCGAAGGTTTTCTCCTGATTCTTCATGTGACTGTACCCAAAATGATCATATGTCGTATGAGAACATTTCAGACGGCTAAATTCTCTTTTTTGCTCTATTTGGGTAGAAAGAATGACATACAATCTCTTCTCTCAAAACACGACGTTAAATCAAGATATATGAATCAACAAGAAAATAATTCCAGTTAAAATATTTTAGTTTACATAATAATTTTATTGTAAATATAAAAAGAACGCCCTTTAAGGACGCTCTTCATTTTTCACATTAGAACAAAGAAAGCTGGTTTTGATCAGGAAGTGCTTCTAAGCAGCCTTGACGATCCAAATACTCAAGGATGGTCTTAGACACTTTTCCTCGTTTTTGTAAATCTTCTTTTGAAAGGAATTCGCCATCTTGGCGTGCGCGTACAATATTTAACGCAACGTTTGTTCCGAGTCCAGGGATGGAGTTGAATGGCGGGATTAGCCCGTCTCCATCAATGATAAACTCAGTGGCACTTGATCGGTATAGGTCTACTTTTTTAAAGTGATAGCCTCTTTCACACATTTCAAGTGCAAGCTCTAGTACAGTTAATAGGTTCTTCTCTTTCGGTGATGCATCAAGACCTTTTGAGTTAATATCGTCCATGACCGCTCGAATCGCATTCGATCCTTTTGTCATCGTTTCGATATCAAAATCATCAGCACGAACGGTAAAATAAGCCGCATAGTACAGAAGTGCATGGTGCACCTTGAAATAAGCAATCCGAACAGCCATTAATACATAAGCAGCCGCATGGGCTTTAGGGAACATGTATTTAATCTTTTTACAAGAATCAATGTACCAGTTCGGTACGTTATTATTCTTCATTTCTTCTTCCCATTCAGGAGGAAGTCCCTTCCCTTTACGAACAGATTCCATAATTTTAAAGGCAAGTGACGGCTCTAACCCTTGATAAATCAGATAGACCATAATATCATCACGACATCCAATCACTTCGCTTAGTTCACACGTTTTATTATGAATCAGCTCTTGGGCGTTGCCGAGCCATACATCTGTACCGTGAGATAGACCAGAGATCTGAACAAGCTCCGAGAAGGTGGTCGGTTTTGTATCTTCAAGCATCTGACGAACAAACCTTGTGCCAAACTCTGGGATCCCAAGTGTTCCCGTTTTACATCCAATTTGTTCTTCTGTGACACCGAGAGGTTCCGTTCCTTGGAAGATTTTCATGACCTCAGGATCATCTGTCGGAATCGTTTTTGGGTCAATTCCGCTCAAGTCCTGAAGCATCCGAATGACCGTTGGATCATCGTGTCCAAGAATATCTAGTTTCAGCAAGTTATCATGGATTGAATGGAAATCAAAATGCGTCGTTTTCCAATCAGAACCTGTCGCATCTGCTGGATATTGAATTGGTGAGAAATCGTAAATGTCCATATAATCCGGCACTACGATAATACCGCCTGGATGTTGGCCCGTTGTCCGTTTGACCCCCGTACAGCCCTGTACGAGCCGGTCAATTTCAGCACCTCTCATATGAAGGTTATGATCTCCTGCGTAGCCTTTCACATAACCATATGCCGTTTTTTCTGCAACGGTACCGATTGTACCTGCGCGGTATACATACTCTTCACCAAACAGCTCTTTCGTATAGTTATGGGCAATCGGCTGATATTCTCCTGAGAAGTTCAAGTCGATATCGGGCACTTTATCTCCTTTAAAACCTAAGAACGTTTCAAACGGAATATCGTGTCCGTCTTTTTTATACGGCGTCCCGCATTCAGGACAGTCTTTATCAGGAAGGTCAAATCCTGAGCCAACCGATCCATCATTAAAGAACTCAGAGTGCTTGCAACTTGGACATACATAGTGCGGCGCAAGCGGGTTCACTTCTGTAATCTCTGTTAATGTCGCAACGAGAGATGAACCAACTGATCCCCTTGAACCAACTAGATATCCATCATCAAGTGATTTCTTAACAAGCTTATGAGAAATTAAATAAATAACAGCGAAACCGTGACCAATAATACTCTTTAATTCTTTCTCGATCCGGTCTTCTACAATTTTCGGTAAATCGTCACCGTAGATGCTGCGAGCCATGTTATAGCTCATTTCCCGAATTTCTTCATCTGCACCTTCGATTTTTGGTGTATAAAGATCGTCTTTGATTGGTTTAATACTTTCAACCATCTCAGATACTTTTTGCGTATTCGTCACGACAATCTCTTTCGCCTTCTCGTCTCCAAGAAAAGAGAAGGCTTCTAGCATTTCATCAGTTGTTCTAAAATGAACTTTTGGCAGTTCATGACGATTGAGTGGATTCGCCCCGCCTTGTGATGAAATTAAGATTTTGCGATAAATTTTGTCTTCTGGATGCAGGTAGTGCACATTTCCAGTCGCCACGACTGGTTTATTCAGTTTTTCACCAAGTTTCACAATGTTTGTGATGATCTCTTTTAATGCACGTTCATCCCGAACAAGCTCCAGCTGGAGTAAATGCTGATACACTTCTGGCGGATGAACTTCTAAATAGTCGTAAAATGCGGCAATGTCTTCTACCTCATCAGGTGACTTCTGCATCATCCCTTCAAACACTTCACCCTTATCACAAGCAGACCCAACAATTAAACCTTCTCGATATTTCTCAAGCTGTGAGCGCGGGATACGCGGCACGCGGTAGAAATAATGAATATGGGAAAGTGAAACAAGCTTAAATAAATTCTTTAGACCCGTCTCATTTTGTGCAATCACGGTTGCATGGTAAGGACGTGAGCGCTGATACGCATTGGACTGCCCCATGTTTTCATTCAATTGATCGTGGTAAGCAATCTCTTTTTCAGCCGCATCTTTTAGCATCTTCAGCATGAGGTAACCAGTTGCTTCTGCATCATAAATCGCCCGGTGATGCTGCGTGAGTTCAATATCAAACTTTTTACACAGCGTGTTCAGCCGGTGATTTTTAAATTCAGGATAAAGGAATCGGCCGAGTTCTAGTGTATCAATGACAGGGTTTGACGCTTTATCTGTTTTTAACAGTCGCTTATATGCTGCATTTAAAAAGCCCATATCAAAGCTTGCATTGTGAGCAACAAGGATATCTTGTCCAATCCACTCTTTGAAATCCCGAACAACATCGACCACATCTGGTGCATCTCTCACCATGTCATCCGTGATACCGGTTAGTTCAATGGTTGTTGCTGATAACGGATGATGAGGGTTTGCAAATGCCTCAAAGCGGTCAATGATTTCCCCGCCTTTGATTTTCACGGCTGCAAGCTCAATGATCGTATCATACACAGCAGAGAGTCCTGTTGTCTCAACATCAAATACGACAAACGTCGCATCTTCTAACAAGCGGTGCTCTGGATTATACGCAATCGGTACCCCGTCGTCGACTAAATTGATTTCCACCCCGTACATCATTTTGATGCCATGCTTTTTACTTGCTGCATACGCATCTGGAAAGGATTGTACAACGGCGTGATCTGTCAGGGCAATGGCCTCATGCCCCCATTTTTTTGCTTGTTCAACAAGTTTACCGATGCCAGTGACAGCATCCATCTGGCTCATTGGCGAATGCAAATGAAGCTCAACACGCTTTTCTCCCTCAGGTGCAGTATCTTCTTTCAGCTGAGGTTTCATTTCATTGACGTCATTTGCGATCATGACAAGATCTCTCACAAACGTATCGTTTTGAATGCTTCCTCTTGCTTTGACCCACATCCCTTTTTTCAAGGATTTCATGAGCTGAGCATCTTCTTTTTCTCTCGCAAACATTTTGATCAAAATACTATTCGTATAATCGGTAATTTTAAAGATACAAAGGGTTCTGCCGCTTTTTAGTTCGCGCGTTTCTGCATCAAACACGTACCCTTGGACGGTGATTCGTCTTTCTTCGTCCATAATACTATCAAGCGTACGTATTTCTTCATTGTCTTTGATTTGATAGCCAATCATCAGAGGGCCAGAAGGAGCTTCCTCTTGATCCTCACTTTCCTTCTTCTCCATCTCAACAAGGGCTTGCATGGCTCTTTCTTGATCTTCAGCAAGTTTTTGTTCTCTGAACTTCTGAATCTCTTGATCTGATACAAAAATTTCTGTATCAAATTGAAGTTCTGGAAAACCAACTTGTTTAAATGCAGCCTGAAGCATTGGGCTATATTTCTTCTTGATGGCCAGAGCCTCAGTTTCGCTTTTTGTTTTGATGATGATCTTATGTCCAGACAGCGCTGGTTTTTGCTGTTGAAGCAAGCTGATGATTGGGGGAGAAATTCCTTGAAGCTCTTCCACACAATGGGACCAATACGATTGAACGAGCTCTTCAGATATGTGCGGATCATTGACTTCAATCGTACAAGTGACTTGTGCGATATGAGAAAATGCATTTGTCAGCCTGCTTAAAAACATTGCATATACTTGGTAAGGCAAAAGCGCCTTAAATTTAAAATGGAAATGCCATGTTTTTGCCGCCTTATGCACCGTCAATTTGACGATCTCACCTTCTTCAAAGTAACGACTGAGGTCATCATCTGTCATTTGAATCTGATTGAGTAATATATGAAATTGCCGCCGGGTAATCGGTAATTGTTCATCCAAGACAGGACCCTCCTTTTGCAAATCAGAAAGGTACCTCTTTTTTGCAGGAGGTACCTTCATTTTTTTGTTCGTTTTTTATGCTTGGCGTATAAATGAAATCAGTTCATCAACAGATACTTCGTGTGATTCACCTGATTTTCTGAATTTCACTTCGACAATTCCTTCTTCTGAACGTTTCCCGCAGCTAATGCGAATTGGCAGTCCAATTAAGTCACTGTCGGCAAATTTGACGCCTGCACGCTCTTGGCGGTCATCGAAAAGGACTTCATAGCCCTCTTCCTGTAAACGCTCATACAGCGTTTCAGCCAGTTCCTTTTGTGCATCGTTTTTCATATTTAATGCGAGTAGATGAAGATCATATGGCGCAACTGTTTCTGGCCAAATAATTCCCTTGTCATCATGATGCTGTTCAACAATCGCAGAAAGGGTTCTAGAAATTCCGATGCCATAGCAGCCCATGATCATTGGCTGCGCACGTCCATTTTCATCAAGGTATGTTGCATCCATTGCCTCTGAATAACGTGTGCCTAGCTTAAAGACTTGTCCTACTTCAATTCCTTTTGCGAACTGGATTGTGCCTTCACCATCTGGAGAAACGTCTCCTTCTTGAATCAAGCGAAGATCTGTATATTCCTTCACTGATAGATCACGAGCAGGATTGACATTGACATAGTGATAATCCGATTCATTTGCACCTGCAACTGCATTTGTCATTCCTTTGACAGCGTGGTCTGCATAAATCGTTACTTCCGCTTCAAGCTTCACTGGTCCAACAAATCCTGGTTCTGTTCCGATCACGTCTAGTACTTCCTCACGTGAAGCAAGCTCTACAAGCTGTGCTCCAACTAAGTTTTTCACTTTCACATCATTTACTTCATGATCGCCTCTTGTCAGGACAAGTACATACGCATCGTCCGCTTTAAACAAGACAGATTTGATACATGTAGAAGGAGCCACTTCTAAGAATGACGCAACATCTTGTATCGTCTTCACCTGCGGCGTGTGTACTTTCTCGAGTTCTTTGAAGTCCGCAGGGTTTGCTTCTTCTCCGTGATACACAGCCTCAGCCATTTCAATGTTCGCAGCGTAGGAAGATGTGTCAGAGTATGCGATTGTATCTTCTCCTACTTCTGACAGTGCCATAAACTCATGTGTATCTTTTCCTCCCATTGCCCCAGAATCGGCAATGACTGGTCTAAAGTTAAGACCTACTTTTGAAAAGACATTCGAGTAAGCTGTAAACATTTTGTTGTATGTGTCATCAAGGCTCTCTGGTGAAGAGTGGAATGAATAGGCGTCCTTCATAATAAATTCACGTCCGCGCAATAACCCAAAGCGAGGTCTTTGTTCATCACGGAATTTAGATTGGATTTGATATAGTGTCAAAGGAAGCTTTTTATACGATTTTACTTCACTGCGTACGAGTGATGTGATCACTTCTTCGTGTGTTGGGCCAAGTGCAAACTCGCGGCCATGGCGATCTTTCATACGCATGAGTTCTGGACCGTATGTATACCATCTTCCTGACTCTTGCCACATTTCTGCTTGCTGCAGCACTGGCATTAACAGCTCAGCTGCTCCCGCCTTTTCCATTTCCTTGCGAACAATGGCTTGAATGTGCTGAATCACTTTATGTGCTAACGGCAGGTAATGATAGATACCGCTCGTGTTTTGTCTAATAAATCCAGCTCTTACTAATAGCTGATGACTTTTTGCCTCAGCATCTGCTGGCACCTCTCGAAGAGTTGGAATGAAAGTCAGGGATTGTCTCATGTCGTTACACCTCATTTAAGAAATAGGACTTCTCACAAAAACTCTTGTTTCCCAGAATGAGAAACAAGAGACATTGGTTTTTATAAAAATAATCGCTGGATGTCATTCCATGTCACTACTAGCATTAATAGCATGAGGAACGCAACACCAATGAAGACAACAAGTGCCTCTTTCTCACGATTAATTGGTTTGCCGCGAATGGCTTCAACGAATAGGAAAAGTAATCTTCCTCCGTCTAATGCAGGAATCGGTAATAAATTCACGATCCCTAAGTTGATACTAAGAAACGCAGCAAACTGCATTAATGTTAACACACCTTGTTTCGCTACTTCTCCTGTCATGTCATATATTCCAACAGGACCTGCAAGCATATCTAATGAAAATTGTCCTGTAACAATCTTTTGCAAGTTCGTTAAGATGAGACCTGCTGTAGATATCACTGTAGTGCCTGAGGATGAAATGACTTTGAGAAAGCCATTTTCCGTTGGCGGATAAGAGCCAAAACGGCCAATGGTTTTTCCTTCGGCCTTCACAGCTTCCGGTACAACTTGAATGGTGCTTTCTTTGCCATCTCGGTCAATGACGACATTCATTTTTTTATCTGGGTTCTTTTGAACCGTTTGAACAACATCTGTCCAAGAATTCATTTTATCCCCGTTAATTGAAACGATATGATCTCCCTGCATAAGCCCAGCTTGCGCTGCCCGGCCGTCTTTTGTCAGCTTACCAAGTACAGGATCATCCACGGTTACACCTTGAATAAATCCTAAAGCCACTAGAATCACATATGCCAGGATAAAGTTCATAATCGGTCCAGCTGCAATGGCTTTAATACGCTGCCATACTGTTTTTGAACCAAACTGACGGTTGTATGGCGCAATTTGAATTTCTTCACCATCTGCAATATAGAAGCTTGTTTGGCTTACATTGTAGCCAGTGAGAATGTCTTCATTTCCAGCCTCATATCCTGAAATTCTCATCGCATGATCTAAATCAATTTGTTCAACTTCAATGACAAGTGCATCAGGATATTTCTCTTTATCATTTAAAATGATTTTTTCTACTTCATTTTGCTCATTGAATAAGAGACCCACTGTATGACCCGGTTTAATTTCAATGACTTCAGGGTCTTCTCCAGCCATTTTAACAAATCCGCCGATTGGCAGAAGTCTGATGGTATAGACGGTTTCTTTTCGTTTAAAGGAAAAAATCTTCGGTCCAAAACCAATTGCGAACTCGCGGCATAAAATGCCTGCGCGCTGCGCCATAATTAAATGGCCAAGCTCGTGGAAAAAAACGAGCGTTCCAAAAATAATAATAAACGCAATCACTGTATTCACGAACATACCACCTTATGCGAGGATTGATTGAACAAAGTCTCGTGTATCTTTGTCCACTTCATGGATATCTTGCAAACTAGGCGTTGAAATCACATGATGTCTGTTCAGTGCCTTTTCAATCAATTCTTCAATTTGCAGGAACGTTACTTTGCCTTTTAGAAATGCATCAACAGCTATTTCATTGGCTGCATTAAGCACAGTAGGCATTGTCCCTCCTATTTTACCTGATTCATAAGCAAAATGTAAGCAGCGATACCTGTCAAAATCCGCTTTTTGGAAATTTAATTGTCCAATCTCCCAAAGGTTTAATGATTTCGCTTCTTTTAATGGCGCTCTATCAGGATAAGTGAGCGCGTATTGAATCGGAACCCTCATGTCAGGTGTACCTAACTGAGCCATGACACTTTTGTCATGGAATTCCACCATGGAATGGATGATGCTCTCTTTATGTAACAGCACATCAATTTGATCGTATGGGATATCAAACAGCCAGTGCGCCTCAATCACCTCAAGCCCCTTATTCATCATGGTCGCTGAATCGATCGTGATTTTTGCGCCCATGGACCAGTTCGGATGATTCAGCGCTTCTTCAACCGTTACACCTTCAAGCTCCGTGCGTTTTTTATCTCGGAAACTGCCGCCTGAAGCTGTGACGATTAAGCGTTCAATGTTTTTAGCTTGTTCACCTTGCAGGGATTGAAAAATAGCGGAGTGTTCACTATCGACAGGAAGTAAAGGCACGTCATACTTTTTGGCGTACTCTTTTACTATATGACCAGCTGTCACAAGTGTTTCCTTATTTGCAAGTGCGATCGTCTTTTTTTGTTCAATGGCTTTTAATGTCGGCACAAGTCCGACACTTCCTACCAGTGCATTGACCACAACATTCACTGCATCATAGGTCGCTGCTTCGATGTTCGCTTCATCACCCGCAGCCATTTTAACATCGTATTGAAATGAATGACCTTTTAACGTGCGATAGGTCTCTTCGTCTACACATCCAACGAATTCAGGCTGAAATTGTTCAATGATAGGGATGGCCTTGTCTATATTTCTGCCAAACGTCATCGCTTTCAACTTGAATTTGTCTGGATGCTGCCTGATCACATCTAATGTTTGTTCTCCAATTGATCCTGTTGCGCCTAATAGCGAAATATATTTCAAATTGCCACTCCTTCTCTCGTTCAATTAGTTTCTATGAGGTTAGCTAGCAAACGTGGCCAGCAATAAATATAAAAACGGCAGAACGAATAAAAAGCTGTCAAACCTGTCCAAAATTCCGCCATGACCTGGGAGTATTGTCCCTGAATCCTTCACATGGTAATGACGCTTTAAAGCAGATTCCACAAGGTCGCCAAGCTGTCCAAAAATACTGAGCAAAAGAGTAATAAACATAACAAGCAGATATGATGGCAAAAATCCTGTAACCGCCTGGAACACAAGTGACAGCACGACCGCTGTGACGATTCCGCCGATAAATCCTTCTACTGTTTTGTTTGGGCTGATCTCTGGCCAAAGCTTTCGTTTCCCCATAGATTTCCCAATAAAATAGGCACCTGAGTCAGTGGACCAAATAATCACCGCTGCGAAGAAGATCGCACTCATGCCATACAAGCCTCTAATTTGAATAAAATAATAGAAACTAACGCCAATATATAATGTGGCTAATATAACAAAAGCAACCTCATCGAATGTGAAAGAGTTTTTACTCAGAACTGTATAAGTTAAAAGGATTAAGACTGCAAATAAAGCAATCTGCATTTTTGATGCGTCTACGTTCGGGAAGAAGCTATTTTCTCCGCCCATTAAAAGCCAAAGCAATATTAAGCTGACAATGCCAGGAAAGCTGAAAATCGAAATCTTTTTCATTCTAAGAAGCTCAAAGAGAGCGACACTTCCCATTAAATAAATCAGCAGGGTAAATGGCATTTGTCCATAAATCACTGCAAGTAAAAACACTGCAGCTGCCAGAACACCCGTCAAAATTCTTTGTTTCATCTGCACCACCCTCTAAATTCCACCGAACCTCCGGCCGCGGCGCTGGTACTCTCCGATAGCGCCTATGAGATGCTCATCAGAAAAGTCAGGCCAAAGCACATCCGTAAAGACAAACTCGCTGTATGCAATTTGCCAAAGCATAAAGTTGCTTAATCTAATTTCTCCACTCGTACGAATAAGCAAATCCGGATCTTGAAGAGATTCTGTCATTAAATAAGCTGAAAACATCTCTTCTGTGATGTCTTCTGCTCGAAGCTTGCCTTCTTTGACTTTTTCAGAAATTTGTCTGCATGCAGAAATAATTTCTGTCCGTCCTCCATAATTGAGCGCAAAATTTAAAATGAGTCCGTCATTATTCGCCGTACTCTTCACTGCGTTCTCTACCGCTTTTTTCGTATGCTGCGGGAGGCCGTCTGGATCACCTGTTAAACGTACACGGACATTTTCCTCGATGAGTTCAGGCAGATAGATGTTTAGAAACTCTTCAGGAAGCTTCATTAAAAAGTCTACTTCTAGTTTTGGACGTTTCCAATTTTCTGTAGAGAAAGCATACAAAGTCAGCACTTTGACATTCAGCTCATTTGCAAGCTTGGTCATGCGCTTGACAACTTTCATTCCTTCATGATGTCCTGCTACCCGTGGAAGCGCACGTTTCTTCGCCCATCTTCCATTCCCATCCATGATAATGGCGATATGTTCAGGAATTTCTCCATTTAATATGTCTTCTTTTGTCAGGCTTTCTAAGTTGGAAGCTGCTGTTTGCTGATTCTTCCAATTTTTGAGTATATTGAGCATGAGATTCCTCCATCACCCAAAAAGGTTGCGTTCCCGCTAATAATATAGTCCTCAACAGTATTAACAAAAAAACCCCCTGTAAACATGAAGAGGGTCTTTTCACTATTATCTATTGTACATAGTTTTTTCTTAAACTTCCATGATTTCTTTTTCTTTATCTTTTGTCACTTCATCAATTTTAGCGACATATTCATCTGTCAATTTTTGAACATCCTCTGTAGATGATCTTAATTCATCTTCAGTGATCTCCCCATTTTTCTCTAGCTTTTTCAATTCATCGTTTGCATCACGACGAACGTTACGAACAGCTACTTTTGCTTCTTCTGAGTATTTTTTCACAACTTTTACAAGTTCTTTACGTCTTTCTTCTGTTAGTGCTGGGATCGCAATACGGATCACGTTTCCGTCACTTGTTGGTGTGATACCAAGATCAGACTTTTGGATCGCCTTTTCGATATCACCGATCGCTGTTTTATCGTAAGGTGTGATAATCAGCATACGTGCTTCTGGCACTGTAATTGACGCAATTTGGTTTAGTGGTGTTTGCGCACCATAGTAATCCACTGTTACTTTGTCTAAAAGGGAAGCATTAGCTCTGCCCGCACGGACAGTTGCTAGTTCACGTCCGTATGCTTGAACGGCTTTTTCCATTTTTTCTTTTGTTTGGTTCAACACTTCTTTTGACACGTTATTTCCCCCTCACGATCGTTCCGATTGATTCGCCATTGACGGCACGTTTAATATTACCTTCTTCCATAATAGAGAAGACAATTAATGGAATGTCATTGTCCATACATAATGAGGACGCAGTAGAATCCATTACAGCAAGCCCTTCTTTTAGTACATCAAGATATGAAAGCTTATCATATTTTACTGCATCCGCATCTGTACGAGGATCAGCACTGTAGACACCGTCTACATTGTTTTTCGCCATTAAAATGACATCTGCTTCAATTTCAGCTGCACGAAGTGCTGCTGTTGTATCAGTAGAGAAATAAGGGTTACCAGTACCTGCAGCAAAAATCACGACACGTTTCTTCTCAAGGTGACGGATCGCTTTTCTTCTTATGTATGGCTCTGCAACCTGTCTCATTTCAATAGAGGTTTGTACTCTAGACTGAATGCCAAGCGTTTCTAGGCTGTCTTGTAATGCCAATGAATTCATCACTGTTGCAAGCATCCCCATATAGTCTGCTGTTGCCCGGTCCATTCCTAAGTCACTGCCTGTCTTACCACGCCAAAGGTTTCCTCCGCCTACAACGACTGCAACTTCAACATCAAGCTCTGCAATTTCTTTTACTTGCTTTGCAATTGATTGAATGACAGTTGGGTTAATTCCATTTCCAGCATCACCAGCTAGTGCTTCTCCACTTAGCTTCAGTACAATGCGATTATATTTCGGTTTGCTCATGATAACCTCCAAGTGTAAACTATACCGTCTCTTATTATGCGTAAGAAATCGTCTTTTGTAAATCAATATCCTCTAAAAAATAGGGAACACAGTGCTTGTGCTCCCTAAAAAAGCCCCAGAGAGCTTTTCAAACATTATTTTTTCACTTGGCTCATAACTTCTTCAGCAAAGTTGTCTTGACGCTTTTCGATACCTTCGCCCACTTCATAGCGAACATAAGTTTGAACAGTTGCGTTTTTCGCACCTACAACTTGTTTCACTTTTTCATCTGGGTTTTTAACGAATGCTTGGTCAAGTAAGCAAATTTCTTCGAAGAATTTGTTTAGACGGCCTTCTACCATTTTAGCAACGATATTTTCAGGCTTTCCTTCTTGAAGCGCTTGTTGTGTTAATACTTCACGCTCACGGTTTGCTTCTTCTTCAGACACTTGGTCACGAGAAATGTATTTAGGGTTTACAGCAGCAACGTGCATTGCGATGTCTCTCGCAAGCTCTTCATCAGTTGTTCCGTTAAGAACCGCTAATACACCGATGCGTCCGCCCATGTGTAAGTAAGAACCGAATGCAGCGTTATCTTCTTTTGTGATGACTGAGAAACGGCGCAGCGTAATTTTTTCTCCGATTTTCGCAATTGCAGAAGTAATATGTTCTTCAACTGTTGAACCATTTTCCATTTTAGAAGCATGTGCTTCTTCAATTGTTGCAGGTTTCGCAGCAAGTAAATGATCAGCAAGTTCGTTAAGAAGATTTTGGAATCCTTCGTTTTTCGCAACGAAATCAGTCTCAGAGTTCACTTCTAGGATAACGCCAGTGTTGCCGTCAGTTTTAATAAGAGTTAATCCTTCTGCCGCAATACGGTCTGCTTTTTTCGCAGCTTTTGCGATCCCTTTTTCTCTTAGAAGATCGATTGCTTTATCGATGTCACCATCAGTTTCTGTTAACGCTTTTTTACAGTCCATCATACCTGCACCAGTTTTTTGACGCAGTTCTTTTACTAATTGAGCAGTAATTGCCATTTTACATTTCCTCCTTCTATGTTAAAACACGGATTACTAGGTGAAAAAAAGGTGATAAAAGGCAGTTCCCTCTTATCACCTTTTGAATAGGTTACGCAGTTGTTGTTTCAGTTTCTGTCGTTTCTTCTACAACAGCTTCTTCTTCGCCTTGTTTAGACTCAAGAATCGCATCTGCCATTTTAGCAGTTAGAAGTTTTACAGCACGGATTGCATCATCGTTTGCAGGGATCACAACATCAATTTCGTCTGGATCACAGTTTGTGTCAACGATACCGATAATTGGGATATTCAATTTACGAGCTTCTGCAACTGCAATACGCTCTTTACGAGGGTCGATAATGAAAAGTGCATCTGGAAGACCCTTCATGTCTTTGATTCCGCCTAGGAATTTTTCAAGACGTTCTAATTCTTTTTTCAGTTGAACGACTTCTTTCTTAGGAAGAACTTCGAACGTACCGTTTTCTTGCATTTTTTCAATATCTTTTAAACGTTTGATACGTTTTTGGATTGTTTCAAAGTTTGTTAACGTTCCACCAAGCCAGCGTTGGTTTACATAGAACATACCAGAACGGATTGCTTCTTCTTTCACTGAATCTTGTGCTTGCTTTTTCGTACCAACGAAAAGAATTTTTCCTCCGTCAGCAGCAAGGTTTTTCGTGAAGTTGTAAGCTTCCTCTACTTTTTTCACCGTTTTTTGAAGATCGATGATGTAGATACCGTTACGCTCTGTAAAGATGTAACGCTTCATTTTTGGGTTCCAACGGCGTGTTTGGTGACCGAAGTGAACACCAGCTTCTAGCAATTGTTTCATAGAAATAACTGACATGTTGTTGCCTCCTAATATAATGGTTTTTTTTCCTCCGCTTAAGTCATGTTCACATAAAACTGCGCCACGGCAGCACCTTCATACGAATCATTAAGCGTGTGTATTTAACACCAAGAAATAATATAACACATGATGGACTGACAATCAAGAATCCTTTACAGCTTTCCGCTAAATTTTAATAAAAGCTCGATTTCTGTCTTGCCCGTTTTTAATTCTTTCGCTATTTCTTCTAATGATAGCCCTTGATCATATAAGGCCTTTACTTGATCCTCAAATGTTTCTTCTATTTCACTTTCAGAAGGCACAGAAGCTTCTGTTTCAAGACTTGAAACGGGTTCGTTTACCTTCTCTTCCTGCACCTCAACTTCGCTAAGGAGAGCCGACAGGTGCTCTGGAACTGGATCTTCACTTTCTACCGATTGCTGGGATTCAATTGGTGGTTGTGGTTGCTTTGGTGTCTGAAGATCCGATTTCAGCTCTTCAGCAGAAAAATCAGGGGAAGTAGCTGCAGCTTTTGATAGTTTTTCATTCTCTTCTTTGACTTCCATCAAAAATGCAGCCAGGGTATTTTCCGTTTCTTCTAAAAGCTCTCGCTGCTTTTGTTCTGTTGCCTTCAGCGAATTCATTCTCGTGTATAAAATGATCACAAAATAAATAAGTGCAGCATGAAGCATAAAGCTAATCAGCCATAGCATATTTTTTCACTCACTAACTCTTTAAGATTGAATGGCTTTATCAAGCAGATGCTTAAGCTTGAACAATGCCTTTGAATGAATTTGCGAAATGCGAGAGGTCGATAAATTAAGCACTTGACCGATTTCCGTTAACGTCAATTCCTCTTTATAGAAAAGACTAATCACAAGCTTTTCTTTTTCCGAAAGCTCTGTCATTTTTTCGGCAAGCTGTTCAATTAATTCATCTTTCAGCATTTTTTCTTCAGGTGTCACAGTCTTTTCGTCACGAATCATGACTTGAACGTTTTCTCCGTCTTCTTGATCATGCAGCTTCTCATCAATCGAGAGCAAATTCGCAAAGAACCCTTCATTCATCGTTGTGACCACATCTTGTTCACTCATGCCGAGTTCTTCAGCAACCTCTGTTGGTGTCACATTTCGCAAATATCGCTGTTCAAGCTTTTCAATTGCCGCTTCTACTTTTTTTGTTTTTTCTCTTGATGTACGAGGCAGCCAGTCCTCTTTACGAAGACCGTCGATGATGGCCCCACGAATTCTGAAGGATGCATATGTATCAAACTTCAGATCTCTTCCGGGGTCAAATTTTTCAAGGGCATCATATAAACCGAGCATCCCTAGACTGATCAAGTCTTCTTTGTGCACTGACTTCGGGAGACCGATGGAAATTCTTCCAACATGATATGTGACGAGCGGCATATAGCGGCGCATAAGATCATCTCCAGCAGCTGGGTCCTTCCACTCTTTCCATCTAGCCCATAGCGCCTGATCTTCGTAATTTAAGGATTGCATCTTTCTCCCCCTATACTTCCTTAGTTATATCTTCATAATGCCTTGTTTCACAGTGCGGATCTCAAGTTCTGTTGTAAGCGGATCGAATTCAATCGTGCGTCCATTGTTCCCGCCCGTGTCCTCACTAATGATCGGGATATGATGAAGAGACAGATGTTCTTTCACAGCTGATACATTTCTAGGTCCAATTCTCATCAGATCATTGGTTGACTTAAATTTAAACATTTCTGCGCCGCCAGCAAGCTTCGCTTTTAGCGCATGTTTGCGTGCTCCTTCTTTTAAGAGCAGATCAATTGTATGCTTGACACCTGTATCTGCATACTTAGCCAAGTTCTCTACCGCTCCTTTTGAAAGAGAGGAGTCTGGAAGCATGACATGGACAAGTCCTGCCAGTTTTTTTTCTTGGTCAAAAAGGACAAGTCCTACGCAAGAACCAAGACCGGATGTCCGAATACGGTCCGGTGTTTTCACAAGCTGAACATCCGCTATACCAACCTTTACAACTGCCGGAATCTGCACGTTCATTATAGGTTACCTAATGCTTTGAACAGTTTTTCAAACGATTCAAAGTCTGGTAATAGAAACATATTTCCTTTCAGCTCTTGCTTATTTTGATCATCAAAAATCGATGTATCAATCACAATTGCCTGATCGCCGAGAGGACTAAACTGCATTAACCCTTCACTAATGACAGCCCCGAACATATCGAGCGTGACATCTGGAACACTTGGGTGAAGCTGCAGTTTTGTTAAATCGGCAAGTGCTGATAAATAAGAACCTGCTAAAATATTTCCTAGCTCATGAAGCGCTGATGTTCCTAGCATGTGTTCATGAATCGTATCAATATCAAATGCTGGGTCCTGAACAAGCTCCCTTACAAATTGTTCAGCTTGTTCAAACGGCATAATGAAAAAGATTGAACCGGTAAGATCACCCTCCATTCGCAAAAAGATACTGGCAACTGGAAGGTCTGCTCCACCAAAGAAATCCATTAAATCTTCAAACGAGAGAACTTTGACAAAAGGAACAGCCATATCAATTTTGCGATTCAATAGGCTGGCAAGAGCAGACGCTGCATGGCCTGCTCCGATATTCCCAACCTCACTTAATATATCTAGCTGTTCATCTTTAATTTCATTGAAAATGCTCATTTCACATCCCCCTTAATGAACAGGTGCATCTTGCACGCTCTTGTCGAGGACCGCACCAGCATGAATGATATTGAATAGACGCTGATCATGCTTAATAATTCCTGTCACCCATGACAGTCCTTCTTTTTCAGCTGAATCAGTAGAAGATTCTACCTCTTCCTGATGGACAGTAATGACATCATTTGCTTCATCAACAATCCAGCCGACTTCAATGTCACCAACTTGTACAATAATCATTCTTGTTTCGTCTGTAATCTCGTTGTCAGTTGATCCAAGTCTCACTCTAAGGTCAATGACAGGTGTCACGACACCGCGTAGATTAATGACACCGCATATATAAGGGGCAACGCCAGGAACTCTTGTCGGCTGCTGCCATTTTTCAATGGACTTTACTTCTGATACTGAAATGGCGTATTCTTTTTTGTTTACGATAAACACAATCATCTTTTCGCCAGTTTTGATATCTGTACTCATTTCAGACCGCTCCTCTATTGTTTTTTACTTGATCAGTGCATTACAGTCAACGATGAGTGCAACCTGACCGTCACCTAAGATTGTTGCGCCTGATATCGCAAATACGTTTGGTAGGTAATCTCCAAGTGATTTTAATACGACCTCTTGCTGACCGATAAACGAATCGACCACAAATGCTGTTAGCTTGTCTCCTTTACGGACAACAATAATGTGCAGTTCTTCTTCTAAATCATTCGCATTTGGTACGTTGAACTGTTTCTTCAAGTACACAACCGGTACGATAAATCCGCGGAAATCAATGACTTCACGATCATGCGTTTGAAGGATGTCACTCTTCTTAATGACAGCCGTTTCTATAATAGAAGAAATCGGAATAGCAAATGTTTCTTCCTCTAGTTTCACAAGAAGTACGGAAATGATCGATAATGTGAGTGGAAGCTGAATTGAGAAAAGTGAGCCTTGACCTTCTGTTGAGTTAATACTCACAGAACCACCTAATGATTCCAGCTTGTTTTTCACAACGTCAAGACCTACACCTCGGCCCGAGATATCAGAAATCGTATCAGCTGTAGAGAACCCTGCTGCAAAGATCAATGAATCAATTTGGTGATCTTCAAGTGTTTCCGCTTCTCTTTCCGTAATAACTCCGCGCTCTAATGCTTTTTCAAGGACCTTTTTACGGTTAATCCCGCCGCCATCATCTTCTACTTCAATGAAGACATGGTTTCCGCTATGATATGCTTTTAAAAGAACAGTTCCTTTTTCTGGTTTGCCTTTTTTCACACGTTCTTCTGGTGATTCAATCCCGTGATCGAGACTGTTTCTAAGTAAGTGTAAGAGCGGATCGCCAATTTCATCGATCACTGTTCGATCAAGCTCTGTCTCAGCACCTTCAATGATCAGTTCAATTTTCTTATTGAGCTCTTTCGTCAATTGACGAATCATACGAGGGAATCTGTTAAACACCGTTTCTACAGGCACCATTCTCATGTTCAAGATGATCGATTGCAGGTCGCCAGAAATACGGGACATTCTTTCCACTGTATCCGTGAGTTCGTTGTTTTCAAGTTCTTTGGCAATCTGTTCTAAACGTCCTCTATCTATGACAAGCTCTTCAAACAGGTTCATAAGTGAATCTAGACGATCAATGTTGACACGGATCGTTTTCGTTCCGCCGGCAGCTGCACCGTTATTGCCATTTGCTTTTGGCGCATCGTTTGCTGGCGTTTTAGCAGCAGGCGCTGCGGCTTCTTCATTTTTCTGCTCAGGTTTCTCTGCTTTTGTTTCAGCCGGAGCCGCTTCTTCAAAGGCAGAGACTTCAGAAATCTCCACTTGTTCAACCTCTGAGATCGCTGTCACGATTTTTTTCACTTCTTCCATCGGCTGTTTCGATAAGTAAGAAATGCTGAATTCAGATTCAAAATCTTCTGATTCTAAAAGTTCTGCATTCGGAACCGTTTTGACAACTTCTCCTGCTTCGTTCAGTCTTTCAAAAATCATATAGACACGAACGGCTTTTAATAAGCATGCGTCACTTAATGTCACGGTCAGCTCATAACATTTAAAGCCTTGTTCTCTTGCTTCATCAAGAACTGTTCGTTCAAATTCGTTATAATCTAGGTCGCTTGCAGCTGATGATGCTTCAGCTGTCTCAACGGCAGATGCTGTTTCTGCATGGCTTCCTGTCACATCTAGTTTTTTACTAATCTCCGTGACATCACGTTTTCCATCCCCGCCCTCTGCAATCGATTGAACCATTGCTTCAAGGTGATCGAGTGCTTCAAACATCGTATCCATTGATTCAGGAGTGACAATCATTTGTTCGTTTCTGATGGCATCAAACATGTTTTCTAAATGATGTGTTAATTGAGCCATATCATCATAGCCCATCGTTGCACTCATGCCTTTCAGTGTATGAGCGGCTCTGAATATATCATTCACTAGCTGCAAGTCTGTTGGGTTCTTTTCTAATTCAAGAAGTTTTTCATTACAAGTTTGTAAGTGTTCTCTGCTTTCATCTAAAAAGATATCTAAGTATTGGTTTACATCCAACGTGTTCACGCCCTCTCTTTTTTCATGGAGCTTATAATTGCATGTGCGATGTCATCCACATGCCTTGTTTCATGTGCAAGGCCTGCTTTAATGACTGATTTAGGCATTCCGAAAACAACACATGATTCTTCTTTTTCTGCAATGACTTTTGTATGACCACTTGCGACCATTTTTTTGACACCTTCTGTGCCGTCACTACCCATTCCTGTCATAATGACAGCGATTTTCTCGTAACCTTTTATGTTGCTGATGGATTCAAATAAATAGTTAACAGAAGGTTTGTGACGGCTGTCAGTGTCTTCTGGGGACAGCCTGATCACTAAAGCTGCCCCTTGTTCATGAAGTGACATATTCAATCCACCAGGAGCTATGTAAGCCACTCCATTTTTAGCGATGTCTCCATCTTGAGCTTCTTTGATTGTAATTTGTGATAAATGATCTAATCTAGTAGCCAGCGATGCCGTAAATCCTGCCGGCATATGCTGCACAATCAAAATCGGCGCCTCTATGTCTTTTGGCAGCTTCGTGACGACTCGTTGAAGCGCCCTAGGCCCTCCCGTAGAAGTTCCGATTGAAATAATCTTTCGGAGTGATGAGCCGCTTCTTACTTCTTGCAGGCGGGGAGCGGCCGCTGGAATTGGACTTGGCGGCTTCATGAACGGCTTAGGAGAAACTTGTTTCTCAGTACGTTTTCTCGACAGGCCTGCCGCAAGTACCCGCTCTACAATTTGACCTCTTACTTTGTGTAAATCGAGCGAAATACTTCCTGAAGGCTTTGTCACAAAGTCAAAAGCACCGAGTTCTAAGCAATGGATGGTTAATTCCTTCCCTTGCTTCGTCTGGCTTGACACCATAATCACAGCAAGGTCGTGTTCAGCCAGAATTTGTTTTAATGCTTCTGTTCCATTTAGAACAGGCATTTCCACATCAAGTGTGACAACATCTGGATTCAATTCCTTAATCCGTTTTAAGGCATCTTCTCCATTTCGCGCCGTTCCGACGACTTCAATTTCTTGCTCGGCACTTAGGAAATCACTGATGAGTTTTCTCATAAAAGCCGAGTCATCTACTACAAGCACTCTAATCATGAGTCCACCTTCCTCCTTTTAAAAAAAGAGGACAACTTATCTATAAACGTATGCTGCTCTCTCTGTGCCTCTCTTATCTGCTGATGATAAAGTGTTTCAGCCAGCATTTTAATGGTTTTACTTAGCCTTGAATGAGGCTGCTTCATATAAAATGGCATTTGTTCAGTGACCGCTTTAGGAACAGCAGGATCATCAGGTACCGCACCAGCAAATACAAGCTTTCGGTGTAGAAATGACGTCACCACTCCTGCTAATTTCCGGTACGTTTCAGATCCTTCCGAAGGGGTTTTACACCGGTTGACAATGATTTGAACAGACTGTTCAAACTGATGAATGGCTAAGTGCTTAATTGCGCTGTAGGCATCCATGATGGATGTTGGTTCTGGCGTTGTCACAACGACCACTTCTCCTGCCGATAAAACAAATGGGAGTTGATCTTTTGACAAGCCTGCACCCATATCAAAGAATATACAATCAAAGTCATTCAATATTTTCTCCATCTCTTCTAAAAAGAACGACCATTGATCTTTGTCTAAAGAAAACAGCTGTTCAAGCCCGCTTCCGCCAGAAATGTAATACAGATTGTCCGTTCCTTTTGTCATAGCCGCTTGGAAGGATTTTTTTCTAACAAGCACGTCTAATATAGAGCTGGTCGATGTTTTCCCTAGTAAAATATCAATATTCCCCATGCCAAAGTCGAGGTCGATGATGAGCACTTGCTTGCCCGTACTTGCGATAGACAGTGCCATATTCAGCGTCAAATTCGATTTACCTACTCCGCCTTTACCGCTCATGACAGCAATGGTTTTCGCTTGTCCATTCGCACGAAGAGAGTTCGGTACAATCAGTTGGTTCTGCTGAACAAGCTTTCTTAAACCTTCGGCTTGGTCAGGCTTCATCATTGTAAGACCATCCTTGTCAAATCAAGGGGGGAACTCTCAAGAATATCCTCAGGCACATTTTGGCCATTTGTTAAAAACCCGAGCCCGATTTGAGATTCTGCAATGATTTGAAAGATCGTTCCCATCGTGTCTGTTTCATCAACTTTTGTAAAAATAAATTGATCGATTGGAACGTGTTCAAAACGTTTGACCATGGCTTTCATATCTTGATATTTCGATGTCGCACTCATGACGAGAAAACTTTGAATGCTTTCATCAAATGGAATGATATCTGTCAGCTCTTTGATGTACGCCTCTTCTTTAAAGTTACGGCCTGCTGTATCGATGAAAATATGATCATAGTCTTTAAAGGTCTGCTGTGCTTTCACAAAGTCCTCTCTTGAATAACAAACTTCAAGAGGTGCATTCAGCAGTTCAGCATATGTTTTTAGTTGTTCAATCGCGGCAATCCGGTACGTATCTGTTGTGATAAAAGCAATTTTCTTTTGCTGCTGAATAGCCGTTTTCGCAGCAAGCTTTGCAATCGTTGTCGTTTTACCAGCACCAGTTGAACCAAACAGCACAATGTATTTCGAACGAATCATCGGCTCATCAGAAGTGTGAGCCGGCAGCATCCCTGTGAGTAGTTTTTCAAGTTCTTTTTCAATCTGCTCTTCTTTCACAGCACCCTTTGTTAAAAGACCCTTTAAGCATTCATCTCGAATCTCATCATCAAGACCTTGATCTTTTAGCTTTTGATCCATTTTCATGAGAGAATCCGGCAAGATCCCGGCATGGCGTTCGTTTCTTGCATATTCTATAGGCTGAGAATGAGAAGGCGCTGCTTTGACTGCTTGAGCAGCAGCCGGCTGCTCTTGTGTAAGGTGTTGAGTCTGCTCCTTTTTCGGTAACACCGGGATAGGCGCAGCTGCTGGTTGTAATCCTTTGCCAGCTCTTTCTTCAAAATCTTGATCCAGCACTGCAATCACTTCGACCATTTGCTGTTTCTTTAAACCGAACAGCTTTCGTTTGACAACGGTTTTCGAATTTAATATGACGGCATCCTTCCCAAGCTGCTGCCTGATTTGGATCGTTGCCTCCTGCATAGAATTCGCTGTGATTTTTTTCATTTTCATTAGATATCCACCACTCCGATGCTCTGTACTTCCACATTTGCTTCTAGTTCGTTATAAGATAGTACCGGTAAATCTGGGAAATATCTTTCTAACAACTGTTTGACGTACATTCTTATAGGAGGTGAGCATAATAGAACCGGCGTTTCCTGACGAAGCGAAAGCTGTTCAATTTCTCTCGCCACTGATTGAATCACACTTTCAGAGGATTCTGGATCTAACGATAAGTAGTTCCCATGCTCTGTTTGCTGCACGCTGTCTGCAATCACCTTTTCGACTCGGCCTGAGCATGTCACGACTTTCAGTGATTCATTTTCTCTTGCATACTGTGCAGTAATCTGTCTTGCAAGTGCCTGTCTAACATACTCTGTTAGCAAGTCTGTATCAGTCGTTAATTTTCCGTAGTCTGCAAGGGTCTCAAAAATGGTCACAAGGTTTCGAATGGAGACCTTTTCTTTCAGAAGCTTTGCAAGTACTTTTTGGATATCCCCGACCGCTAGTGGATTCGGTGTTACCTCATCTACTAGAACTGGATAACTTTCTTTCAGATGATCGATTAATTGCTTCGTTTCTTGGCGTCCAAGCAGTTCATGGGTGTTTTGTCTAATCTTCTCTGTGATGTGGGTAGACACAACAGATGCTGGATCGACCACTGTATACCCAAGCATTTCAGCCTGATCTTTTTCTGCTTCTGATATCCATTTTGCCGGCAGGCCAAAGGATGGTTCGATTGTTTCAATTCCTTCAATCGGATCATCATCAGGCGTTGGAGACATCGCTAAGTAATGATCGAGCAGCAGCTCTCCTTTTGCCACTTCGTTCCCTTTTATTTTGAGCCTGTATTCGTTCGGGTTCAGCGCAATGTTGTCTCGAATACGGACAACTGGAATAACAAGACCTAGTTCAAGAGCAAGCTGCCTTCTGATCATGACAATTCGGTCTAGCAGGTCTCCGCCTTGATTGGCATCTGCAAGCGGGATCAACCCGTAGCCAAATTCAAATTCAATGGCATCCATTTGCAGGAGATGAATGACGCTTTCTGGACTTTTCATCTCTTCTACCTCTGCCTGTTCTTCCAGTACTTCTTCAATCTCTTCTTGATCCTGTTTGTTTTTCGACATCATGTACGCACCGAGTGCAAGTAAACCTGCGATCGGCCCTGTCAAAAGTACGCCAATTGGCGTAAACAATCCAAGCAGGAAGATCGTACCTGCTGTGACGTAAAGCATGGCAGGGAAGGCAAAGAGCTGACCCGTAATGTCTGAACCAAGGTTTCCGTTAGAAGCCGCTCTCGTGACAACAATCCCTGTCGCTGTTGAGATGAGAAGTGCAGGGATTTGCGACACAATTCCGTCCCCTACTGTTAAAAGAGTAAAGTGGGAAGCTGATTCTTGAATCGACATTCCTTGCTGAATCATCCCAATAATGATGCCAAAAATAATATTGATAATAACGATGATAATACCTGCGATGGCATCCCCTTTAACGAACTTACTTGCACCATCCATCGCACCATAAAAGTCTGCTTCTCTTGCTACTTTTTCACGGCGGTTTCTAGCTTCACTTTCTGTCAGCATTCCTGCATTCAAATCTGCGTCAATACTCATCTGTTTACCTGGCATCGCGTCGAGTGTAAATCTGGCCGCAACCTCTGATACACGCTCCGCCCCTTTGGTGATGACAATAAACTGAATGATGATCAGAATAAGGAAGACAACCAGACCAACGAGTATATTGCCCCCAACAACAAATGATCCAAACGTTTCTACAACCTTACCAGCATCTCCAGTTGATAAAATAGAACGGGTTGTAGAGATGTTAAGCCCTAAACGAAACAGTGTTAAGAGCAAAAGCAAAGACGGAAAAATGGAAAATTGCAGTGGTTCTTGCATGTTCATTGTGGTGAGAAGCACGATAAGCGCAAGAGAAATATTAATAATGATTAAAATACTTAATAGGATGGGCGGAAACGGTATGACCAGCATCGCCACGATTAAAATAACACTGAATAAAACAGATAAATCTCTTGCTGACATGCCTGTTCTCTCCTTTTAAAACCAAAAATTCATAAAATCTTTTGTTTCGTTTTATATACGTAAGCCAAAATTTCTGCGATCGCCTTAAAATACTCTTCCGGCACCGCTTGGTTGATATCCACTTGATCATAGAGGGCGCGGGCGAGTGGCCGGTTCTCTACAGTCATGACATCATGTTCTTTCGCAATTGTTCTAATTTTCAAAGCCAAAATATCCGTTCCCTTTGCCACAACATAGGGTGCGTCCATCTTTTCTTCGTCATATTTCAGGGCAATTGCGTAGTGGGTCGGGTTTGTAATGATGACGTCCGCTTTTGGGACTTCCTGCATCATCCGTCTCATGGCCATTTCCCTTTGCCGCTGTTTAATTTTTGATTTTATGAGCGGGTCACCCTCTGATTTTTTATACTCATCTTTGATGTCTTGTTTAGACATCCGTAAGTTTTTTTCATAATCAAATTTCTGATACATGTAGTCAAGCCCGGCTAAGATCAGAAGAGCACCTGCTGCATATAGCCCCATAATCAAGGTCATATTAGCCACGAAATGAAGGGTTTCCTCTGCAGTGAGTAGAGGGAGCCGCAAGATTTCGTCAAAGTGCATCCATAGAGCGATAAATGTCGCAAAACCAACAAAACCAATTTTCAAAATGGATTTTAATAGCTCAACGAGTGCTCGAATACTGTATATTCGTTTAAACCCTTTGATTGGATCAAGCTTTTCTAATTTGGGCTTGATCACTTCAGTTGAAAAGAGAAATCCAACTTGTAAATAGTTACTGATGATCCCTGCAAGCATCCCAACACCAAGAATTGGCATGAGGAGGAGACCTGTCTCTTGAAGCAATTCCAAGAATAACTGGTGAATATTAGATGTGCTAACCTTCATTAGCATCGTTGTTGAATAAAAACGTTCAATGAGCGCAATAATACGCTCTTTCATAAAAGGCCCAATAAAAAAGAATGATAAAAAGATTAGTAGAAATGAGATGGCTGTATTGACGTCGGTACTTTTGGCAACCTGCCCTTTTTTACGTGAATCCCGTCTCTTTTTCGGTGTTGCTTTTTCTGTTTTTTCACCTGCGAAAAATTGCAAGTCGAGTCTAAGTCTTGTCGTCATGACGAACCACCGACCAATGCTAAGAAGTTCCTCATGGTGAGCACAATCGTTTCAAATGTATTTTGGACGACCCCGAAGATGACACCCATACAAATGATGATCATAATAAAACTCACGCCCATTTTAATGGGAAGTCCAACGACAAATACGTTCATTTGCGGAACTGTACGTGCCACAATTCCTAATGCCAAATCGACTAAAAACAAACTAGCCACAACAGGTGCTGAGATTTGAAAGGCTATGATGAACATTTGGTTGAAGCTCTTTGCAATAAAGTAAGCAAAGGATTCACTACCGAAGTTCAGTGCATACTGATCAACTTGAATATATTGAAAACTGTAATAGATTCCATCAAGCAGCAAATGATGTGCATTTGTTGCCAGCATCAGCAGCAAGGTCACCGTATAAAAAAACTGCCCCATCAGCGGCGTTTGCGCCCCTGTTTGTGGATCAATAATATTGGCGATCGCAAAGCCCATTTGAAAATCGATGAATGAGCCGGCAATTTGAACTGCGGACACCATGATATATGCAATCAGTCCAAGAAGAAGTCCGACCATTGCTTCTTTCACGGCAAGCATCATGTAAAGACCGTCGATATCGAGTGCTGGCGGTTCTTTAATGGTGCTAAAACTAATGACAGCCAAAAACAGTGAAAAACCAACTCTGTGAACTGCTGGTATCGTTCGATGCGCTAATAGCGGCACTGTCACAAAAAAAGCGGTGATCCGAATGAAAACGAGAAGAAAGGCAGGAAATAATTCTATGATTGACATCTCTGATTAACCTGCAAATCGATCTAAATTCGAGAACAGCTCTGTTGTAAATGACACAATTGTTGAAAGCATCCACGGACCAAACACAACAAGTCCAATGAGCACTGCAACAATTTTTGGAATGAACGCAAGCGTCTGTTCTTGGATTTGGGTTGTCGCCTGAAACACACTGACAATTAGTCCCACGATTAGTGCGAGCGCAAGAAGCGGCCCGCTGACAAGTAAAACAACATACACTGATCTTTCAGCCATCGTAATGACAAATTCTGAACTCATGTTTTAAGCACCTACTCTAAAAGCTTTGCAGCAAAGATTTAACAATCAAATACCATCCATCAACTAATACAAATAACAATATTTTGAAAGGGAGCGATATCATAACCGGCGGAAGCATCATCATCCCCATCGACATCAGGACACTTGCGACCACCATGTCAATAATTAAAAATGGAATAAAAATCATAAAACCAATTTGAAATGCCGTCTTTAATTCTGAAATTGCAAACGCTGGTACCATCGCCGTTAAGGGAATATCTTTAATCGATTCAGGGGTATCCATTTTTGCGTAACTAAGAAATAAAGCCAAATCTTTCTGTCTCGTATGTTTACTCATAAACTCTTTAATTGGCACTTCGGCTTTTTCATAGGCCTGATTTAACGTAATATCATCATTTAAAAGCGGCGTGAGTGCCTCTTTATTAATCTCTGAGAACGTGGGTGCCATAATAAAAAATGTGAGAAACAAAGCAAGTCCTACAAGCACTTGGTTTGGCGGCATTGAGTTGGTTGCAAGTGATGTTCTGACGAACGAAAGAACAATCACAATCCGTGTAAAACAGGTCATTAAAATAAGAATGCCTGGTGCAACTGAAAATACAGTTAACAATAAAAGAAGACGGACAGATGTGCTAATATTCCCTGCGCCACTGGAATTAAATAAATCGATAAACTCATTCATTTTGTTTCGGGCCTTTCTTTCTGACTTCTGATTGGGTCTTTTTCAATTCGGCTAGCTGCGCCTTTAAATTGGCTGAAAAAGAAGAAGTGGTCGGCTGATCGTGTTTCTTCACTTGCGATGTTAATTTTTGCATCATTTTCGGTAAGTCAGTCTTACTTTCCATCGCTTCTTCGTATTGTTTCACAATCGCTTCGCATTCTTGTTCATCATCGATTTCTTTTAGCAGCTGGATTGAGTCTGCTACGCCGACAACTAATACTCGTTTGCCCACTTTGATCAGCTGAACTGAACGATTTTGACCAACCGTCGTTCCGCCAATATTTTCAACATAGCGAAATGGCTTGAGTAAGCGGTTTTGCTTTCCAACAAATCTCACCAATCCGTAAATGAGCAGGATGACAAAAAGTAAGGCACCAATCATTTTGACAAAATCCATAATGGAGACAGAAGAAGAGGGAACTTCTTCTGCCGGATTCGTTTGATTGTCAGTGGTTTTCTTTTCTGTATCCTTTTTGCTTTCTTTCTCATCTTTGATCCAGTCATTCACCATGCCATTTTCAGGATCTTTTGTTTCAGCAAACAGTGAGGCTGGCTGCGCTGTCAAGAAAAGCATAAAACTGATCATTGCTATACATATCAAACGTTTTTTCAACAAGTCTTACACCCTTTTTTAGCCTAACGTTTTATTAATTGCTTCAAGTACACGGTCTGCCTGGAATGGCTTCACGATAAAGTCTTTTGCACCTGCTTGAATGGCATCAATAACCATTGATTGTTGTCCCATCGCTGAGCACATAATGATTTTTGCCGAAGCATCGATTTGTTTAATTTCTTTTAATGCTGTGATCCCGTCCATTTCTGGCATTGTGATATCCATTGTGACTAGATCAGGAGATGTTTCTTTATATTTTTCAACAGCTTGTGCGCCGTTTTCTGCTTCTCCTACTACATCAAATCCGTTTTTTACAAGAATATCCTTAATCATCATTCTCATGAATGCTGCATCATCTACGATTAATACCTTAGTAGCCATTTACTTATTCTCTCCCTATATGTTTGTTTATTTTAAATTAGAAAGTCTTTCTGACTGACTTAAAATGTCAGTCACACGTACACCAAAGTTTTCATCAATAACAACAACTTCTCCTTTGGCGACGATTCGTTTGTTGACCAGAATGTCGACTGGCTCACCTGCAAGTTTGTCCAGTTCAATGATACTTCCAGCGGAAAGTTCAAGTACTTCTTTCACACTGCGCTGCGTTCTTCCAAGCTCCACTGTAATGGAAAGTGGAATATCCATCAGCATATCAAGATTACCGAGCTGACTTGTTGTATGCTGTGGCTCACTGAATGCCTCAAATTCAACTGGCGCCACATTGACAGGTTCTGCCGGCTTTGGTTTCGCCTGTCTTTTCGGCGGTGCCGATTGCTGCATAGGAGCAGATTGTGCTTGCGGAGTAGCCTGCTGTGGTTCAGGTGCACTCTGAGGTGCTTCTTGAACCGGCTCTTCTTCCGCTGGGTCTGTTAATTCTGCAATCAAATCTTTCGCAAACGTAATAGGGTAAAGCTGCATAATATTTGAATCTATGAGTTCACCTATCGTTAATCTAAAGGACACTTTGACAAGCATCTCTTCAGCTGGAATGCGGTCTGTGCCTTCTCCTTCTTTCACATCAAGCAGCTCAACGCGAGGCGGAGAAATATCAATCTTTTTATTAAAGACTGTTGACATGGACGTCGCTGCTGAACCCATCATTTGGTTCATCGCTTCTTGTACTGCACTTAAGTGAATTTCACTTAACGACGGGTCAGCATTTGTTCCATCTCCGCCCATCATTAAATCCGCAATGACTGCCGCATCGGTTTGCTGGATGACAAGCAGGTTACTAGCGCTGAAGCCTTCCGTATAATTCACTTCAATCGCGACATACGGATGAGGAAATTCCTCATTCAGCTTGCTTTTTTGAATCACTGTGACAGTTGGAGTTGTAATCTCCACTTTTTGACTTAATAGGGTTGAAAGTGCTGTTGCAGAGCTTCCAAATGATATATTTCCGATTTCCCCAATGGCATCTTGTTCCATTGCAGAAAGGAGTGTATCAGGCTCTATATCGTCATTGCTGCCTCCTTTAAGGAGCGCATCGATTTCATCTTGTGATAATTTACTTCCGTTATTCTCCATCTTCTTCACCTCTTATGTCGTGATCTAGAATTTGAATCGCCTGTTTCCGATTCACGCGGCCGGCCTGTCCCAAGAATTTCGGTTTATTTCCGACCATAACAGTAAGAGGCGCATTTACTGGTTTGTCCAAGGCAATACAATCACCAATTTCCAAATTCAAAAACTCTTCCACCGTCATTTCCGATTGTCCAAGCTCTGCGACTACCGGTATTTTCGCCGTCATAATCCGTTTTTCAATGGCCTTTGTTTCTTCTTGTTTCGGTTCATTTCGTTCAGATTGCATCCAGTAGTGTACAGACAGCTTCGGAATAATAGGCTCTAATACTACGTGAGGAATACAGAGGTTAATAACCCCGCTTACCTCACCAATTTGTGTATTAAGAGAAATGACGACAACTGTTTCATTTGGTGACACCATTTGAACAAACTGGGGATTTACCTCGAAATCTGCCATTTCTGGCTCGATGTCGGTTATGGACTGCCACGCTTCTCTGTAGTTTTCCAAAGCTCCCTCAAACATGTTTGAGATAATCTTTGTTTCGATTTCTGTCAGTGATTCTGTCTTATTATGACTAATGCCAATCCCACCCATCAGCCTATCCATCATGGCATAGCCAATCGTTGGGTTCACTTCAAGCATGATTCTTCCTTCAAGCGGGCTGACGTAAAATAAGTTTAATAATGTCATATTAGGAATCGAACGAATAAATTCTTCATATGGTACTTGGTCAACCGAGCTGACAGAAATTTGAATATATGATCTTAGCTGCGCTGAAAAGTGTGTGGTAAGCAGTCTAGCGAAGTTATCATGAATTCTTGTTAAACTTCGAATCTGGTCTTTTGAAAAGCGCAGTGCACGTTTAAAGTCATACACTTTCACTTTTTTCGTCGTTTCTTCTTTTTTCAGCTCTTCTGCATCCATTTCGCCTGTTGATATGGCGGATAATAATGCGTCGATCTCATTCTGGGAAAGCACTTCTCCTGACATTTCTTCACCTCCATCGTGTCAATTAATCGCCTCTATTGCAGATTAAAGGAGGTTATATAAACTTCTTTCACCTTGCCATCTTGCAAATAGTTATTCACTTTGTTTTTGACCTGTGTTTTAAAATGTTCTCTGCCTTTTTTGCCATCAAGTTCATCTGCATTCGTGTCTGATAAAATATCGATCACAGCATCTTTCACTTGGAAGCTTCTTTTTTCAAGCTCTTCTTTGGCTTTTTCTGAATCTGTTTCAATATTTAGTACAAGTTTAACCGCATTTCCTTCAGATTTTAAATTGGTCACAATCTCAGGAATTTCAACAGAAGCTTTTACGACTTCATCTGCTGTTGGCTCTTTTTCTGCTTTTGCTTCGTCTGACCCATTCACCAGAAAGACAATACCTGCTCCAATTCCGACGATAGCAATAATCATGATTAGCATTACTACGACTAATTTCTTCTTCATTCAAACTCCTCTATTCCTTGATTCAATGAAATGACTTGGATTTTTCTATAGAAAGAAATGATTTTCTCCTGAAGCTGCTCTTCATCTTCTTTCACAACGAATTTCTTTCCATTGGCGAGTGTAATGGTCGTGTCTGGAAAGCTTTCGATTTGCTCGATATGGAGAGCGTTGAGCATAAATCCTTTGCCATTTAATCTTGTCACTTCAATCATATTAAGCAGAGAAGCGATAAACCGCTCCCCCTACCTCCTATCGTTTCAGATTCACAAGTTCTTGCAGAATTTCATCAGATGTTGTGATCGTCTTTGCATTCGATTGGAATCCACGCTGTGCGATAATCATTTCTGTAAACTCGTCTGTTAAATCAACGTTTGACATTTCAAGTTTACCTGTTTGAAGTTCACCTGTTCCTTGAGTTCCAGGAGCCATGGCATTACTTGGTGCACCGGAACTGAGTGTTTGGCGATATAAGTTATCCCCAACTTTATCTAATCCTCCTGCATTACTGAAAGACACAAGTGATACTTGTCCAACAGTACGAGAAACGTTGTTCTCAACAACAGAAACGGTCCCATCTGGCCCAACACTAACACTTGACACATTGTCTCGTGGAATGTTGATTCTTTGCCCATCCATGCCAAGAAGATAGTTTCCATCAGATGTTACCAAATCCCCATTTGAATCAGGTTTGAAGTTCCCTGTTCTTGTAAATAGGATTTCACCTTGCTTTTCAATACGGAAAAATCCATCTCCATTAATATAGAAATCATATGGTTCGTCTGTATTTTGAGAAGAACCTGATGTCATGATTTTATCAATAGAAGATAAAGCTGATCCTAATCCAACTTGTTTTGAGTTGATTGAACCAGAGTTATTTGTCGGTCCACCAGAACTTGCAATGGTTTGACTGACCATATCTTTAAACGTGATACGGCTTTTTTTGTATCCGTGTGTATTGACGTTTGCTACGTTATTGGCTACCACATCTAATTTTGTTTGGAAGTTTTTCATTCCGCTAATTCCTGAGTAAAGTGAGCGTAACATTTATTTTCCTCCTCGATTTGCTTACGATTTTTCTCCAACAGTTGTAACGTCCCAAGGGCTGATTTTCGTTCCATCTTCTAAATATAGGAAGTATTCATTGTTTATGTTTTTCACAGACTTCACAATGCCAGATATGTCTTTATCATCTTGTTTACCCTCTACTTCTTTACCAATCCAGCCTACATATGTCGTAAATGGATCTTGGTGTGCAACAAATGTAGACATGATCTGATTCATTTGAGTGATCGATTCGTTCATATTCATTTGCTGTTCTAAAGAAGAAAATGTTGCAAGCTGTGTGACAAACTCACGGTCATCAATCGGGTTTGTCGGATCTTGGTTTTGAAGCTGCGTAAGCAAGATTTTTAAGAACTGATCTCGGCCAAGTGTATCTGTTTTCTTTGCTGTGTTTGAAGAAGTGTCCGCTTGTGCGGCTGTTCTATTCGTCGCATCAACAGTTGCCATTAGATCTCCTCCTCTTCTTCTTCTGATCCAACAAGCGCATCCAGTACATCTTGGAATTCAGCTTCCTGTTCATCAGGCTGCTGGAAACTTTGTCCTTTTGATGGCTGCTGCTTGCCTTCCTCATTAAATTGTCCAAAAGACGGCTGCTCATTTGACTGAAGCGGTATATGGAAACGGTCAACTTGAACCGACATATTCGGTAACGCCTGCTTGAGCTGCGGCAGATGATGCTCGAGCAGCTCTTTTGCTGCTTGCGTTGAAGCTGTAATTTTACTCGCATACATCCCGTTTTGTTTCGTTAGCTGGATGGTAATAAACCCTAGATTTTCTGGATTTAATCGTACGGTAAACCGTCCGCTTGAATTGCCAAATGGTGTGAACTTCATTTGTTTCCACGTATTTAAAATCTGCTGATCAACCGTGCCTGGCTTTTCGTCAGTTGTTTGCGTCTGCTGCACAGGAGCAGCTGATTGCAGTTGGAAGAACTGTTTATGCCCTGGAAGCAGCGTATGGGTGATTGTTTTTTCAGAAGCAGGTGCCGTAGTGCCTTGACCTTTGGTGACTTCTTTTTTCATAAGCCATTCAAGTGAGGCAGCACCTTTTGCTGGAGATGAGAAGGAAGATTCTTGCCTTGGAGCAACCATTTCTTTTAACTCTCCTAAGGAAATTTTCCACTCTTTATCTGACCCTTTCGCATTCGCCATCATATGATCGATTAACTGATTAAAGTGTTTCAGCTCGCTTTGCGACATATTATTCAGCTTAGGTGCCGATCCTTGCGAGAAGAACTGCTCTTTTACTTGTTGAATGAGCTTTTCATCTGCTCCGTTTTTCGTTAGAAACTTGATGAAATCTTCACCTTTTGCTTGAATATCCTGTACAAGTTTTGCATCAAAGCTCACCGGCTGCTGATTCAGTATTTGATATAAGAAAAAGTGGACTTGTATGAGCTGTTCACTATGTTCAGCAACTGGCTTCTCATCCTGATCGCCATAGATCACCGATTCCATCTTTTGAAATAGCTCTTCAAGTGACTTTAAGTCAGCCCCCTCAAGCTTTTGCCCTTGCAGCGCCTGAAGTGCCGCAAGAAGATCTCCATCTATTCCTTCTTCAGGTGATTGCATCCATTTTTCAATGATTTGCATCGCATCATTCATGGATAGATTGGTTTCCGCTGGCTGAGAAATAGCTGGACCACTTTGAATACCTGCGCCATTTAACAATTGTTTAAACAGGCCGCGAGCAGATACTGCCCCCTCTCCCTTTAGTCCCGAGAGACTTTGGGAAGATTGCTGTAAGGCTCCAATGTCCAATAGCTTCACTTATTGTCCACCCCCATTTTCACTTTCTTCTTTTTTGGCAAGCTCCTTCGTGAACGTTGCTGCCTTCTGAGGTGTCAGTTTTGCTAATATGTCCGTCAGCTTATTTTTACTCAGCTCTTCAAGGATCTTCAAAGCTTCTTTATCACTTAGCTCTGATAAAATTTTGGCAGATTTCCCTGCATCCATGCTTTCATAAATGCTGGCGACCTTTCCTTTTGATTGCTGATTAGAAGATGCTGACGAATCAGAGGAAGATCCTGATGCGTTATTACTTGATGATGTACTGTTTGATGAACTGTCACTTGCTGACGTGTTCTCTTTATCAGAGGTTTTTTCAAGTGAATTGATTTTTTGATTCAATCGTTTAATCTCTTCATCACTTGTCTTCAAGTCTTTTTGAGCAATTTCAAGTTCATTCTCTTGTTCTTTAATCGTCTTTTTCAACGCTTTCAACTCTGTATCACGTTGATCGTTATTTGAAGATGACGTTTTTGATGTGTCATCTGATCCAACCAAGCTGCTAATCCCTGGAATGTTTTGGAGCGGTTTCTTTAGATCATAACCTGCCATATAAAGGATTGTGCCCGTTACAATCACAAGCACAACCAATGGGATAATGACAATAAACAAGATCCATTGAAATTTACCGCCGCCGCTTGATTCCTTTGTTTTTTCCTTCTTAGGCATTCATCTCGACTCCTAATGTCCTTGAAACATGAATTGGCTGATAGAGATATCATCCATTTCTTTCATTTCAATTGCCTTATGTTCAAGGGAGAACTTTTCAAATTGCTTTTCTTTCATTTTTTCAAACTTTTTAAACTCAATATTTTTTTCTGTTAAATCAGATTGTTTTTCATTCATTTGATGGCGTTTCATGATCACAAGCTGCTGATAATGATGAATGGTGTTATCTAAGTTCGTCACAAATTGCTGATAATGACGCATTTCTTGAACACTCATCCCACTTCTCAGCTTTTCTTCTTTGCTCTTTTCCATTAGCTCTTTTTTACTCATATTTTCATAGAGTTTTTCAGCGGCTTGCTCAAATGCCGAAACGGATTGTTGATACGCTGCGAGTGATTTGTCTTTTTCACTTTCTTTCAATTCTAAGAGCTTTTGAAATTTGTATTGATATCTCACTGTTTTTGTCAATCCTCTCTATTCATCAAACTGAGCAATATCCTCACGCTGTCTTCAATCGATACAGCCTCTTCAACATCCTGCTTCAAAAATGAAATCAGTTGTGGGTAAGCTTGCATGGCCTCATCAATATCTTTAGAGGAGCCTTTTTTATATGCTCCAATGTTAATGAGGTCTTCAGCGTTTTGATATGTGGATAAAAGCTGGCGGAACCGGTTAGCCGCTTCCTTGTGATCATGACTTGCAATATTACTCATGACACGACTGATACTTTTCAGAATATTGACAGCTGGAAACTGTCCTTTGTTGGCCAGTGCACGATCAAGTACTATGTGGCCATCTAAAATCCCCCGCACTGTATCAGCGATCGGCTCATTCATATCGTCACCATCAACAAGCACTGTGTAAAACGCTGTGATGGAACCAAGTTGATTTGTACCAGTTCGTTCTAGCAATTTTGGCAGTATAGCGAACACTGAAGGCGTATATCCTTTTGTTGTTGGCGGTTCACCGGTTGCAAGTCCTATTTCCCGCTGTGCCATGGCGACCCTTGTGACAGAATCCATCATAAACATGACATTTTTGCCTCTGTCTCTGAAATATTCGGCAATAGCTGTTGCAGTATAGGCTGCTTTTAATCTTGTCAGTGCGGGCTGATCTGAAGTTGCGACAACAACAATCGAACGCTTCAGTCCTTCAGCTCCTAAATCTTTTTCGATAAACTCGCGAACTTCACGTCCACGCTCTCCAACAAGTGCAATGACATTGAGATCCGCTTCTGTCTGCTTGGCAATCATCCCCATCAAGGTACTTTTACCAACACCGCTTCCCGCGAATATGCCAATTCTTTGACCAGTGCCGACTGTGAGCAAGCTGTCAATCACTCTGACACCAACGCCCATTTTTTCACGAATAGGCGGTCTGTCCATCGGGTTTGGAGGAGATTGTTCTGTTGAGACAGGTGCAAGTCCTTTAGGAAGCATGCTGCCGTCCAGTGGATCACCGAAGGCATCAACAACCTGCCCGATTAAACCAGTTCCTACTTTGACCTTTAACGACTCACCTGTTGCTTCAACAAGACTGCCTGGTGAGATGTTAGAGGCTTCTACGTAGGGCATGAGCAAAATGTTTTCATCTTTAAAGCCAACGACTTCTGCTTTTATCGGATGGTTCTTACTCCCTTTTTTGTGAATAAGACATACATCACCGATTGAGCTTTCTGGCCCCTTGGACTCGATCATCAGTCCAACAACTCGATTGACTTTACCAAAACGTTTGTAAGGATCGGCGGTTTCAATCGTTTCTTTTAGCACATCTATGTTCATTTGTGATCACCTGAATCAATGACTTCTAATAACTTTTCTTTTAACTGATTCATTTGGGTATCAACACTCGCTTCCACTTTTCCAAAGCTTGTTTCGACGTAACAAGTACCTTTTGGTGCTTTTTCATCCGAGTAAATGGCAAGATGTGTATTCTTTTGAAGGATTCTATTTAATTCGTCTTTATATTCCATCACATGTTCGTAATGTGCAGGGTCTACATAGATGGAAATATCGTCATATTCCTTCACTTCTGAAACGACCTGCTTCACTAGCGTTAAAAATTGTTCTTTTGTGTCCTCAGCTGCATTCCATACTCGTTTAGCGAGCTCAAACGCAAGTTCGACAATTTCTTCAGCAGAGCTTTCGATTTTTGCTTCATAGTCCTGCTTTGCAAGGCTGACAATGTCATTCGCTTGATCAAGAATCGATTGATACTGTAAATTCGCATCTGCTTCGCCCTTTTGAAAACCATCTTGATATCCTGTTTGTTTCGCTTCTTCAATGAGCTGTACTCTTTCTGCTTCAAAATCAGCTCGCCGCTGATTGATTTCAGCCATTGTTTGTTCCAGCTCACGATTTGCTTGTTCTAAAATACGGCTTGCTTCATCTTGTGCATCACTTAATACAAGCTGAGATGCTTCTGTCTCGTTGACAAGCTCTTCTTCGTGATGTTCTCTTTTGAATTCCACTTGCTGCAAGGGAATGGTTTGACGGCCTTGTTCAGGAATAACAGATGTTTCATGTTTGATAATCCTAGACAATGATATCGTCTCCTCCACCTCGAGCTATGACGATTTCTCCAGCCTCTTCAAGTCGTCTTACGATGCTGACAATACGAGTCTGTGCTTCCTCGACATCTCTAAGCCGGACAGGCCCCATAAACTCCATTTCTTCTTTGAACGTTTCGACCATACGTTGCGACATGTTGCGGAAGACAATTTCTTTGACTTCTTCGCTTGCCACTTTGAGTGCAAGTAGTAAATCGTCATTTTCAACATCTCGAATCACGCGCTGAATGGCTCTGCTATCAAGAGTAACAATGTCTTCAAAGACAAACATACGTTTCTTAATTTCATCAGCAAGCTCAGGATCTTGAATTTCCAGTGTATCTAAAATGGTTTTCTCCGTTGCACGGTCTACACCATTCAGTACTTCGACTACCGCTTCGACTCCGCCCGTTTGGGTATAATCTTGCGTAAAGGTTGAAGAAAGCTTTTGTTCAAGAATACGTTCCACCTCATTGATGATCTCTGGAGATGTGCGATCCATTAAAGCAATTCTTCTTGCAACCTCAGTTTGTACTTCCTCGCCTAACTCAGATAAAATCTGTCCAGCCTGTACTGGATCTAAGTAGGAAAGAATGAGCGCAATGGTTTGTGGATGTTCGTGCTGGATAAAGTTTAAAATTTGCTCTGGGTCAGCCTTTCTAGCAAAATCAAATGGTTTCACTTGAAGTGAGGATGTTAAGCGATTTAAGATACTGTCCGCTTTGTCCTCACCAAGCGCTTTTTCAAGCACTTGTCTTGCGTACATAAGGCCGCCTTGTGATATGTAGTCCTGCGCGATGGCAATGCTGTGAAACTCTTCGATGACTTCATCTTTTTTAGCAGTATCTACACTTCGTACATTGGAAATTTCTAATGTTAATTTTTCTATTTCGTCTTCAGACAGATGTTTGTATACAGATGCTGACACGTCTAGCCCTAAGGAAATCATTAGGATTGCTGCTTTTTGTCTGCCTGTTAGTCGATTTGGATCTTTTCTCGACATGTGTATTCCTCCTAATCCTCGGACAGCCAGCTGCGTAGCAATTTAGCAAAGTCTTCTGGTTTATCTTTTGCCATTTTTTCAAGCTGATTTTTTCTCACCATTTCTTCTGTTTCTGGCTCAGTATCGATATCAGGAACATGAATTGGTGTACGTTCATCAAACTCAAACTCTTCTTCCTCATCTTTTCTTCGCTTACGTACGAGAAGAATGATGAGAGCGATAATGGCGAGTAGTAGCACACCGCCAACAATATAAACCCAAATTGGAATATTGTTTGAAGGGTTTTCTGCTGCCGTTTGCTGTTTACCGTCTAATTTTGATACAGATAAAACGATTTTGTTATCTAAGTCAGCTTGAGTGAGCGCTTGACCGTTTGTGTATTCTTTATCAATCGATGTACTGATGATGGTTGAAAGAATTTTTTTGATATCATCCTGCCTTTCAGCAGTTAATGAATTCGGATCGTTTGCAGTAGGCGGTTCAACCAGTGCCTGAATGCCAACGTCTCTGATTTTATAAGGACTTTCTTTGATATCTTTATGAATGCGGTTGACTTCATAATTGATACGATCTTCGCTCTTTTCGTAATCTCCGCTTCCGTTCGTTCCATCGGCGCCTTGATAATTTGTGACATCATCGTCACCTGTTCCAGCGGTGCCTCCAGCTGCTGCGCCATTGCCTGAATAAGTTTCAGCAATCTTTTCAGCGCTGACAGCAATTCCTTGCATGTTTTCTTGATCAACTGGTTCGACAAGATCTTCTTTTCTTTTTTCTTCAGTAAAATCAATGTCTGTAGTGACCGATACGGCAACTTTCTCTTGACCCATCATCGTTCCAAGCAGCTGTTGAATTTTTCGTTGAAGATTCTTTTCAATCTCCTCTTTTTTCTGCTGCTGTGCATCCATTCCACTTGCATAGGAATCTGAGCTGCTGTTTAAGTCATAGTAGTTGGAATCTTGGTCCATAATGACAATGTTTTCTGTTTTTAAATTAGGCACACTTTTTGAAATAAGATGATAAAGGCCTTTTACTTGTTGCTGAGTAAGCGTGTAGCCTGGTTGAACTTGCAGCACAATTGATGCTGATGCATTACTTTGCTCTTCTCCAACAAAAACGGAATCTTTTGGCAGGTTAATCATAACCTTTGAATCTTTAATCCCATCAATCGTGTTGATCAGATTGGATAGTTCTGTCTGAGTTGCGTCTACTTTCAGAACATCAAATTCATTATCTGTTAAACCGAAGCCGGAATTGTTCGCAAAGAAGGAGTAATCAATATTCCCCGTTTTAGGAAGTCCTTCTGATGCAAGTGTTACTTTTAAAGTGTCTGCTTGCTTTTCTGGAACTAAAATCGTCGTTCCGTTATTTGCAAGTTCCGATTTAACGTTTTTGCCATCCAGTTCCTGTTTGATTTGTCCTGCTTCTGCCTCAGACAAATCTCTAAACAACGGAACCATTTTTTCAGAAGAAGCAAAGATGCTAACAACCGTAATAATGATTGCTAGGGCAGCTACGCCGCCAATCATGAGTATTTTTTGTAATTTTGATCGATTTCGCCAAAACTCAACTGTTTTTGTTCTTAATTGCATTAAAGTACGATTCATCTTAACCCCCGGTCATTCCATTCAGTCTATTTTTTGCCCACCAGCACCTCCTACATCTGCATTCTCATAATCTCTTGGTACGCTTCGACTGCTTTATTCCGAAACTCGGTTGCAGCTGTGAGTGTCACACTCGCTTTTTGTGAAGCAATCATGACTTCATCGAGATTGACATCTTTCCCTTGTGCGAGAGCATTCGTATACTGGTCTGATTTCAGCTGTGATTGATTTAATGCCTCAATGGAATTCTTCAGCACATCAGAGAAATTCGTTTGACTTTTAGGTGCAGCCGCCTGCACAGACGATGCATTCGTCAATTCACTTGCTTGCTGAGCGGTTTGAAGCTGGAAAGGAGATATTGCGTTAACCAATTCTTTTCACCTTACTTTCCTATTTCTAAAGCTTTCATCAGCATGCTTTTATTCGCATTCAGCGCAGTCACGTTTGCTTCATATGATCTTGAGCTGCTGATGAGATCAACCATTTCCTTTAATGGATCAACGTTTGGTGTTTGAACATATCCATTTTCATTGGCATCGGGATTTGTAGGATCATATTGAAGGTTGAATGGAGTTTCGTCTTCAGTAATTTTTGTTACTTTGACGCCGTTTCCTAATTTGCCGCTCGAATTCATGCTTGAGTTCAATATAGATGAAAATGATTCACCTGACGGCTGTAATGTGACGAGCTTGCGTCTATAAGGCTCCCACTTGCCATCAACCTGTTTAGCTCTTGTTGTATCCATATTCGCAAGGTTAGAGGATACAACGTCCATTCTGAGCCTCTGTGCTGTTAATGCTGAGGCCGAAGCGTTCACGCCTGAAAAAATCGACATCACTTACCTCCTGTCAAAACTGTTTTAAGAGAATTGAACTTTCCGCTCATTCTTTCAACCAACGCATTATACTGAATTTGGTTTTTAGCGAGTTCACTCATCTCTTGATCAATATCGACATTATTTCCGTTTTCTTGATAAGAAGTACGGTTACTCGAAACAACTGAATAATTAGACCCTGTTTTAGAAAAATCAATGTGACCTTGGTATGTTTTTTTAGCATCTAATTTGATTGACGCATCATTTAGCATGTCGTGGAATGCAACTTTTTTAGACTTGTAGTTCGGTGTGTCTATATTCGCGATATTATTGCTTATGACTTTTTGCTTAACATTCGCTCTGCCCAAGGCATTCTCAAGGTTGCTTATCGTTCCAGAAAATATATCCAAAACCATATACCTCCAATCATATGTATTTCATTCCATTTAATCATGTCGAGATTTGTAAAACCATATGTTCATTGTAAGAAATAATAGGATTAAAGTCTATGATGTAATTGTAAAAAAAACTCGTAATATATATCTATTTTACGAATAGGTATAAAGGCCTAGATTCAAAGCACTACAGAATTGTAAGGGGTTTCTTGGGAAAAAGAGTGTCATTTTTCGGACAAATCCTCTTTTTTCATACAAAAAACCCCTTTTCAACATTTATTTCGGCCGAAAAGGGGTTTTCTGATTAGTGAGATTTTAAATTTTCAAGTTCAATTAAAAATTTATTGTTTAATACTTTGATGTATGTTCCCTTCATTCCAAGAGAACGTGATTCAATAACGCCTGCACTTTCTAACTTACGCAGTGCGTTTACGATCACTGAACGAGTGATTCCTACACGGTCTGCAATCTTACTTGCCACTAGAAGCCCTTCGTTGCCATCAAGTTCTTCAAAGATGTGTTCAATGGCCTCAAGCTCACTATATGAAAGAGAACTAATCGCCATTTGGACAACTGCTTTACTTCTTGCTTCTTCTTCGATTTCCTCTGACTTCTCACGAAGGATCTCCATTCCAACAACTGTTGCACCGTATTCAGCAAGAATTAAATCATCATCTTTAAATGTATCTTGCAAACGAGACAGGATTAACGTTCCTAAACGATCTCCTCCTCCGATAATTGGCACAATGGTTGTCAAACCTGATTCAAATAAATCACGGTTTTCAATCGGGAAAGCTGTATACTCACTGTTAATGTCAAGATTTGAAGATGTTTCAGGGATGTTGAATAGACTCTTTGTATATTCTTCAGGGAACTGACGATCTTCCAGCATTTTTTTCATACGTGCATTTTCAATCTGCTGGTTAATGGAGTAGCCAAGAAGCTTCCCTCTTCTGCTTAATACGAAAATGTTTGAATCAATGACATCTCTCAATGTTTCTGCCATTTCTTTGAAATTAACCGGCTTCCCCGCTGCATCTTGCAGCATCGAGTTAATAATCCTTGTTTTTTGTAGTAACGCCATAATAATGATCCTCCTAGATTACTTTATTCATTTGTTAAAGTATAAATTGACTTAAGTCTTTATTATTTGCAATCTTTCCTAGCTTCTCTTCTACATACTGAGGGGTAATGGTCACTGTTTCCATTGTAATATCAGGCGCCTCAAATGAGAGCTCTTCAAGCAGCTTCTCAAGTATGGTGTGAAGCCTTCTTGCACCGATGTTATCCGTCTCCTGATTGACGTGATAAGCCACTTCGGCAATCTTATGAATAGCATCGTCAGAAAATTCAAGAGATATACCTTCTGTTTCAAGTAGAGCCTTATATTGCTTTAATAACGCGTTATCTGGTTCCGTTAAGATTTTCACAAAGTCTTCTATACTTAATTTATCTAATTCTACACGGATTGGGAAGCGCCCTTGAAGCTCTGGAATCAAATCCGAGGGTTTCGCCATATGAAAAGCGCCTGCTGCTACAAATAGAACATGATCTGTTTTCACAGCCCCATACTTCGTCATCACAGTGGAACCTTCTACAATCGGTAAAATATCACGTTGAACCCCTTCACGAGAAACATCTGCAGACGATGCACCACCGCTTTTGGCAATTTTATCGATCTCATCGATAAAGATTATTCCTTGCTGCTCTGCTTTTTGCACGGCTTCCTGACCGACTTCATCCATATCAATCAGTTTTGAAGCTTCCTCAGCAGTTAACGCTTTTCTCGCTTCTCTGACGGTCAGCTTTCTGCGTTTTTTCTTTTTAGGCATGAGATTGCTAAGCGCATCCTGCATGTTCATACCCATTTGCTCCATACCCGAGCCTTGAAGCATATCAAACATGGAAGGCTGCTGCTCTTCGACTTCAATCGTGACGTAATGGTCTTCAAGTTCACCCATCGCCAGCTGGTGCGCAATGCGTTTTCTTGTCGACTCAAGCTCTACTTCTTCACTTGAGTGATCTCGATCACTTTCATCAGCATCAGAACCACCAAACAGCATCTCAAAAGGATTTTTCACAGACTGACTTTTTTTCTTTCCAGGAACAAGTAGATGAACAAGCCGTTTGTTTGCTTGTTTTTCCGCTTCTTCTTGAACATCCTTCATTTTTTCTTCTTTGACTAGTCTGATTGCTGTTTCCACTAAATCTCTGACCATTGATTCTACGTCACGTCCGACATATCCAACTTCAGTAAACTTCGTCGCTTCCACTTTAATGAAAGGTGCACCAGAAATCCTTGCAATTCTGCGGGCAATTTCTGTTTTCCCCACACCTGTCGGACCAATCATTAAGATGTTTTTAGGAACGACTTCATCCTTTAGCTTATCATGTAAAAGACTTCTTCTGTAACGGTTTCTTAAAGCCACCGCCACTGCTTTTTTCGCATCAAGCTGACCAATAATGTACTGATCGAGCTTTTCAACTATCTCTCTTGGGGTGAACGGCTTTTTCTCCATACGTCTCATGTCCTTTCTATTCAAGCTCTTCTAAAGTGATTTGATCGTTCGTGTAGACACAGATTTCTCCGGCCGTTTCAAGAGCCGCCTTTGCAATCTCTCGAGCTGAGAGATGGTCACCTGCATGTTTTTTGAGTGCTCTCCCGGCGCTAAGCGCGTAGTTACCACCTGACCCGATAGCCAAAATGCCATCGTCTGGCTCGATGACCTCTCCTGTTCCAGATACGAGCAGGATGCTTTCTTTATTCATGACGATCAGCATGGCCTCAAGCTGTCTGAGCATCTTGTCACTTCTCCATTCTTTCGCCAGTTCTACAGCTGCTCGTTTTAGGTTACCACCGTATTCTTCAAGCTTCGTTTCAAACTTCTCAAAGAGTGTAAATGCATCTGCAACTGAACCAGCAAAACCTGCGAGTACTTTGCCTCCGAAAAGACGGCGCACTTTTTTTGCTGTGTGTTTCATGACGACAGCCTGCCCAAAAGTGACTTGACCGTCTCCAGCCATCGCACTTTTTCCTTTATGTTGAACGGCAAAGATTGTGGTTGCATGAAATGATGACATGAAAAAACCTCCTTTTAGGATCGTTTAAAAGCCCTTGGGTGATGAGACATGTACGTTTTTCTTAAAGAATCTTTTGATACATGCGTGTACACCTGTGTTGATGATAAATTTGAGTGACCGAGAAGTTCTTGAACACTTCTTAAATCCGCTCCCTCGTTTAAAAGATGCGTAGCAAAGGTGTGCCTTAACATGTGAGGATGGATATGTAATGTGCCAGACGCCTTTTTCATTAATTCAGTTAGAATGAATCGAACGCCTCTGTCTGTAAGAGGAGCTCCGCGCTGATTCAAAAACACATGTGAATCAGCACGATCCTTTCCCTTCACTTTCAGCTTCTGCCTTCCATCCTCTAAATATGTGGAGAGCGCTTCATGTGCATAAGAGCCGAAAGGTACATACCGTTGTTTGCTGCCTTTCCCATGAACAAGCACTGTATCCATCGATAAATCAAGATCAGATTCTTTTAATGAACATAACTCACTGACCCTCATACCTGTTGCATAAAGAAGTTCTAAAATGGCTTGATTTCTTTGACCAAGCGGTGTACTTACATCACATACTGTAAATAGCTCTTTTAGTTCCTCTTCATACAAAAATGAAGGAATTCGCTTATCCTGTTTTGGTAAGCTAACGAGTAAAAAAGGATTTTCTTTCACAAGCTGTTCTCTTAATAAAAATTTATAAAAGCTGCGAAGTGCAGAGACTTTCTTACTAATCGTTCTTCTTGTAAGGCCTTTTTCATAAGCTTCTGTTAAATAAATTCTCGTATCTTGATAGGATACCTCTTCAAAACCGTCTATTCCTTGAATGTTCATAAATCTGACAAACTCTTCAATCGCCTCAGTATAACCCGAGATCGTTAAAGCTGAATAGTTCTTTTCAATCTGCAAATATTCAATGAATAAGTGGACAAGACGCTGTTTCTCTGTCATTTTTACACCTCTTTAAGGCTTTTAAATGGTATCACATATCTTGCTTCCCGTGCAATGTTTTACTACAGAGATTTCGAAATAGTTTGAATAGTTTCGATTGCGCGTTTAGCGTACTCTGCATAGCGCTCTTGTTTGTTTTTAATTCGAACGCCAAGATCTTTCAGCAAGCCAAAGTTTGCATTCATCGGCTGGAAGCTTTTCTTGTTTGTTGATGTGATGTAGTAAGCCATACTGCCAATCGCTGTTTCTTCTGGAAGTGTCACAAGCTCTTCTCCTTTAACAAAACGAGCTGCGTTGATTCCAGCCACTAGTCCTGAAGCCGCGGACTCAACATATCCTTCAACACCAGTCATTTGTCCGGCAAAGAATAAGTCGTCTCTATTTTTAAATTGATACGTCGGTTTTAGAAGGCTTGGCGAGTTAATAAATGTATTACGATGCATCACACCATAGCGAACAATCTCAGCCTCTTCAAGACCTGGGATCAAACGGAATACTTCCTTTTGATCGCCCCATTTTAGATGTGTTTGGAAACCAACAATATTATATAAAGTACCTGCTGCATCATCCTGTCTTAATTGAACAACAGCGTAAGGTCTTTTTCCTGTTTTTGGATCTTCAAGTCCAACTGGTTTCATCGGGCCAAAGAGCATGGTTTTTTTCCCTCTTTTGGCCATGACTTCAATGGGCATACAGCCTTCGAAGAAGATTTCTTTTTCGAACTCTTTTAACGGCACAGTTTCAGCAGAAATGAGCGCCTCATAAAAACGATCGAATTCTTCTTCTGTCATCGGACAGTTTAAATAAGCCGCTTCCCCTTTATCATAACGTGATTTCAAGTACACTTTATCCATATCGATGCTGTCTTTCTCGAGGATAGGCGCTGCTGCATCGTAGAAATATAAATACTCTTCACCTGTTAAAGATTTTAATTCTTTTGAAAGTGCTTCTGATGTAAGAGGACCCGTTGCGATAATCGTCGGACCTTCTGGAATGCTTTGCACTTCTTCTTGAAAGACCGTCACATTCGGGTGATTTTTCACGCGGTCTGTAACGTTAGCTGCAAATTCATGACGATCTACTGCAAGCGCTCCACCAGCAGGAACCGAGCTTTCATCTGCTGCTGCGATGATTGCTGAATCTAAATGACGCATTTCTTCCTTTAAAACACCGACTGCGTTCGTTAAAGCATTCGCACGCAATGAGTTACTGCATACGAGCTCCGCAAATTTATCTGTGTGGTGAGCTGGTGTTTGTTTGACAGGTCTCATTTCATACAGATGGACTTTAATTCCGCGCTTGGCAATTTGCCATGCCGCTTCACTTCCTGCTAAACCTGCTCCGATCACATTTACAAATTGACTCATTGTACAACTCTCCTATTTCGTAAGTTCTATTTGATGACATAAAAAAGCAGGTGAACAAGGCTGCTCACCGCTATTTTTGTTGTTCCTCTTTATAATCACAGTTCACACATTGAACTTGAATGCCTTTTTTCAGCTTTTTCTCTACAAGCATATTTTCGCATTTTGGACACTTTCTTTCAATTGGTTTGTCCCAAGAAACGAATTCACACTCTGGAAAACGATCGCAACCGTAAAAAATGCGGCGCTTCTTAGATTTCCGTTCAACGATATTTCCTTCGTGACAAGTCGGGCATTTGACACCAATATCTTTGACAATTGGTTTTGTGTTACGGCAGTCAGGGAAATTAGAGCATGCCATGAACTTACCGTATCTCCCCATTTTGTACACCATTGGATGACCACACTCTTCGCAATCAACTCCGGCGTATTCAGGCTCGATCTCAACTTCCTGCATCTCTGCTTCTGCTTTTTCTACCCGTTTTGCAAAATCTTGATAGAAACTGTCGATAATGCGTACCCATTCAATCGTACCTTCTTCAACGCTATCAAGTTCTTTTTCCATTTTCGCAGTAAATTCTACGTTAATGATTTCAGGGAAGAATTCAATAATTAAGTTGAGCACAATCTCTCCAAGCTCTGTTGGAATAAACCGTTTGTTATCAAGTGCCACGTAGCCACGCTTTTGAATGGTATCTAATGTTGGTGCATACGTAGATGGGCGGCCAATACCTAGCTCTTCAAGGGTTTTGACAAGTCTTGCCTCAGTGTAACGTGGAGGCGGCTGCGTGAAGTGCTGCTCTGGTTCAATATCTTTTGAAAGAACGGTGTCTCCCTCTTTCAGATCAGGAAGCATTTTGTCCTTTTCTTCTAACTGGTCGTCCTTCCCTTCAACATATACTTTCATAAATCCAGGGAATTTCACCTTACTTCCATTTGCACGGAAAGTAAGCCCGTTATTTTCAAGATCCACACTCATTGTATCAAGAACAGCTGGTGCCATTTGGCTTGCCACAAAACGTTCCCAAATCAATTTATAAAGACGAAGCTGATCTCTACTTAGCACATGTTTGACATCTGCTGGTTTTCTTAGCGTAGAAGTCGGACGGATGGCTTCGTGAGCATCCTGTGCATTTTCGTTCTTTTTGGCAGTTCGTTTTGTTGTATTCAAGAAATTCTTGCCATACGTTTGATCAATGAAAGCAGATACTTCTTCAATTGCCGTATTGGAAATACGTGTTGAGTCCGTTCTCATATATGTAATGAGACCTACTGTACCTTCTTTACCAAGATCAATCCCTTCATATAATTGCTGTGCAATCATCATCGTTTTCTTCGCACGGAAGTTTAGTTTTCTCGCTGCCTCTTGTTGTAAGGTAGATGTTGTAAACGGAACAGCTGGGTTGCGTTTACGTTCTTTTTTCGTCACTTTTTCAACAGAAAATTTGCTTCCTTTTAATTTCGAAAGGATTTCTTTTACATCTTCTTTTGTTTTTAGCGGATGTTTTTTGCCATTTACGCCAAAGAAACTCGCTTCAAAGCTTTCTTTCCCTTTTAGGAAGGTACCATCAATTGTCCAGTATTCTTCTGGTTTGAATTCATTAATTTCATTCTCGCGGTCAATAATCAGGCGGAGTGCAACTGATTGAACACGACCGGCGCTTAAGCCCTTTTTGACTTTCTTCCATAAAATTGGGCTGATTTTATATCCAACGAGACGATCTAAGATTCGTCTTGCCTGCTGCGCATCAACCAAGTCCATATCGATCATACGTGGATGTTTAAAGGAATCTTTAATTGCATCTTTTGTAATCTCGTTAAAGACAACCCGGCAATCTGAAGAGAGGTCAAGGTCAAGGCTGTGGGCTAAATGCCAAGCAATCGCTTCTCCCTCTCTGTCGGGGTCAGCTGCGAGATATACTTTTTTTGCTTTTTTCGCTGCTGTTTTTAATTCTTTTAAGACTGGACCTTTTCCTCGAATCGTAATATATCTCGGTTCGAAGTCATGCTCAGTGTCAACACCAAGCTGACTTTTCGGTAAATCCCTTACATGCCCCATTGAAGCCTTTACTTTATACTTTTTTCCTAAATAACGCTCAATCGTTTTCGCCTTTGCTGGCGACTCAACGATGACTAAATAATCAGCCATACTCAAAATCCCCCTTAAGAGGTGTTCTCTCTTTATCCATTTCACAAATTTATATTTATGTTAATTGCACCTATTTAACAGGCAATCGTTAAAAATTCTTTATGATGAACATCATTATAAACACGAAAAACAAAGTGTAAACTTAAATCCTCACTATTATTAAATATTCCGATGTCTTTTGTCAAACGATATTTTTATGTGAGTTCAGTATATTGAACACCGCTCAAGGAGAATTCCTCTAAAATATCCTTCGTTGAATGAACAAGCTTGGCACCTTGCTGAATCAATCTAGCTGGACCTATAGAATTAGAATCAAAGATCGATCCTGCAACAGCAAACACTTCTTTTCCTTGCTCTAATGCCTGGTAGGCTGTAATAAGCGAACCGCTCTTTTCTTTGCACTGGACCACGATGGTTCCTCTTGTCAGGGCACTAATTAATCGGTTTCTCATTGGAAAATGCCATTTTTCTGGTTTGATATAAGGCGGGTGCTCTGACAACAGTAAATGATGTTCTCCCATATATTGAGCCATTTGCACATGTTCTTTTGGATATACATGTTGAAAGCCGCCAGCTACAACACCAATCGTTTTTCCTTTTTTTCTTATGCACTCTTTGTGTGCAAGTCCATCAATTCCTTTTGCTAAACCGCTCACAATCATCCAATCTTCCTCTACAAGTTCTCCAACAATTTTCTTCACGCACGCTTCTCCATAAGAGGATGGCACTCGTGTACCTACTACACCTAAACTTTTTTCTTCATTTAAATAGGTAACGTTTCCTTTTAGGAATAATACTGGGGGAGGATCATAAATGTGTTTTAGTGAGCTGGGATATAAAGGTGATGTGATGGGAATCATGTGAATATTTTGCTTTAAATAGGCTTGAACGATGTGTTGAAAAATGGGGAATTCATTTTCTTCAGCTTGTTGTAAGCGGGTAAAGTCGATCTTTTGTAATGATCGATCCTGTTTGAAATGATGTGTTTCTTCATTTATATATAGCTCAGGATCGACTTTCCACCATTTTGTTAACAAAGAGGGTGAGATGAGGCCTTTTAAGCGGTGAAAAATCATTCTTTCGGACACGTTGTACATACCATTCCTCCAGTTTAAGATAGAAAGAAGAAGACTTGTCAAAGAACAAGTCTTCTTGTGTCATTAATGCGTTTTACAAGCTTCGAAGAGATTCTTCTCTTTTAACACTTTAATTAAGGTTTCTCCCATGACAGATGGTGTCTCTGCCACTTCAATTCCACATTCACGCATTGTTTTTACTTTTTCATCAGCAGTTCCTTTACCACCAGAAATAATGGCTCCAGCATGTCCCATACGTTTTCCTGGAGGCGCTGTTTTACCGCCAATAAAGCCAACAACCGGCTTGGTCATATTTGCTTTTACCCATTCAGCTGCTTCTTCTTCAGCAGTACCACCGATTTCACCAATCATGATCACAGCATGCGTTTCAGGATCTTCATTGAAGGCTTTTAATACATCAATAAAGTTCGTGCCATTGACAGGGTCTCCGCCAATTCCTACAGCTGTTGATTGACCAACTCCAGCCTCTGAAAGCTGATGTACCGCTTCATATGTAAGCGTTCCAGAACGAGACACAACACCAACATGACCTTTTTTATGAATGTAGCCAGGCATGATGCCAATTTTACATTCTTCAGGTGTAATCACGCCAGGACAGTTCGGTCCAACAAGTCTTGTCTTCTTACCTTCCATATAGCGTTTCACTTTAACCATATCCAGAACTGGAATGTGTTCTGTGATACAAATCACTAGATCCACTTCTGCATCAACAGCCTCTAAAATGGCGTCTGCTGCAAATGGTGCTGGTACATAGATAACAGAAGCATTTGCTCCAGTTGTCTGTACTGCTTCAGATACAGTATTAAATACAGGAACTCCCTCTACTTCAGTTCCACCTTTTCCAGGTGTGACACCGCCAACGATATTTGTTCCATACTCAATCATTTGTTTTGTATGGAATAATGCGGTTGAACCGGTAATCCCCTGAACAATTACTCTCGTATTTTTATTAATAAATACACTCATTTAGGTTCCCTGCCTTTCTGCTCTACTTGACTAAAGATACGATCTTTTCTGCCCCGTCAGCCATAGACTCAGCAGAAGTGATATTTAAGCCTGAATCACTCAGGATTTTCTTCCCTAATTCAACGTTTGTTCCTTCAAGACGTACAACGAGTGGTAATGTTAAGCCGACTTGTTTCGTCGCTTCAACAACACCTTCTGCGATGACATCACATTTCATGATGCCGCCAAAAATGTTCACGAAAATCCCTTTGACATTTTGATCAGATAAGATGATTTTAAATGCTTCCGTTACTTTTTCAGCAGTTGCACCGCCGCCAACATCAAGGAAGTTTGCAGGGTCCCCGCCGTAATGCTTGATGATATCCATTGTAGACATCGCAAGGCCTGCTCCATTCACCATACAGCCAATATTCCCATCTAGAGAAATGTAGCTTAGGTCATATTTAGATGCTTCAATCTCTTTTGGATCTTCTTCATCAAGGTCACGGTATTCTAATATATCTTTTTGTCTATATAAGGCATTGCTATCAAAGTTTAATTTTGCATCAAGTGCCATGACTTTTCCATCACCTGTTACAACAAGAGGATTTATCTCGGCAATTGAACAATCCTTTTCAATAAACGCATTGTAAAGGCTTGTCATAAACTTAACAGCTTGACCAACTAATTTTGTTGGAATATTAATTTTAAACGCAACTTCTCTCGCCTGATAGGCTTGGAGACCAATCGCTGGGTCGATGACCACTTTCACGATTTTTTCTGGCGTTTTTTCTGCTACTTCTTCAATTTCAGTACCGCCTTCTTCAGAAGCCATCAAAACAATTCTTGATGTCGCTCTATCCAAAACGAGTCCTACATAGTACTCTTTTTGAATATCGCAGCCTTCTTCAATAAGTAAGCGTTTTATTTCGCGCCCTTCAGGCCCTGTTTGATGTGTGACAAGTGTCTTGCCGAGCAATTCCTCTGCAAACCCTTTCACTTCATCTTTTGTTTTTGCAATTTTTACCCCACCTGCTTTACCACGGCCGCCTGCATGAATCTGTGCTTTTACGACATATACAGAGCTTCCTAGCTCTTCTGATGCTTTCACTGCTTCATCAGGTGTAAATGCTACTTTACCATTTGGAACTGAAACCCCATATTTTCTTAGGATTTCTTTTCCTTGGTACTCATGGATATTCATTTCCCATCCTCCCAACATATGTAGAAACAAAAATTATAAAATAGACTGCGCTTTCATTTTAAAGAATAAAAAAGAGAATGTCTAGGGTTCTATGTAAAATCGTAAAATCCTTCTAAACATTCAAACTTTTATTTTATTAAAAATATAAATTTTTCAGTCAAAACACTTATTTTACCTTATTTTTTCATTTTTTGATCCAACCGATAGATAAATGAAAATATTTCTGCTACAGTATCGTATAACGCTTCTGGGATTTCCTCATCGAGCGTTAAGTGGCGCATCAGTTCTACTAAATTACGGTCTTCTTGGATAGGGACGCCAGCTTTTTGAGCTTCTTCAATAATATGATCAGCCACATAGCCGCTGCCTGTTGCAACGACTTTTGGCGCTTTTTGTTTTTCTTCATCATAGTGTAGAGCGACCGCTCTTCTAAGCGGTTTTGAATCTTTCATACTCGTAAGTCCAGCCCTTTCTCGCTGATTTTATGAAAGTGTTCATCTAGAAAGTCAGACGGATCAATTGGCTCTTCTCTCTTTTTCGCTGTAATCCCCGTTAAACTATACCCTAGGGCATTTAAATTCTCTCGAACAGCTGGAATCATTGGATTAATGGTCCCTTGAAGTTCGTGAGCCGTCTCGACTGTAATTGACATCACTTTTTGCTGAATCGTACAGTCTATTAACGTTTCTTCTAAGTTCTCCATGTTTAAATAAAACATTAAACGGCACTGAGAAATATCAATAAAGCCATCTTTTTTCTTATGCCCTTTTAGAATAAAGGTTAAATCTTGAACACTATGTTTTGAGAAAAGCGGGTAAGAAACCATCATTTGACTAACTGTTTGGTTTTCCTGATGCACTAGTAACTGCCCATTTAATCTATGGAATAATTGATCCATTTCTTTTTTTACGGGTTCCGGAACATCAGCTTGCCTTGCATCATTTAAAACCATCTTTAATTGGTGAAGCTCTTGGCTTTTGACATCTTGGCTGCCCTTTTCCAGTAATTTCAGCATCCCAATTTCATCTCGTACACCTATCGCTTTTTTCATCGTCATCAGTAAATCGAGTACATCGGTTTTATTGCTTAATGCTGGTTCAGTCTGCTGAATGACCTTTGCCAATGCGTTCGCCTCTGTTTTTGAAAGAAACGGAAATTCCTTTTGAAGCACGGCTGCCTTTGCGTCAGCCTGTGGCCCTGCCTGCTGGACTGCTTGAACCAGTGATGTGAGTTGTTTTACATCAAGCTGCTGCTGTCCGTCTGTGCCTTGCTTTGTGATGCTTGTCAGAATGCGTTCTATTTGCTGAAGCGGGAGCTGTTTTGGACTTAATAATTGCTGCACACTGTTCTGATTCACTGTATCCACCTGTCGCCCTTGTATAGCGGCGGGCTGGCTCTGCTTTGTTTGCTGAGCCGGATTGACATGAGGCTGCATCTGCTGCAAGCTTTCTCCTTGCTTCGTTTGACCTTCTTTTGCTCCTAGAAGCACCGATAAGAGCTTTTCTGCATGAACAGTTGTCTCAGCATTTACAACCGTACGAACGGCCTGTGTAAGAGCCTGTGTGGCTTCTGATTGCTTCGGAAGCTGTGTTAATCGATCTAGCAGTGCTGTCACATCCTGATGAAGTGCAGAGGGGGATTTCATCGCTAATATTGATTGGAGCACTCCTTGCTGAATCGGCAAATCTTTCTTTAAAGCAAAAAGAAGTGCTTGCAGACCTTTTTTGATATCCGCGCCTTGAAGTTGTTCAATCCATTTTACTGCCGTTTTTAACTCTGCTTCGTTGATGACCGGTTTTTCTTTTAAAAAGGCTGTAGCTGTTAACATTTGTTCAAGTCCATTTTTAAGCGACAGACCTTCTAGTAGTTTAGCTGCGGCAGCCTTTAATGTTTTAGGATCTTGGTCAAATTGCTGAACAGGTCTTAATTTACTCAGACTGCCTCCACCTTCTTGTTCTAATTGGAACCAGTAGAAAGAATCGGCTTTTAGCTGAGCCGCTAGCTGCGCTTTGATTTTGGTCGAACCTATTTGAACAAGTGCTGTATCATCCCCGAGCATTTTCAGTACTTTGCCGAGAATGAGCCGGTGAATATTTTCCTTTCCTTCCGTGTTAAGCGGAACAGATTCTGCCGTATTCAGCCGACTATTCAGTGCAGTATGTATATCTTCAACTCTTGTCATCACAGGCAGCCTCCTTGTGTCAAAATATTTATGAAATAACAGATTTCACTGGTGCAAATGATAACCGGTGGATAGGTGTGGCGCCATGTGTTTGAATGGCAGCCAGGTGCTCTTTCGTTCCATACCCTTTATGTTTTTCAAATTGATACTCAGGGTACTGGCGTCCATACTCTTCCATCATTTTGTCCCTTGTCACTTTGGCAATACATGCACCAGCTGCGATGGATGCGCTTTTAGCATCTCCTTTGATGATATTCTCCTGTTGAGTAGGAAGCGGGAGCGTCATCGCATCTATGAGTAGATAATCAGGTGTGTGAGTGAGCTGCTTTACAGCCTTCACCATCGCCAGTCTTGATGCTTCGTATATATTCATTTCGTCAATCGTTGCCGCATCAACAATGCCGATGCCGATGTCGAGTGCTTCCTTTTGAATGAGCTCATAATAGGTCATTCTTTTTTTCTCAGATAGCTGTTTTGAATCATTTAAACCGAGTAGGACGGTATCTTCTTTTAATATCACAGCTGCCGCAACAACTGGGCCAGCCAGTGGTCCTCTTCCTGCTTCATCTATGCCTGCAATACAAGTGTATCCTTGCGCTCTTGCTTTGGTTTCAAATTGCAGCATTTGCTTCCATGCTGCACGTAGTTCTTGCTGCTTTTCTCTCTCTTTGTTCCATTTGCCCATCAGTTTCTGGACACTTTTTCTTGTATCGTCTTTCAATAGTTCACGAATGTATGACTCGTCGTCAGCATGTTGTTCTATTAATTCTTTTATTTGTTTGACCGTGTACATTGGCTTTTCCGCAGCCTCCTTCTTTATATCGGCAGTTTTTCGCAAAAAATAAAGACCCGCATGAGCTGCGTGTCTTTTAGCTTTCAGGCTTCTCAAAAGTGAGGGGACCAAATTTTTCCGTTCGAATATCCCGAATAATGATTTCGGTCGTTTTGTCGTAATTAATGAATCCTCCACTCATCAGACAGCCGCGTTTTGTGCCAATGGCATCAAACAGCTCAACTGTATCTTCAGGTATTTCTGCTAAATCATAGCGTTTTTTTAACCGCTCTGGATAGTGCTCTTCTAAAAAGCGGAGCGCATACACTGCGACATCCTGCAAGTTGATGATTGAGTCTTTAATCGCTCCAGTGACGGCCAGCCTAAGACCTACTTGTTCATCTTCAAATTTCGGCCAGAGAATTCCGGGGGTATCGAGCAGTTCAAGTTCTTTTCCTACCTTTACCCATTGCTGTGACGTCGTAATACCAGGTCGATCTCCTGTTTTCGCAATATTTTTCTTTGCCAACCGATTGATCAGCGTTGATTTGCCGACATTGGGAATTCCGATAATCAAAGCTCGAATGGCACGCGGCTTAACACCTTTTGCTTTCATTCGATCGAACTTTTCTTTTAAGATTTCTTTTGATGTCGTAATGATTTGATTTAACCCTTGTCCATCGACAGAATTAATGGCAAGTGACCGTACACCTTGCGCTTCAAAGTGTGCCTGCCACTCTTTTGTCATACGAGGATCTGCTTTATCTGCTTTGTTCAAAAGCATAATTTTCGGTTTGTTTTGGAGGATTTCTTCAATCATTGGGTTTCTAGAGGACATCGGAATTCTTGCATCGGTTAATTCAAATACGATGTCGATGAGCTTTAATTTTTCTGTGACTTCCCGTCTTGCTTTTGCCATATGGCCTGGAAACCATTGAATTGTCATATGTGCACCTTCTCTCTTCTAACGGTTGTCTCTATACATTGTACAAAAAAAGAGCCTGTTACAGGTAACAAGCTCTTTCTTTTGATATCATTATCGTCTGATTTCTTTGATACGAGCCGCTTTACCGCGAAGTTCACGTAGGTAGTAAAGTTTCGCACGACGTACCTTACCGTGACGTACAACTTCGATCTTAGCGATTTTTGGTGTGTGTACAGGGAATGTACGCTCAACGCCTACACCGTAAGAGATCTTACGAACTGTGAAAGTTTCGCTGATTCCACCACCACGACGCTTAATTACAACACCTTCAAAGATCTGGATACGCTCACGAGTACCCTCGACAACTTTCACGTGTACACGTAAAGTGTCACCAGGACGGAACGCAGGAAGATCAGTGCGTAATTGTTCTTTTGTGATTTCTTCAATCAATTGTTGCATCGTTTTCAACTCCTTCCAACAGATGCTCATGTCCTCTTTCTTCATTGCAGCGGAACATCGTTTTCAAACTTGAATCGGCAAGCCGTCCAAGTCACAAGTAGTATCATACCACACCTGTATACCTTGTGCAATACAATCTAGTCATTATGAAGCTGCCAAAGCCATCTTTTTTCTTCATCCGTTAATGTTTTGCAAGAATCGATCAAATCTGGCCGTCTTGTATAGGTTCGCTTCAACGATTCTTTACGCCGCCACTCTTCAATTTTGGCATGATTTCCAGAGAGAAGCACATCTGGTACTTTCAATCCTTTATAATCAGCTGGTCTTGTATAGTGCGGATGCTCAAGCAGACCTGTACTAAATGAATCTTCGATATGAGACGCTTCTTTTCCAAGCACATGAGGCAAAAGCCTGACCACACTGTCTGCAATCATCATCGCTGGCAGCTCTCCGCCTGTGAGAACGAAATCCCCGATTGAGATTTCATCTGTGACAAGATGCTCCCTGATGCGCTCATCGTAGCCTTCATAGTGGCCGCAAATGAACATAAGATGCTCTTCTTTTGCAAGCTCTTCTGCTTTCTTTTGTGTATATCTTTCTCCTTGAGGACAGACAAGAATAATGCGGGGCTTCTTGTTTGCTTTTTTCGTTAAATCTTCTACCGCATCAAATACAGGCTGTGCTTTCAGAACCATGCCAGCACCGCCGCCATACGGATAGTCATCCACTGTTTTATGTTTATGATCAGAATACTCCCTAAAATTCACGACATCAAATGAGACCGCATCTTTTTCCTGAGCTTTTTTTAAGATCGATGAGTGAAGCACTCCTTCAAACATTTCAGGAAACAGTGTTAAAAAGTCAATTTTCATTCGTCAATGAGTCCTTCCATCACTTCAATGTGTACTTTCTTGGATGAAATATCAACTGTTTTGACGACAGATGGAATATAAGGGATGAGGGCATCTTTTTTGCCTTTTCTTCCAACCACCCATACATCATTTGCCCCTGGCGTTAAAACTTCTTTGATTTGACCAATCAGTTTGTCCTCTTCATCATATACTTCACAGCCGATGATTTCGTGGAAATAGAATTCCCCTTCATCTAATGAACCAAGATGTTCTTTTTCTACTTTTAAAATCGACTCTTTTAATTGCTCAGCTTCATTTAACGAGCCGACTTCTTCAAATGTCAGTAAATCAAATTGTTTGTGCTGTCTATGTGATGCGACAGTCACTTTTAGCGGTTCTTTTTGATTTTGTTTGAAAATATAAAGGACGCTGCCTTTTTTGTAGCGTTCTTCTGGGAAATCAGTCTTTGACACAACACGTACTTCTCCGCGCACTCCATGTGTATTGACGATCTTTCCGACATTCAACCATTCTAGTTCCATGTTCTTTAATCACCCCTGACGTATTTCCACAATGGTGCCGTCTTTCACGACGATGACATTGTCTTGCATTTTGTCATCCCATTTATCACCTATTTTTACTTCAATCAGCGCATCCACTTCTGTTTCTTTCATTTCACTGCCAAGAGGCAAGATATGCAGCTGCTCGACTTGAAAATCAATTTGCCTCATTTTCTCTTGTCTTTTTTCAATGGCTTTTTGAAATTGAGGGATGGCTTCTTGCTGATGTGGTTCTTTTTCATGCTTTTTGAGTTGAAAATATAGTTGATTGCACTCACGTTCTAGTCTTTCTTTTTTCTCCAAAAAAGTCGTTAACAGTTTGTCCTTACTGCTTTCAGTTAATACTTGCATGACGGTGACATGTTGAATGATCTGCATCTTCCTTTTTGTCCCCCTATCCGAAGGCATTTGTCCTCTACAGTATAACGAAAAATAGATTTAAACGTGTAAAAAAAGGGGAGGTCCTAAGCCCTCTCCCTTTTTAGTCAGCAATCTCAAGTTGAACTTTCTTAGAAGACTCTGCACTTGCTGCAAACATGACTGTTCGTATCGCTTTAGCTGTACGTCCCTGCTTTCCGATCACTTTTCCGGTATCTTCAGCATTGACAGACAGTGTGTAAATGACCTGCTCATCTTTTTCTAATGAAGATACGTGAATATCTTCAGGGAAATCAACAAGTGGCTCGACGATGGACACAATCAATTCTTCCAAGGACAGCTCATTCATTATTTGCTGTTTTTCGCATTATGAAATTTTTCAAGAATTCCTTGGCTTGAGAAAAGGTTACGAACTGTATCAGATGGTTTCGCACCATTTTGAAGCCATTTAAGCGCTAATTCTTCGTTGATTTTCACCTCAGCTGGTGATAACACTGGATTGTATGTTCCAACTGTTTCGATGAAACGACCGTCACGTGGTGAACGAGAATCTGCTACAACAATACGATAGAAAGGAGATTTTTTTGCTCCCATACGTTTTAAACGAATTTTTACTGCCATTTTACTAGCACCTCCGAAAATATTTCAACAAGATAGTATATTAACAATGATAAAAGGGTTTGTAAAGTGTTTTTTCTTAACAACGGTTTTATCATGTATAACCAATTACATAAATGGTAATTTAAAGCCGCCTTTTTTCTTTCCTTTGGACATATTGGTCATTTGCTTCATCATCTTTTTCATTTCGTCAAATTGTTTTAAAAGGCGATTGACTTCCTGTACAGATGTTCCGCTTCCTTTTGCAATCCGTTTTCTGCGGCTTGCATTGATGACCTCTGGCTGTTCTTTTTCTTCGGTCGTCATTGATTTAATGATCGCTTCGATGTGATTGAGCTGCTTTTCGTCTACTTGGACGTTTTTGAGCCCTTTCATTTTACCGGCTCCCGGCATCATTTGGATCAGTTCATCAAGTGGACCCATGTTGCGAACCTGCCCAAGCTGCTCGAGGAAATCATCGAGCGTGAAGCTCATTGTCCGCATTTTTTGTTCAAGCTCTTTCGCTTTATCTTGGTCAACGTTTGCTTGTGCTTTTTCAATAAGCGTGAGCACATCTCCCATGCCAAGAATTCTCGATGCCATCCGCTCTGGATGGAATGGTTCAATTGCATCAAGCTTTTCACCTAGTGCGGCGAATTTAATCGGCGTATTTGTGACTGCACGAATTGAAAGTGCTGCCCCGCCTCGCGTATCACCGTCTAGTTTTGTCAGAACGACACCTGTTAAACCAAGCTGTTCATTAAAGCTTTTTGCGACATTGACAGCATCTTGACCAGTCATCGAGTCAACAACGAGGAAAATCTCTTCTGGATTTGCGACTTCTTTTACTTTCTGAAGTTCATCCATTAAGTCTTCATCAATATGAAGACGTCCTGCTGTATCTAAAATGACATAATCATGATGTTCTTCTTTCGCTTTTTCAATTGCCTGTTTGGCAATTTCGACAGGACTAACTTGATCACCTAATGAGAATACGGGCATATCAAGCTGTTTTCCAAGCGTTTGAAGCTGCTGGATCGCTGCTGGTCTGTAAATATCAGCGGCCACCATCATCGGCTTGCGATTATGTTTTTTGCGAAGTAAGTTGGCAAGCTTTCCAGTTGTGGTCGTTTTACCTGCCCCTTGAAGACCAACCATCATAATGACAGTTGGAGATTTTTTCGCTACAGCGATTTTACTCTCTTCCCCGCCCATTAATTCAGTGAGTTCTTCTTTTACAACTTTAATGACCTGTTGTCCTGGGGTAAGACTTTGCATGACCTCTTGTCCAACTGCCCGCTCGCTTACTTTTTTCACAAAGTCTTTGACTACTTTAAAATTGACGTCAGCTTCAAGAAGGGCAAGGCGTACCTCGCGCATCATTTCTTTTACATCTTGCTCTGACACTTTTCCTTTGCCGCGGATTTTTGAAATCGTCTGCTGCAGTCGGTCGGCTAATCCTTCAAATGCCATACTGTGCCGCCTCCTAATCTAATTTCTCAAGCGATTCAATTAAAGCTTCTGCTTCTTCCTTTTGCGCGGAATCTGCTACAAGCTCTCTCATTTTTGTGAGAAGTTCTTTACGCTCTTTAAATTTCTTAAACAAGAGCAGCTTTTCTTCATATTGTTCAAGCATCGCTTCAGTCCGTTTAATATTATCATAAACAGCCTGTCTTGATACTTCATATTCATCCGCAATTTCACCGAGGGAAAAATCGTCTAGGTAGTAAAGCGACATGTAGCTCTTTTGTTTTGCGGTCAACAACGATTGATAGAAATCAAACAAGTAGTTCATTCTCGTTGTCTTTTCAAGCGTCATGGGCTCTCTCCCCTTTGTTAAGTTCATTCCCTTTACAACAACTAAGTTTACACGGTTCTGATCTATGTGTCAAGTTTTTATCTTGTCACTTCCTGCGGCGATATATAAATAAAAATGCCGGCAATTTTGCCGGCATCCCCAGATTGTTGACAAAGGGCTAAAATGAACTTGATTTTAGCCCTTTGTCTTCTTTTTCAGCGTGATAGAAAACCTTTGCAGCCCTAGGAAGGACGAGTACTGGCGCGGAGCGAATTTATCATTCGTGAGCACCGGCACGCAGGACTGACAAAGAATGCGAGGGTTTGTCTACACACTGAATGCCGGCAGTTTTGCCGGCTTTTTGATTAGTCTTCTTGATCAATCATGTCTGAGAATAATCCGTACACATACGATTCAGCATCGAACTCTTGCAGATCGTCTACTTTTTCACCTAGTCCGACAAGTTTTACAGGGATGTTGAGCTCATTGCGAATGGCAAGAACAATCCCGCCTTTTGCAGTACCGTCAAGCTTTGTTAAAGCGATACCTGTCACGTTTGTTGCTTTAGAAAATTCCTTCGCTTGCGCCATCGCATTTTGACCCGTTGTCGCATCAAGGGCAAGCAGTACTTCGTGCGGTGCATCGGGCACTTCGCGTTCAATGACTCTCTTGACCTTCTCTAGCTCTTTCATCAAGTTGACTTTGTTTTGCAGTCTGCCTGCTGTATCACAGATCAAGACATCTGCTTTTTTGGCTTTAGCTGATTGAACGGCATCATAGATGACCGCTGCCGGGTCAGAGCCTGCTGTTTGTTTAACGACAGGAACACCAGAGCGCTCGCCCCATACTTCAAGCTGCTCAATCGCCCCCGCACGGAACGTATCACCTGCTGCTAAAATGACGGATCTCCCTTCATTTTTTAGCTTGTTTGCCAGCTTACCAATGGTGGTGGTTTTACCGACACCGTTCACGCCTACGAATAAAATAATATTTAAACGGCCGTCTTCAATGTTCAGTTCAGAGATTTGTTCCTCACCACTATTGTAAATCTCCACGAGTTTTTCAGAGATGACTGCTTGTACTTCACTTGGGTCTTGAATGTTTCTTAATTTCACTTCTTTTTTCAGCTCATCAATCAGTTCCATCACAGTCGTGAAACCGACATCCGCACCGATTAACACTTCTTCTAGTTCTTCAAAAAAGTCTTCATCCACTTTACGATAGCGAGAAATGAGTTCATTTACTTTTCCCTGAAACGAATTTCTCGTTTTTTCAAGTCCATCTTTAAACTTTTCTGATACTGAATCGGTTTGCTGCGTAAATTTTTCTTTTAATTTCTTAAAAAAGCTCATGGGTTCAAAAACCTCCTTTAATTACTGGACAAGCTCTTTTGTTTCCTCTAGTTTGACAGATACTAGTTTTGAGACACCCGACTCCTGCATCGTGACACCGTACAGAACATCTGCTTCTTCCATGGTTCCTTTTCGGTGTGTAATCACAATGAACTGTGTTTCTTGGCTGTATTTCTTTAAATACTGAGCAAAGCGGAACACATTCGCTTCATCAAGTGCCGCTTCTACCTCATCTAGCACACAGAATGGAACTGGTCTCACTTTTAAGATCGAGAATAATAAAGCGATGGCTGTTAATGCTCTTTCTCCGCCTGAAAGCAGGCTTAGATTTTGCAGCTTTTTCCCCGGCGGCTGCGCCACAATATCGACACCTGAGTTTAGTAAATCGTTTGGATCTGTCAACTTAAGATCTGCTCTTCCTCCGCCAAATAATGCTTGGAAAACAGATTCAAAATGCCCGCGGATTTGAGAGAATGTCTCAGAGAAACGTTTCGTCATCTCCTGATCCATTTCTTCAATGACTTGGAATAACGTATTTTTCGCTTCTGTCAGATCATTGCGCTGTTCAGTTAAGAAGAGAAAACGTTCATTCACACGTTCATACTCGTCAATGCTGCCTAAGTTCACTGTTCCAAGCTCTTCAATGGCTAGTTTGATCAATTTCACGCGTTTTCTTGCTTCATCCGGCGATAGCGTCAGATGATACATTTCTTTTGCTCCTTCAAACGAAAGGGCATACTCTTCGTTTAAATAGTTGATGAGGTTATCAAGTTCAACTTCCATGCGGCCAAGCTTGATTTCTTCATCTTTTAAGCTTGTCGTGAGCTGTTTATACAGGCGTTTTTGCTCTTTCAGTTCACGTTCAGCGAATTCTAATGTTTCAGAAAGAGCCAGGCGCTGTTTGCGTCGCTCTGAGATAAGCGCTGTCGTTTTGTTTTTATGTTCCAGTTTCTCTTTTGCCGCTTCTTCCAGTTGTTCGGCGCCGCTTGAGCTGGATGACATTTCACTTGTTAAGAGGGACAAATCTTCTTTTGTTTCCGTCAGCGTCTTTTCAGCCTCTTCTAATTCAGCCGTTAAGCTCGACAGTTTTTCTTGTTCATTTGCTAAAGACTGCTCTTTTTTGGCAAGCGAGATTTTCAGCTCTGTTAATTCGGAAGAAATGGTTTCTTTCGTTGAGCTTTGGGTCTGCTTCCGTTTTGTTAACGTGTTGATCTCTTCGTCAAGAGAGGTCAGTTTCTCACCTATAGATGTTTCAAGGGCTGCCTGCTCTTTATCCTTGCTCGCAAGTTCGCTAGAGCGCTGCTGCAACTCTGCTTTTTCTTGATCATAGAGCTCTAGATGAGCGTTAATATTTTTTTCAGCTACTTGCAGTTCATATAATGTCCCTTTTAACTCTTGCTGCTTTTCTCGAAGCATTTCGCCGCGCTGACGCAATTCATTTAATTGGACTTCGCTTTCGGCAATCGATTGCTTCGTTTCTTTTGTTTCTTTTTCAAGGATCGTTGTTTTTTCTTGCATGTCAACGAGCTGCTTTGTTAATGTTTCAATCTCTCGGTTTCTGGAGAGGAGGGAATTGTTCTTTTTCTTTACGCCTCCCCCAGTCATTGAACCGCCTGGGTTCACCACGTCCCCATCAAGGGTCACGATGCGATAACGATGTCCAAGCATTTTCGCTAGCTCATTGGCACCTTTTAAGTCTTTCACGATTAGGACTGTTCCAAGCAAATTCTGAATGACTTTTTCATACTTTTCATCAAAGGAAACGAGCTGACTCGCTACGCCGATAAATGCGTCATGCTGCTCAGCTATTTGAATATCTCTGAACTGAATGGTTCGTTCTTTGATGACGTTCATCGGCAGGAAGGTCGCACGCCCAAAGGAATGCTGCTTTAAGTATCCAATGGCCTGTCTGGCAGCCGCTTCATTTTCAGTAACGACATGCTGCGTGGCTGCGCCAAGTGCAATTTCAATCGCTGTTTCATGTTGCTGCTCTGTTTGAATTAGCTCTGCAATCGCCCCGTGAATACCACCTAACCGGTCCTTTGCCTTTAAAACCTCTTTCACTCCTTGGAAAAATCCTGAGAAGTCTTCCTGCATGGATTCAAGCATTTCTTTTTTAGATTTTGCCTGCTGTACATATTGATAGGCTTGGTAAAGAGCCGTTTCTTTTTTCTCGTATTGACGTTTCATCTGTTCTAGCTTTTGTTCCGCTTCTCTAAAGCGTTTCACCTGAGCCAAAATGTCTTCTTCTCGTTCTGAAAGTTGCTTCTCGGCTTCTGTTTTCTTTTCCTTCACAGATACCCGTTCTTCGATATGTTTCTGATTATTTTGCGTTAACCGCTCTAGCTGCAAGGCTGCTTGGCGCTGCTGTTCTTCTAGTAATTTACGTTCGTTTCGGATAGAAGCTTGCTCGTTTAATAGGTCAAAATAATCGCTTTTTAGCTGTTCAATTTGCCCTTCCACATCTTCACTATGAAGAGACAGCTGATGTTGTTTTGTTTTCACTTCATCTTTTAGCTGCTGCACTTCTGTTTGCAGGCTGTCACGTGTGACTTTCTGCTTTTCAATCTTTTCCGTTAATAACGACTGTTTTTCGGTTAAACGCACGAGCGTGTCTTCTAGCTGCCCTTGGTTAGCGGCCGCATTTTTTTTTCGTTCTTTTAGAACTTCTTTTTTCCCTTCAAGCTTTTCTAGTTCTTCACTTGTGAAAAGGAGGACTTCTTGAAGGTCATGAATCGAATCGTCAAGCGCCTGAATACGGTCTCTCGATTCTTCGATTTTGGCTTCCTTCGCTTGAATGTCTGTGGACTGCTTCATTTCATCTTGTTTGAACCGCTCGACAGCTTCTCCAAGTGTTGTCCATTTTTTGTGTAGTGCTTCAATATCATGGACGGTGAGAGCAATTTCTACATTTTCAAGTTCTTCTTTCTTTTGCAGATAGTCTTTTGCGATAGATGCCTGCATTCTTAGTGGTTCTACTTGATCTTCTAGTTCATGCAGAATATCTTCTACCCGGTTTAAGTTGTCCTGCGTTTCAAACAGTTTATTCTCGGCTTTTTTCTTTCTTGTTTTATATTTCAGGACACCAGCTGCTTCTTCAAAGATGCTACGTCTTTCTTCAGCTTTACTCGATAGAATCTCTTCTACCTTACCTTGGCTGATGATCGAAAAAGCTTCTTTTCCAAGACCTGAATCCATGAAAAGATCAATAATATCCTTTAAGCGGACAGATTGATTGTTAATGAGAAATTCACTTTCTCCAGAACGATAGACTCTTCTTGTCACACTGACTTCGTGAAAATCGATCGGCAAAAAGTGATCTTCGTTATCGAGCGTTAATGTCACTTCTGCTAAGTTGACTCGTTTTCTTGAGTCACTTCCTGCAAAAATGATGTCTTCCATTTTTCCTCCGCGGAGACTTTTTGCTGATTGCTCTCCAAGTACCCAGCGGATCGCATCAGTAATATTACTTTTGCCGCTTCCGTTTGGTCCAACAACAGCTGTAACCCCTTTGACAAAGTCTACAGTCACCCGCTGTGCGAAAGATTTGAATCCTATCACGTCTAAACGTTTGAGGAACATGAGAGTGATCCTCCTTATGTATTTAAAGTACTATTATCTTACCATATGAACTGAAAAAAGATGATGGAAAACAGAGTGAAATCCCCCTGAATCACGAGGGGGATTTTATTGGTTCATATGATGTTTCTGTAATTTAGCAAGTGCTTCCTGTGCAGCATGCTGTTCCGCTTCTTTTTTTGAACGGCCATTTCCAATTCCGAGCACTTCTCCTCTAAGGGATACATTGGCTTCAAATTCCCGGTTATGTGCTGGGCCTTTTTCATGCAGGATTCGGTATTCAAGTACACCTTTTCCATCTCGCTGAACAAATTCTTGAAGCTGGCTTTTAAAGTCCATGACATGTGAGAATGCCCCGTCATTAATTTTTGGGTACACATAGGCTTCTAGGAATCGTTCAACAGGCTCAAGTCCTTGATCTAAATAAAGCGCTCCGATAAACGCCTCAAATACATCTGCTAAGAGTGCCGGACGCTTTCTGCCGCCTGTCATTTCTTCCCCTTTTCCTAAAAGAACAAGGTCTCCGAAGGACAGCTCATGTGCTAATGACACAAGTGATGGCTCACATACGATCGCCGCTCTCAGTTTTGTTAAATCTCCCTCGCTCATGGCTGGATACTTTGCAAATAAGAACTGTGAGATCGTCAATTCTAAAACAGCGTCCCCTAAAAATTCAAGTCTTTCATTATCCTCATAAGGTTTTTTTCGATGCTCATTCACATAAGAGGAATGTGTAAAGGCTTGATAGAGTAGTTTTTCATTTTTAAAGTGTACAGAAATGCGCTGCTGAAATTCTCTGAATTGCTCTAGTTTTTTGCTCTGTTTCTGTTTGTCTTTATAGTGTTTTGGCATAGCAACCTCCAGGTAGGCGTCATCGCCTTTAAGGATACTGATTATATGGAGTCTCTCTTTCTACATGCAAGGAAACCGTGCTCCTTAGCATCTGAAAAAGGCTGACAATTGATCAGCTGAATATGTTGAAACTAACATAAATTTTCAAAGTCCCGCCATGAAAATAGACGGGACTTTGTTACGCTTATTGCTGGCTATTTATGTAGTTCACAGCGTCACCGACTGTTGCAATTTTTTCAGCATCTTCGTCAGAAATTTCCATATCGAACTCATCTTCAAGTTCCATAACTAGCTCAACTACATCAAGGGAATCAGCGCCTAAATCTTCTTTAAATGAAGCTTCCATTTTCACGTCAGCCTCATCAACGCCAAGGCGGTCTACAATAATTTTTGATACACGCTCTAATACGTCTGCCATTGCCTTTCACCTCCCCTCAAAGTATTATAGTTGATTCGTTTTTAAAAAACTAGAGAAAACGTAACGAAATTTTGATATTTCTTAGGACATAACCATTCCGCCATCCACTTGGATGGTTTGGCCTGTAATATAACCTGCTCCTTCTGAAGCTAAAAAGACAACAACGTTGCTTATATCTTCAGGCGCACCAAAGCGTGCGAGCGGGATTTGCTTCAGCATTTCTGTTTGAACATTCTCATCAAGCTTGTCTGTCATATCAGTAGAAATAAAGCCTGGTGCTACGGCATTGACTGTAATATGACGGCTGGCCAGCTCTTTCGCTGTTGTTTTCGTTAATCCGATCACACCAGCTTTTGCTGCAACGTAGTTTGCTTGTCCAGGGTTTCCGCAAACGCCGACAACAGATGCTACATTGATGATTCTTCCGCTGCGCTGTTTCATCATTTGACGTGTCACAGCTTTTGTACAGTTGAAGACACCTTTTAAGTTTATGTTAATGACATCATCCCATTCATTTTCTTTCATTCTCATGAGCAGGTTGTCCTTTGTAATTCCAGCATTATTCACAAGAATGTCGATTGAACCAAATGTATCAACGGCTTGTTTCATTAATGCCTGTACTTCTTCTGCATTTGACACATCCGCTTTGACAGCAAAAGCCTGCTGGCCAAGTGCTTTGATTTCATCGACGACTTCATTTGCTTTTGCTTCGTTGCCTGAGTAGTTCACCACAACATTGGCACCTTTTTTCGCCAAATCGATCGCAATCGAACGACCAATACCGCGAGATGCACCTGTGACAACGGCTGTTTTATTTGTAAGCATCAAGAATCCCCCTTGAGTGTTTGAATGGCTGCTTCAATTGTTTCTTGATCTGATACGGAAATGGTCGTCAGGCGGCGATTGACTTTTTTCACAAGACCTGAGAGCACTTTACCAGGACCAATTTCAATAAATGTTGTCACGCCTAAGTCAATCAGGCGTTCTACACTTTCTTCAAATCGAACAGGAGAATACAATTGTTCAATCAGCTTCGTTTCAATTTCATTACGTGATGTCACGATGTCTGCTGTTACATTTGAAATGACTGGCGTCGCGGCATCAGAAATGTCTAATTTAGATAATACATCTGTGAATTTTTCAGCTGCTGGTTTCATTAATGCAGAATGGAAAGGTCCACTCACTTCAAGTGGAATTGCACGTTTTGCGCCCTTTTCTTTCGCTTTCTCTGATGCAAGTTCCACACCTTTTGCTGTACCAGAGATGACGATTTGCCCCGGACAGTTTAAGTTCGCTAGTTCTACAAGATGACCGCTTTCTGTCACTTCTTTTGTCACTTCTACAAGCGCCGCTTGGTCTAAGCCAAGAATCGCCGCCATTGCGCCTTCTCCTGCTGGAACGGCTTCATTCATTAATTCGCCGCGCTTTCTCACTGCGAAAACGGCATCATTAAACGAAAGAGCTCCCGCTGCAACAAGGGCTGTATATTCACCCAGGCTGTGCCCTGCTGCATAATCTGCTTTGATTCCGCTCTCTTCAAACTTCTTTAAGATCGCGATGCTTGTCGTTAAAAGAGCTGGCTGTGCATTATATGTCAGCGTCAGTTCTTCTGCATCTCCTTCAAAAATCATTGAAGATAAATCAAAACCAAGGGTCTGATCTGCTTCTTCAAACACAGCTTTAGATGCTGCTTCTTGGTCAAATAAATCTTTTCCCATGCCAATTTTTTGAGAGCCTTGGCCTGGGAATAAAAAAGCAATTTTACTCATGCTACTCTACCTCCATTACGACTCATTCGTGTCTTCTTTTTGAACTTCTTGATGAATGATAGCTGAAACGTCTTTTTTAACGATGTCGCGCGCCTGACGAATGGCATGAAAAATCGCATTTTCATCAGAGGATCCATGCGCTTTAATAACGGGCGCTTTTAAACCAAATAATGCGGCACCACCATATTCGGAGTAATCCATTTTAGATTTCATCTGCATTAATTTTGGCTTCATCATACCTGCTGCTATTTTAGCTGTGAAGCTGGATGTTAAGGTTTCTTTCAGCATTTTAAAAACAGAAAGAGCTGTGCCTTCGATCGTTTTAAGGGCGATATTCCCCGTGAAACCATCTGTGACAACGACATCAGCTACACCCTCTAATAAGTCACGCGATTCTACATTTCCTACGAAATTCAAATCTGATGCTTTTAATAATTCAAAGGTTTTTTTCGTTAAATCGTTGCCTTTTTTATCTTCTGTCCCGACATTTAAAAGTCCAACGCGTGGATTGCTCTTCGGGAAGACATGCTCTGCGTAAATAGATCCCATCATGGCATATTGCACAAGATGCTCTGGCTTTGCATCAACGTTTGCGCCGACATCCAATAATAAGAACCCGCTGCCATCAAGTGTTGGCAACGTCGGAGCAAGTGCTGGTCTGTCAATGCCATCAATTCTGCCTACGATAAACAGGCCTGCTGTCATGAGTGCCCCAGTATTTCCAGCTGAAATACAGGCATCTGCTCTTCCTTCTGAAACTTCCTGCGCCATTTTCACCATAGAAGAATCCTTTTTACGTCTCACTGCACGCACTGGCTCATCCGTTGGTTCAATGACTTCTTTTGCATCTAAGATCGTGATGCGTTCATGATTTGTTATGTATGATTTGATCTTGCTTTCATCGCCGACTAGTGTAATCTCGATATCTGAAAATGCTTCTAAGCTTTTTTGCACACCGTCAATAATGGCTTTAGGGGCATGATCTCCCCCCATTGCATCGACTGCAATTCTCATGTTATGTGCCACCTTTTACTTTTGTTTTGAGCGATACATGACGAAATCGCCTGAGAAGACAACTTCCTCACCTACATAGCTGTTTACTTCAACTACGGTTCTGCCTTTTTCTTTATCATGTGAGGCAACTTTGGCTTTTGAGACGACTCTTTCGCCTTGTTTGACCTGCCTTGTAAACTTAATATTTGCTTTTGCTGTCAAAGCCAGTTCATCGTCGATGACGGCTACTGCCAGCGAATTTGCCTGGGCAAAAAGATGATGTCCCCTGGCAATTTGGTTACGGCTGAATACATGCTCTTTTCTCACTTCAAAAATGGAAATCGCTTGATCATCAAGCTCTACATCAATCATTTCTCCAATGACTTCATCCAGCGGAAGAGACTTCACTTCATCCTCTAATGTCTTTTCGGCCACGTGCTTAATTCGTTCGCGTAATTCAGGGATTGATAGCTCCAAACGGTCAAGACGAACCGTTTGAATGCTTACACCGAATTTACTTGCCAATTCTTCATCAGTAATGAACGGAGTCGAGCTGATCGTTTGCTGGAGAAGCTTTTGTCGTTCTTTTTTATTTAGTTTCATATGCAGACACCATCCGTACATTTATGACTAGGTACTAATAGTAGTATATAATCTCATAGATGATAAATCAATCCTTGTTTCAAAAAGACAAGAAAATTCCTCCAGCACTTGATCAGCTCAATTTATCTCCGCCAAGCACACCGCTGTCTACGAGTGTTTGCCTAAGTTCTTTGTATTCAGGGTCTGTCCAAAAGGCTTCAGACTGCACGAGCTCTGCCGCATCTTTTCTAGCGGTTTCAAGCGCTCTATAGTCATGAACCATATCTGCCACTTTAAATTCAGGCATTCCGCTTTGTTTCTTGCCAAAGAAGTCGCCAGGGCCTCTTAGTTCTAAGTCCTTTTCAGACAGTTCAAAGCCATCCGTTGTTTCAGACATGATCCGCATGCGTTCTTTACCGGTCTCTGATTTAGGGTCCGCCATTAAAATACAAAAAGATTGATGCTCTCCGCGTCCGACCCTGCCTCTTAACTGATGAAGCTGTGACAGTCCAAAGCGGTCCGCATCATAAATGACCATGATGGTCGCATTCGGCACGTTGACACCAACTTCAACAACTGTCGTTGACACAAGGATTTGCACTTCATTGGAAGTGAAATCTCTCATCACTTGATCTTTTTCATCACTGGCGAGTTTCCCGTGCATTAAGCCGATCGACCATTTTCCGCGATACGCCTCTGTCAGCATGCTGTGAACATCAATCGCATTTTGGACATCCAGTTTGTCTGATTCTTCTATAAGTGGACAAATAATATACGCTTGTCTGCCTTTTCTCAGCTCTTTATCAACAAAAGCAAGAATCCGTTCAAGCATGTCATGCTTCACCCAATACGTTTCAATCTGCTTTCGGCCGGCTGGCAGCTCATCAATGACTGAGACGTCCATTTCTCCAAATACTGTGATGGCAAGCGTTCTTGGAATCGGCGTTGCGGTCATAAACAAAACATCTGGGTCCTGCCCTTTGCTTCGCAGTTTTTTCCGCTGTTCCACGCCGAACCTGTGCTGTTCATCTGTAATAACAAGACCAAGCTGCTGAAATTCCACTTCGTCCTGGATAAGGGCATGCGTGCCGACTAAAATATCAATATCTCCCTCTTTCAGACGTTCAAGCAGTTCTCTGCGGCGCTTTCCTTTCACTGAACTCGTCAAAAGAGCAATATTTAGCCCCCATTTTTCAAATAGCTGATACAGTGAATCGGCATGCTGTTCAGCCAAAATTTCAGTTGGCACCATCAGCGCACCTTGAAAGCCGGATAAATGAGCGGCATAAAGGGCAATTGCCGCTACAGCTGTTTTCCCCGATCCAACATCTCCTTGAAGAAGCCGGTTCATTCGGTACGGGGATGCCATATCTGCCATAATTTCATCCAGCACTCTTGATTGTGCTTTTGTCAGCGGGAACGGCAGGCTATGAACAAACTCAAAGACCGCCTCTTTTGCGAACGGATGCTGGATGCCTGATGTTTTTTCTCGTTCTTTTTTTCTGATCGCCTGCATCTTCAGCTGAAAGATGAGAAATTCCTCGTACACGAAGCGTCGTCTTGCATGCTTGAGCGAGTCTCTCGTTTCAGGGAGATGAATGGTTTTTAGTGCTTCTTGATAAGACATGAGTTTATAAGCAGCTACAAGCTGCTTTGGCAGTGGATCTTCAGCATGGTCTACATAGAGTGACAACGCTTGTTTTACAAATCGTCTCATCATCTTCACGGTTACATTTTCTTTGACTGAATAAACAGGTTCTATACTGCCATCTTGTTCGTGTGTTCCTTTTTTAAATTCCTGCACCATAATGGATTGCCGGTTTTTATCCCACTTCCCTGTAACTGATACCGTATCGCCTAAAACAAGACTTCGTTTTAAATAAGGGCGATTGAAGCATATAGCTGTAATCAAAAAACGACCGACAAGCAGCCTGAATGTCAGCCTGCTTCGTTTTTTTCCATAATAGGTGAGAACGGGCTCACTGTGCACTTTTCCTTCAACTGTGACACGTTCGTCATGCCTGACTTCCTCTAAGTTGCGAAGCTCATAGTCGTCATATCGATAAGGAAAGTAGCCGAGTAAATCGGCTACTGTGTAGATTCCAAGTTCATTTAGTGTTTTTTCTGTTTCTTCTCCAATCCCTTTGAGGGCAGAGATCTTATCTTGCAGTTTCTGTATCACGAGATGAGGTCACACCTCCGAAAATCTTCTTTTCAAGCTCCCTTGCTGTCGGTGTTGCAGCAAGTCCGCCTTGTGCAGTCTCACGAAGAGCTGTTGGCATCGTTTGACCAATTTTGTACATCGCATCAATGACTTCATCACAAGGGATGCGGCTTGTAATGCCGGCAAGTGCCATATCTGCTGCAATCATCGCATTAGAAGCGCCCATTGCGTTTCGTTTCACACATGGCACTTCCACAAGTCCTGCGACTGGATCGCAAACAAGACCCAGCATATTTTTTAAGGTGATGGCCATGGCTTCAGCAGATTGCTGCGGCGTACCGCCTGCCATTTCTACAATGGCTGCTGCTGCCATACCTGATGCAGATCCTACTTCTGCCTGACAGCCGCCTGCTGCACCAGAGATACTTGCGTTATTGGCGACAACAAAACCAAATGCACCAGATGTAAATAGGAATCTGACCATTTGTTCCTTTGTTGGCTTTAATGTTTCTTTCACCGCAAAGAGCGTTCCTGGCACAACACCTGCTGAGCCAGCAGTAGGCGTTGCACAGATCGTTCCCATTGCTGCGTTCACTTCATTTGTTGCCACTGCCTTACTAACAGCATCTAAAATGGTATGACCAGACAATGTTTTGCCTGATTCGATATATGCTTGAAGTTTCACAGCATCCCCGCCTGTTAAACCAGATAATGATTTCACACCTTTCAATCCGTTTTCAACGGCCTGTTCCATCACTTCTAGGTTGCGGTACATCTGCGAGAAAATGTCTTCACGTGACTTCCCTGTCACTTCCATTTCTTGAGTAATCATAATTTCTGAAATGGAGGTATTCCGTTCTTCTGTTAGCTGCACGAGTTCTTTGACGTTTTTAAACATCATACATAACCTCCTTGTTGTTACTCTGCAATTTGTGTGACTTGAATAATGTTTGGCAGCGTCTCAAGCTCTGTTAAAACCGCTGGATCAATATTCTGATCCACTTCAATCGTCATGAGTGCTTCTTGCCCGACCTCTTTACGTGCCACTTCCATATGACCAATGTTGATGGCGAATTTCGCTAACACATTGGCAACTGCTGCAATCGTCCCGTAGCGGTCGTTATGAACCACAAGAATGGCCGGATGATTCCCTGAGAGTCTCAGTTCAAAGCCATTTAATTCTGTGATTTCAATTTTACCTCCGCCAATGGAAATCCCGATTAATTCAAGGCTTCCATTCGCATCTGAAATTTCTACTTTTGCTGTATTTGGATGCGCTGGCACCGCATCTTCTTCTTTAAACTCAATGTCGATTTCTTTGCTTTTTGCAATATCAATCGCTGTTTTAATTCGTTCATCAAATGTATCAAAATCAAGAACACCGCCGATAATGGCTACATCTGTCCCGTGTCCTTTATACGTATCTTTAAAAGAGCCATAAAACGACACAACAATTCGTTTCGGTTCCCTTCCGAACAAGCTGCGAGCCACTCTTCCAATACGAGCCGCACCCGCCGTGTGCGAACTTGATGGACCAATCATGACGGGTCCAATAATATCAAACACACTTCTAAATTTCATAGGTCTTCCCCTCTCATCACCAATCACAGATTGGTTTGTTACTCCCTTTAGACTAATGGATTCATTCGATTCCCGCAACTCATTTCACCGATGAACACATAGTAAAAAAATGCAAAAGAAGAAGAAGGGCTTCATGTGCCCTTCTTTCTTTATTCAACAGCCAAAATATATGAATAAAGCGGCTGTTTTCCATCGTGGACTTCAACTTCTACATCTTCAAATGTGTCTTCAATATATGCTTCTAAAGCTTCCATCTCATCAGATGATGCATCTTCCCCTTTGATGATTGTGACAATCTCATCATCTTCTGTCACCATTTGGGTCAAAAGCTCTTTTGCTGCATCTAATTGATTTTTAGCTGTTAAGGTGATTTTTCCATTGTATAGGCCCATATAATCGCCTTTGGCAATGTCGATCCCATCAATTTGGGTATCTCTTACCGCAAAGGTAATTTGGCCGCTTTTCACATGATCAATCGCTTCTAACATCGCTGCTTCATTGTCTTCATTCGAAGCTGCTTCATTGAGAGAAAGAAGTGCCGACATTCCTTGAGGAACGGTCTTTGTCGGAATAACAACGACCTCACGACTTGAGACAGTTGCCGCCTGTTTAGCTGCCATGACAATATTAGAATTATTAGGTAAGATAAAGACGGTTTCGGCATGAATGCTATCAATTGCTTTGACAATGTCTTCTGTGCTCGGATTCATTGTCTGTCCGCCTTCAATGACGACGGATGCTCCGATACTTTTAAACAAGTCAGCAATCCCTTCTCCCATTGCGACACTCACTACTCCAAAACGCTGTTTTTCAGCAGCTGTTGCTTTTGGTGCAGCAGGCGAGTGATCTTTTTCTTCATTGACGATCGAGCTATGCTGCTCTCTCATGTTTTCAATTTTCATATTAATCAAGCTACCGTAGCGCTGTGCATATGATAAGACATCTCCTGGCTGCTCTGCATGAATATGAACTTTTGCAAGCGTATCATCAGATACCACAAGAAGTGAATCTCCGAATTCGCTTAATTCTTCTCTGAAGGCATTTTCGTCAAAGGACTGTTTGTCTTCTTCGAATTTCACCATAAATTCTGTACAATAGCCAAATTCAATATCTTCTGTGTTCATATGGCTTTGTGCACTTTTATGATGCTCTGCACTCACTAATTCTTTTAATGTTGGCAAAGAGGCCGTTTTAGGAGGAAGCTCTTCTCCTCTTAATGAAGCAAGGAAACCTTCATATACACAAAGAAGCCCTTTACCGCCGCTATCTACAACGCCGACTTCTTTTAAAACAGGAAGGAGATCTGGCGTGCGGTCAAGTGATGCTCTTGCTTCCTCAATCGTTAATTCAAGCACACGATCGATTTGGTCTTCTGTTGTTGAAACAGCAACCGCTTTCTTTGCTGCGTCTTTTGCAACCGTTAAGATGGTTCCTTCAATCGGTTTCATGACGGCTTTATATGCTGTATCAACACCGGCCTGCAAGGCAAGCGCAAATTCTTTTGCGTCAATTGTTTCTTTTTGTTCTATATTTTTGCTGAAACCTCTGAAGAGCTGAGACAGGATCACACCTGAGTTTCCTCTTGCCCCCATTAACAGCCCTTTCGACAGAGCCACCCCGACCTTACCAATGTGATCGGTATTTGTTTCTTCAACTGCTTTTGCCCCTGAAGTCATTGACAAATTCATATTTGTCCCCGTGTCTCCGTCTGGCACTGGAAAAACATTTAACGCATCAACAATTTGTGCGTTTTGAGAAAGATGGTGAGCACCTGCAAGAATCATTTTTGCAAATGAGCGGCCACCCAGATTTCTAATAGACAATATATTTCCTCCTTACTACGGGTTCGTAACTTTTACTCCTTGTACATAAATGTTGACTGAGTCAACTGAAAGTCCAATCGTGTGATGAATCGTATATTTGACTTTCGTTTGAACATTATGTGCGACTTCTGATATTTTTGTACCGTAGCTGACGATGATGTACATATCAATATGAATGCGATCTTCTTTTTGACGCACAAGAACACCCCGGCTGAAGTTCTCTTTGCGGAGAATATCCGTCAAGCCGTCCTTTATTTGATTTTTGGACGCCATGCCAACAATACCATAGCAATCGATCGCAGCGCCTCCTGCCACCATTGCAATGACTTCATTTGATATATCAATTTGTCCGTATTTCGTTCTAAGTTCAATGGACACATTGGTTCCCCCTTTTTGAGAAATTGCCCTGAGTTATCACTATTTTACTATAAGACCCTTCTTTTTAAAAGAAATCATTCAATCCGACCCAATCCTACTTATACTATAGCCTTGATTTTTTATCAAGATGTCAAGGTATTTTTCTTGAAAGAGGAGCAAACAATCCTTGCAAACCCCTTGAAGCTGTGGTAAATTATTAAAGTATCTTGAGGCATCTCTAAGTACGTATATGAAGAATATGATGATGTTTTCGCAGTTAGGAGGGAAACAAATGGCACGTAAATGCGTTATTACAGGCAGAAAAACAAAAGCTGGGAACAACCGTTCTCACGCAATGAACTCTACAAAACGTACATGGGGCGCGAACCTTCAAAAAGTTCGTATTCTAGTGGACGGTAAGCCTAAAAGAGTATATGTATCAGCTCGAGCTTTGAAATCTGGTAAAGTTGAGCGTGTATAAGCAAGAGTAAACGCCTGCTACATTTAACTGTAGCAGGCGTTTTTATGTGGAAATAAAGGAGATTACTCATTAATCTTTCTTAAATGAACCAAGCATCGCACGGACAATGCCGCCAAGAAATCTAGGCAGTTTGATTGTATAAAATTTCATTTTGTCCCCCTCCTAAAAGTACCGCTTGCAGCACAATTGAGCTTAATCAGCCATCCACATTGATAGGTTGGTCAATCTTTGCTTCTTACCATTATTAATATGCCTTCATGAAAAGAAAAAGTACCATTTGAGTGGATGAGTTCGTTACTAATACATAGTGTGGAACCAGGCTCAATATGACAATTTTTCAGAGGATATTTGAAACCTTTTAATGTCAGCTTTTCAACCGATGTACCGAAGGGCAAAAACGACACATATTTTTTATCCGGGTCTTGTTTGATTTCGTATGTACCAGGTCCAAACATTTGAATAATATTTTGTTTATCTACAAGGTTCATGCTCTGTTTGTGCTGAATGCCTTTATAAAGGAGATGGATATTCCCAAGAAAATGATCTGCTCTTCCGCCTGTGATGCCGTAAATTTGAATATGGGCTGGATTCTGACGCAAAGACCAGTTCAGCGCAAGTTCTAAATCCGTTTCATCTTTCTCTGCCTGAAATAGATTGAGTGCAGGCAATTTCTTTTTCAGTTCATGAAGCTCTTCTTCTGTCACACTATCAAAATCACCAAATGCTCTGTCAGGTACAATGCCATGCTCTAGTAAGAAAAGAGTTCCCCGATCTACGCCGACCCAGAGAATGTCCTCCTCAGATGCTTCATGATCAAGCGGCGGGATGTACGCAAAAGGACCGCCGGCTACGATATGTATGTGCATGATTACGCTCCTCTCCATTGAAAAAGAACCAAAGATCACAATGACTTTGGTTCTTTTTCTTATGCTTCTCGAATGGCCTGAATGGCCGCCGCGCGGTCTTCTTTCCCATATACCGCTGAGCCGGCAACCAGTAGATTAGCGCCTGCTTCTTTGCAGCTCTTTGCTGTCTCTACATTGACACCGCCATCTATTTCAATGAGTAAATCGGTTAAGCCCTTTTGTTCACTAAGTGTCTTTACTTCTTTTACCTTTGAGAGAACAGAAGGAATAAACGCCTGTCCGCCAAAACCAGGGTTCACCGTCATGAATAAGACTAGGTCAACATCCTCTAATACATGCGCGATTTGAGAAACGGGTGTGTGCGGGTTTAAAACGACCCCTGCTTTGACACCTTGTTCTTTTATATGCTGAATCGTGCGATGTAAGTGTGGACACGCCTCGACATGAACAGAAATAATATCAGCGCCCGCTTTTGCAAATGCAGGGATATACTGGTCTGGCTGCTCAATCATTAAGTGAACATCGAGCGGCAGCTTTGTATGCGGCCTGATCGCCTCCACTACATTTGGTCCAAATGTCATATTCGGCACAAAATGACCGTCCATCACATCAATATGAATATAATCCGCTCCACCTTGTTCCACATCACGGATATCTTTCGCAAGATTGGCAAAATCGGCTGATAAAATGGATGGGGCAATATAAACCATGATTTAGTACCTCGGCTTTCTGTCTTTAATTTCAGTTAAAAACTCTAAATAATGCTGATAGCGATACTCTCTGATGCGATCGTCTTCTACTGCCTCTTTTACCGCACATCCAGGTTCTTTTACGTGCAAACAGCCTCTAAATTTACATTCTGCACTCTTCTCTCTGATTTCTAAGAAATAGAGCCCTAAATCTTCCGCTTCGATACCTGTAAATTCAAGCGAGCTAAATCCTGGTGTATCGGCAATGAGCCCTTCAGCCGTTCGAATGAGTTCCACATGTCTTGTTGTATGTTTCCCCCTGCCAAGATGGGAGGAAATATCATTTGTTTTCAGTGCTAAATCAGGACTCATCGCATTTAAGAGAGAAGACTTCCCTACACCTGATTGACCTGCAAATACAGTAATCTTGTGATGGAAATACGGGGTCAGCTTTTCAATTCCATCCCCTTCGATCGTCGATGTTAAATGAACGTCGTATCCAATTTGGCGATAGTCTTCTGCATAGGCTTGAATCGTTTCTCGCTCTTGCTCTGTTTTCAGCAAGTCCATTTTTGTGATGCAGATAATCGGTTCAATCTGGCTCTCTTCAACAAGCACTAGGAATCTGTCTAACAGCGATGTACTAAAGGTCGGCTCTGCTGCTGAGAAAACGAGCACCGCTTGATCAACGTTGCTAATAGGCGGGCGAATCAGCTCATTGGTCCGCTCTTTTACTTCCAGCAAATAGCCTTCCTTATCGTTATCTGCTTGATAGACGACATAATCTCCAACAAGCGGGGTTATTTTGTTTTTACGAAAAATCCCTCTTGCTCTACACTGAATTACTTTGCCACTTTCTAGAGACTCATCCAGCACATAATAAAATCCGCTTAATGCTTTAATAATTTTGCCCTCAGGCATAAAGTCCCTCCTTTATTCATCATCAGGGTATTCAATCGTTTTGGAGCTTACTACTTTATCATCCACTGTCACCTGATAGTATCCTTTTTGACCAGGTTCTATCTTAAATTTAATCGTTCGCTCAGTAGGCGCAGTGATTTTAAAGGTTTCATATAAATCAGAAATGCTATGTTCTGCATCGTCAATGGATATTTGAACATTCATCTCTTGTCCTTCTGTTTCTGGTTCATACGGGATCGCAATTTTTTCAGTCACCGTTTTAGCCGGTTTCTCTTTTGGGCCAAGAGAGAACGTAATTTTGACCGTATCACCAGGTTTAACAGCTGTCCCAGCTCCCGGTTCCTGCTTCATGACCTCACCTTTTGGCACATCATCAGAATACGCTTCTTTTTCATCTAGCTTTAGTCCATTATCCTCTAGATAATTTGATGCGGCCTGTTTACTATACGTCGTTAAATCCCGTAAGGTAATATCGGCAGGTCCTATGCTGACGGTCAATGTGACCTCTTCATCTGCTGCGACAAGTTCTGTATTTGCGGAAGGTTTCTGTTCCATGACAATGCCTGATTCTGTGTCATTATCATTCACTTCCTCTACAACAACCTGTTTAAACCCTTTTTTCTCTAATCGTTCTTTTGCTTTCTCGACCTTTTCACCAGTTACATCAGGTAATTCGGTTTTTTCTTTACCTGTACTTTGATAAAGCTGAATTTCTGTCCCTTCTTTTACCTTTGTTCCAATTTTCGGGTCTGTTTTGACAACCAGCCCTTTTTCAATCTTCTCGTCGGCAATATCAATGGGGTCAGAAGCGACGGTAAATCCGGCTTTCTTCAAGGTGTCTTCCGCTTTTTCAACCGTCATGCCAGAAACATCGGTCACCTCTACATCCTTTGGAAAGAGTAATCCTGGGAAGACCGTGATCGCTAAAATGGTCGCAGCCGTCAAAACAAATAAGATCGACGCTACAATCCACGGCCATTTTTTCCGTTTTTTCTTCGGCTTTTGTTTCTCTTTTTTCTTTGGTTTTTGAACCGGGTGGACGGCTGTTTTTTCATTGTCTTGATCGACTTGATGATCTTTTATAATAGGAATGGCTTTTGTTGCTTCATGATCTTCTTCAATGACAAAGCGTTTTTCTTTTAGTCTTGCAGGGTCAAAAGCCGTTTTTAAGTCTTTTTGCATTTCAGATGCATCTTCGTATCGATAGAATGGATCTTTGGCCATCGCTTTTAAAATGATGTTCTCCACGCTTTGTGGTACAGAAGGATTCCACCTTCTCACAGATGGCGGCTCTGATTGCAAATGCTTCAGTGCGACACTGACAGCGGATTCTCCTTCAAATGGCATGCGTCCTGAAATCAGCTCATAAAGAACAATACCAAGTGAATAAATGTCTGACTTTTTCGTTGCAAGACCGCCGCGCGCTTGCTCTGGGGACAAATAATGCACGGAGCCAAGAACAGAATTCGTATGGGTAATGGTCGCTGAGCTAAGTGCCATGGCAATGCCAAAATCAGTGACTTTGATATTCCCCAAGTTGTCTATTAATATATTGTGAGGCTTAATGTCTCGATGGACGAGCTGTTTCGCATGGGCTTCTTCCATCGCCGCAACGACTTGCTCCATAATGCGAACGGCTTCTTTTGGATGAAGCGGTCCATTGGCGTGTATGTATTCCTTCAGCGTCATCCCTTCGACATATTCCATGACAATATAATAAATGTCATCTTCTTCCCCTACATCGTAGATACTGACAATATTCGGATGATCTAAGCTGGCTGCTGATTGCGCTTCTCTCCGGAACCGTCTAATAAAATCATCATCGCTTGCAAAGTCAAACCGTAAAATTTTAATCGCCACTTCGCGATCTAAAATCATATCCTCCGCCAAATAAACGTTGGCCATTCCGCCTCCGCCTATGGCGCGAAGAATTTGATAACGGCCGCTGATCCTTTTTCCGATCAACACTTGCTGTCACCCTCCTCTGTTTGGGAGGAGATTTCTAACAGTACTGCTGTAATGTTATCTTCACCGCCGTTGTCATTCGCTGTTTGAACTAACTCTGTTACTTTTTCATCTGGTGCGGTTGTTTGCGATAAAATCTGAATCAAATGTTCTTCTTCTACTTTATTCGATAATCCGTCTGAGCAAAGCAAAATTTGATCTCCTGGATCCACTTCAAAAGTTCGTGCATCAATTTGAACGTGTTTATCCGTTCCTAACGCTTTGGTCAGCACATTTTTTCTTGGATGATATTCTGCATCCGCTTTTGAAATCTCTCCTGTTTTCACTAACTCATTCACTAGTGAGTGATCATCTGTTAATTGGGTCAGCGCACCTTCTCTTAGCAAATAGCAGCGGCTGTCACCAATATGGGCAATTGTGACCGTTTGCAAATGAACGAGCGCACAAACGATGGTCGTCCCCATTCCTTGGCATTCCTCATTGTTTTTCGCATGTTCGTATACTTGGTCATTAATGTCGCTAATTTTTGAGATTAACCAATTTTCTTGATCGGCTGGTTTATTTGGAATTGAAGATGTTTCCTGCCAGTATTCTTTTAAAGAAGAAACTGCCATCTTGCTGGCTACATCACCAGCAAGATGACCTCCCATTCCATCTGCTACAACAGCTAGAAGTGTGTCTTCTTTTGCTTCAAAAATACCTGCATCATCTTCATTATGCTGACGGACTTTTCCTGTATCGGTTTGAAAGGCTGCCCTTATCAACATTCGTCACCTCGTCTCTTCCTGACGCTCCTTCGCTCTTAGCTGACCGCAAGCAGCATCAATATCATGGCCTTGCTCTCGTCTAATCGTTACGTTTACGCCTCGTTCTTTCAGCGTTTTTTCAAATAGGAAGATTTGTTCTCTTGGTGTTCTCACGTAATCTCTTTCTGGTACATAGTTCACAGGGATGAGGTTTACATGGCATTTGATTCCTTTTAATAAATCAGCAAGTTCTTCTGCGTGATGGACTTGATCATTGACTCCGCCAAACAGACCGTATTCAAAGCTCACGCGTCTGCCTGTTTTTTGAATATAGTATTCAATAGCTTCCATTAATTTTGGCAGCTTGTATGCCTTATTGATTGGCATGAGGCGGCTTCGAATGTCAGTATTTGGTGCGTGCAGGGAGACAGCAAAGTTGATTTGCATTTGCTCATCCGCAAATTGATAAATCTTTGGAATGATCCCGCTCGTCGAAACGGTAATATGACGTGCACCAATATTTAAGCCGTTATCATGGTTAATGATTTTAAGGAATGCAAGCATTTCATCAAAGTTATCAAACGGTTCGCCAATTCCCATGATGACAACTGAGCTGACGCGTTCATCTGTTTCATCAAGCGCCTGTTGTACTTTCAATACTTGGGCCACAATTTCTCCCGCCTCAAGGTTACGTTTCAAACCGCCAAGTGTAGATGCACAGAATGTACAACCAATCCGGCAGCCAACCTGTGTTGTGACGCAGACAGAGTTGCCATATTCGTGGCGCATCAGCACGGTTTCAATGGTATAGCCATCGTGTAATTCAAATAAGAACTTGATCGTTCCATCTTGAGATGTTTGTTTTATCACTGTTTTTAAAGTCGTGATGGCGAATTGATCTTTTAATTTTTCTCTTAATTCCTTTGAAAGGTTAGACATTTCATCAAAGGACGTGACGCGTTTTTCATAAAGCCACTCAAAAATTTGTGTTGCACGGAAAGGCTTCTCGCCTTGTTCCTTTAACCAGTCTTTGATTTCATTTAGCTCGAACGAGTAGATCGACGGCATGTCTGTTTTCAGTTCTTTTCTTACTTTTTGTTTTTGTTCTGTCATTTTTTATCCCTTCTTTCTCATGCTGCAAATAAAGAAACCATCTGTTCCGAAATAATGAGGAAGAATTTGTACACTTCCGTTTTGAACAAACGGAGCAACCTGCTCAGGCAGCCGTTCATTAAGAGATAGATCGGGGTCGAAGTCTTGGTGTTCTTGTAAAAACGCATGAATCACTTGTTGATTTTCTGTTGGATCCATTGTACATGTACTGTATACAAGGGTTCCGCCTGGCTTTAGCAGCTGGGCTGTTTCATGCAAGATCGATTGCTGAATTGTCGCAAGTCTTGCTGAGTCTTCCGAGGACTTTGTATATTTCATATCTGGTTTTCGTCTGATGACGCCAAAACCTGAACATGGTGCATCAATGAGAATACGGTCAAACGAAGCATCATCATAATGGTCGGATACTTTCCTTGCATCAAGCGCTTTTGCCTCAATATGCGTTAAGTTCAGACGTTTTGCTGCCTGTTTGATCAGTTTTACTTTGTGCTCATGTAAATCAAGAGACACAATCTTCCCCTCATCGTTCATTCGCTCTGCGATATGTGTTGATTTACCACCAGGAGCGGCACAGGCATCAAGCACCATTTCTCCCGGCTGAGGATCCAGCGCTCTTGCGACAAGCATGGAGCTTTCATCTTGAATCGTGACAAAGCCCTCTTGAAAGAAAGGAGTAGATACGATAGATCCTTTCATGAGTTTGAGTGCATCCTCAGATAAGTCGCCGAGCTCTGTTTCAATTCCTGCATCCATGAGTTCTTGCTGCAGTGCAGGGCGGTCTTTTTTCATTCGATTGACACGCAATGTCTGCTTTGGCGGGACTAAATGAATACGGCACATGCTTTCTGTTGCTTCAAAACCGTACGCCTCCACCCATTCTTGTACGAGCCACAATGGATGGCTTGTCTCTATTGAAAGCCTTTTTACCGGATCTTTGATCGCATCAAATGCTGGCACGCCTTCTCTTTGCACAGAACGAAGAACGCCGTTGACTAGTGAAGAAATACCTTTATGTCCGCGCTTTTTCGTTAGTTCCACTGCTTCATGGATGGCTGCACGATCTGGAATTTTTTCAAGGTAAACCATCTGATAAAGAGACATCCGCAAAAGCTGCATCACCCATGGAGCCACTTTTTGCGGTTTTTTCACAAAGGGTGTGAGCATATAATCAAGTGCCAGCTTGTTTTGCAGTGTACCGTATACAAGTTCTGTTAATAGCGGTTTGTCTTGATCGGAAAGTTCTTTCTCTTTCATCACTGACTGCAAAAGCAAGTTACTGTAGGCTTGATTTTGTTCGAGTTTGATTAAAGCGTCTAGCGCTACTTCTCTCACATTACTTTTCTTCATTGATTAGCCCTAATTTCTGTCCAATTTCGATATTTGCGCCTCTTAAGAAGTCTTCACCGCTCATTTTTTTCTTTCCAGCGGGCTGTACACTCGTTAATAAAAGGCCTTGCTGATTTCCTGTTCCAACGACTGGTCCTTCTTTTTGAAGCTCAATCACTTTCCCAGGTTCTTCTGGTGCTTGAAGCGGAACTTTTTTCGCTTCCCATACTTTTAAGTTAGCACCGTTCCATTCAGTATAGGCAACTGGCCATGGATTTAAGCCGCGAACTTGGTTGTAAAGCTCTTCTCCTGGCTTGGTCCAGTCTAATCTTTCCTGCTCCCGCTTAATATTTGGTGCATACGTTGCTGCCTCTTCATTTTGCGGAATTGGCGAGATAGACCTGCTTAACACATTTGGAACTGTGTCTTTTAATAACGCCGCACCAGCCACACTTAATTTATCATGCAGTGTTCCGACGTTGTCTAATTCATCAATTTCTACTTCTACTTTGCTAATCATGTCACCTGCATCAAGCTTTTCTACCATATACATGATCGTCACGCCTGTTTTCTTTTTGCCTTGCAGGATCGCATAATGGATCGGTGCACCGCCTCTTAGTTCTGGCAGCAGTGAGGCATGAACGTTGATACAGCCAAATTCAGGTTCATCAAGTAATCTTTTTGGCAAAATTTGTCCGAACGCTGCTGTTACGATCAAATCTGGCTTTAACGCAAGCACTTTATCAATTTCTTCATCAAGACGTACCTTTTCAGGCTGTAAAACTGGAATGCCGTGTTTTAAGGCTTCTACTTTTACAGGAGGCGGCGTGAGCACTCGTTTTCTGCCTTTCGGGCGATCAGGCTGTGTGACGACCCCGACAACTTCATATCCTTCTGTTATAAGTGTTTGCAGCACAGGTACTGAGAAATCAGGGGTTCCCATAAATACGATACGTGCCATTTTCTTCACCCTTCCATTTCCGCAAGTTCTTTTTCTGTATACGTTTGAATGATTTTCGACGTGAATAATACACCGTCTAAGTGATCAATTTCATGCAATAAAGCTCTTGCTAAAAATCCTTCTGCTTCTATTGTAAATGGTTTGCCTTTCTTATCAAAGGCTTTCACCTTCACATAATTTGGTCTTTCAACCGTTCCGTATAAAGATGGAAAGCTCAGGCAGCCTTCAATGTCTGTCTGGCTCCCTTCCACATCAAGAATCTCAGGATTTACTAAGTCAATCCTCCCAGAATCTTCGCCGATATCGACCACGGCGATTCTTTTTGAGATGCCGATTTGTGGTGCGGCTAGGCCGACTCCATCTAGTTCAAGCATTGTATCATACATATCATCCAGCAGTTTTTTCAGTTTTTTATCGAATGTATCAACAAGCTCTGTTTGTTGTTCAAGCACGTCTGCAGGATGTAAGACTATCGGTTTAATTGCCACGAAAAGACCTCCGTTTTACATCATCATATATGGATTCATATCGATTGATATCATCAACTGTTTTTGTTCCATTTCTTTTTGATAATGATCTTGTATTTTCCGTAATAAACTTGCCAGTTCATTTTCCCTTTTGTATTTTATCACGCATTGATATCGATATCTATCTTTGATCTTAGCGATCGGAGAAGCAGCAGGACCGAGAATCCTTGTATTCGGTGCACAATTCATTTTCAGGAACTGAACAATTTTGTCTGTGACATGCGCTGCCTTTGTCACTTCTTCATGTGATACAGTCACCATCGCCAAAAAATAAAATGGCGGATAGGACTGATGACGACGGTGCAACATCTCCTGCTCATAAAAGGCTTCATAATCATGCTGTTTGGTTAATTCAATACTATAATGCGAAGGTGTATATGATTGAATAATGACTGACCCCGCTTTTTCATGACGTCCCGCCCGTCCGCTTACTTGCGTGAGAAGCTGAAACGTTTTTTCACTTGAACGAAAATCAGGGATGTGAAGAGACGTATCCGCACTAAGGACACCGACAAGTGTAACATCTGGGAAGTCTAATCCTTTTGCAATCATTTGCGTCCCAAGCAGTATATCCGCTTCTTTGTTGCCAAAGGACGTGAGAAGCTTTTCGTGCGCACCTTTTCGAGAGGTTGTATCTACATCCATTCGGATGACCCTTGCTTCTGGTAATACCTTCGTCAGCTCTTCTTCCACACGCTGCGTGCCTGTACCAAAATAGCGAATATGCTCACTATGGCATTCTGGACATTCTGCAGGTACAGGAGCTTCGTGACCGCAGTAATGGCACTTCAGCCGTTTTTGAAAGCGGTGATAAGTGAGAGAGATCTCACAATGAGGACATTGTTCCACATATCCGCAATCTCGGCACATCACAAAGGATGAATAACCTCTTTTATTGAGAAATAAAACCGCCTGTTCTTTCCTTTCAAGTACTTCTTTTAACCTGAGCATTAATTCTTCTGAGAACATGGAACGGTTGCCGTTTCTTAATTCTTCTCTCATATCAATTAACGAAACGTGCGGCAGCTGCTGCTGATTGACGCGCCGTTTGAGCGTCAGCAGTGTATACACACCCTTTTTCGCACGCGCATATGACTCAAGTGAAGGCGTTGCACTGCCTAATACAACCGGACATTGGTGCCGCCCTGCTCGTTCAATGGCCACATCTTTCGCATGATACCGAGGCATTTCTTCTTGTTTATATGACGATTCATGTTCTTCATCTATAATGATCATTCCTAGATTTTCAAACGGGGCGAAAACAGCCGATCTTGCGCCAACGACAAGCTTGACTTCCTTGCGGTGGATTTTCCGCCATTCATCGTATTTTTCCCCAGTCGATAAGCCGCTATGAAGAACAGCCACATTGGACCCGAAGCGCTCTTTAAAACGCTGGACCATTTGAGGCGTTAATGAAATTTCAGGAACTAGGACGATCGCTTCTTTTCCCTTTTGGAGGACATGATCAATCGTCTGTAAATAAATTTCGGTTTTACCGCTTCCTGTGACTCCGTGCAGTAAAAACGTTTCATGTTTGTCATCGCTCACTGCTTGATGAATGGGTTTTGCCGCTTCTGCTTGCTCTGCTGTGAGATCAAGAGGAGTAGACGGTGTAAACTCCCTATCCCGATAAGGATCTCGATAAATCTCTTCATAGCTTTCTGTTAACAGACCTTCTTGAATCAAGGCTTTTATCGTTTGAGAACTAGCACCTGTTTGTTGCTGCAGATCTTTTGCTAAAAACGTCGTTTCATTCGCTTGAAATAAAAAGGTAAGCAGCGCCTTCTGTTTCACCGCATTTTTCTTTAACTGCTTCTGTTTTTCTTCAAGTTTTTCTTTCGTAACTGCTATCTGAAGTGTCCGCACCTTTTTCTTTCCGGATTTTTGTGAGACGTGATATCTGACTTCTAGATGGCCTTTTTGGACATGCTTTTGAATAGGCTTCAGCTGTTCAGGCGGAATGTCAGCGTAAAGGATGCTCTCTTGCTGACCGAAAAGCTCTTTCAATGACTGCGGAAGTTCCTCAGCTGATAACACCTGAATTTCTTTTTCATATTTGGCTTTCATCGCTGCTGGGAGCATCGATTGAAGCGCCGTAATATGATAGGACAATGTTTTTTCCGTCAGCCAGTGGGAAAGCTCCAATAGCTCATCTGTCAGAACAGGAGATAAATCAAATAAATCGACAATGTCCTTGATGTTTCCTGACTGTACGTCTGTTTCTTCTTTGATTTTTGTCACAAACCCTTGAATCTTCCTTGGGCCAAAAGGAACCACTACCCTCATACCAGCCTTGACAAGGCCTTTAAAGCGGTCTGGCACACGATAGTCAAATGGCCTGTCAATGGCTTTCGTTGTGACATCGACGATCACTTCAGCAATCATGCTCGATCACGCTCTTTTGGCAGCAGCTGCTTTGCCTCCTGTAAGATTTCAAAGGCAAGGTCTTTTTTGCTCATCATTGGCAGCTCTTTTTTTGTTCCGTCTGCTTTGATCAATGCTGCGACATTTGTATCTGTGCCAAAGCCTGCGCCCTCTGCTGCAACATTGTTCGCGACAATCATATCTAAATGCTTGGATTCGATTTTCTTTTTCGCATAATATTCTACATCCTGCGTCTCAGCTGCAAAGCCGACTAGCACCTGATGTTCTTTTCTTTTCCCAAGCTCTTTTAAAATATCTTTCGTCCGCTTAAATTCAACCGCTAGTGCACCGTCTTGTTTTTTCATTTTATGAGAATACGTTGTGACAGGCGTATAATCGGCAACAGCTGCTGATTTAATCACGATATCCGCTTTCTCGTACACCTCTAACGCTGCTTGATACATCTCCTCAGCCGATTCCACTTGCACCACATCCACATGCTCAGGCGCAGTTAACGAAACAGGTCCTGAAATGAGCGTGACATCAGCCCCCATTTGCTCGGCAGCTTCTGCAATGGCATAGCCCATTTTCCCAGAAGATCGATTTGAAAGGAAACGAACAGGGTCGATCACTTCTCGTGTAGGGCCAGCTGTGACCACGACTTTTTTACCTGAAAGCGGCAAGCTGGCTGGCTCATCAAAAAACGCACGGATGTGTTCAACAATTTTTTCAGGCTCCTCTAAGCGTCCTTTTCCAATGTAGCCACATGCTAAATAGCCTTCACTTGGCTCTATAAACCGGTAGCCGTCTTCATATAAAGTGCGGATGTTCCGTTTGACAGCTGGATGGTCATACATGTGCACATTCATAGCCGGTGCAACCCATACAGGAGCTGTTGAAGCAAGCAAGGTGGTTGTGAGCATATCATCAGCAAGTCCTGCGGCCATTTTACCAATGGTATGTGCTGTTGCAGGGGCAACAAGAATGAGATCGGCCCAGTCAGCTACATCAATATGCGCAATGACTTTTGGATTGTTTTCTTTAAATGTATCCACATACACCTCATGCCGAGATAGGGCTTGGAAGGTGAGCGGAGACACAAACTCACGGGCAGATTCTGTCATAATCACTCTTACGTTTGCGCCTGCCTGTACGAGTTTACTAGTGAGTGCAGCTGCTTTATATACGGCGATTCCTCCGCTGACGCCGAGTAAAATATTTTTCGACTGTAACATTTGTTTGTCCCCCTTAACGGCCTTTTTCACAAATTCGTCTACAATTCAAAAAAGTCAAAACCAATCATAGTTTTGACTTTTTTGAACGTATCGTATCTGCATAGCAGAAGCGATGTTATTCTTGCTCTTCTTTTTCAAATGTCAAAAGACCAGCATCGATTTCTTCAAGAGCTTTCCCTACAAATTTATAGGATTTTGTGTTTTCGATTTGTTGATCTTGATGGATTTGCATTTCACGTGCACGGCGTGCAGACACTGTGACAAGTGTATATTTTGAGTCAAGTTTGTTCATCAATGAGTCAATTGAAGGATCTAACATGGTTTATTCTACCCCCAGCATTTTTTTATATCTTGGTGCGACTCTGTCTCTTCGCAGGTGCTCTGCAAGGACGATCGCTTTAATTCTTTCACATGCAAGCTCGACATCGTCGTTTTCAACGACATAGTCATAAGCATCCATCATTTCAATTTCTTCTTTTGCAGCAGCCATTCGGTTACGGATGAGATCCTCAGATTCTGTCCCGCGTGTAATAATGCGGTTTTGAAGTTCTGAAAGACTTGGCGGTGCAAGGAAAATAAAGAGACCTTCTGGGAATGCTTCTCTTACTTGAAGTGCACCTTGCACTTCGATTTCAAGGAAAACATCTTTTCCTTCGCTCAATGTTTGTTCTACATAGTCAACAGGCGTGCCGTAGTAATTCCCAACATACTCTGCCCATTCTAACAGCTTTTTGTTTTCAATCATATGTTCAAATTCTTCCCTGGTTTTAAAGAAATAATCAACACCATTTCTTTCACCTTCACGCGGTTTGCGGGTTGTCACAGAAATAGAGTATTCAAATTTCGTATCTTCCTGGGAGAAAATGGCTTGTCTGACCGTTCCTTTTCCAACTCCCGAAGGTCCAGAGAGAACGATTAAAAGTCCTCTTTCTTTCATAATGGCGTATTACCCCTGCCCTTCATCTATGATTTCTTCTTTTACAGAAAGTCTTTGCGCGACAGTCTCAGGCTGAACGGCAGATAAGATGACATGGTCACTGTCCATAATGACAACAGCACGGGTTCTTCTTCCGTATGTCGCATCAATGAGCATGCCTCGATCTCTTGCGTCTTGTATCATTCGTTTAATCGGTGCTGATTCCGGACTGACGATCGAAATCATCCGATTCGCTGAAATGATGTTTCCAAATCCGATATTGATCAACTTTATGGTCATCTTCTAACGTCCCCCTGTAATATAAACGTCTCTAGTCTCGCCGAAAGAGACGCACTGTAAACAGCATACACAATGACTATTCTATATTTTGCACTTGTTCTTTTATTTTTTCAATAGCGCTTTTCATTTCAACCACGAGCTTTGTTAAATGGTGATGGTTTGCTTTTGATCCAATCGTGTTCACTTCACGGTTGAGCTCCTGTACAAGAAAGTCAAGCTTTCGTCCGGCAGCGCCGCCTTGCGTCAAAATTTGCTGGAACTGCTGAAAATGACTTTTCAGCCTGGTAATCTCTTCTGTAATGTCACAGCGATCCGCAAAGATGGCCGCCTCTGTGGTCAGCCTGCTCTCTTCAAGCGCCTCTCCGATCCATTCTTGCAATCTTTGATTCAATCGTTCTTTGTACTGACTCACAACCTCTGGTGCAAACACTTTGATTTCTTCTGTAAATGCCTCGAGTTCAGACAGCCTGAGTTCACAGTCTTTTTGAAGTGATGTTCCCTCCTGCTCTCTCATGAAGCAAAGCTCCTTGACAGCTTCTTCACAAGTGTCTATCAGCAAATGCTCCAGCTGCTCATTTCGGCTAACTGACTCTTCCACCTGAACAGCCTGTTCCAGCTTCAGTAAGTCATGTGCATGCTGAATACCTGAAATATGATAGCGGTCCTCAAGGTCTTTTGCGGCTTTCATATATTCATCAAGCAGCGGCCAGTCAATCTGTAAAGACCGGCTTGCAAGTTTACCGCCTTCAATCGTAACAAACAGCTCAATTCGACCGCGCTGCACGTGACGAAGAATAATTTTTTTTAATGTATCTTCGAAATATAAAAGCGGCCTCGGCAAACGGGCATGAACCTCTTTAAAACGGTGATTGACCGATTTTAGCTCAACTGACACTGTCAGTTCTCCATCCGTTTTACTCGCTTGGCCGAATCCCGTCATACTGCGTATCATGTGAAAACACCCAATTCTTTCATATTAATAAAATGAAAAAGGTAATAGCAGACACTATTACCTCAAAATTATACCATAACCAATTATTTTTTTCTTGTCAAAAGTGATCCTGCCAGTAAAAAAGTTGGCAATGCAGACATACCGATGATCAGAAGCCAATCAACTGGTGCGACCGCCACCGTTTTGAAAATCGGCTGAAGCGGCGGATAATAAATGACCACAAGCATCAGCAGCAGGGAAGACACAACGGCGCCGATTAAGTACATATTCCCGAATGGATTGCGTTCAAAAATAGACCGTTCACTGCGGCAGTCAAACACATGAATGAGCTGCGCCAAAACGAGTGTGCTGAATGCAACCGTCTGCGCATATTGAAGATTGTTCGGATCACGGTGATACACAAACATAAAGGCTAACAAAGTGGCAATCCCGATCAGAAACCCTCTTGATATGACCTTCCAACCAAGCCCTCTTGCAAAAATCCCCTCTTTCATATTCCGCGGCTTTCTCTTCATGACATCGCCTTCTGGTTTATCCATTCCAAGTGCCATAGCCGGCAAGCCGTCTGTGACAAGGTTTACCCACAAAATTTGAATTGGAACGAGAGGCAATGGAAGCGCAAGAAGCATCGCAAACAGCATGACCAAAATCTCTCCCACATTCGATGCCAGCAAATAGCGGACAAATTTGCGAATGTTTTCATAAATATTCCGGCCCTCTTTAATAGCGGATTTAATGGTCGCAAAGTTGTCATCAAGCAAAATAAGAGAAGAAGCTTCTTTGGCAACGTCTGTTCCGGTAATCCCCATGGATATGCCGATATCCGCCTGTTTAATCGCTGGCGCATCATTCACCCCATCACCTGTCATCGCGACAATATGGCCATTTTTTTGATAGGCCTTCACAATTCTCAGTTTATGCTCAGGTGATACACGGGCAAAGACGTACACATCTTCTGCTGTTTGCTCCAGCTCTTTGTCACTTAGCTGATCCAGAGCTTTTCCATCAAGCACCTTTCCTTGCTTCGGTAAGAGACTTAAATCTTTAGCGATCGCTTTAGCCGTTTCTACGTGATCGCCTGTAATCATCACTGTTTTAATGCCAGCATCCCGGCATTCTTTAATCGCTCGTCTCACTTCAGGACGAGGTGGATCAATCATGCCCTCTAGACCGATAAATGTGAGGCCAGTTTCCGCCTGCTGAACAGAGGTGATTTTTTCTGTCAGGCTTACTTTTTTATATGCAATCGCAATGGTTCTAAGCGCTTGTCTTGCTAAACCTTGAATGGCAGCTTCTGTTTCTTGCCGGTGGGCCTTTGAAAATGAGGCGGTGCGTCCGCCGTGCATCATATGACTTGAACGGTTCATCAGCACATCTGGCGCCCCTTTGGCAATGACATACCGCTCCTTCTGATTCGTTTCCACGACGACTGACATCATTTTTCTTTCAGAGTCAAAAGGGAATTCCTCCACCACACGAAATCCCGCTTCGATGAATTGCTCTGTAAAACCCGCTTTACGCGCAGCGGTTAGAAGTGCTCCTTCTGTCGGATCGCCATCAAGTCTCATCTCTCCGTCTTTTTCAACGATGGTCGATGTATTACAAAGTGCTCCGTATAATAGCACCTTTTGCAGGGCTGGATGTTTGTCTACATGGACAAGTTCTCCGTTTAAGGTAAAATCACCTGACGGCTCGTACCCAGTGCCAGAAATATTCCACGTTTTCCCCTCTGCCCATACATGTGTCACTGTCATTTTATTTTGTGTCATTGTGCCTGTTTTATCTGAGCAAATAATCGAGGCACAGCCAAGTGTTTCCACAGCCGGCAGCTTTCTGACAATGGATTTTTGTTTAATCATCCGCTGCACACCTAGGGAAAGTGCGACAGTGACGATCGCCGGCAGTCCTTCTGGAATCGCAGCAACAGCGAGAGATACACCCGCTAAGAACATATGATACAAATCATGACCTTGCACCACACCAAGAACAACCACAAGCACAGTTAAAAATAATGCAGCAACAATTAAAATTTTCCCCAGCTGCTCAAGGCGTCTTTGCAGCGGTGTTTCCATATTACCTGCTGAATCAAGCATACCGGCAATTTGTCCCATCGCCGTATTCATCCCTGTACCAATGACAACCCCTACACCGCTTCCCCTCGTGACAAGCGTCCCCATAAAGGCCATGTTCGTCAAATCTCCAAGTGAGACATGATCTCGCGAGAGCGGACTCGCATGTTTGACCGCTGGGATGGACTCTCCAGTGAGGGCAGATTCTTCGATTTCCAAACTCTTTGTTTCTAGTAATCTGATATCTGCCCCAATTCGATCCCCACTTGAAAACTTCACAATATCTCCCGGCACGAGGTGCTTCGACGGGATCTTGACCCATTCATTGTTTCTCCTTGCATAGACATGCGGCGTTGATAATTCCTTTAGTGCTTGGAGGGACTTTTCCGCACGGCGTTCCTGATAAAAGCCAAGCACACCATTTATCAGCACAATCGCCACAATCGCCACAGCATCAATGTATTCACCTAAAAAGGCAGAAATAATCGTTGCCGCAAGCAGGATTAACACCATAAAGTCTTTAAATTGCGCTAAAAAAATAACGAATGCCGACGCCTTTTTCCCTTCCTGCAATTCATTTGGCCCATGCTTTTCAAGCCGCTTTTGCACATCTTTTTCTGACAGTCCGTCACCTATCGATGTATTCATTGTTTTTAATAAATCGGTTTGGTTCAGTTCATGCCAATTCATTTGACCTCGTCCACTCCTCTTTTGTTCTCTCTCTTATGCAGTGTTCTATAAGCCAGTTTATTCAGACTCGTCCTAAATCATGCTATAATAATAAGACTGCCTAAAGAACGAGAAAACGTAAGGTTCTTTCAGTAGATTTGTGTGAAAGAAGAGGGTGTATCCAACATGTCATTTGACGGCATTTTTACATACGGTATGACTAATGAATTGCAAGAAACATTAACTGGCGGAAGAATTTCGAAAATACATCAGCCCTACAAGCATGAGCTGATTTTTCATATCCGGTCAAAGGGGAAGAATCATAAGCTGCTTTTATCCGCTCACCCGAGCTATGCAAGAGTACAGCTCACTGAGCACCATGATGATAATCCGAGCGAACCGCCAATGTTTTGTATGCTTCTCAGAAAACATCTTGAGGGTGGGTTCATTGAACGTTTTGAACAAATTGGGTTAGATCGGGTGATCGTGCTGCACGTGCGAAGCCGAAATGAAATTGGCGATGAACAAACCCGTAAGCTGTATATTGAAATTATGGGCAGGCACAGCAACTTAATTCTCGTGGAGGACGAAACGGAACAGATCATTGACGGACTGAAACACCTTTCTCCATCTGTGAACAGCTATCGAACGGTGCTGCCAGGACATCAATATCTTCTGCCGCCGGCACAGCAAAAGCTGAATCCTTTTGACGTGACGAAGGAAGATATTTTAAAGCATTTACGTTTTCAAGAAGGGAAAATTGCCAATCAAATTGTCGATACATTCTCCGGGGTTTCTCCGCTGTTTGCTAAGGAAGCTGTCCACAGGGCCGGTCTTGCCAATCAGGAAACGATTCCAAGTACATTGCTCGAGATGTTCCAGCTCATTCAGGCGCATTCTTTTACCCCTCAGCTCACGAGAAAAGACGGGAAAGAGTATTTTTATTTATTAGAACTTCAGCACGTCGATGGTGACATGAAGACGTTTGATTCTCTTAGTGAGCTACTTGACCGCTTTTATTTCGGAAAAGCTGAAAGAGATAGAGTCAAACAGCAGGCGGCTGACCTTGAACGCTTTGTTGCGAATGAAAAAAAGAAAAATGAAAACAAGCTGAAAAAACTAACAAGAACACTTGAAGAATCTCAAAATGCGCACAAGTACCAGCTTTATGGTGAATTGCTTACTGCCAATATATATGCGATTAAAAAAGGGGATAAAGAAGCGACAGTTATCAATTATTATGATGAAGATGGCGGAGAGATCACGATCCCGCTCAAAACAAACAAAACCCCTTCTGAAAATGCGCAAGCGTATTTTACAAAATACCAAAAGGCAAAAAATGCAGTAGAGGCCGTAAATGAACAAATCAAGCGAACGCATGAAGAAATTGTTTATTTTGACGAGCTGATCCAGCAGCTGTCCTCTGCCTCACCAAAAGATTTAGAGGAAATAAGAGAAGAACTGGTGGAAGGAAAATATTTGCGTCCCAAACAAAAACGCAACGCCAAAAAGAAAAAACCATCGACCATTCAGCTTGAAGCATATGAATCTTCTCAAGGTGTTCCGATTCTCGTTGGAAAAAACAACAAGCAAAACGAATATTTGACCACAAAGGCGGCAGCTCGTGATGAGATTTGGCTGCACACAAAGGATATTCCTGGATCACATGTCGTCATTCGTCACAAAGCACCTGATGAACAAACCTTGCTTGAAGCGGCACAAATTGCTGCCTACTTCTCGAAGGCAAAAGAATCAAGCTCCGTCCCTGTCGATTATACGAAAATCCGGCATGTGAAAAAACCAAACGGAGCAAAACCGGGCTTTGTCACGTATGATCAGCAGCAAACATTATTTGTGACGCCTGATGAGGATGTTGTCCTAAAGCTGAGAAAATAAAAAAGAGCCGATTAAATCTTTGGATGAGATTTTATCGGCTTTTTCTTTGTCGTTTTTTTCTTTCTATATAGAGCTCATCGAGTGCATCTACATCCTCTTGTTCAAGCAAGGTCTCAATGGCCTCAGCCAGCTGTTTAGTGCGGGCTGGGCTTGCACCACTCGTAGATACAGAGATTGTCACTTTTCCTGCCCTTACAACCTTTGGCACAATTACATTGCCTAGCTCTGACTGGCTCACACAGTTGACGAGCTGATGAGGAAGCGCTGATTGCGTCATCCACTCGTTTACTGAAGGGTCGTCTGTAGCAGCGACAATCAAAAATGCATCCTTTACATCTTCCGCATCAACTTTCTTTTTCTTCCAAGTCAGCTGATATGTCTCAATGAGATTCGCCATTTCATCACAAATGTCAGGGCTTACAATGGTTATGCTGCATGGCTCCATGCATAGCGCACTCGTCCTTCTAGTCGCAATCCTTCCACCGCCGGCAATCAGCACATGTTTATTGGTTAGATCAAGATGAACTGGAAGCATGGCTTTCTCCTTGAAAACGAAACGCATCCTCTTTGTTTAAGATGGTTTCCTGCACACGTTCAATATAAGCTGCTTTTACATGGGGATGAAACCCAATATATCGGCAGACACGGACATCTCGCAACCGCTCTCTCGCCTGATTCGCTTCATTCTCAATCTCTTTCATTAAAATGCCAGTAAATAAAAGATAAGGCACGAGATAGACAGGCGTATCGTCATCTACTGTTAACTGTGCTAAGACGTCACGATAATTCGGTTCACACGCTGTAATAAAACACGGAAAAACCTCTGCACAAGGCAACATGCTACGGACATCATCTGCAATGCCAAACACATCCCGCTTTACATCTGGATCAGAGCTTCCACGGCCAATTAAGAGAATTTTTGCGTGCTCTCCCTTGTATCCTGCTTCTTCAATCCTTGCGATAACCGCTTTCGTGACTTCTTGGTTCACGCCTATAGGTCTTCCATATGTCACCTTCACTTGTGGGAAACGTTTTTGTACTTTCACAATCTCATCTGGAATATCTGATTTGGCATGCATGGCAGTTAAAAGGAGGAGCGGGACGATCGCAATGTGGGTTGCTCCTTTTTGTACACAAGTCTCAAACCCTTCTTCGATTGAAGGGTCCGTCAACTCTAAAAAACAAATTTCTTGGATATCTGCTTCCACTAACGGCATACAGCTTTTCATAAAAGAAATGGCTTTATCCTGTGCTTCTTTTACCCTGCTTCCATGCCCAACATAAAGGACAGCTTGTTTCATTTGACTCCTCCTTGCGACCTTAGTTTTATTCAGACGAAAAGACACGATGTCCACACGTGTCTTTTCACCTTTGTTCTCATTTCTCAATCAGTGCTGGTTCAAACCAGTTCAACTTTTGATGAAAGTGAACGACATCTCCTACCACGATTAAACTTGGGTGCTCGATCCCTTCTTTTTCAACCGTTTTAGATAGTGTCGCCACCGTGCAGCAAGTCGTCTTTTGCCTTGTGGTCGTTCCCCAGTGAATAAACGCAGCTGGGGTTTCAGGATTCCGCCCATTTTTCAAAAGCAGCCGCTGGACTCTTTCCACGTTTTTGACGCCCATGTAAATGACAAGGGTATCAATCCCCGTCGCCAGCGCTTCCCACTTTTCTTCAAAATGTTCATCCTTTTGATAATGCCCTGTTACAAACGCAACATTTGAGCTGAATTCTCGGTGCGTGACTGGAATGCCTGCATAAGCAGCGGCTGCAATGCCAGAAGTAATCCCTGGGACAACTTCATATGGAATACCATGCTCAGCTAAGCATTCGATTTCTTCACCGCCACGGCCAAATACAAAGGGATCACCGCCTTTTAGACGAACGACTATGTTCCCTTCCTTCGCATGAGCAACAAGTGCTTCATTAATCGCTTCCTGTCTCATCGTATGATGATTCGGCAGTTTGCCGCAATAGATCAACTCCGCCTCCGGTTTGGCATGGGCAAGAATCTCTTGATTGACAAGACGATCATATAAAATGACATCTGCCTGCTGTATTGCCTTATGGGCCTTTAGCGTAATTAAGTCTGGGTCACCCGGTCCGGCACCAACAATGTATACTTTCCCCATCTTGCTTTCTCCCCCTGCCATCAGGCGATTATTTCGTTTTATTCTTTACATAATCAACAAGGAGCTGTTTTGACTCCTCGCGTGATAATTCACCTGTATCTAGAACGAGCTCAGGCGCAGCTGGCTCTTCGTATGGTGAATCGATTCCCGTGAAAAATGGAATTTCGCCGTTTCTTGCTTTTTTATATAATCCCTTTGGATCACGCTCTTCACACACGTTCAGATCACATTTCACAAACACTTCGTGAAATTCTCCGTCTTCGACTAACTGTCTTACGATTTGGCGGTCTTCTTGAAATGGTGAAATAAAAGCAGTAATAACAATCGTTCCTTGCTCAACAAATAATTTCGCCACTTCACCGATGCGCCGAATGTTCTCTTTTCTGTCGTCATCTGAAAAGCCTAAGTCTTTATTGAGTCCATGGCGTACATTATCGCCGTCAAGAACTGTCACTTGGTACCCCTGTTCAAACAGCTCTCGAGCCGCTGCGTTGGCGATCGTCGATTTACCTGAACCGCTTAGACCTGTCAGCCAAATGATCCCGCTTGTATGGTTGTTTTTCTGTTGATATTCTTTTTTAGTAATAGATGAATCATGCCACACGATATGTTCGTTGCTCATGTCATATCCTCCTTTAAGATACCGTCGTTTTTAATCCTTCGATTAATGTTTCAATGACTTCTTTTCGGCTGAACGTGCTCGGTGGTAATTCACCATTTCTCAGCATCGTTCTAACCTTTGTACCTGAGAGAATGACATGTTCGCTTTTATCATGTGGGCATGTTTTTGGTGTAGCCATGGCTTCACATGTATTGCAGTAAAAGCTGTGTTCAAATTTTAATGGTGTGATCCCAATTTCTTCGCTTGTAAATTGTTCAAATAGCTCCTGCGCTTCGTATGTGCCGTAATAATCACCAACACCTGCATGATCTCTGCCGACAATAAAATGTGTACAGCCATAATTTTTACGCACAAGCGCATGAAAAATCGCTTCCTTTGGTCCAGCATAACGCATGGCAGCAGGAAAAACACCTAAAAAGACGCGGTCTTTCGGGTAATAACCGTTCAGTAACACTTGATAGCTTTTCATTCTTACATCTGCTGGAATATCATCAGATTTTGTTTCACCAACAAGTGGATTTAGAAATAGACCATCCACTGTTTCCAGTGCTGTCTTTTGAATGTATTCATGCGCACGATGGACTGGGTTTCTCGTTTGGAAACCGACAATTGTTTTCCAGCCGTTTTCTTTAAACTGTTTTCTTGTTTCTTCTGGCTCATACGTAAATTGCGGGAAAGGTTTTTCACTGCGTTTTGTCAGTGTAATTTTACCACCAATATACGTGTCACCGCGTTCAAATAATTTTTTCACGCCTGGGTGATTGCGGTCATCTGTTTTATACACATTCACTGCTTCTTTTTCCTTATCAGGTGTGTATTGATCTTCCACCTCAATGACCCCGTATACTGTTCCATTATACGATAAACGAACAATGTCACCTTGATTGATCTCCGCTGCTTGTTCCTTTGTGACAGGCAGAGTAATCGGAAGAGACCAAACGACACCACTTGCTAGTCGCATACTGCTGACAACTGCTTCATAATCAGCTTTCGTTAAAAACCCTTCAATTGGACTATACCCGCCAATTGCGATGAGTTCAAGGTCTGCAAAAGAGATGGCATCCAGCTCAATTTCTTTCGCAGCTGTGCTTAGATCAAATTCTTCATTTACTCGATTAATTAATACGCCACCATGTGGTGTTAAACTCATTTGTTCATCTTCCTCTCAATGTTCATATTTATTAGATGTTAATAGTCGGATTTATATTTAAATCCCGCCGCCCTGTTCATGAATCGAGCTGCTCTCATTTTTAACTGCCTTCATAAGACTCAGTGCACCTAGTGAAGCAAGCAGTACACTCATCATGATAAAGATAGAGTAATAGTCTCCTTTTAAGAAAAGGCTTACCAACAAATAAGATAGACTAAGTGATAAGAAAGGTGACACAACCCATACCTTCAGCATTTTTTTCACAACATGTTTATGAAAAATGTTCGGTCCACCCTTTGCCATACCAAGCCCAATAATGGACGAGGAGGTAATTTGAGTAAGGGGAACAGGGAGTCCGAATATAGAGCTGACGATGACAAGTCCTGCACCGGTGCTCGATAATAGAATGCCTTCACCCGTTTGATAGCGTGTAATTTTCTTTCCGTTTGTTTCTAGTACCCTTCTTCCTAGAAGCAGCGCCCCAATGGCCACAAAGATTCCGCCGTAAAGGGTTCCTTGCCCGACTGATAAAACACCTGACGCGACAAGCGGGCCGACCGCATTGGCGACATTGTTCATGCCGGCTGAAAATGCTTCTAAAAACCCACTGATAATCAAAACAACAGATAAGATCAATGTACCTTTTTTGGATAATGTCCGTTTAGGGAACAATCTGATGATTTTGACAACAGCAAAGGTAAAAACAAAGGCAACAATCGGAATAATCACCCAAAAAGAGACAATGACTAAGATCGATTTCACATATAGCACTTTATATGCGGCTGCCACACCGACCACAGCACCTACTGTGACCTCACTTGTGGATAAAGGAATGGCCAAGAGGTTCGCTATGAAAAGTGATAATGCGGCCGAGCCAATGATGATACACACAATTTCAAGTGTGATGACAGATTCCGGCATAATCCCGGAGCTGATCGTTTTGACGACCTCACCGCCGCCAATCACTGAACCTGCTAATATTCCAACCGCACAAACGCTGAGCGCGTATATTGGCTTTTTGATCGCACCTGAACCATATGCGATGCCCATCGAAGCGGCTGCTCCGCTTGCGCCAATATTTAAAGCAAAGAATAAGCTAAATAAAATTGCGGCGATTTCCATACATTATACTCCCTTACTCATGTAATCCGCACTCAGTCTTTGCTGTCCCTGACCATCTTCCAGAACGCAAATCATCAGCAGTAAATGCCGGCTGTGTACATGGTGCACACCCGATGCTTGGATATCCTTGGTCGTGCAGCGGATTATAAGTAAGATCCTCTCTAGACGCATATCTCCATATGTCCTTCCACGTCCAGTGAATGAGCGGACATACTTTGACTGATTGGAATTTTTCATCCTTATTTAAGAAGTTCGTACCTGCTCGTTTAGGCGACTGCTCTCTTCTTAAACCAGACAGCCATGCCGGATAGCCAGATAGTGCCTCTTGCAATGGAATGACCTTTCTCATATGGCAGCAGCTTTGAGGATTCGTTTCCCATAATTTATCACCATGCTGCTCATTCTGCTCTTCCACCGTCAGCTCAGGTGTTTTCAGCACGATGTCTAAACCAGGATATCTTTCCTTCACTGCATCAATGGTGTCGTATGTTTCCTTGAAATGCAGACCTGTATCTAAAAAGACAATTCTTGCATCTTTTTTTACTTTCGCAATTAGATCGATCAGGACAATGCCCTCAATGCCAAAACTGCATGCATAAACGAGCTGATCACCATAGTGGCCGTACGCCCATTTCAGCACAGATAGGGCCCCTTTATACAAATCGTCCTCTTGAAATGTAATGGACGGCTCTTGCCAATTTTCATAAGTTAACATTGTTTCTCCCCTTCCGGAGTACTGCTTCTATTGCTATTCTCCGCACTACTTTAATCTGATTTTTTCATTTTTTTCCACTTGAATCACTTGACCGTCCTGAACGATCAACGTAATTGAACCGAATTTCATATCCCCAATCAGCTCTTGCATATGCTTTACTAAGTCCTCATCCTGGTTTTGTTTCAGTTCCATCTCCTCTTCCTCCTCACCGTTAAAATAAAAAAACTTTCTTTCAGTCCGAAAGAAAGATGAGGAAGCTCACGATTTCCTTATCTTTCAAAATAGAATCATTTTGCAGGAAGTAGCACCTTGCAAATCGCAGGTTGCCGGGCTTCATCGGGCCAGTCCCTCCACCTCTCTGGATAAGAGTTTTAATTTGTATTAAATATTAACACAATTCAAACAAAAGTCAACCCGACTTTATTGATAGGATTAGTTTTTATTTAAATTTGAGTCTATTTTACTATTTTTAACCAAATAAAAAACTGTGCAGCGCAGCACAGCTTTTTTAAAAAAGGACAAGCTTTTTAGACCGTTTCTTCCATCCAAGATTCAGACGAAGGATCCTGTCTCCAGCGTTTTAGTTTATTCATAGCAGAGGGCTCAATTGCTTTTAGCTCAAGTGCCACTTCTGTCAGTGTGTCATAGTCTGTCAGCGTGACATAGGGAATGTTTTTCTCTTGAAAAGCCGCAGTTGCTTTTGGCAGTCCATAAGTGAAGATCGCAACAACTCCGAGTACGTCACAGCCTTCTTCTTCTAGAGCAGCCACAACTTCAAGAACGCTGCCTCCAGTTGAGATGAGGTCTTCTACGACAACCACCTTTTGTCCAGGTGATACGGCTCCTTCAATTTGATTTCCTTTTCCGTGTGCTTTTGGTTTACTTCTTACATAACACATCGGTACGTTCAGACGATCAGCTGCTAATGCCGCATGAGGAATGCCAGCTGTAGCTGTACCTGCGACAACTTCCGCTCCTTCAAAATGAGTGAGAATCAAGTCTTTTAAACCTTCCGCAATGTCTCCTCTGACCTCAGGATAAGACAAGGTGAGGCGATTGTCACAGTAAATCGGTGATTTGATACCGCTCGCCCATGTAAATGGTTCGTCTGGTTTTAAAGAGACAGCTTTGATTTGTAATAAATGCTTCGCGATTTTCGTTTTCATCCGGCAGTCACTCCCACTCTTTCAAAATTTGTTGATAAGCTTCCACTGGGTTTGTGGCTTTTGTGATCGATCTTCCCACAACAATCTGTGAAACACCCTGCTCTTTGGCAAAGGCAGGTGTCGCCACACGCTTTTGGTCATCCGTTTGATCATTTGGTAAGCGAATTCCTGGCGTCACAGTGAGAAAGGAAGGAGAGATTTGTTCATGAAGCTGTTTTGATTCATGAACAGAGCACACCACACCATCAAGTCCACTTTCATATGCCAATTGTCCATAATGAAGCACAGCCTCTTGCAACGGGCGGTTAATTAGTAATTCTTTTTTCATCATATCTTCTGACGTGCTTGTCAGCTGGGTCACTGCAATAATACCCGGGCGATTTTGGCCGGCAGGGGTTCCGCTTTCAAGCCCCTCTAAAGCCGCCTGCATCATCCTTTTCCCGCCGGCTGCATGCACATTCACCAAATCAACACCAAGTGCAGCAAGCCTGTTCATCGCTTTTTGCACAGTTGTTGGAATGTCATGAAGCTTCAGATCAAGGAAAATACGGCAATTTTTTTCTTTCAGTGCGTCAATAATGGCAGGACCTTCTTGGTAAAACAGCTCCATGCCGACCTTTACGAATAATGGAGTGCCTTCAAAACGATCTATAAAGGCGTGCGCCTCCTGTCCTGATGGAAAATCAAGCGCGATGATGGGCAAGTGCTTCATGTTTCCAGCTCCTTCCGATGCATTCCTCTACAGATGAATACCCATAAGCCGCTAACACATTCGGCAGTTCATCAATGATTTCCGGGCAAATAAATGGGTTCACAAAATTGGCTGTCCCAACAGCTACCGCACTTGCGCCAGCTAGTAAAAATTCAAGTACATCTTCAGCGCTTTGCACGCCGCCCATCCCAATAATCGGAATAGAAACGGCCTGACTGACCTCATGCACCATTCGGATGGCAACAGGTTTTACAGCAGGACCTGATAATCCACCTGTTTTATTGGCAAGAATGGGTTTGCCTGTTTTTAAATCTAAACGCATCCCAATCAAGGTATTGATCATGGTGAGTCCATCCGCTCCAGCCGATTCAATCGCTTTAGCAATCTCAACGATATTGGCTACATTAGGTGACAGTTTCACATAAACAGGAACGGAGGAAACTTCCTTAACGGCTTTTGTCAATGTAGCCGCCATTTCTGGATCGGTCCCAAAGGCAATTCCGCCTGTTTTCACATTCGGACACGAGATATTCAGTTCAAGGGCATGAACATTGCTTGCTTGACTAATTTGCTTTGCTACTTCAACATAATCATCAACTTGTGATCCAGCAACATTGGCAATAATAGGGGTATCGAACTGCTCAAGCCAAGGTAATTCATGTTCAAGCACGCCTTTTAGACCTGGATTTTGGAGACCAATCGCATTCAGCATACCGGCTCCTGTCTCAGCTACCCTAGGTGTCGGGTTGCCAAATCTCGGTTCAAGGGTCGTGGCTTTAATCATGATGCCGCCCAGCAAGGAAAGGTCATATAATGATGCGAATTCTTTTCCAAATCCAAAACAGCCTGATGCAGGAATGATTGGATTTTTTAAAGATAAGCCGGGTAATTCGATGTTTAGCATGATAGCGCCACCTCCTCCGCTTTAAAAACAGGTCCATCCAGACAAACTTTAACGTACGGTTTCTCGTGCTGATCGGTATGACAGACACAAGCAAAGCATGCACCGATTCCGCAGCCCATTCGTTCTTCCATTGAAATATAGACAGGCTTATCGGGATAAGAGTCTTTTAGTGCTTTTAACATAGGTGTCGGTCCACAGGAAAGCAAGACATCAAAGTCCAGCTCATTCTCTTCAATGACATTTGTCACGAAACCTTTCGAACCATATGTCCCATCAACGGTTGCGATAAACGTATCTCCGAGTGCTTGAAACTTCTCCTCATAAAATACATCCTTTTTCGATTGAAAACCGAGAACATGTTTTACGATGACGCCTTTTTTCGTTAACCGCTTAGACAGTTCATATAACGGAGGCACACCGATTCCTCCACCGACTAATAATGCAGTCTGTCCGGCCTGAACGACTGAAGGGTCATAGCCGTTTCCAAGCGGTCCTAACACATCGACTGACTCTCCCGCCCGCTTTTGGGAAAGGAGCTTTGTGCCCTCTCCCTCTGCGCGGTAAATGATGGTTGCTTCTTGCTTTTCGGCATGAATGTTGGCAATACTGATCGGTCTTCTCAGCAGCGGTGTCATGGATTCACTGACCTTTATATGAAGAAACTGTCCAGCTGTTTGAAAGGATTCAACAAGATCACCCTTTAATGTCATTTCGTAAATATGATCAGCGATCTCTCGGTTTGAGACGACCGTCAAGTATGCTTTTTTCATATCGTTACTGTCACCTCAGCATTCGTTTTCACTTCTGGCATTTCATCTGCTCTAAATGTCATGCTCTCTAGCACTCTTAAAATCGCTTCTGCTGTATCTAGTGACGTTAAGCAAGCGACACCATTTTCAACAGATTCACGTCTAATTCTAAAGCCGTCTCTTGCCGGCTGTTTTCCTTTTGTTAAGGTGTTGATGACAAATTGGGCTTCACCATTTCGAATGACATCCAGCAGATTCTTTCCTTCTTCTCCTATTTTGCCGACAACACTTGATGGAATGGAAGCTTGTTTTAAGTAATTCGCTGTTCCTTCTGTTGCTAAAATATGATAGCCGATGGAATGGAATCTTCTTGCAATCTCAAGTCCTTCTTCTTTATCTTTATCAGCCACTGTCAGGAGAACCGTTCCGTCTTTTGGAATTTGAATGCCTGATGCAATCAATCCTTTGTAGAGGGCTTTTTCGATTGTGACATCTTTCCCCATGACTTCACCTGTTGATTTCATTTCAGGCCCTAGTGTAATATCTACTCTTCTTAGTTTTGCAAAAGAGAAGACTGGAACTTTAACATATACGCCTTCTTGCTCAACATGAAGCCCTTCTTGGTAGCCATAGTTTTTCAGTTTTTCTCCTAAAATAACCTTTGTAGCTAAGTTCGCCATTGGAATGCCTGTAATTTTACTTAAGAATGGGACAGTCCGGCTTGAGCGCGGATTCACTTCAAGTACGTACACTTCTCCTTTTGATAGAACAAATTGAATGTTCAAAAGCCCAATGATGTTAAGGCCTTTTGCGAGTTTAATCGTGTATTCTGCGATCTTCGCTTTGATGTCCTCTGACAAAGTTTGCGGCGGGTAGACCGCAATGGAGTCTCCAGAGTGAACGCCGGCTCTTTCAATGTGTTCCATAATGCCCGGTATGACAACCGTTTCTCCGTCAGACACAGCATCTACTTCAATTTCTTTTCCTGTCAAATACTTGTCAATGAGCACTGGGTGCTGCGGATTGACTTTCACCGCATTCTCCATGTAGTGAAGGAGCTCAGCTTCTTGATACACAATTTCCATTGCACGGCCGCCTAATACATAGGAAGGACGGACAAGCACGGGGTAACCGATTTGATTCGCAATCGCTACTGCCTCTTGCACAGACGTTGCTGTCTTACCTTTTGGCTGCGGCACGCCGAGAGTTTCTAATGTTTGTTCAAACTTGTCACGGTTTTCCGCGCGGTCAAGGTCTTCAAGCGATGTTCCAAGTATCTTAACCCCTCTATTTGATAATTCATCTGCTAAGTTAATCGCTGTTTGTCCGCCAAACTGAACAACGACACCTTCTGGTTGTTCAAGGTCGATGATGTGCATCACATCTTCTACAGTGAGTGGTTCAAAGTAGAGCTTATCTGAAATACTAAAGTCTGTTGAGACGGTTTCAGGGTTGTTGTTAATAATAATGGCTTCATAGCCTGCTTGTTTGATTGCCCACACTGAATGAACGGTCGCATAATCAAATTCAACCCCTTGTCCGATTCTGATTGGACCTGAGCCTAGCACGATGACACTTTTCTTATCTGTTCGTTCGGATTCATTTTCATCTTCATATGTGCTGTAGAAATACGGTGTTTCTGATTCAAATTCTGCCGCACATGTGTCCACCATCTTATACACAGGAACGATGCCTGCTTCTGTTCTTAGGTTATAGACATCTGCCTCATTCATATTCCATTCGCGGCTAATATAAATATCTGAGAAACCTTTTTCTTTCGCTTCTTTTAAAACGTCTACATTGCCTTTGTTTTCTTTTAGTGTCTTTTCAAATGCGATGATGCCTTCCAGCTTATGAAGGAAGAAATAATCAATTTTCGAGAATTCATGAATCTGTTCGACGGTATAGCCTCTTCTTAGCGCCTCAGCGATATAAAACAGACGCTCATCTCCTGCTTTGATAATCCGCTTTTCGAGCACTTCGTTCGTAATGTCCGCTTCGTCTTTTAATTCAATGTGATGCACATCCGCTTCAAGTGAACGAACAGCCTTTAAAAGAGACTCTTCTAATGTACGGCCGATCGCCATGACCTCACCCGTTGCTTTCATTTGTGTTCCAAGTCGTCTGTTGGCAGATTCAAATTTATCGAACGGCCAGCGCGGGATTTTTGAAACGATATAGTCGAGTGCTGGTTCGAACGCTGCATATGTTTTACCTGTGACTGGGTTCATCATTTCATCAAGTGTTAGGCCAACTGCGATTTTCGCTGCAAGTTTTGCAATTGGATATCCAGTTGCTTTAGACGCAAGAGCAGAAGAACGACTCACGCGCGGGTTTACTTCGATAATATAGTATTGGAAGCTGTCTGGATCAATCGCCAGCTGTACGTTACATCCGCCTTCAATGCCAAGTGCACGAATCAGCTTGAGTGACACATTACGAAGCAGCTGATATTCACGATCACTTAGCGTTTGACTTGGTGCCACAACGATACTGTCACCTGTGTGGATGCCGACAGGATCAAAGTTTTCCATGTTACAAACCACAATGGCATGATCTCCGCTGTCACGCATGACCTCATATTCAATTTCTTTAAAGCCTGCGATACTTTTTTCAAGCAAGCATTGTGTCACCGGACTTAACTTCAGTCCATTCTCGACGATTTCTTTTAATTCTTGCTCATTTGTACAAATTCCGCCGCCTGTTCCGCCTAGTGTATAGGCTGGTCTAACAATGACCGGGAAACCGATTTGATCTGTGAATGCCATCGCTTCTTCAAGGTTATGGATGATTTCACTTTCTGGTACAGGTTCATTTAATTCATTCATTAGATTACGGAATAAATCTCTGTCCTCTGCTTTTTGAATAGCTGACAGCTTGGTGCCTAGTACTTCAACACCGCATTCAGCGAGTACACCAAGATCTGATAACTCAACAGCAAGGTTCAATCCAGTTTGTCCGCCAAGTGTCGGCAGAATCGCATCAGGACGTTCTTTTCGAATGATTCGTGTTAAAAATTCTGGTGTCAGTGGTTCGATGTATACCTTATCGGCCATTTCTGTATCTGTCATGATCGTCGCCGGGTTAGAGTTCACAAGAACGACTTCATAGCCCTCTTCTTTTAGCGCTAAGCAAGCCTGTGTGCCTGCATAGTCAAACTCCGCTGCCTGACCGATGATGATTGGACCTGAACCGATCACTAAAATCTTTTTGATATCTACGCGTTTTGGCATACTTCTTCCCCTTCTTTCTCAGTTGTATGAATCATGTCCATGAACTCGTCGAATAAGTAGTTCGCATCTTCTGGACCCGGTGATGCTTCTGGGTGATACTGGACAGTGAATGCTGGTGCTTCTTTATGTTTTAATCCTTCAATGGTATTGTCATTTAGCGCAATATGTGTGACTTCAAGCACGTCTTCATTAATGGCGCTAACCGTGTAACCGTGGTTTTGAGACGTCAAGGTTACCTTGCCAGTTGCTAGTTCTTTGACTGGATGATTGGATCCTCTATGCCCAAATTTCATTTTTTCTGTACTTGCGCCGCACGCAAGCGCGAATAACTGGTGTCCCAGGCAGATACCAAAGAGTGGTACCTTTCCAATCAGCTGCTGAATCATTTCAACTGCTTCTGGCACATCGACTGGATCCCCAGGTCCGTTTGAAAGCATGATGCCATCTGGTTTTAACTGTAATACTTCATCTGCCGTGATATTGTATGGCACCACAATGACATCACAATCTCGCTTATTGAGCTCGCGCAAAATGCCGTGCTTCATGCCGAAATCGACAAGCACAATTCTTTTGCCTCTTCCTGGGCTTGGATACGCATTTTTCACAGATACTTGGCTTACTTGATCTGTTGGTAGCTGCATCGTTTGAAGGCGGCTTACAACGTCTTCTACTTGTTCATCCGGTCCTGCAAAAGCTCCTCTTAATGTACCTGCACTTCGGATCATGCGCGTGAGCTTGCGTGTATCAATGCCGCTAAGACCCGGGATATTTTTCATTTTTAAATACTCATCAAGTGAGTATGAAGAGCGCCAGTTTGAAGGCTTTTCACAAAGCTCTTTCACGATCAGCCCTTTCACAAACGGTGTGATCGATTCAAAATCATCACGGTTAATGCCGTAGTTGCCGATCAGCGGGTAAGTGAGTGTGACAATTTGTCCGCAGTACGACGGGTCAGACAAAATCTCTTGATAGCCTGTCATCCCTGTGTTAAAGACGACTTCTCCGACTGACGGTTCTAAGCTGCCAAAGCCTGTTCCTTCGAATACTGTTCCGTTTTCTAGCACTAAGCGTCTCTTCATTTTACTAGTCTCCCCTCTTCATAAACGACTTTCCCAGATGCAAGTGTCATGACCGGCCATCCTGATACAGTCAATTTGTCAAACGGTGTATTTTGTCCTTTAGATAAGAAGCTTTTTTTGTCAATTGCCATTTCTTTGTTTAAATCAATCAGTGTGATATCAGCGATTTGACCTTCTTCCAGCTTTCCGTATGGAAGAGCAAAGGCTTCTGCTGGTTTGATGGTCATATAATCAACAAGTTCTTTTAATGTCCATTCCCCTGTTTTCACAAAACGTGTGTACAGAAGCGGGAACGCTGTTTCAAGTCCGACAATCCCAAAAGGTGCCCTCTGCATCGTTTCGTTCTTTTCTTCTTCTGTATGCGGTGCATGGTCTGTGGCGATAAAATCAATCGTGCCATCTAAAAGCCCCTCGATCAGTGCCTCGCGATCTTCTGCTCCTCTGAGCGGCGGATTCATTTTATAGTTTGTGTCAAGACCTGGAATGTCTGCATCACATAAGAGCAGGTGATGTGGCGAGACCTCAGCTGTCACACGAATGCCTGCTTTTTTTGCATCGCGTACCACTCGGACGGATTCCTTTGTGCTGATATGGCATACATGATAATGACAATTCGCTGCTTCTGCTAAGAGGACATCTCTTGCAATATGCACCGATTCACAAATTGACGGTATCCCGTTTAACCCATTTGCTTTTGAAAAGTCTCCTTCATGAACGCATCCTCCATAAATGAGTGAGTTATCTTCACAGTGCGCCACTATGGCTTGATCAAGGCTTGCTGCCTTTTTCATTGCTTCGTACATCATGCCTGCGGTTTGAATACCAACACCGTCATCCGTAAAGGCAAATGCGCCCGCTTCTTTTAACGCTGCAAAGTCTGTCATCTCTTCGCCAATTTGTCTCGTCGTGATGGAAGCGTATGGCAGTACTCTTACAGAGGAGGTCTCGTTGATTCGATTCATCAGCCATTCCATTTGTTCTTTTGTATCTGGAACTGGCCGTGTATTTGGCATCGCTGCAATGGTCGTATACCCGCCTCTTGCTGCTGCCTTAGAACCTGTTTCAATGGTTTCTTTTTTCTCGCCGCCTGGCTCTCTTAAATGCACATGCAGATCAATCAAACCTGGTGATACAAATAGCCCTGCTGCATCAATGACTTCTTCTCCGTCTTCTCTTTCTAAATGACCCATTGCTTGAATCACTTTTCCTTCTACCCTAATATCCTGCTGCACTCTTTCCCCTGTGCTTGTTAAGATAAAACCGTTTTTAATGAGATATGACATAGACAGAATCTCTCCCTTTTTGATGTAGTCTGCTATTTTGAAAAGCCCTTTTTAACACAGCCATTCGGATATACACACCATTTTCCATTTGTTTGAAAATCCTTGACTGTTTTGACTCTACTAATGAATCATCTATTTCAACACCTCTATTTACTGGTGCTGGATGCATAATAATCGCTCTTTCTTTCATTTTGCTTGCCCTGTCTACTGTTAATCCATAAGTCGATAAGTAACCCTCGTTGCCCATCTTTTCTGAGTGTCTTTCATGCTGAATTCTCAGCAGCATCACCACGTCAGACCGCTTCATGGCTTCGTCCACCTCGACATACGTTCCATGAGGATTTTGTTCATCTTGGAAGGAAGCTGGTCCTGAAAAGAGCACTGTCGCTCCTAGTCTTGCGAGGACTTCAGCATTGGACCTTGCCACCCTGCTATGTTTGATATCACCATGAATCGAGATGGTTAAGCCTTCAAAACCGCCAAACTCTTCGAAGATCGTCATCAAATCCAGCAATGATTGGGTAGGGTGCTGACCGCAGCCATCTCCCGCATTAATGATTGGAATCCCGACCTTCCCAATCAGCTCTTTGTAATATTCGTCTGTACTGTCTCTGATGACACATGCCTTCACTCCGATGGATTCAAGTGTTTTCACTGTATCGTAAAGGGTCTCTCCCTTTTGAACAGAGGTACTTGCTGCGTCTAGGTTCAGCACATTCATTCCAAGTTTTTTCTCTGCCACCTCAAAGCTAAAACGCGTTCTTGTACTTGGTTCAAAGAAGAGGTTCGCTACAAATTCACCTGCTAAACCATGTTCCTGTTTCCCTTTTTTCAATGCACATGCTTCTTCAATCAGCTGTAAAATTTCTTCCTTTGACAAGCTGCTCATTGTCGATAAATCATTCATTTTTTCTGCCCCCTCTAGTTTTTCATCACTTTCAGGTTCAAAAAAACCCTAAGCCTCGGCAGCTTAGGGTTCTCCAAAAGAAGCAGGGGTGCTTTCGCACGTTCTGCTCCGTTTAGAACCCTTGTCAGCCTCACTGGACTTCTTTTAAAAGGTTTTCGGTATTCGATTCATTTGACTCATCATCTTCTGCCTTTTGATGCGGCAGAATCAGGTTTAGCAGGACGCCAGTAATAGCAGCGAGTGCCATTCCTGACAGCGTCAGATTGATTTGTTTCACCTCAATGAATGCCCCGCCAATACCAATGACTAAGATGACTGATGCGATAATGAGATTGCGCTTTTCTTCAAAATTCACTTTATGATCAATCAGGATTCGCAGTCCGCTTGAAGCTATGATTCCAAAGAGCAGGAACGAAACGCCTCCCATAACCGCGGACGGTACTGTACTGATTAATGCTGAAATTTTCCCAACAAAGCCGAAGCAGATCGCAAACACCGCTGCTCCGCCGATGACGAAGATACTGAACACTCTTGTGATGGCAAGGACGCCAATGTTTTCTCCATAAGTCGTTGTTGGAGGTCCGCCAATGAGTGATGCAAAGATCGTCGCTGCACTGTCTCCTAAAATGGAGCGGTGAAGACCTGGTTTTTTAATAAAATCCTGCCCGACCACCTTGCTTAACACGACTTGATGGCCGATGTGCTCAGACATGGTCACAAAGGCAACCGGCACCATCACTGTGAGAATGCTTAAGGTCACAGCGGGTGTATAGTCGACAAATGGTACAACAAAGTCTGGAACAGCAAACCATTTTGCAGCAATGACCGGCTGGAAGTTCACAATGCCTTGTGTTAAGGCAAAGAGGTAGCCGCTAATAATGCCGATTAAGACTGGAATCAAGCTAAGGAATCCTCTTAGGAAGATCATACTAATAATGGTGACAGCGAGCGTGAAGCCTGCAACCATTAAATGCTTCAGGCTGTAAACAAGCTCCTTTGCATTTGGATCGACGTACATCGCCATGTTAACAGCTGTTCCAGCGAGTCCGAGTCCGATAACCATAATGACGGGTCCTACAACGACAGGAGGCAGAAGCTTCATTAGCCAGCCTGTGCCGAGCCATTTGATAAATAATGCGATGAGTGCATAAGCCACACCCGCCATAAAGGCACCTACCATTGCAGCTCCAGGGCCGCCAGTGGCTTTTACATTCACTATGGGGGCGATAAAAGCAAAGGACGATCCAAGATACGCCGGAATCTGCCCTCTTGTGATGATTAAATACACAATGGTTCCAACCCCGCTTGATATGAGCGCGACGGCTGGGCTCATATCAATGATCTTTGGTACAAGAATGGTTGCACCAAACATCGCAAACAAGTGCTGCAGGCTGAGTGACAGCCATGTGAACGGTTTTGGGATATCTCGAATGCCTAAATTGGCTTTTTGCTGACTCATGATTTTCCTCCTAGATGTGTCCTTTTTCATTAAAAAGCCTCTTTGCGAGTATGCGCAAAGAGGCCTAGAAAAACCGTACACGTCACTTTAGCCGTGTGCTCGGTGTCTCTTGTTAATGCCCTCTTTGCAAACTCTCTGGAATGCATTTAAAAAGGTTATTTTTCATATATAGCGACAAGGTCGTTTTGATCTACTTCATTGAGCTGAACCATGACTGTCTCTGCTTTTGATGTCGGGATGTTTTTCCCGATATAATCCGCTCGAATCGGCAGCTCCCGGTGTCCCCGGTCGACTAGAACAGCTAGCTGAATGGAAGATGGTCTTCCTACATCCACAAGCGCATCCATAGCCGCTCTGACGGTTCTACCTGTGAACAAAACATCATCTACGACAATCAGTGTTTTGTCATTAATGTCAGCTGGGATGTCTGCACCCTTGACAAGCGGGTCTTGGTTCTCTGTCTTTTTTGTCAGGTCATCACGGTATAGCGTAATATCAAGTTCACCCACAGTCACTGGGTTTCCTTCAATTTGCTCGATGCGCTCTGCAAGGCGCTTTGCAAGATGAATGCCTCTTGTCTTGATCCCGGCTAGGATGACATCCTTCATCCCTTTGTTGCGCTCAATCATTTCATGTGCAATACGGGTAAGCGCTCGTCTTATCGCTTGTTCATCAAGAATGACTGCTTTTTGTTCCATCTTTTACACCTCTTTTTGACAAATAAAAAGCCCCTTCTGCAAAGGGCAGAGAGGGGCGCTCATTTGTGCATACTCGTGCACAAATTGATCCGTTATCCTTCTCAGCCTCTCTGGACTGTTTTAAAGAATCTCAATTTCTTCGTTTATTATTTCAAAAAAAGAACGGCCTGTCAATCGTTATTTCTTAATGAATCTATAAAGCCCCGCATATCAGCTGGAATTGGAGCTGTAAACTCCATATATTCTCCTGTTCTAGGGTGATCAAATCCTAACACGCCTGCATGCAGCAGTTGTCCATTGAAATCAACGGTTTTTCTCGGGCCATATTTTGGATCTCCTGCAAGCGGATAGCCAATGTATTTCATATGAACACGAATTTGGTGGGTTCTTCCCGTTTCAAGGCGGCATTCTACAACGGTAAAGTCTTTAAAGCGCTCCATCACATCAAAATGAGTGACTGCCTGCTTTGCATTTTCTTTTGTGACCGTCATGCTTTGGCGATCTTTTTTGTCTCGACCAATTGGTGCATCAATCGTTCCAGTATCATGCTGAATGATACCATGAACAACCGCTGTATATTTTCTAGTGACCGTTTTCGCCACTAACTGATTGACGAGTGATTCATGCGCCATATCATTTTTTGCGACCATTAAAAGTCCTGACGTATCTTTATCAATCCGGTGGACAATTCCTGGTCTCATCACACCATTAATGCCTGACAAATCATTGCAATGAGCCATGAGGCCATTGACAAGAGTACCTGTCACATGTCCTGGTGCTGGATGAACGACCATTCCTCTTGGTTTATTGACCACTAGTACATCTTCATCCTCATAATAAATATCAAGATCCATTGATTCCGCTTCTACATCTAGTGCTTCTGGATCTGGAATCTCTACTTTGATTTGATCTCCAGCTTGTACTTTATAATTGGCCTTCACTTGTTTTCCATTTACTTCGATGAGCCCATCTTTCACCCACTGCTGGACTTGGGTTCTTGACCATTCTGGTTCAGTTGTGCTTAAAAATTTATCAAGCCGTTCACTCGTTTGTTCTTCTGAAACGGCAATGTTTACTTGATTCATGTAGTTGACTCCTTATTTTTCTTTCCATCTAACAGCATTTGAATAAAGAGCAGAATGACCCCCACACATAGAGAGGAATCTGCGATATTAAAGATTGGATAATGATAATCCCCAAATACGAAATGAGCAAAATCAACCACTTCTTGACGGAAAATACGGTCAATAAAGTTCCCAATCGCTCCGCCAAGCATTAAGGCAAGTGCTACGCCAAGTAGCTTGTCCTTTTGTCCATGTTTTTGCAAATAATAAACAATTCCTGCAATAACAACGAGTGTGATCACATAGAAAAACCACATTTGTCCTTGGAGAATCCCCCATGCGGCTCCTGAATTTCGGTGGGATGTGATGTAAAAGAAGCCATCAATCACAGGAATAGAATCACCGAGCATCATATGTTTGACAATGAGCCATTTTGTTAATTGATCTAAACAAATTATCACGAATGCGATTATGTAATAGAACACACACGTTCCTCCATCTTCATACTTTGGTCTTTAAGCATTTTATCAAGAAAACAGGATGGAGTAAAGAAACTTTAGTTGACAGACAAAAACCTCCCTACATGTGGAAGGCTTCAAAATGAGAATCGTTTGATTCGTGAGGATAAGGGGTGAATGCTTTTTTCTCGTATTGCTTATGATATAAAAAGTCGTCAGTCGTACGAGCTGTCGGAAGAATACTCATTTGTTCAATGGGCATTGTAAGCCCTGTCGCCTCACATATGCCATAAGTTCCTTGTTCAATTTTTGCAATCGCGAGCGAAACATCTTGCAGTTCTTCTTTGATGTGATAAAGAAGCGTGGTCGTTTTTGCTTGATCGAAAGTGACATGTTCAGCGGGTGAACGCAATGATGCATATTCAAACAGTTTCGATTGCAGTTCTTCTCTCATTTGAAGGAGTTCCATGTAAATCGTCTCTAGATCGCCATTCATGTCGCTGTTTCAACTCCTGCCCTGTCGTGATAATCATATTGTTGCCCCGCCTGTTCACTTTAAAGCCATAAGATTTTTCCTTTCGTTCTAAACGCTGTCATTTTCTCTATATCAAAAACGCCCCGCTTTATGCGGGGCGCTAGTTGGTGATATCTCGCTGTTAATTCTGGTAATATTTCTCCACGATTTCAGCATTTTTAAGCGACAATGTTGGGTATTTTGGATTTGCGCCAACATCTTTTGAAATAATGCGGGAACGTTCGCACAGTTCTCCTTCTGCTTTTTGAACGACAATTCGTCCTGATGTGTATTCAGGCGCTGATGCGTCTGCATGCTTCTCATCTTCTACTGTTAATTCAGAAATGATAAAGAGCTGTTTCACATCTTCTTTAATGGATGCAAGAAGGTTTTTCACTTCCTCTGTTGCATAAAGGGTCACACTTGCTTCAAGTGAACGTCCGATGACTTTCTCATTACGCGCAATTTCCAGCGCTTTTAGCACATCGTCACGTACTTCCATAAAGCGGTCAAACTTCACTTCTGTCGCTTCTGCTTGAGGAACAGCCACACCTTCTGGCATATCTGTTAACTGAACACTTGGCTCTTCAACAAAGCTTAAGTGGCTCCATAGTTCATCTGCTGTATGCGGAAGAATTGGTGCTGTCAGCTTCACTAACGCCATTAATGTTTCATAGAAGACCGTTTGCATGCTGCGGCGGTCTGGATGATCCGCATGCTCAATGTATACCACATCTTTTGCAAAATCGAGATAGAAAGAGCTAAGCTCAATCGTACAGAAGTTGTGGATGGCATGATAGACAACCGCAAATTCGTAATCATCATAAGCTTTTTTCACTTTATCAATCAATTTGTTTAATTTGATTAAGATATATTGATCCACTTCGCGAAGCTCTTCGACCGGTACTGCATTGACTGCTGGATCAAAGTCAAACAGGTTACCATGCAAGAAGCGGAACGTGTTACGGATTTTACGATAAACTTCTGCGACTTGTTTTAAAATGTCATCAGACACTGGATGATCGGCTTGATAGTTGACAGAAGATACCCAAAGTCTAAGAATCTCCGCACCAAGCTGCTTCGCCACTTTCGTCGGATCGATCGTATTGCCTAATGATTTACTCATCTTGCGTCCTTCTTTATCAAGCGTAAAGCCATGGCTGAGAACACCTTTATATGGCGCTTTTCCTGTGACAGCAACTGCTGTAGATAAAGATGAGTTAAACCAGCCGCGATATTGATCAGAACCTTCAAGGTAAAGGTCTGCTGGACGAACCAGGTCATCTCGTTCTTCTAATACCGCTTGGTGAGAAGAACCAGAATCAAACCATACATCCATGATATCTTGCTCTTTTGTAAATTCACCGTTCGGGCTGCCTGGATGTGTAAAGCCTTCAGGCAATAATTCTTTTGCTTCTTTTTCAAACCAAATATTCGAGCCATGTTCTCTAAATAATTGAGAAACGTGCTGAATCGTTTCATCTGTGATGATTGGCTCACCATTTTCAGCATAGAAGACTGGGATTGGAACGCCCCATACACGCTGTCTTGAAATGCACCAGTCACCTCTGTCACGCACCATATTGAACAGGCGCGTTTCGCCCCAAGCTGGAACCCATTTCGTTTCTTTAATATTATCTAATAGTGCTTCTCTGAAATCTTTAATGGAAGCAAACCACTGAGCAGTTGCACGATAAATTGTTGGTTTTTTCGTTCTCCAGTCATGCGGATAGGAGTGCGTGATAAAGTCGAGCTTTTTCAATGCGCCTTTTGCTTCAAGCTGTTCTGTGATGGCTTTATTGGCATCCTCGTAGAATAGTCCTTCAAAACCAGGTGCTTCTTCTGTCATCACACCTTTTTCATCTACTGGACATAACACATCAAGACCGTACTTCATACTTACGATAAAGTCATCTTCCCCGTGACCTGGCGCTGTGTGAACACAGCCTGTTCCTGCATCTGTTGTGACGTGATCGCCAAGCATCACAAGAGAATCTCTATCGTAAATTGGATGTGCTGCAACGATCTTATCTAATTCTTTACCTTTTAACGTTTTCACAACTTCGTACTCTTCAAAGCCAAGTGTTTTTGCCACTTGTTCAACTAGCTCAGATGCGATGACATATCGCTCAGCACCCACTTGAAGCACGCTGTACTCTAGGTTTGGATGTACACAAATGCCAAGGTTTGCAGGAAGTGTCCAAGGTGTTGTTGTCCAGATGATGAACTGCTCGCCGTTTTCAAGTACGCCTTTGCCATCTTTCACTTTAAATGATACGTAAATCGATGGTGAACGTTTGTCCTTGTATTCAATTTCTGCTTCAGCAAGTGCTGATTCACTTGATGGAGACCAGTTAACAGGCTTAAGACCTTTGTAAATATAGCCTCTTTTCGCCATTTCACCAAAGACAAGAATTTGCTGCGCTTCGTATTCAGGCTTCAATGTCACATATGGATTGTCCCAGTCTGCTCTTACGCCCAAACGTTTAAACTGATTGCGCTGACCTTCGATTTGTTTCCAAGCATACTCCTCACATAGTTTACGGAATTCTGCTGTCGACATTTCTTTGCGTTTGACTTTTTTATTTTTCGTAAGGGCTGTTTCAATCGGTAAGCCATGTGTATCCCAGCCCGGTACGTACGGTGCATGGAATCCATTCATTGATTTAAAACGGACAATAAAATCTTTGAGGATTTTATTGAGTGCGTGCCCCATATGAATGTCACCATTCGCATATGGAGGTCCATCATGCAAAATAAAGGTCGGGCGTCCTTTTGTCCGCTCTAAAACCATTTGATAGATGTCTTTTTCTGCCCACTCCTCTTGGATTTCAGGCTCTTTGTTCGGCAAGTTCCCTCTCATCGGGAATTCTGTTTTTGGCATTAATAAGGTGTCTTTGTAGTTCATACCTATTCCTCCACATGCAAATTCGTATTAAAAAACAATAAAAAAAGCCCTCTCATCCCATAAGGGACGAGAAGGCTTGTCTCGCGGTACCACCCTTTTAGACAAGCGCTTTGAAATTGCCGCTTATCCACTCTAAAATCGTAACGTGATCTGACGCCTTTTCTTACTCATTCATTTCAGAAAAGGAACTAAAGGGGTGATCTCATTGCAGCGTTTCGTAATGTCAGGCTTCCACCATCCCTGATTCGCTTTATTACGCATGTAACCGCTGCGAGTGTCCCTTTCAAACGTTTATCTCTTGTTAATTTATGATGGTATTATATGCAACATGAGCACGTCATGTCAAGATGATGCGCTTATTCTTTTTCGTCAAAGACAGCGTCAACTTCATATTCCAGCAAATGATCCCAATCATCATTTTTCAGAAGATCAAGCTGAGCTTCGATGAGCATTTGGAAACGAGTTCTAAAGACTTTCGACTGTTTCTTGAGCTCTTCGATTTCCATAGCAATCTTTCTTGATTTTGATAACGCTTCGTTGATAATACGGTCTGCATTTTTCTCAGCTTCACGAATGATCAATTTCGCTTCTTTATCAGAATGACGCTTCACGTCTTCTGCTGCTTCTTGCGCCACAAGAATGGATTTGTTTAATGTTTCTTCAATTGTTGCAAAATGGCCTAGTCTTTCATCAAGCTCGTTGACTTTGTCTTCAAGCTCGTTCTTTTTGCGAAGTACGATCTCGTAATCTTTACGTACTTGGCTTAAAAACTCATTTACTTCATCTTCGTCATAGCCGCGAAAACTTTTTGTGAATGTTTTATTATGAATATCATTAGGTGTTAATGGCAATCTTGCCACCTCCAGATTCAAATTCGTTATGTCAGAAGCTCAAATGTTACTTTGAATTTATCTTTTTTTGTCTTCCCATCAATTGTTTTTAAGCTAAAGCGGCCAAATCCCCTGACAGAGAGCTGATCACCTTCACCAATTGTAAAGGAAGGGTCTTCAGTGACTTTCCAGTTGACTTTGACAAGACCATTTTTGACCAAAAGCTGTGCTTTTTGCCGAGACTGACGGCTGACAGCAGCACATACAGCGTCAAGCCGCAGTGAAGAAATCGTATCTTCTTTGATATCGGTTTTGCTGATGACTGGCTGAAGATCTGCCTTGCTAATTTCCTCTAATGAAACAGATGCTCTGCCGACATGCGTCAGCTGAGCCCGAACAAAATCGGCAACATCGCTTGTACAAATAAATTGCACGTTGTCCTCTGAAAACAACAAATCACCGAATTTTTGACGCTTCAGGCCTGTCCCAATGAGCGAACCGAGAAGGTTGGGGTGTTCTATCGAAATAAACTTTTTCGCATAGTTCACCTGAAAATAAGTCAGTTCAAAATCCTGTATGGTCGGTGCTAAATAGTCAGGATAGATCAAAGCCCTTTTCCGCTCTGCTTCCTCATACCCGCCAAAAAACATGAGACCCAGTTCATCAGAATGCTGAATCACGGACTGGGTAATGAACTGCTCACGCGGATCAAGAAAGTCTGTTAATTTCATTCGATATTGATCGAGTGCGATGTTTTTCCAGCCTAATACTTGGTCGACAAATGGCTGTTCGTCTTTTCTAAAATGTTGATAAATATCGCTCATTTTGTTCCCCTTTTATGTAAAAGAGCCTGGCAGATGCCAAGCCCGGCAGCCTGTTTACATGAATCGTACAATCATATTATAAAGACCAGTTAGTCCATACAATGATGCGAAACGAATCACAAGCAATGCCACAATTGGCGAGATGTCAATCATGCCAATTGGCGGAATAATTTTACGGAATGGTTCTAAATACGGTTCGCAAATGTTTGTCAAGAAGCGGCCAATCGCTGTTTCTCTTGCAGATGGTACCCATGACATAAAGATGTAAATAATGATCGCGAATGAGTAAATCGTTAATACAGTCTGTAGAAACTGAAAAATGTAATATAGAATCACTTTGGTTTACCACCTCTGAGGTTCTTCCTCTGTCAATAGCTCTGATATTGTGCCAGATACATCCACATTATCAGGAGTGCAGAGGAATATATTCGAGCCAATACGCTGAATGTCTCCACCGATTGCATAAACCGTTCCGCTTAAGAAATCGATGATTCGCTTTGCTTGATCGTGCTGAATGCGCTGCAAATTGACGACGACTGCACGCCGATTTTTAATATGATCTGCAATCTCTTGAGCCTCTGCATAAACACGCGGCTCACTTAACACCACTTTAGAGGATTTTTGCACGCTTTGCAAGCTGACGACATTTTGTTTTCCTGCCTGAGGACGCTCTTGAAATGCCGCTTTATCTTTTGTGTTTTTTTCTTCTTGTGCTGGTTCTCTTTCTTCATCAATATATTCGTACTCATACTCTTCATCATCGAGTGTGAAGAAGCTTTTAAACTTATTTTTTATGCTCATGTCACGCACCTCCTGTTTCATTTCCAACAAGTGAAGAGCCAATCCGAACAAATGTCGCACCTTCTTCAATTGCGATTTCAAAATCGTTTGACATGCCCATCGATAAATGCTGACAAGGTGCATTTACTTGGTTCAGTTGTTTTACCTCTTGTTGAAGGTTTTTTAATGTTTTAAAACAGTTTCGTATCACAGTATGATCATCTGTAAATGGAGCCATCGTCATGAGTCCAGCAATTTCAATATGTTTGAAATCAGCGAGCTGTTTGACAAATGGAATCACGTCTTCGCTTTGTAAGCCGTGTTTTGACTCCTCAAGTGATGTGTTCACCTGTACAAAACAGCGAACCGTGTGATCCGCTCTTTTTTCAATTTCATTCGCAAGGGACATTCTGTCGAGCGAATGTAAGTAGTCAATGGTCTGAATGACAGATTTCACTTTTCGCGTCTGTAAACTGCCGATGAAGTGCCAGCTAATGTTTTCATCGGTTATGGCTGCCTGTTTTTCAAGTAACCCTTGGTCACGATTTTCACCAAAGTGCAAAATGCCGGCATCCTTTGCTTCTAATGCTCGTTCAATCGAGACATATTTTGTGACAGCGACAACCGATACATCGTCTGGATGTCTACCTGCTCTTTTACATGCTTCGTTGATTTGTTCATTTATTTGTCTGAGATTCTCTCGTACATTCAATTGCACTTATGCCTCCTTAAACCCGACAAAAGACATCATACGTCCTGTTTTCCCTTGATCACGCCGGTGTGAGAAGAAATGCTGCTCATTGCAACTTGTGCACATCGAACTGACATGTATGTTTTCTTCTTTTAATCCTGCATGAAGTAATACGTTTTTGTTTAGTGTTTTTAAGTCAATTTTGTATTGTCCTTGTGACATCTCGGAATACACATCCTCTGTTGTAAAAGGAAGCTGTTTCACTTGATCTATGACAACATCATCTACTATGTAGCAGCAGCTGCCAATGGATGGTCCAATGACGACTTGTATATGATCGGCATCAGCGCCTTCTTGGCGAACCCATGCATCAACCATGTTGGCGCCAATTTGTTTGACGGTTCCTTTCCAGCCGGCATGAGCCGTTCCAATCAGCCCAGATTGCGGCGCTAGAAAATAAAGCGGAACACAGTCAGCGAAACAAAGAGCGAGCATGATGTTTGGTTCAGAGGTGTATAAACCATCTGTTCTAGAGAGTGCTTCATCATACTGAAGACTTCCTCTTCCCTTTTGTTCCTTTGTGACTTTCATGATGCGATCCTCGTGTGTTTGGTCAGCAAACACCCAATTAGAGAGCGGCACAGCAGTAGCATCTGCAATGACTTGACGATTCATTTGGACACTAGAAGCATCATCTCCTACATGGAGTCCAGTGTTCATTGATTGATATGGAGAAAGGCTAAAGCCGCCATTTTTTGTCGTAAAACCGGCCAATATCTCTTTTCCAGAACATGTCATGTTCGTCCAATCATGAATCAGCATTGCATAAGGTGATTTCTGCTGAAAGGGGTCATATTTGTCTATCAAAGCTGCCTCCCACCTTTCATTCATCTCTCTTTATATCGCTCCTATTTTACCACAAGACCTGCTAAGACAGTTAGTGGGATTCATTAAATATTACACTCAAATGTGCCCTTTCTACAGGTTTTTTTTCAAATTGATATGAAAACGTAATCTTTTTACCCGAAAAAGACATTGATTGCTGAGAATGGAGAGCTTATGTTAAGGATCATTGAATGATTCATTGAGGAGTTATACGAATTTTAAGAAGACAAACGGACAAGTATCACATCTTCTCCAATTTTTACTATATTTCGCCACGGGACAATCATTTCCTCTTCTTTTCCGAAAAATCCCATCATTTTACCTGTACCGCCTATGATAATCGCTTGTATTTTACCGCTCGTGACATTGATATCGATGTCTCCAATAGTACCTAATTTTTTTCCGCTGGACACATCGACAACATCTTTGATTTGGAATTCAGAAATACTGATCATCTGTCCTTCCCCGCCTTTCGTTTTCTACTATAATATGTATGATGGAAAAGCAGGGAAGCAGACCAATAGTTTCTCTTATCTACAATTTACTTAAGTGAGGACGGCCGTTTTGCCACATGACTTCGACTGGACATTCAAAGAAGGAAGAAAGCAAGTCACTTGTCATCATCTGCTTTGTCTCCCCTTTATGAAAAACAGTACCTTCTTTTAATAATAAGGTGTGCTGAAAAATCGGGAGAATCTCTTCTGCATGGTGGGTCGTATAGAGCAATGTGGGCGCATCTGGTTTTGATGCAATCAATGAGATCGTCTCCAGCACTTGTTCTCTTGCTAAAAAATCAAGACCCGTCACAGGTTCATCTAATATTAGAAGCTTCGGATCATTCATTAAAGCTCTTGCGATCAGCACTTTTTGTTTCTCTCCTTGCGAGAGGGTTTCATACGTGCGATTGGCATATTGAAACGAGCCAAATGTTTTTAATAAATCAATCGCCTTCTCTCTTATCTCATCTGTCGGCGTTTCATAAAGTCCGATCGAAGCAAATGCCCCGCTCAAAACAATTTCAAATGCATTGTCATCTCTGTGCAGCTTCTTTTCAAGACCAGCAGAGATGAGACCAATTTTCTTCCTTAGTTTTTCACCAAGCGCTTCCTTGCCAAACACATGGCCTAACACCGTCATCTCACCTGACGTTGGAAAATAATATGAGCAAAGCATATTTAATAAAGCCGTTTTCCCAGCACCATTTAAACCATAAAGCACCCAGTGTTCCTGGTTTTTCACCTGCCAGTCAATAGAACGAAGCAGCCATTTTCCATTTCGTTTTAAAGAAACATCCTTCAAGTCAAGCGACACGATCTTTTCCCCCTGAATAAAAATTCTGAATATACAAATAATAACGTCTACAGCATATCGCAAATGTTTCAATCAGTAAACCTAACGCAAAAAAGCTGCTCCCTATTAAGGAACAGCTTTTTTGCATGGTTACGAAATTTCAATTCGTACGCCCTCTTTAATGTCAGGAAACGTATGCGGGGATGCAAAGACAGCTCCCGGTAATACATCATCAAACGGCTCTTGGAAGTAGATCGAAATATGGCCGAGTTCCTTAAAGTTGTCATTTGCTTTATTGCCTAAAGCAGTAATGGTATACGTTTGGTCGCCCACTTGAATCGTTCCGCCTAATTTCAGCGGCTCTTCTTCTAAGTGTTCAAACTCATGAATGACAGACATATCTCTTAATTCCTGCGGCGCTGCTGGTCCAAATAAAACAACCAGCTTATCTTCTTTAAACTGCGGGACTAAGATCCCAATTTCTTTTACGACAGATTGTGTTACCATGTATCTCGATTCCTCCTTTAATACGTTTAATACATACCGAAGCTGGCAACGTATGCGATCACAACAGATAGAACGCCTGTAATGAGACGGCTATACAAAACAGCTGGTACCCCATATTGTACCGTTTCCGGCTTCGCTTCACCAAGTGATAGCCCCACCGGGATAAAGTCACACCCTACTTGACCGTTGATCGCAAACAGTGCTGGAAGAGCAAATTGAGGCGGAATATTTCCTAGTGCAATTTGACTACCAATCAGTACACCGATGACTTGTGCAATGACTGCCCCAGGTCCTAAGACAGGCGATAGGAACGGTAAAGTACAGACAACAACGAGCAGTAAGAGCCCCCATAAAGATCCTGCCAAAGGTGAAAGGAAATGGGCAATCAGATCACCGATTTTTGTATAATTGATAATTCCAATTAACATACTGACAAAGGCCATGAATGGAATAATGTTTTTAAGGAGCATATCAACAGAATCACGACCAGCTTGATAGAATGTGCCGGTTACTTTTCCGATTCCTCTTGAGAATCTCATGAGGAAATTCCCTTTTTCTTGACGTTCGATATTTTCCTCTTTCAATTTTGAATAGGTTTCTTTGAAATTCTCTTTGTCAATTGGGCCGCTGCTTTCTTGACCTTCTACATTCCCTTCACTATCAGATGCTTCCGCAAAGGAAATATCTTTTTCTGTGACACCTGATACGAAGATATCCTCTGTAATGTGTTTTGCAAGCGGTCCAGAAGGAGAGGATGCCAGCACATCGACAGTTGGAATGCGTTTCATTGGATAAAGTCCGATTCGCGCTGTTCCTCCGCAGTCAATGACAACACACATCATTTCATCTTCTGGTATAGAATTTTTAAAGCCATCACATGCTTCTGTCCCTGTCATTTCTGCAATTTTACGTGCAACTGGGTGAATGCCTCCTCCTGTAATGGAAACGACCTTTCTTCTTTTACCGGTTGGTTCAAGCTCTAATCCTTTTCCCCATCCGCCAGCACCTTTTGCAACAAATACTTTGTGGTTTGTCATGTCTAACCCTCCCCTATTGTGAATTCGCTTTCATTTTTCCTGCTAAGTACTTTGTGATCCATTCCGTAATGATTCCGCGAAGTAAAATGACAACGATCCCGACTAAGAAGTAACGAACAGCCAGCTCTGACATAGAGTATCCAGCTTCTTTAATCCCGTTCGCAATTCCTAAGTAGACAAACAGTTCTCCTGCGTTGGCATACGGGAACAGTGATGTTACCGGATGAACAAATGAAACAGCTGAATCATAGAATGCTGGTTTTTGTTTTTCAGGTAAGAAGCGGCCAAACGTATAAGCCATTGGGTTTGTCAAAATAAGAACGGATAAGATCGGCATTAACGTATAACGCAAAATGGTATATTTCGCTGCAAACTGAATCGCTCTATTCACTCGCTCTTCTCCAATAAACTTCATGACAGCATAAGTGAAAGTAAGTAACACAACAAGCGTTGGAACGATACCTGTAACAAGACCCATGAACTGCTTTCCGCCGGCTTCAAACATCCCGATAAAGTGCTCTCCAAACCATTGAATCCATTCCATGTTTCATCTCCCCTTTCTTAGTTCACATTTGTTATATTTTTTTTAGAAATCGAGACAAGCGCCTGCTCCGCTGCCATGGAGAGTGCTTGCATGACAGCTGGTCCCCTTTTGCGCTTTTTCAATGTTTGTTTCATCATGTGATGCTCATCAAGCACAGCCCCCACATGTTTTCCTTCATAGGAAGGCAGTTCCTTAAATTTAGACAAAATCGAGACGCCACCCAGCACATGACACTTTTGAATGATGTATGATTCATCGACAATGATGAGCGCAATGGCTCCAGGACCAAATTTGCGCCGCTCCATTCCTGAAAACAAGTGATAGCCTTGTTTCCCTTTATAGTCGTCAATCAGTGAATCCATGCTCTTGCGGTAGTACTTGATTTGAATAAACGATAAACCATACTGCACAATCAGAATGATACAAAGTACGATTGCTAATTTTTCCATAGCCTCACGTCCTTATGATTGAAATAAGTGATCTTGTAATGAACGCAGCTTCCAGACCGTAGTGCTTGCATCAAGTTCTACATCATCATGAGATAGGAATTGCCCCAATTTGATATCTTTTTTCGCTACCACTTTTCCGCTGATTAAGCCAATTGGGATGTGTCCGTTCGCTTTCATGTCTTGATGTGTTTCAAGTACACCTCTTACGGAGTATCCGCCAATACCATCAAGTGTTTCTCCTGCTTTAATATCTCTTTTCGCCACAGCGACAGTTTCTGATACTGGTACACCAATTGGATGGATTGAAGAATCATGTTGTAAGACTGCTTTTGCGATCGTCACTGGTGTTTCAAGACTTGCTAAGTGGAAAGGACGATACAGTGTGTAGTGAGGACCTTTTCCAACTTTTAAGTAGCGAAGTTCTTCATCTACTGGCTCAAGATCACTCTTGACGATGACAAAGACACCTGGTGCCAGTCCGTTTACATATTCAACGACTCCGAAGTTATCCAGTACGCCGCCTTGCTGTTTTTGATTTAATTTATCTGCTACATTTTCTAAATTCGCTTCTACTCCATGCATGCCGACTTTATCAGGCAAAAGTCCTGTTGCATTACTTAATAGGTTCATTTCTGCCATCGTTTTTGTTCCGTCTTGGAATGCTGCCAGCATGTGGGCACTCATATGTTTACTATCTGCTTCAGCTTTACACGTATCTGGGTTTGCTTCTGGGAAGAATGGGTTGTTCTTACCTTTTCCAGCAACCAATACTTCAAGCCCCATTGTTTTTGCAAATTCATATAGTTCTAGCGTTGCTGCTGGTTCATCTCCAGCTGATCCAGAGTAAACAAGTCCTGCATTCGTGAATAATTTATGCATGACCAAACCGATCGTAATATCGACTTCTACATTTAAAAGAACGAGATGTTTTTTTGAATTAAGCGCTTCCAAAGAAATGTTTGCTCCGACCTCTGGAACACCTGTTGCATCCACAACGACTTCCACAGAATCTGATTGAATCACTTCTCTGTAATCATTTGTGACGACCATTTGATGTGGTTTTGCATGCTGCTTGTAAAAATTCGCTGCTTTCTCAGCTGCACTAAGATGAATATCACAAACACCTGCGACAATCATACCTGGAATTTTAGAAATTTGTGAAATGAGTCCAAAGCCCATTTGGCCTGCCCCGATAATCCCAACTTTGATTGGATCTCCGCTGCGTTCTCGTGCTAACAATTGTTGATAAATTGACATCTAAATCATCCTTTCAGGTTTTCTTGCTTCACAATAGATTGCTAGAAAAATAATCTGAAACTTTTAACAAATGTTATAAAAATTAACAAAAATCTGTTTCTTGTAACATTTGTTATTTTATTTATCATTTGTTATGAACTTAGTTTATATGATGTGTCAACTTTGTGTCAAGATAAAATCGATAAAATTTTCAATCTTTTTGAGTCTAAAGACTCAAAAAAACTACCTAATCGGCTTAGGTAGTTACTTTAATAGGGCATCTCCGGTTTGTTCATCTGTAATTAACACATGAATTAATCCACCTTCTAACGCCGCCCTGATCGCTTCAATTTTTTCTTCTCCTCCAGCGACACCAATCACAAGCGGGATCTCTTTCAGTTTTTGAGGACTGATCCCCATTACCCGGTCGTTCCACGGATGCGGATACACTTCACCTTTATGATCAATAAAGTTATAACAAATGTCACCCGCGACATCTTTCGCTTGCAGGATATCTTCCTCACCACTTGTCATATAGGATTTCACCATCGTTGAATGTTGCGGAACCCCGCCTATTCCTACGACCGCGATATTTGATGATTCTCCTAATTCAATGACTTTTTTGATCGACGGCTGTCTAATGAGTACATCTTTCGCTTCTTTCGTATCAAGCATGACAGGCACATGTAAAAACTCACATTTGGATTTGAGTGCTTCTGAGCATCTTCCAATAATATAGTTGGCATGAATATCAACATCTTCATTTCCGACGCCTCCGACTAGCGGAACAAATGTCACAGACGGAAAATGCTGAACAGACGTAAGCGCTTTCGCCATTTCATGCAAGGTTGTCCCTGATGAAAAACCGATGACTTGTCCATCCTTCATGACTTTTAATAAAAAGCCCGCAGCCGCAGCTCCTATTCGACTTTTTGTTGTTTCTTGACTGAGAGATTCCACACACACGACTTCTCGCAGTCCGTATTTTCGCTCTATTTTTCTTTCTAACGAACCATATTGTTGATTCACTTCATCATGAATAATGATTTCCACGATTCCTGCTTCACGTGCTTTTGCCAAATATTTCGATATGAGCGAACGGCTAACCCCAACAGCTTCTGCAATTTTAGATTGAGTGGCGCCTTCTTCATAGTACATATGCGCAACCTTAATGAGCAGCCTTCTTTCATCATGGAATGTCATAATAACCCTTCTTTCCGCTTCTCTATTCCCTCACAAATGATATTTCAAATAACATTTGTTAAAAACAGATTAAATGAAAAAAATAACAGAGTCAATACTAGAGATGGGTTCTCTAAAAAGAATGAAAAAAGCCGCACATTAGCGGCGGCTTTAAAAAATATTTTTATTCATTTGTTTGATTGCTGCTTTTTCAAGCCTTGATACTTGTGCTTGAGAAATGCCGATTTCTTCTGCCACTTCCATTTGTGTTTTGCCTTGGAAAAAGCGTTTACGAAGAATCATTTTTTCTCGATCATTCAATCTACGCATTCCCTCTTTTAAGGCCAATTCTTCTACCCATTGTGTATCTTTGTTCCGTTCATCACTAATTTGATCCATCACATAAATCGGATCTCCTCCGTCATTATAAATCGGTTCAAACAAAGAAACAGGATCTTGAATGGCATCTAGGGCAAAAACAATTTCCTCATGAGGGACTTCTAACACTTTGGCAATGTCTTCTGCCGTTGGTTCCTTGCTTGTCTCACTAATCAGTCTCTCACGGACTTGAAGCGCCTTATAGGCAATATCTCTTAGTGAACGAGACACCCGGATAGGGTTGTTATCGCGCAAGTATCGACGGATTTCTCCTATGATCATAGGGACCGCATAAGTTGAAAATCTGACATTGTGGCTTAAATCAAAATTATCAATTGATTTCATTAATCCGATACAGCCTACTTGGAAGAGATCATCAACATACTCGCCTCTGTTGTTAAAACGCTGAATCACACTTAAAACCAACCGCAAATTGCCATTGACTAGCTTTTCTCTTGCTGTATCGTCACCTTCATCTTGCAGCTGTCTGAATAATTTTCTCATCTCGTCGTTTTTCAGAACAGGCAGTTTGGAGGTGTCGACTCCGCAGATTTCCACTTTATTTCTGGACACTTTTTTCCCTCCCTACAGGAGCTGTTGTACAAAGTTCAGTATCTCCGTGGGATGGAAAAATATGCACGGTCTACGACGAGAAAGATGTGAAAAAATGGTGATCCCTTTGACAGTGCAGGGATAAAGCTTTCAAAAAAATTTTTTTAGACCATCTTATTAAATTCTTTTTGCAATCGTTTAATAATTCTTTTTTCGAGCCTTGAAATATAGGACTGAGAAATACCAAGCATGTCGGCAACATCTTTTTGTGTTTTTTCTTCACCGCCAACTAAACCGAACCTCAGTTCCATGATCTGTTTTTCACGATCGTTTAATTGTTCTAACGCTTTTTTCAGTAATTTTTTATCGACATTTGCTTCAATATCGCGGGTGATAATATCATCATCTGTCCCAAGTACATCTGATAAAAGCAATTCATTGCCGTCCCAGTCAATGTTAAGCGGCTCATCAAACGATACTTCTGAACGGATTTTATTATTTCGACGCAAATACATCAAAATCTCATTTTCAATACATCTAGACGCATATGTGGCCAGTTTGATCTTTTTTTCTGGATTAAACGTATTTACTGCTTTTATGAGGCCTATCGTTCCGATACTAATCAAATCCTCAATGTTAATGCCTGTGTTTTCAAATTTTCTTGCGATATAAACGACCAATCGCAAGTTTCGTTCAATCAAAATGGCTCTTGCTGTTTGATCCCCTTTTGGTAATTTAACGAGCAATTCTTGTTCTTCATCCTTTGATAACGGCGGAGGCAGTGCCTCACTTCCACCAATATAATAAATCTCATCACTCTTTAGCCCTAGCTTCATGAGGAGTTTATACCAGTAGTAAGTGAGTTTAAATTTTAATTTTTTCATCTTCTTCTCCCTTCTAAATGTCCAGTTGACTTCGTAAGATAAAAGACATCACAAAAAACTACGACACCCCTTGTATCATTTTTCCGTCTAACATCTCTGGATGAATGATGGATTGAAATTCCTGATCTACTGATAATCCACTTAGACTCATCCCAACAAAACACTTTGCTGGCTGGATCATATGTGTTTTTGTATAAAGGACGACCGTATCTGGTTTAAAGCATAGTAGAAACCCGTGATCATGACCGACTGCGCGATACGGAACAAGTCTTAAACGATCAAGCAGCGGAAAATGGTCATCGAGCTTTTGCATCAATTCAACAGGATGAAACTGTTTCATTTTTTCTATAAATGGCTCTCCGAAAATAGATGTGAGCTGATCGAGCTGGACGATCATGACAGGTGTTTTCGTCAATGGATCATACAGCTGATTTCCAGAATCGACCAGACCATTTAAGCGGATCGTTTCTCCTTGAATGTGGATCTCCACAAGTACTTGTTCGTCATATTGTCTTTTTTTCGCACCAACCTCTCCTAATCGTTTCTTTGAAAACAGCCAAATGGCCGGAAAGCCAGTGAGAACAAAAAGCCAGCTAATGGGATCACCAAATCCATCATTTTGTGAAATAAGCAGTCCATCTTGAATGACTGTATTTGTCTGCAAAAACGAATGAACCCCGATCATGCCCCCTCCCATCAAAAATGTGACAAAGTAAAAAGCAAACAGGTTTTGAAAAAAGGAACGAAATCTTTGAAAGCCAAAGGTTCCAAGCACGATCAAGACAGAAAAAAGCAGTTTGCCTAAAGGGTGCGACACAATCATTGCAAATGGCGTAAAGAGCAAGAGAACAATGCTCGATCCAATGAGAGCTCCTAACATATATCGCCTTTTTTTCACTTGTCGTTTGAGAATAAATGCCGTGAGTAAGAGCAGCAATAGATCAAAACAAAAGTTTAACAGCCAAATCACATCTAAATAAATGACCACCTTCTGCTCCTTTCATCTGAAACAAAGAATCAAAAGCAGTACTTGCACTTGTTTGTACCAGTATAAAACAGTCATAGGATGGAAGTCTGTCAATTCTTGTAGGGGATGATAGAGAACTTTTGGTGGATTGTTATCGTTTTTGTCGACGTATGAAACAGAAAGAACATCAGGATGATTTGTTGGACAAGTGTCTCCTCTATCAATTGCACAAAAAAAAGACACGCTCCGATGAGTCGTGTCTTTTTCGCTGTCATTCTTTCTCATTGATGGTGAGTGTTCCTTCTGCCTTCTGTCTTGTGACATTTCCATAATCATCTTTGACAATGACTTCAATCACTGCACCTTTTGCTTTTGCAATAGATGTCGCCGTCCAGTAGCCTTCATACGTTCCCGGTGCTACTTCACGAATCGGCAGTTCGGTTGTGTTTTGAAGTTTTGATCTAGCATTTGTCAGCGGCATATGAAGAACAAAGGTGGCATCTAGCTTTTCCCTGCTTTTAAATGAAATCTTAACCGATTCACCTGATGATAGATTCATATTCTCTTTTGGCGTTAATTCAGAAATGACAGGTGCATCATATTGTACATCGATGTCGACCTTTTTAGTCGTTTTGTTTCCAGCTGCATCTTTTGCTGTCACTTTGATTGTATTTTTCCCATTTTCAAGTAGCACCCTTGCAGAATATGCCCCATCCTTTACGGTCGCTTTTTTTCCATTGACTGTGACTTGGTCTAGATAATCATCCGCTACTTTCCCTTCCACCGTGAGTGATTCTCTATTAGACTTGTCACCTTTTTTCGGTGTATCAATGGTCAACGTCGGTGCTGTTTGATCGATGATCACCTTGACTGGCTTGGAATGTTTTGTTGAGCCTTTATCCGTTACAGTCGCCACCGTGAAGACATGCTCTCCACTTGGAACAGATACATTTTCTTTGAAAGTACCCGACTCATCTGATTTGACGTTGGCCACCTCTTCATCATTTTGATAAATGGCCACATCGAGACCCGGAGAGGCCGTGCCTTCAATCGTCAATTCACCTTGATTTGTAATGGTTCCTTCCTTTGGAGAAGTGATTTCTGGTACATCTGCTTCATAGTTTACGAGCGCACGAATCATATAATTCCCCTCTTCTTTCGGAGAAGGAGAAAAAGCACCGCTCGTCAGCTGCCAGCTTCTTTCAGCATTAGGGCCATCTTCATCTGTGGCAAGTCCCGGAGATTCGGTATTCTTTTTCGTTTGAATATAAACAAGATAGAAATCGCCATCCACTGTAATGGCTTGATCTTCTAAATCTACTTTTGTCCATTCACCATTACGCAGCGCATTTGCTTTTAAAGGTCCTGCGATTTTCTCACCTGGTGCGCCACCCTTCCCAGAAGCATCATATACTTCAACAGCAAATTCATCGCCTCCAGGAGCTGGCCATTCTGATGTCCAAAACCGGAAAAGGCCACCTGTGACTTGTGCTTGTTTCTTTCCTTTTTCTAATGAAAACTTCACAGCCCAACCATTGCCAGGATCGTAGAAAGCCCGTGCATTTTCAGCCGTTCCATCATCATAGCCAATCTCTCCCGGAAAACCGATAAAAGGCTCAAGTTTCACTGACTTTTCAAGCGGCTTTTCCGTCACATCCGCTGTAAACGTATAGCCTTTAAACCCCTTCGCAAAAATTTTGACTGTATAGACACCGCTTAATGCCTCTAGAGAAAATTCACCGGATTCATCTGTTTTCACCGGCTCAATTTTTGCGTCCTCCACAAGATAAACAGTTGCATTCTTCACCTTTTCACCAGTTGTTTCATTGACGACCGTGCCAGAGATCGTTCGTTTCTCTAGCGGCTGTAAGGAGAAATTCGCTTCTGCAGTTTCTTTTGATGCCACTTTGACTTTTTGGGACCGTGATTCAAAGCCGTAAGCTTCCGCTTTCACTGTCCATTCTCCTGCTCCTTGAGACAGCTGATATTTCCCTGTCGCTTCATCGGTGGAAGTTGATTTTCCGCTTTCTAGAACACTGATTTGCGCTTTCATTGGAAGAGCTTGAATAGACGGAGCATCATGACTGTTTTGCTTTTGAATGTGTACATGTTTATTTTTTACTTTAGCAGGCTTTGCCTTTTTTGGATCAACTGATTTCTTATTCTGGCTTGTGGATTTTTCTTTTTTGATCACACCCAGCTGGTTCTTGGCTTGTTGAGGCAAAGCCTCATCTGTGATTTTCACATCATCTAAATAAAAGCCATCTTTTGTGACACTGCCATCTGTTCTTATCTGAAACAGGACTCTCACTTTTTGACCTTTATAAGCAGATAAATCAACTTCGCCTGCTGTCCACGCATTTGTTTTCCCCGTATAAGCTGTCGCTTGAACAGCGTCTTCACCCTCTGGCTGTACATAGACATGCACATAATCATAATTGGCTTCGAGATCATGCCAGTATTGATATTGCAGGTAGGAAGAACCTGAATCTGGTACAGCAATGAGCGGCATAGACAAATTGGCGTCCGTTTTATTTTCATAAGGACTGTCTAAATTGGTGGCATAGACATGTTCCCCGCTAAATGCTTGTTTTGGACCTGTGGACGGTTTTCCCCACTGCCACGGATCTTTTGTTCCACCACTGAACCATCCACTTGGCCATGCTTCAAAATCTTGTGAGTAGCCAGTGGTGATGGATGTTTTAATTGGAAGTGTATAAGAATCTGATGCCGCTTCATTTTCTCCAAAATCTTTCACAATCCATCGGTACGTCACGTTTTCCCCCTCAAGTTCAGGGAGCTGCACCGTATAGGTTCCTTTTAAATGATTCCCATCCGTGCGGTCAGCTTGCAACGTCTCCCATTCACCTTGATCTACTCGGTAAGTCAAAGAAACATTTGTCACTGCTATCCCATCTTCTGCAGTGATGGTCAATGGGGTTGGCGTTGCAGTAAAAATTTCATTCGGACCTTTATGTGAAAAAACAGGTGGTTCTGTATCTTCTCCCTCTTTTGTCACCTGACCTTCAATCGTACCGATTCCATTGGTTAAAGCAGTAATCGCCTCTCTTGCATCAACTAACCCTGCCCCATAACCGTTGTTAGGGGATTCAGGAAATTGCTGATCTGTCAGTGGTTTCGCTGTCTCAATGAGAATTTGCTGAATTTCATCCACAGAAAGGTCTGATTGCACTTGGCGAAGAAGAAGAACAACAGCTGAGACATGCGGACCTGCCATCGATGTACCATTCCACCCATCCTCATATCCTTTTCCCGGGATCGAAGAACGAATGTTTACTCCCGGAGCAGCAATATCTGGTTTCATTACGCCATATGGAGAAGGACCCTGAAGGGAGAAAGACCCTAACTTGTTGTCATGATCTGTTGCGCCCGTAGCAAAGGCTTCTTGATAGTTAGCAGGATTTGCAATCGAACCCGCGCCGCCTGGATTGAATAAATCGGTATTACCGGCTGAAAATTCTGGAAAGATGTCTGCTGCTCTCCAAGCATTCACTACATCTTTATACCAATCATCAAGACCTGGCCCACCGCCCCACGAATTATTCACAACATCAGGTGCCTTTTCTGGGTGAGGATTTCCGTTACGATCTTTCGGTGCTAAAATCCACTCACCGGCATCTAACAGATCAGCATCTGTACCGCCATCTTCTGAAAAAGCTTTCACTGCAATCCATTCTGCTCCCGGTGCGACCCCAATTTGATTCTTTCCATCTGGCTCAGAACCAACCATTGTGCCTGTCACATGGGTCCCGTGCTCCAAGTCATCATAAGGGACTTCAGAGCCTGTCGTGGCATCATACCAATTCAGTTCATGAGATGGTTCGTTCGGACGAGCAGGATCAAACCCGCGGTATTTTTCTTTTAGCGCAGGATGATCCCATTCGACACCAGTATCAATACTTGCCACAACGGTTCCAGTCCCGTCATAGCCTAAATCCCACGCTTCTGGTGCATGCACCTGAGCAATATTCCATTCGACTCCATCTACTGCTTTGATTTGTTTGTTTGGCTTAGCATGCTTCAAATCAACAGGACGATGAAGTTGACGTGTTTCATTCGGCAGCACTTGAGCTACTTCTGGAAAAGAAGCAACCTTTTCCATCACTTCTTTTGTTGCCGTCACAGCTAGACCATTCACAATATAGTAGGAATGAATATCTTTCACTTGCTTATTCTTTTTTTCCTTTTGTAAATACGCTAGGAGCGCTTGCTGCGTTTCATCAGATGTTGCTCTCAGCTCAGATACAACGGCTGATCTTTTTGTGTACTGCGTTTTAGCCGCAGTTAATTTTTGTTTTTTTGCTTTTGATACAGCTTCTTTTGCTACTTTTTGTACATTCGTTTGTTCCTTCATTTTGACTAAGAAGGTCACCTTATCTTCCTTTTGAAACTGCTTCTTTAATCTCGAAGAAATCTTGGCTTTTGTAGTCTTAGAGGAAACGGCTTCCTCCTGATATGAGGTAGAAGTCGATTTTGCTTGAACCATCCCAAAGCTTGTCATCGTTAAAGTACCAATCACCAAAAGACTTATGAAACGATAGACGGCGGTTTTGCGAAACTTCACTTTCAATAAAATCCCTCCTCCTCAAATGGTCAAACAGTGTGTATCCTGCCCCTCCCCCTTCTTTTTGATCATGACAAGTTTCTTGGTGTTCTCATTAATGTAGTCAAATAAACTTCAACATTTTGTCGTTTTTTGTAAAGGAAATTAAAAATGATTCTTTTGACTTAAGAGACTCAAGCCAAAACACATACAATAGTTCCAAATAACACACAGAAACAAGACTTTTATATCAATCAGGCTCAGGATCTTCTCACCATGCAGACATAAAAAAACCCCTTCCAAAGGAAGGGGTTGAATCGTGCTTGCTTATCGTTTATTGCGGTTACGTAAGAACGTTGGGATATCCAATGTATCATCACTTGACTGTGTATTTTGTCTTGGTTGTGATGATGTTTGCTGATGTTCCTCACGTTTTACTTCACGCTTTTGTGGAATGGATTGATTTTGCTTTAATCCTTGTCCTAATGGATTTCTTTGAGGTTTTGTCACTTCGGGCTCTTGCTCAATAAAACCGGTTGCGATGACTGTGACCACAATTTCATCCTTCAAGTTATCATTAATGACAGATCCAAAGATCATGTTGACATCTTCATCAGAGGCTGATGCAACAATATCCGCTGCTTCTTGTACCTCATAAAGACTAAGGTTCGTACCACCAGTAATATTCATGATAACACCTTGTGCTCCATCAATCGCTGTTTCAAGAAGTGGTGAAGAAATGGCTTTTTTCGCTGCTTCAGCAGCACGGTTTTCGCCTGTTGCGACACCAATTCCCATAAGAGCTGAACCTTTGTTAGACATGATCGTTTTCACGTCAGCAAAGTCAAGGTTAATTAAACCTGGTGTTGCAATGAGATCTGAGATCCCTTGAACACCTTGTCTTAACACGTTATCTGCTGCACGGAATGCTTCAAGCATTGGCGTGTTTTTATCGACAATTTCAAGCAGGCGATCGTTTGGAATCACGATTAACGTATCAACTGCTTCTTTCATAGAAGCAATCCCTTCAACTGCTTGAAGCTGACGCTTTCTTCCTTCAAATGTGAAAGGACGAGTCACAACTCCAACTGTCAAGGCTCCAGAATCTTTTGCGATTTTCGCAATGACAGGTGCAGCACCCGTACCAGTTCCACCGCCCATACCGGCTGTCACAAAGACCATGTCAGCGCCTTTTAGGACTTCTTCAATTTGTTCTTTGCTTTCTTCAGCAGCTTTTTTACCGACTTCAGGATTCGCACCTGCTCCAAGCCCTCTTGTCAGCTTAGCACCGATTTGCATTTTTGTTTCTGCTTTTGATAAGTTTAACGCCTGTGCATCTGTATTCACTGCAATAAAATCGACACCCTGTACGTCATTTTCAATCATTCGGTTGACAGCGTTATTTCCGCCGCCACCTACACCGATTACTTTAATTGATGCTAGGCCGTCTATATTTGTTTCAAACTCCAACATGCTGAATCCTCCTAATCCGTCGAAAATCTAGTTCTATTCCCAGAACATATTAAATAGTTTTTTCATTTTGCCCGGTTTTTTATTTGTCTCTTGTTGCGCTTTTTGTTTCACTTTCGGTCTTGGCTGAGCTTCTTTTACTTGTGGTGTAGAAGAAACCGGCTCCATGGACGCGCCTACTTCATGAAATGCTTCATCCGGCATTTGGAATCCAACCTGTCTGCCCTGAATCTTTGCATTGCGATAAGCAAAATGGATCAGGCCCACTCCTGTCATATATTGAGGTTCCCTGACCCCAATATAATTAGGACTTGCGATTCTTACATTGTTTTGTAAGACCGTTTGTGCCAGAGAAAGAATACCTGGTATAGCTGCCTGTCCACCTGTTAGAACGAATCCGCCAGGCAAATCATGGACACCCATATTGCGTAATTCCTCTGCCACAAAAAGCAGAATCTCTTCCAATCGTGCTTCGATGATATTGGCTGCTTCAAGTTGTGTATACGTCTGTTTTTGGTCCGTACCGATGACGGAAACTTCAAATGTCTCCTCAGACGATGCCTCATCATAGAATGCATGCCCAAATTGCTTTTTGATTCGTTCAGCTTCTTCAGTGGAAGTTCTAAGTCCTATAGACAAATCTTTTGTAATGTTCTCTCCGCCCAATGGGATACTGTGAGTAGAATAGAGATGCCCGTTTTCAAATACGGATATCGTAGTAGAGCCGCCGCCAATATCGACAAGAGCTACCCCTAGATTTTTTTCATCTTTCGATAACGCTGCTGAACCCGATGCGAGTGGCTGCAAGCAAATATCCATAATTTCAATACCAGCCCGCTCTACACATCGGAGCCAGTTATGTAGAATCGTTTTAGAACCTGTGATTAACGATCCATCCACTTCTAGCCGTACACCTAGCATTTTTTTCGGATCTGTGATCTCATCTCTTCCGTCGACGATAAATTGTCTCGGAATGACGTCTACTACGAGATGTTCTTGCGGAATAGATACTACCTGTGCAGCATCCAAGACACGTCTCACATCTTCAGCATGTATTTCTTTATTTTCACTAGACACTGCGACAACGCCGCTCGTATTCTGAATATGAATGTGGTTTCCGTTAATTCCGACTATCGCCTTTTGTAAAGGAAAACCTACCATTCTCTCAGCCTGTTCAAATGCTTGTCTAATAGAATGAACTGTTTCATCTATATCAACAATCGATCCTTTTTTTAACCCCTCTGAAGGGACATTTCCAACACCTATAATGTTAAGCGAATCATCCGCCATTTCTCCGACGATGACTTTTATATTGGATGTACCGATGTCAAGGCTGACGTAAATTTCATTGTTGTTCATTCTATGGCACCTCCTCACATATCAATACTTTCTATTCTATTATTTGCTGAACAACAATACAATGAATGTGTTTTTACAAGTGTGTAACAAAACTTAAAAAATCAACATTTTTTATTAGGATTACTGAAAATATTCGTTACATCATATGTATATCCTTTTTTATGACTCACTTTTTTTCTTTTTTTCTCTAGAAATTGTCCATTTTGTTAGTAGAATTCTTCGAATAACGGCGATATTTTGAAACAATCTAACACCGAATGCAAACATTCCGACTAAATACAAGTCTACACCAAGATGGACGCCCAGAAAAGCTAAACTTATTGCGAGTATAATATTAAAGAAGAAACCTGATACAAACACTAGTTCATCGTATGCCCCTTGCAGATGTGCTCTGATTCCACCAATCAATGTATCAAGCGCAGCAAGTACAGCGAGGGAAAGATAGTTAGAATACTCATTCGGTATCGTAAAATTCGTTAAGAAACCGATCGCAACTCCTATGATTAAACCAAGTACAGGAAGCCACATTAAGATTTTCCCTCCTTTACATCGTCAAGAGGCTTCAATTCATTTAATTGAATTGTACCGTCAAATGCTTTTAAATGAATTTTTTTCTTCGGCGGTCTAATACTCAAACTGAAATTTTCCTGAGCAAACAAATCACCAATATCTGATACATTTAAACGGCTGTATAATTTATCGGCCTGCTCGCTGACCATCTTAATCGTGACTGTATCACCATCTATGCTGTAACCATCCATTTTCGTCGTACCATTAATATCTCGAATAACACTGGTGTTAATCACCCGGTGTTCATTAATGGAAATATGTTTTGCCCCAAACATATTGGCTTCGTTGATTAATTTTTTCAGAAGATCAGGTGGTATATTTTTGACTTCTTCTCCGGTAAGTTCCTTAGAAAAAAGCTGAGTAATTTCTATTTCGACTCCTTCACCCGTTACCTCTGTAAAACCAGCCTTTTCTTTCAAATCCTTCAACGTTTTTGTTAATTGTGCTTCTTTTGATTGATCTTCTTGGTTGCCATACTTTTTTAGCATTTCATCATATTTATCAATTTCTTTCAACAAATCCAGTTCCTTACTTTTAGATGCAGATAAATCCTCTCTTAATTCCCAAACGTCTCGAGTATCGCGAACTTTAGGCTTTTGTAGAGAGTTAAACTGGATCGAGACCATGATGCCAAATATGACCATCAGGACTGTCAAACTAAGTAATGGCTTCTTTTTCCTCAACACCACTCACCTTTTCACATTTAATCTTTATTTCTTAGAAGAGGATTCATACGAATATCCTTCTTTTCAATCGTCATGGAAATATGATCACTTGTCAGCTGATCAACCACCCCGCCTGCAATGTTTAATGCAGGAATTAAAACAGCTGGATCTCCAATAGCAGAAATGACAAATGGTGCTGGATGTTGAACACCATCAACCGTGACGACTGGACCGTTACAATGTATGTATGATTGGTGTGTGATTCTTTGTCCGTTTATAGCTACAGCAGATGCCCCTGATATAAATAGTTCGTTTATCACATGGAAAATGTGGCTCTCATGCACAATGTAATTATTGACATTTTGTCCACTCGGGATATAAGATGCATCTTCAAGAGATACTTTTACCCCTTTCCCTTTTACACCTATTTCTCCTGTAAACATTCTGTATTTCTCAACATCTTCCAAAACATTAAAATACTGCTCTTTTTCATTTTTCAAACCAAACTCTGTTGCTTGAACCTTTGATTGAAGACGATAAAGTTCTTTTTCAAGTTTTTGATTCGCCTTTTCTTGCTTTGTTAGCTGACTTTTCAAAGAATATTCTTTTTTCCATTGTTCTGTTCGGTTGACATCTGCTTGATGCTGCTTCGTATATTGGTATGAAAAAGAAATCAGAAATCCAAGAACAAGCATTACAATTGAGAATATGACGGTTTTACCTCTCAACGTTCATCTTCCTTTTTCTTAGATTTAAAAGCTTCAAAATATGTGGCTACTTCCATATGAACCGTACCTTTCTCAGAGGACGAAAGCTCTTTGACAATGGCAGGGTACGTCGTCATTTTATCTGCGAATGTTTTAATTGATGCAATAACAGTGTTTCCATCATTCATATAAAATTTAACGAGCCACTGATTGGAGCTAGTCGGTACGTAATATACTTCTGAGATTAGTTCCTGAATAGAAGCCGGCAGTTGATTCAGAGCTCTCACTGTTTGCTTCAATTTCTCTTTATTGTCCCAATCGACAAAAATAGGTCCTGCGTGACTTGGCGTTACTTCATCTGGCAAAGCCGTCCCGTTTTCAAGAAGCTCATAATAAAAATGTCCCTTTTGCAGATACGCAATATTTGCATACTCTTTGACAGCAATACTGACCTTATTAGGGAAATGTTTTTTAATACTGACACTTTTAATCAATTTATTTTGCTTTATATGGTCTGCTGTCATATCTTTATTTAAATTCCAAAACTCTGTCTCGCCTTCTTTAATTTGCGAAAGTTTAACGAGCTGTTTTGTTGGTACATGTTCATTACCGGTAATGGTTAAAGAAGAAATTTTACTGATTGGTGTTTGCAAATAGACAATAATTAAAACCATGATAAAAAACAGCAAAATAAAAGAGATTAATCTCCGATTCGCTTTCTGCTTCCTTTGTTCTTTAATTTTAGGGATTCGCTCTTCTATATTGACGATCTTTTCATTTTCATGATCAGGCCGCATATATACTCTTCACCTCATTCAAAGCTGCTTGTCCGCACCTTTGGATCATTCTTTATCTCATATTGATTAGAAAACAAACGGCATGAAAAAATGCCGTTTGTTTTCCTGTGATACCATCATTCATAAGTAGTAGCCTTTAATTTGCTTCACCAATAATTTCTACTTCTGTATGCATCTCTACATTGTAGTCATCTTTGATTTTCTTTTGAATGTACTGAATTAAGTCGAGCACATCTTGAGCCTTCGCCCCACCAGCGTTGACAATAAAGTTTCCGTGCATATCAGAAATTCTAGCCCCGCCAATCTGATATCCTTTTAAATTCGCCTTTTCTACAAGCTGTCCTGCATATTCAGGTAATGGATTTCGAAAAATACTGCCGGCGCATGGTTTATTATACGGTTGTGTTTCCTTACGATAATCTTTATTTTGCTGCATTTTCTTTGTGATTTTCTCACGTTCGTCCTGTTTAAGCTTGAACACTGCTTCGAGAACAATTCCAGGGCGTTCCTTTTGAAGCACAGAAGTTCGATAGCTAAAGTTCATTTGCTCATTAGTTAACCACTCGATCGTTCCATCTTCAAATAAGACTCTCGCTTTCACAAGAATCTTGCTGATGTCAGATCCATGTGCCCCTGCGTTCATATAAACAGCGCCACCAATAGAACCTGGAATACCAGCTGCGAATTCCAATCCTGACAGCCCCTGCTTACTAAGAGACGTCGCGAGTCTTACAACTGAATAGCCTCCGCCAACTGTAATCTCTTCATCATTGACAGTTAAGTGATCAAGCCCAGCACCCAGCTTTAAAACGACCCCGCGAATTCCTTTATCAAGAACAAGTAAATTGGACCCTCTTCCAATGACCGTCCATTGAGTATCATGTTTTTTCACCTGATCCATAATTGTTTTGACAGCATCGACATCTTTAGGGATGACTAATAGATCGGCCGGTCCGCCTATTTTCATTGTCGTATGATTTGCAAGCGGTTCATTTTCAAGTACTTTACCAACTTGCGCTTCTAATAATTCATTCTTCAAGTTCTCCATATTACCCTCCGCCTTACCTCATATCATTCATCATGAAGTCGTAATTTCTTTTAACACATTATATAAACGTGTGGCCGCATCTGGTACTCCGAGTTCTTTTGTTAAACGGCTCATTTGATGTAGTTTCTCGTCATTACCAGCAATTTCATCAATTGCATGAAGCAAGCGATCTCCAGAAAGCTCTGATTCTCTTAAAACGATCGCAGCATCATGTTTTTCAAGTGATCTAGCGTTAATTTCTTGATGATTTGCGGTCACGTATGGACTTGGAATGAAGATGGTCGGAATTCCAAGTGCCGTCACTTCAGCAATCGTTGTGGCTCCCGCTCTTGCAACAATGACATCAATTGATTTTAAATACTCCGGCATTTGATGCAAGAAAGGCTTTGTGATCATATTCGGCGCTTCACCTTTTTCTTTTAATTCGTTCAGCACTTTTTCATAATGAACCTCACCTGTAATATATAAAAGCTGATAGTTCTTTGCCTTTAATTCATCTTGCATGTCAATCACTGCTCGATTGATTGGAGCTGCACCTCTGCTCCCGCCAAAAATGAGAACCGTTTTTTTCTTCTCATCCAGTCCGAACTCTTTAAGAGATTTTCCCTCTTTAATAGAGACGACTTCAGAGGCCCTTGGGTTTCCCGTAAAAACAACCTTTTCTGAAGGAAAGTGTTCCTTTGCTTCTTCAAAACAGATGGCTACTTTATTCACATACCGTGCCAGAAACTTATTTGTGATGCCTGGTAGGCTATTTTGTTCGTGAATGATCGTTGGGATTTTTAGCTTAGACGCAGCATAAACAACTGGACCACACACATAACCACCTGTTCCAATAACAGCATCCGGCTTAAATTCTTTTAAATAAGATTTACTTTTTTGGACGCCCTTTAGAAACCTCATCACTGTTTTTACATTATCAAAGGAAAGCTTTCTTTTAAAACCTGAAATTTCAATTGATTTAAAAGGGATATTTTCTCTTTCTACAATTTTCTTTTCAAGCCCATTCTCAGTGCCAATATATAAAAATTCCACATCAGGATGCAGTCTTTTCACTTCTTTAATAAAAGCTAGAGCAGGATAAATATGCCCGCCTGTTCCGCCTCCACTAATAACTATACGCATTATACCATTTCCCCTCAATTTTTTTCTGCTCTGAACAAAGTATAAACCCTGTTTTAAACAACAGGGCTCCGTCAAAACCTGTAAAGAAGAGTCAATCATCATGTTTTCGAAACAGAAACTGCCATTTTCACTCTTCAAATCATTTTTTCATACTTTTGCAAAATAAAAGTCTATATGGTTTCATGAACTATCAGCACATTAATATCTAGCATACCTGCTTACATTCAAAAGTACGCCAATTGCCATCAGCATTAATGTCAGTGATGAACCGCCATAACTTAAGAATGGCAGTGTGATGCCCGTCACAGGGATGAGACCAGTGACAACTGCGATATTAATCATTACTTGAATGGCAACCATTGAGATGATACCCACTGCCAAGAAACTTCCATATAAATCTGGTGCCCCGAGGGCTATTCTAATGCCTCTCCACAATAGAACACTAAAGAGCAGCAAAATGAGTGATCCACCTATAAATCCAAGTTCTTCAGACAATATAGCAAAGATAAAGTCTGTTTGAGGCTCAGGCAAATAGAAGAATTTTTGTCTACTCTGACCTAGCCCCATTCCAAACAGACCGCCTGGACCGACAGCGTATAAGGATTGAATAATTTGAAACCCGCTGCCAAGTGGATCCTCCCAAGGATTTAAATAAGATGTAATTCGTTTTATTCGATAGGGTGCTGATAAGACAAGTGCGGCAAATCCGCTAAGCCCTAAAAGACCGAGAAAGATAAAGTGAGCGATTCTCGCACCTGAAACAAATATCATAATAATACAGGTTCCAACCATAACCGTTCCTGTACCTAGGTCCGGCTGCAGCATAATGATGGCAAATGCAGAAAACACAATGCCTAGTGCTGGGGCGAAACCTTTACGAAAGGATGTGATATTCTTTTGTTTTTCAGATAAGAATTTTGCAAGAAACGCAATCATCGCAAGCTTCATAAATTCAGAGGGCTGAATACTAAACGCACCGACACCAATCCAGCTTCTTGAACCATTTCTCTCCATACCGATACCAGGAATCAAGACAAGCACGAGGAGGAGAAAACACACTGCAATCAGTATCTTTGACCAAGTCCGCCACGTCCAATAATCGACCCGCATAATGAAAAACATTGCGATAACTCCGATTCCGGCAAACAAAAGCTGTCTTTTTGCAAAATAAAACGAATCATCAAATTTATACGATGCCCACACAGCACTTGCGCTGTACACCATAATTAAACCAATCGTCAATAAAAGTAACGTAATGACAACAAGCAAAAAATCCGGAGAAGTTTTCTTATTCGTCAAGAGACCGACACCCCAAGCATAATTTCATTTGGGCTGTCAGTCATATGAGAGACAAGCCCTTATTTAAGCATATGCACGGCGTTTACAAACATGTCTCCACGTTCTTCAAATGTTTTATGCTGATCCCAACTTGCACAAGCCGGAGACAATAAAATCACGTCTTCTTCTTCAGATATGCTAAACGCCGCAGGTACTGCTTGTTCAACATTATCGACATGTTTTACGTGATGTATTCCCAGCTCTTCACCAAGCTTCACAAACTTAGGCGCAGTCTCACCAAATGTAATCATTCCTTTTACATTCTTCATAAAAGGTTTTAATTCATCAAATTCATTGCCACGATCCAGTCCACCTGCTAGTAAAATGGTCGGCTGCTTGAAGGCAGACAAAGCTTTACTTGTTGCCAGTATATTGGTCGCTTTACTGTCATTATAAAATTTTCTATTTTGAATCGTCTCCACAAATTGCAAACGATGCTTCACTCCACTAAATGTAGTAAGAACTTGTGCAATCGCTTCGTTTGAGCAGCCTGCATTTTTTACAACACAAATAGCTGCTAGAATATTTTCTTGGTTATGCTCACCAGGAAGAACAACATCCTTTAGGTCAATGACATGTTCATTCATATAGTAGATGGCACCATCTTTAATAAACGCTCCATGTGCTACCGGCTCTTTAACTGAGAAAAACACTTTTTGCGCTTTCGAATCTTCTGCTAGTTTGACAACAGATGGATCATCTAGGTTAACCACAGCTATGTCATCTTCCAGTTGATGTGCATACACTTTCTGTTTTGCTTTTTCGTATTCTTCACGCGTGTGATGATAGTCTAAATGTGCGTCAAAAATATTTAATATTAAGCTGATTTTAGGTCTGAATTCAACGGTTCCCATTAACTGAAATGAAGAGAGCTCAGTTACGATCCATTCATCGCCCGCTGCACGCGCGGCAACTTCACTTGCGACCGTTCCGATATTACCTGCTACCAATGTTTTTTGGCTGTCTTTTTTCAACATTTCATAAATCAAAGTAGTCGTGGTCGTTTTTCCATTTGATCCGGTAATCCCAATAAAAGGAGATGAGGTCAAATGATACGCCAATTCTATTTCAGTCCAAACTGGAATTTTTCGGCGAAGCGCCTCTTGGACCATCACATTCTCATAAGGAATTCCAGGGTTCTTAATTAAAATCGTAATTTCTTTATCGTCGAACACACGAAGAGGATGACTGCCACAAATGACATCAATCCCCTTTTCAGAAAGTAACTGAGCAGGCTCGTTTTCTTCAAAAGCTTTTTGGTCATTGACCGTCACGTTTATTCCGTGCTCGTGAAGAATTGAGGCTGCCGCATATCCGCTTTTTGCAAGGCCTAGTACTAGTACATGTTCGTCTTTTAACATTTGCATCCTATTCAATTATAACCACACCTCGATGTAAATTCCTAAAACAGCAAGCAATAAACCAGCTGTCCAGAAGGTGACAACTACTCTCCACTCAGACCAGCCAACTAACTCATAGTGGTGGTGAAGCGGGCTCATCTTAAAGATTCTTTTTCCAGTTGTTTTGAAGGAGATGACTTGAAGGATAACGGATAACGTTTCAACAACAAATACTCCTCCAATAATGACGAGTAAAATCTCAAGTTTCGTTAAAATGGCAATGGCCACTATGGCACCGCCTAAAGCAAGCGATCCCGTATCACCCATAAATACTTTTGCAGGATGCGCATTAAAGACAAGGAACCCAAGGACAGCGCCTGCTACTGCTACCGAAAAGATCGCAACATCATACTGAGATTGATTCCAAGCCAATATAGCAAAAGCTCCGAATGCAATAGCAGCTGTTCCAGATAATAAACCATCAAGTCCATCCGTAAGGTTTACCGCATTAGAACCACCGACAAGCATGAAAACGACGAGGATAAAGTATGCCCATCCTAAGTCAAAGCTGACATCTGTTCCTGGAATGCGAATAGTCGTTGCAAACTCATAATAATGGAAGACTGCATAGAAAATCACAGCAATCACAATTTGCCCGATCAGTTTTTGTTTCGATGTTAAGCCAAGATTTCGTTTCATCGCTACTTTAATATAATCATCTAAAAATCCTAATAATCCGTAGCCAAGGGTGACAAATAACAATAAAAACATTTCTGGACTAATCTCAGAGAATTTGTTAATCATCACGATCGTTGTAATTGTAATAGAAAAGATAATCATAATTCCACCCATTGTTGGGGTACCGGATTTCTTTTGGTGAGACTGAGGTCCTTCTTCTCTAATACTTTGACCAAATTTAAGTCTTCTTAAAAACGGAATAAAAATCGGGGATAAAAGAACACTGATTAAAAATCCCATTATGATTGTAAACAATATCACCTGTTCAAGCATTGTTCTTTACTCCTTCCGAATTTCCAAAGCCGTTTTCCATTAGAAAATAGCATTCATTATTATGATATTCATTCGTGTCTTTCGTATGTTGTTTTTGTACAAAATGCTTCATTTCATTACACTCTTTTCATCATTTTTAAGATTTGTTTAGATCTAAAATAGCGTCCGCTGCCACCTTGGCATCATCAAAGTCATAGACTTGATCACCAATGATTTGGTACGTCTCATGGCCTTTTCCAGCTATTAAGACTGTATCGCCCTTTTTTGCATTAGCAATGGCAAAAAAGATGGCCTGTTTCCGGTTCACAAAGCTGTGATAATAGGCGTTTGGCACGCCATTTTCCATGTCTTTCAAAATGGCTGATGGATCTTCACTTCTTGGATTATCTGATGTAAAAACAGGCTCATCTGCATATTTCACAGCGATTTGGGCCATCTGAGGGCGCTTGGTTTTATCACGGTCGCCCCCGCAGCCAACTACACAGAAAATTCTACCTTCTGTTAATTCTCTGCACGTAGTCAGTACATTTTCTAAACTGTCAGGTGTGTGCGCATAATCAACGATGACTGGGAAGTCTTGATCAAAATTCACAAGTTCGAATCTTCCTTTGACTCCCTCAAGTTCTTCAATGGCACTAACGATCGTTTCAAACGTTAAGCCTGATACAATTCCTACTGATACAGCTGCTAGAATGTTATACACATTGAATTTCCCAATAAGGGCAACCGTCACATTTTTTGTGCCGATTGGGGTGATCAAATCAAATTGTGTTCCCTTTGGTTTAATTTGAATGTTCTTTGCCATTACATCTGATTCTTGCTCTAAGCCATACGTCATAATTTCAGCAGCTGTGACTTTTTCAAAATAACTAGACGCTTCATCATCTGCATTTAAAATGGCATGCTTCGGCTTATCGTGCTGAAAGGCACTTCCGAGCTGGGAAAAGAGCAAGCTTTTTGCATGTTTATATTCTTCCATTGTGTTGTGGTAGTCCAGATGATCTTGGGTAAGATTTGTAAAGACGGCAATATCATAATCACATCCATGAACACGCCCAAGATGCAAAGCATGTGATGACACTTCCATAATGGCCGTATCTACGTCTTGATCAAGCATCTGCTTAAAGGTCTTCTGAAGGGTGACACTCTCAGGTGTTGTGTTTTTCACTTCGAGAATTTCATCGTTTACCTTCATATACATCGTACCGATTAAACCTGTTTTTTTATCGGCTTTTCTCATGATTTGCTCAATCATGTGTGTTGTAGACGTTTTCCCGTTCGTTCCTGTAATACCAATTAGATTGAGTTTATGAGTTGGCTGTTCGTAAAAAGCATCTGCCATTCTTGCAAGTGCTCTTTGAGAGTGTTTTACAATAATGACTGGTACATCTGTTAGGTGAAGTGGGTGTTCTGCTACAATCGCTGCAGCCCCGCTTTTCACAGCTTTTTCAGCGTAATCATGTCCATCTACTGTATAGCCTTTTATACAGACAAAAAGACTCCCTTTTTTCACTTCTCTTGAATCCATTTCAATGGAAGTAATCTCCGGATTTTCGTTTATCAGTTCACTGTTTTCACTTTTAAAGTATGTAAGGAGTTCTTGTAATTTCATTTCATATCAAACCTCTCAAATTCGTTCACGTGCATGTCTTGTGAAAAAAACACACAGTCTATATTTTATCGTAAAAAAAAGGATACATCCAGCGTATTCCTTAAGTTTCTCTTGGAAAAAACACACTTTATGCTCTTTTTTTAAAGCGACCCTTCACTTTCAACAAAAAGAGGCAGCCGAATGAGTGCGGCTACCCTCTGTTCATTCTTTATTATTCATCATTTAAGTATAATCGGATCGTGGAACCTTCTTTGACCTTTGTGCCGGCAGCAGGCGATTGCTTCACCACTTTACTGCCAGTTCCTGAAGCATCAATCTTTAAATTAATCAGGAGTGATTCAAGGTCAGAAACAGATCCTCCTACAAGATTCGGTACCTCAATGGTTTTTGTGTCCAGCCATTGGTACTTCTTTTCAATTTGTCCTTTTCTTTTTTTCACGCCCATTTCAGGCAGACTGTCTCGCATAATATGGCCCACAATAGGTGCGGCTACTGTCCCACCAAATTGAATCGTGCCTTTTGGGTTATCTACTGCTACATATACAACAATGCTTGGATCATCCGCAGGTGCAAACCCGATAAATGACACAATGTGGTTATTTTCCATGTACTTTCCGTCTTTTACTTTCTGTGCTGTTCCTGTTTTTCCGCCCACCCGATATCCTTCAACGAATGCATTCCGGCCAGTTCCTTGAGCGACTACACTTTCAAGGGCATACCTGATTTCTTTAGACGTCTCCGCTGAAATGACTTTCTTCTTGGCAATTGGTGATTGCTTTTTAACTACCTCTTTTGTAATTGGATCGATCCATTCTTTTGCAATATACGGCGTGTAAAGCGTTCCTCCATTTACTGCGGCTGCCACTGCAGCCACTTGTTGAATCGGCGTAACAGATACACCTTGACCAAAGGCTGTTGTTGCCTGTTCTACAGGACCAACACGATCAAGCGGGAACAAAATTCCTCTACCTTCTCCTTGAAGGTCGATTCCTGTCTTTTGACCAAAGCCGAAATTTTTAATATAAGAAAATAGTTTATCTTTTCCAAGACGGTCGCCTAGCTCGACGAAACCTGGGTTACAAGAGTTTTGTACCACTTCTAGAAACGACTGTGATCCATGTCCTCCCTTTTTCCAGCATCTGAGCCTTGCGCCATCCACTGTCACAGATCCGCTGTCAAAAAAATGATCACGTTTTAAATTCACTTTATTTTCTTCCAAGGCAGCTGCCAGTGTAATGATTTTAAACGTCGATCCTGGCTCATATGTGCTCCACACCGGTAAGTTTCGGTTAAATACTTTTGAATCAACTGATTGATAGTCAGCCGGATCAAAGTCAGGTCTGCTCGACATTCCCAGCACCTCACCATTTTTCGGATTCATGGCAATGGCAATCATGCCATCTGGGTTATATTTTGCCTGAGCATTGTCTAGTTCTCGTTCGATGATGGTTTGCACTTTTGAATCAACTGTTAATTTCATATCAAGGCCATCTTTAGGCGGTGTATAATCATCTGCTTCATCTGGCATTTTCTGCCCTTTTGCATCAGAATAAAATTTCACAGAGCCTTTTTCACCTTTTAGGTCATCATCATAGTACGCTTCTAGCCCAAGTAAGCCTTGATTATCAATTCCAGCAAAACCTAATACATGAGATAAGAAACTTCCAAACGGGTAATGTCTGATGCTGTCCTCTGCTACATAGACTCCATCTAAATCAAGTTCTCTAACTTCTTTTGCTTTTTCATGAGATACTTTTCTCCCCTCTGGGGAAATTCGTTCTATGGACGTTTTCTTGGTGACATGCTTGTACGCTTTCTCCTCAGACATATTCAGTACTGCAGCTAATTTTTTGCTTGTTTCTGCTGGGTCTTTCACCTGCCGCGGCACGACTAAAATAGAGGGAGCACTTTTGTTCGTCGCAAGCTCCACCCCATTTCGGTCCAAAATATCTCCTCGTTCTGGTTCAAATGGAAGGTTACGGCTCCATGAATCTTTCGCTAAACTTGTCAGCTTCTCGCCCATAATAAACTGCACATATCCTAATCTAGTATCTATGATGAAAAAAATGATCACCCCAAACAGCAGCACGAAAAGCAATCGTTTTCTCACTGTTACACTTGACACTCGCACGCCCGGTTCACTCCTTACATATGGCTTGTTTTCATCATATGCAGGCTCGTCTTTTTATAGAACGATCTCGTCCATCGCTCAAGCAAAAGAAAAAAACCTAGCAAATGATTTGCTAGGTTTTCAAGTTAATTTGGACTTTTGAAGGTCACTGTGACGACTTTATCTGAAATCTCCGCTCCACTTTTCACGCTTTGTTTGACAGCATATCCCTGTCCATTTGTTTCAATATGCACACCTGAAATAGACGCATATTGAAGAACTTCCCTTCTGGACCAGCCTGTCATATCAGGCATTTTAATGGTTTTCCCTGCTGTTTTCAAAAAGACTTTCTGGCTTTCAGAGAATTCAGAGCCCGCACTCGGCCATTGGCGTTTAATGGATAAACCGTCACCAATGACAACAGGTGATAACTTTTTGTTTTTTGCTTCTGTTTCTGCCTGTTTCACTTCTAAATCTAGGAATGAAGGCATTGTTTCTTGTTTTATTTTCTGTTTGCCAGATTTTTTATCGTCTGTTTTTGTTGGTGCGATATTTAAATAGAGCAAACTATTTTTCATCACAGGGTTAAAGATTTCTGAAACAGGGGCAGAGCCTGTTTGTGTTTCAGATAGCTGAGGCTGTTGGACAGCCACATAAACGAGCAGCTTCGGATCATCTTTTGGTGCCATTCCCATAAATGAAAAGACGTAATCGTTTCTCCCTTGAAGGTAGCCGCCAGCACCGCCAATTTGTCCTGTACCCGTTTTCCCAGCGACATCAAAACCTTTGATTTGGTATGGCTGTCCTGTGCCAATTTTTGAGGAAACGACCTCACCTAAAATGTCACGGACTTGCTTCGCTGTATCAGAAGAAATTGGTTTTCCTGCTACTGTTGGTTCGTGCTGTAAAATTGTTTTGTTTGTGTTCGGGTCTGTAATATGATCGATTACATATGGCTTCATCATCGTTCCACCGTTTGCAATGGCTGTCGCCGCTTCAATTTGCTGAATTGGGGTAATCGCGGACGCCTGACCATAAGCAGTCGATGCTTTGTCATATTCGTATCTGAAATTGATTTTACTAGACGCTTCGTTTGGCAAGTCTATGCCTGTTTTGTCATAGAAATGGAATTTTTGCAAGTATTGTTCGTAGCGTGTGAAACCTAATTTTTCTTTTGCCAATTTCGCAAAAGCTACGTTTGAAGAACGTAGAACACCTTCATGAAAATCAATTTTTCCCCAGCCATTTCCGTTGTTATGGTCTCTTACAAGACCGCCGCCTACTTTATAAGTACCAGACTGATACTTGTCACTGCCTTGGTACACTCCTTCTTGGATAGCAGCAGCAAGTGTAAAAATTTTCATCGTTGAACCTGGTTCAAATGCGTAGGAAATGACATCGTTGTTATAATTCGTAATGTCGAGTTCATTTAAATTAAAGCTTGGCCGCTGTCCCATTGCAAGAACTCTTCCAGTTTTCGGATCAACGACTGTCGCAATGATTTTCTTCGGCTTATATTTTTTAGCGACCTGCGTCATACTTTCTTCAAGAAATGCTTGAATTTTTTGGTCGATGGTCAGTGTGACGTTTTTCCCGTCTTTCGGGGCAACGATGTCTTCTTTACTATTCGGAAGTGCCCATCCGCTTCTGTCGCTGTTATACGTTACATAGCCATCTTTTTCTTTTAAATATTTATTCAGAGCCTTTTCTAGACCCATTGCGCCTGACATGTCCTTGGTGGCTTCATCTAATCTAGCATAACCGATTAAGTTCGAAGCAAACATGCCGTTTGGATAATACCTCTTTGTATCTTTTTCAAAGGCGATCCCAGGAAGTTTTAGCTTTTCAATTTTTTCCTTAGTTGAAAAACTAATATCCTTTCCGGCTTTACCAAACTCGACTTGGAACGCATCTTTTGTATTCAGACGCTTTAAAATTTCACTCTCACTCATATCAATGACTTTTGACAGCTCTTTTGCTGTCTTTTCTTTGTCAACGACATGCATCGGATGCTTTGGATCGACCGTCATTTTCTTGCTCATGATCGCAATCAGTTTATACACAGATGTATCTTCCGCAATCACATTTCCGTTTCTGTCTAAAATGGAGCCTCTTTTGGCTTCAAGTGTTTTTTTCGATTGATATTGTTCATTGGCTTTTGCAGCTAACACTTGTCCATCGACGGTTCCCGTAATCTGAATATAAATAAAACGTGCAAGGATGATAAAGAAAAACAGGGCGAAGCAAATACTCGCAATTGCCGCGCCTCTGTTCATCATTTTATTCTTTTTAGGCATCGCCATGTTAATCGACCTTCTTAACATCTTTCGACATGCTTAAGCCTGCTTTTTTAGCGGCTTCAATGATTCTCTCTGGTTCACTTAGTAAATCTTTTTGCTTTTGCAGTTCAGTGATCTTTTTCGATTCTAAAGACACTTGCTGTTCTAGTTTCTGCACTTCGATATTTGCGTGATAAACAGCAAAGGCTTTCGAAATGATGAGGATCGAGCTGCACATGAGAGCCATGACAAACATGACAAGTAAGATTTTTTCACCAAGTGTAATAGAACCTCTTCTTCTAATCACAACCGATTGACCTTGTTGCTCGGTTTGATGTTGCTTTACTTCTCTTTGGTAAGCCAAATTACTCATAAGAAACCTCCTTTTTATCATCATCTATGGTGTCGTTTACTTTTTTTCTGCAATTCGGAGCTTCGCTGAACGGGCACGGTTGTTATATTCCAGCTCTTGTTCTGATGCAACGATTGGTTTTCTCGTGATCAGCTTCAGTTTTGGTTCAAGTCCTTCTGGAATCACTGGCAGTCCGTGCGGAAGTTCTGGAAGAGAAGACATTTCTTTAAATGTACTTTTACAAATCCGATCTTCAAGTGAATGGAATGTAATGACAGAAATTCTCCCCTTCGGATTGAGTAACTCTATTGCTTGTTCTAGTGCTTCTTCAAATACTTTCAATTCATCATTTACGGCAATTCGGATCGCTTGAAATACTCTTTTCGCTGGATGTCCGCCTTTTCGTCTTGCAGGTGCGGGAATTCCTTCTTTAATAATGTCGACAAGCTCTCCTGTTGTTTCAATTGGCGCTTTTTTTCTGGCTTCTTCAATTTTGCGTGCGATTTGCTTGCTGAACTTTTCTTCCCCATATTTGTAGAAAATCCGAACTAGATCTTCAAATGGCCATTCATTCACCACTTGTTTTGCCGACAAAGCAGCGGTTTGATCCATTCGCATGTCAAGAGGTGCATCATGGTGATAACTAAAGCCTCTCTCTGGTGTGTCAAGCTGAGGTGATGAAACCCCAAGGTCAAAAATCACACCGTCTACGCTTGTAATTCCTTGTTCATTCAGACGTTCTTTTAAATATCGGAAGTTGCTTTTTATGAAAAGAATGTTCGCTTTAGAATCCGCGAGCTTCTCTCGTGCATGATCCAGTGCAGCATCGTCTTGGTCAAACCCAATCAATGTACCTTTTTCTGATAATTGAGATAGTAAATATGAGCTATGACCTGCGCCGCCTAGCGTGCAGTCCACATATGTACCGTCTTCTTTGACGTTTAAACCGTCAACTGTTTCTTTTAATAATACTGTCTCATGTTGAAACATGATGATATGGTCCCACCTTTTTCAAATAGAAATGAATGTGTAGAAAGCTTGCTGCACAAGGGATTATTATATATCAAATCCAATCATGTTTTCAGCAATTTCAGCAAAAGAATCTTCTTGCTCTTCTGTATATTGTTCCCAGATCGACTTACTCCACAACTCAATTCGATTTGAAACGCCGATGACCACACATTCTTTTTCGAGTTTTGCATATTGGAGTAGGTTGGATGCGATGTTAATGCGCCCCTGCTTGTCCAGATCACATTCAACTGCGCCGGAGAAGAAGAACCGGGTAAACGCACGTGCATCTTTTTTCGTTAGCGGCAGTGCTTTGAGTTTCTCTTCAATTAGTTTCCACTCACTCATAGGGTAGCCAAATAAACATTGATCAAGCCCTCTCGTCAGCACAAACTGTTCTCCGAGACCGTCTCTAAATTTAGCAGGGATGATCATGCGCCCTTTTGTATCAATCGTATGTTGGTATTCACCCATGAACATGATATCAGAGCCCCACTTTCTCACCTATACTCTCCACTATCCACCACTTCTCTCCACAAAACTTATTTTACACTGTTTCTACATAAAAAAAAACCCTGAACTAGTCAGGGTTCATTAAAACTTTATTTCAAAGTTTGACAATTTGTTGCTTGTTTTGAAATGAAAATGGCAGATTTTTGAACGTTTTGAAGAATTCTGGACCATATTTGTTTAAAAAGTACATGATATTCCAAATTCTTTCTTGTGGTGCTTCGAGTGGTTTTAAACTATTTTCAATCCGTTCAAAATCTCGAAGGATGTATCCTTCCTTCTCTTCCACACGCTTTGCAACCTTTTGATAAACAAATTGAAGCTGGTCTTCTATAAATTTGGCATTTTTATCTAATAGCTGTTCAAAGCTTGGTTCGATCTCTAGCGCTTCTTGTCTCAATGCCTCATGAACATTCGCTAATTCACGTTTGGCATGTTGAACCGATTGAACAAAGCTGTCTGGAAGACTTTGCTGAAAGTGCGCATCCTTCTTTTCTTTCACGCCTTTTGTCAGCACTTCTTCAACCGACAATTCTCTTATCGGCAGCTTCTTATCAATGTGCCTTTCAAGAATGGTGACGTGCAGTCTTGGAAGAACGGGTGCCATTTTGACATCGAAGTACTCGAAGATGCCTTTCAGCTCACCCCAATAGTTCACTTCACCGTGTCCAGCCATAAAAGCAAGCGTTGGAAGAAGGGTTTCCTGCATCAATGGACGGGTCACCACATTATTGCTAAACCGCTCTGGGTGCTCCTCGACTTCCTGCAAAAGCTCATCTTTTGTCCAAGTAAGCCCCACTTCGGATATAGAAAATTGGCCATTCTCTTTTTCAATGAGGAAACGCTCATCATCATATTCGTAAAACAAGTTGGCTTGATGGTCACCAGCTTCAATAATCGGCTGATACCCCGCTTGTTTCATGGCAGCCTGCGTGTTATTTAAGCGAGCCACGATCGCATCACTTGACTCCACAATTTGTTTGAATAACGTACGTTCAAGTGGCTTCACGCCGAAGTCTCCTGAATTCAATAACAGCAGTCCATCTTCTTCAAATAGATCGCAAACAATCCACTCAAAGAAATCAGTAAACGTTTCTGATTTGCGTAAACATCGAAGAAGCTGATCTAACAAGTCATTTGTGTAAGCAGATTCCTCATAGGTTGAAAATACATCACGAAGCCATCTCTCTGTTTTCTCTTGGTGGAGAGGTGTTCTTTTCGCAGCTGTTTTTTTCACATGATGTAATGGAAGCTTTTGTTTGACTGGGCCTTTTTCGCCAGACGTGTACACAAAGTTAATTTCGTCTACGTCGTGATCTTCACCCGCTACCCAAAAGACCGGAATAACAGGAACGCCAAGCGCTGATTCTTTTTCTTTGGCAAACTGAATAATGGAAATGATTTTATGTATGGTATAAAGCGGACCTGCCAGTAAGCCTGCCTGCTGTCCTCCAACCACCATGACGCTCCGTTCATCACGGATCTTCTCAATATTCTCACGCATCGCAGCCGAATCAAATTTTGCATGATATGCGCTCATATAATCCGCTAAAGCCTCGCGCGGGAAGCTCCTTTCCATGAGATCGTCGTATCTCTTTTTCCATGTGTGCTCAGAATGTATATCATAATCAAAAAAAGCAGTCATCTCTTTTTTTTCTTCTATATAATCACGTATGAATAAATTCTGACTTCGGATGGAAAGTTCAGTCAATTGCATGTTTAGAACTTCCTTTCTTCAATAAATAGTTAGTTTCCCGAAAAAAGTATAGCATGTAAATGAGCTCACTCAAAAGATTTTGTTTGCTTTTTTTCCAATACTTCCAAGCTTCTATTCAAGAAAGTGAGGAATGGCGGCGTCATCCCTTGACCTTGAGCTTTTTTTAAAAGGTAGCCAATGATTGCTTTTCTTTCAGTTTGGCGGCCTTTGACGATATCTTGCAGCATCGACGATTGATTGGCAGCCGTTTGATGGCAAATTGATTTCACATGAGCCCATAGACGATCTTTCTCAAGCAACCCTAGAATGGAAACCGCTTCTTCAAATGCACATGTCATCATATGTTCATATGACGGGTTCGATACCAATTCCCCATTATTCACATGTAATAAAGCCGTCAACGGATTAATACACACATTGACGAGCAGTTTTTCCTCCAGTATCTTTTTCCATTCATCTGTATAAATCATTTGAAAATCGTCCGATGACAATCCATTACTCATAGGTCCTTTTTCCTCATGCAGAAATGCTCCCCACTTGATGACACCAATTCCTGTATGATTTACTGCGCGATCAGACACCTTTATTGCGCCATGCTCTACTACACCAATATATAACTGATGTGCCGCTTTCCAGTTCTTTAAATCGAATAAGTGGGCCATTCCGTTCTGCAAAAATAAGATCCGCTGACGAGGCAGTCCCGATAATTCCCCTAGAACATCTTGCAGATGATGATACTTCACTGTCACAATCAGCAAATCAAATATTCCTTTGACCCCCGTATCGGCCCCAACAGCTGATTGAATGGTTTCCCCTCTTACCATTCGGTCAATGCCTAATGCTCGAATTTCTTCTGCCTGCTGTTTTCTTCTTGTAAAGAGGGTGATGTCATGATGCTCTGATAAATAACTGGCACAAAGCAGACCAATCGCACCACCGCCAATGATTCCAATTTTCAATTGCCGCACTTCCCTTTTTCTGTTTACTTCATGTTATCAACTATTTTACCAGTTTCGTGCTACGATGCAAAAAGCAGATAACGCGCTATGATTGAATTTTTTTAATTAAAAAACTATAATAATAAGTGTAAAAACTTTTTTTAGGCGGATGGGATGAAAACGCCTTCAATGACATCACTGTCGACATTATGTGTGTAAGGGGGAAGATCACATGACACAAGTAAAACGTCTTCTGATTAACTACAAAACATTAGAGGAATTTAAACAATTTAAGGAATATGGCATACAAGAACTTTCCATGCTTGAAGACCTAGAAAGTAATATGATTGAAAATGACAGCAACTCTCCATTTTATGGGATTTACTTTGGAGATAAGCTTGTGGCACGTATGAGCCTCTATCAAGTAGATGGCTCGACGACGACGTATTTTGACCATAATCATGATTATCTAGAGCTGTGGAAGCTAGAAGTGCTGCCAGGATATCAGCGTAAAGGTTACGGCGAAGCACTTGTTGATTTCGCAAAATCTTTTGGCCTTCCAATTCGAACGAATCCACGCGTCAAATCTGCCGGTTTTTGGGATAAAATGGGCTTTGAAGCGGTGAAATATGATATGGAACGCGATAAAGGAGAAAACCCACTCATTTGGGAGCCTGCACATATTCAAAAGAACACAGGTGAGTCCGCTTAATCATTTTAATCATTAAGAAAACGCCCCTCTGTCCATCTGTGAGGGGCGTTTTCTTATTTTGCGTAATCTTTTAAGCTGATATTCTGTTTGACTCTTTCAACAATACCAATAAGTGCCCGGTAATCTTCTTCTGTCATTTTTAATTGACGTTTCAGCTGTTCATTTTCTTCGGTGAGTGATTTTAATTGATGCTGTGCATCTTTAAGCTCCTCCCGTAAATAAGCTGGACCAGATGGTTCTTTCTCAAGCTGCTCTAGAAACCGAATTACTTCTCGAAGCGTCAGTTCAGTCTGATCAGAAGATGCCTTCTCTTCTATGGTGAACGCATGCTGCGGTAAACCCGAAGAATGGATACCAATTTTTTTACGCAGTTCTTTTCGCTGTTTTTTGGCAAGCTCAATGCCCGCCTGGTACTGCTTTCTGACGTAAGAATTCCACCTGAATCCACATGCTGCTGCTGTTCTTGACAATGCTTTTCCAACCTCTTCAAATGCTGAAAGCTGGGTACCCCCATCTCGGATATGCCTTAAGACAACTTCTGCTAAAAGTAAATCTTCATCTTGTGTCCATGCGTCCTGCCGTGTAATCGTCAACTCATCATCCCCCCTGAATCTGAATACCACATCATATGCGCTTACTAGAGTAGATAGACTATTTGCAGGAGAGAAACCTAAAAAATAGATCAATAAAAAAACGCAAGGGAAGATTCCCTCACGTTTTTTTATCAAGCATTAGTTGCTTTTTACGTCTTTGCCTTTGTATGTTCCGCAAGATTTGCAGACACGATGAGAAATTTTCATTTCACCGCATTCTGGGCAAGCTACCATACCAGGTACTTGTAGTTTGAAATGCGTACGACGCAATCTTTTTTTCATTTTAGAAGTTCTTCTAAAAGGTACAGCCATTATTCCCACCTCCTTAAAGAGTTAAGATTCATTATTTTCTTCTAAGAGCTTCTTCAAGCCTTCCAGACGAGGATCAATTCGGTTTTGATGTGCATCTTCCGAAATGACCGCCCAGTCATTCCCTTCCTGTGGTGCAGCACCTTTTACGTCAGCTTGGTCGCAAAAGATTTGCATAGGCACTTCAAGAAGAATTTCTTCCTTGACTATAGGCGTTAAGTCGATGATATCGTCTTCTACAACAGATACGTCTTCATCTTCTATATCGTCTGTCTTATGAAGTACAAATAGTTCTTTTGTTGAAATCGCAAATGGATAATTTACATCAACAAGCGTTCTTGAACAAGGCAATGTCATTTCACCTGTGATGGTTAAATCAAATGCGACTTGCTTTGATTCGATCACTCCAGTCCCTTTCACCTCTACTGGTGAAATACGACGTATATCTGAATGAAGGCTAGTAAGTTCATTTAAGTCAACCGTCTCATGAAAATCGAAGCTGTTTTTAGCTTTTTGATGTAACTGATAAACTGTCCATTTCAATTGTATCACCTCTAAGAGCAACAAACATGATTATAGCTTTCATCATGCTATTTGTCAATATTTTTTCTTTACAGTCCTTCATGACGTCAAAGGGCTGTTTGACATCAGTTCTCGGAATGCCTAAACTGAAAAAAATGGTCTTCATTTTTCCCTTATGCTACTGTAGCACAGACCATTTAACCATAGCAAGAAAGGCGGAACATCTATTGAAAGCAGTGGGAGTCGTTGTCGAGTACAATCCATTTCATTATGGGCATGCCTATCATGTGAATCAGGCGAAAAAACAAACCTCCTCAGATGTTGCCATTGCCGTCATGAGCGGTTCTTTCCTCCAGCGCGGGGAGCCTGCCATCGTCTCAAAATGGGCACGTACAAAAATGGCACTGCAAAACGGGGTAGACATTGTGTGTGAGCTTCCATACATATATGCCGTACAAAAGGCAGAAACCTTCGCCAATGGCGCTGTGTCCATCCTTGATGCATTAAAATGCCATTCTCTTTTTTTCGGTAGTGAGGATGGAGAGATCAACGCATTTGAGCGCACAGCACACGCTTGGTATGAAAAAAAGGCAGAGATTGATCTTTTAACAAAAGAAAAGGTGAAAGAAGGTCTTAGTTATCCCGCCGCCGCAGCAGGTGCGTTTCAAGAGGCCATTCATTCTGAACACTTACTGGATTTGTCCAAACCAAATAACATTTTAGGCTTTCATTATGTTAAAGCCATCTTAGAGAGAGCTCCTCACATGCAGCCTTTTACGTCTCAAAGAATTGCATCTGATTATCATGATGAAGAACTGCCTGACAACCAAAAAATCGCAAGCGCCACAAGTATCCGAAAAGCATTAAAAGAACAGAGCTCATTTCAAGCAGTCACGCCCTATCTCCCGGACGCTACTTTAAAGCAATTACACGACTATCATTCTTCATATGGTCTTTTACATACGCAAGAAGCCTATTTTCGCTTTCTGAAACATGTTTTTCATACAATGGATACGAGTGAACTAGAGGGCATCTATGAAATTGAAGAAGGCATTGAACACCGCATGCAAAAAGCCATGACACATGCGTCTTCCTACGAAGAGTATCTATCACTTGTCAAAACAAAACGATATACGTGGACAAGGTTACAGCGGATGAATACGCATCTATTAATGAACGTGAAGAAAAAGACGATGCACGCGCTGCTTGAAGAGAAAAAAGCGCCCTATATTCGTTTACTTGGAATGACAAGGAAAGGACAACAGTACTTGTCTCTTGTAAAAAAAGAGTTGGATGTACCACTTGTGAGTAAACTGTCTTCCTTTTCACATCCCGCCCTTGATCTTGATATTCGCGCTTCAAGGGTGTTCAGCCTTCCCATCTGTGAACCCATGCAAACAGAGTTAACAAAAGCAGAGTTTAAAACATCACCGATTCGATATGATGAAGAGAGCGGACTCTTTTCATCTCGATAGAAAAAAGCAGCCTGATTTGCAGGCTGCTCTTTTTTATGATGCTTTCTCTTTTAATTTGTTTAAATAGTTTAGTGCGTCCTGCATGGTATCCACAGGAACGATTTTCATATCACTTTTAATATCTTTTGCTGTTTTGACTGCATTTTTGTAGTCAGAGTTTGGGTCACCTTTATCATTCGGTGCAAAGAAGATGTCTTTCCCTGCTTTGTCTGCTGCAACAACCTTTTGATCAATTCCGCCAATCGGTCCGACTGTACCATCTGCATCAATCGTTCCAGTTCCTGCGATCGCATAGCCATGTGTTTCATCTTCTTTTGTCAGCTGATTGTAAATTTCAAGTGACATCATTAAACCAGCCGATGGACCGCCGATGTTTTCAATATCCACTTTCACAGAAGGAGACACTTTCACATGACGGTCTGTAAATAGTGATACGCCAATTCCCACTCGCTTTGGCTCTTCTTTAAATGGTTTTAACGTCACGTTCTGCGTGATTTCTTTGCCATTACGTTCAAGTACAAAACGGACAGTCGTGCCTGCTTTTTTACTGCTGATATACGAAACCATTTTATCTGCTGACTCGTATGTATGGCCGTCGACACTTTTGATCTTATCACCAACTTCAATCTTCCCATATGCAGGCATTCCTTTCATCACATAGCTCGCATATACCCCATTAAACGTATAATCTACTTTTTTTCCCGCTTTTGTATAAGCGGCAATCATCGCATTTTCTTGAGAACTTTTCATGAGCTGCAGCTGCCGTTTCATATAATCCTCATCAGACTCTCCGTCCGCTTTAATATTTTCTTCTGGAACGATTTCGTCATACTTGTTCATTTTTGCAAGCAAATACGTATATGGATTGGCTGGACCTACTTTAATGGTCATAAGAGAAAAGCTGCCCTTCTCGCCATATCCTCCGTCTACTTGAATGTGTGGCGCAATTTCTGTGGCATCACCTGGCTTTGTGACGTAATAGGGCAGTTTCACAAAAGTTAAGCCAAATAAGACTAGAACAACAGCAAAAAAGCTGAGCCAGCGAATATTTAATTTTTTCATTCGATTAACACTCCCATTTATCAATGACATCTTTCAGTTTTCCTTTTAGTTGGTCGGCGGCGAGTTCACCTGCTTCAATCATTTCTTGAACCTGTGTAAACGCACTAGAGCTAAAGGTCTCGAGCTTCGGCCGAATCATGAGATCTGCATGAATGGTTTGGTGACGAACCAATTCATTTTGAAGGATGTCCAAACTTTGCATAATGACATCCGATAATCTCGTTGCCTTTTCTGTTTTTTTCACCCTTGATACATCAGAGGCGATAATGAGATCTGCTCCCATTTCTTTGAGAACAGAGACAGGAATGCGGTCCACTACCGCTCCATCCACCAATTGCCTGCCGCCTATTTCATGCGGAACAAACACACCCGGAATGCTAATGCTTGCCCTGACTGCTTGTGAGACAGACCCTTCTTTGAACACAACCTTCTCCCCTGTCTGAAGGTCACAGGCAACAATCGCAAGAGGCACGCGCATTTCTTCTATATTCTTCCCATATGTAAACGTGTGAATCAGCTGCAAAATTCGATTTCCTTTTAACAGACCGATTTTTGGCAGTGTATAGTCAGCATAATACTTTCTTCTGAAGACAAGTGCAAGTTTTTTCATTTTTTCTACGTCTTGTCCTGCCGCATAAAAGCTCCCCACAAGAGCACCAATACTGCTTCCTGCGATCATATCCACCTGAATTCCTTGTTTCTCAAGACTAGATAAAACCCCGATATGCGCCATCCCTCTGGCACCCCCGGAGCCCAGCGCAAGCCCGATAATCGGTCGTTTCATGAATCCACCCTCCTCTTTCTATGCATATATACGAATCTATAGGTCTAAACATGCCCCTTCTCATCGTATAGTAATAGAAGACAGGCTCGGCTAGCATCTCTTTTTCTTTAATCACGAGCTCGCCAATAGATTATAACGGCAAGGGGCGACATCTCCATGAAAAAATGGAACACTCTGTTCATCGCTGCTTTTTTTATCTTTTTAACAGCCACTGTGATTACACATCCACAAGCCTCTTTGCAAGCATCGAAAAATGGACTTGCAATGTGGTGGGAAGTGGTTTTTCCATCGCTGCTACCTTTTTTTATTTTGTCCGAGCTATTAATCAGTTTCGGGATTGTTAGATTTGTCGGCGTATTATTAGAGCCATTTATGCGGCCTATCTTTCGGGTGCCTGGTGTCGGCGGATTTGTATTAGCGATGGGAATGGCCTCTGGTTTTCCTTCTGGCGCTAAATTGACGACAAGACTTCGGCAGGAAGGACAGCTGACAAGAATTGAAGCAGAACGCCTTGTGTCATTTACCAATTCTTCAAACCCTTTGTTCATTTTTGGAGCAGTGGCTGTAGGATTTTTTCATCACCCAGCTTTAGGCATTGTGTTAGCCTGTGCACATTATTTAGGAAATCTCGCGGTTGGGGTGACGATGCGCGGATATAAAGCACGTCATGATGCGCACCTCAGAAGCCGAAAAGGATTTTTATTGCCTCCAATTCGAGAAGCATTCAGCGCTCTTCATACGGCAAGACTCGCAGAAAAAAGACCACTTGGCCAAATATTAAGTGACGCTGTCATGTCATCTGTTCAAACGCTCTTTATGATTGGCGGCTTTATCATTTTATTTTCTGTCTTTAGTCAAATGCTCGCTGTCGTTCATGTAACAGATCTTCTCTCTATCGGGATCGGCTCTATACTGAAAACGATGCACCTTCCGCCAGAATTAGATCTAGCCATGATTGCGGGTCTATTTGAAATCACATTAGGAAGTCAGCTCACAGGATCACAAGAGGTTTCCCTGCTCGCTAAAACAATTGTGGTCAGCTTTATTTTAGGATTTAGCGGATTCTCCGTTCAAGCTCAGGTAGCCGGCATTTTGGCAGCAACCGATATACGCTTTAAACCGTTTTTCTTCGCCCGTTTGCTTCACGGTATTTACGCAGCCGTCTTTGCCTTTCTGTTATTCAAACCCCTTTATGTCTCTAAAGCAGAAATGGCGCTTCCAGCAGGGGCATTTGAAACAAGCGAGCAAGTCGTGATGTTTAGCAGCTTGTTATGGAATCAGCTTGTATCTGCTGGTCCTCTCATCACCTTGTTCAGTCTGATCGTGTATATTGCGCTCTATTATCAGAAATTAAAAAATGGATGAGTGCACAATGCACTCATCCATTAAATTTTTCTTTCAGCGCAGCTTCGACCTCTTGCGGTACAAGCTCTTTGACTGATCCATGATATTTCGCTACTTCTTTAACAATGCTTGAACTTAAGAAGGAGTATTGATTATTTGTCATCATAAAGAACGTTTCAATGTCATCATTCAACACTTTGTTCATTGATGTCCCTTGCATCTCGTATTCAAAGTCCGTCACCGCTCTAAGTCCGCGCAAAATGACTTTCGCCTCTTTTTGTTTCGCATAATCAACGAGCAGTCCATGAAAGGATTCCACTTTGATATTCGGCAGCTCCTTTGTTGCTTGACGAATGAGTTCACACCGCTCTTCAACAGTAAACAACGGCTTTTTTGACGAGTTATTGAGGACGCACACATATACTTCATCAAAAATCTTTGCCCCTCTTTTGATAATATCCAAATGGCCCAATGTGACTGGATCGAAGCTACCCGGACAAACGGCTATATTCCCCATGCTTTAATTTCCCCGCTTTCTATAGATCGTAATGCCAGTCATTCCGTACATTTCCTGCCTTGAGATATGCAGCTGTCCTGCTTCCTCTGGCAGTGTCACATCTTTATCATGCTCACACACAATGACGCCATCATCTGCTAATAAGGAATGCTCATCAATCGTATCAAGAAGTGTTTTCAACTTTTGATCTTTATACGGCGGATCAAGGAAGATGGCTTGAAAAGATTCTTCTCGCTTCACTACAGCGGCGAGTGCACGGTTTGCATCATTTCGAAACACTTCACTTTGATCCATCAGCGACAATTGATTCAAGTTGCCTTTAATCGTCTGAATCGCCTTCATATCTCGATCCACAAATATACAATGATCGAATCCTCTAGAAAGCGCTTCAATTCCTAAACCACCACTTCCAGCAAATAAATCAAGGGCCCATCCCCCATCAAAATACGGTCCAATCATATTAAAAATGGATTCTTTTACTTTATCTGTTGTTGGTCTTGTTGATTGGCCGGGTACGGCTTTCAGCGTGCGGCCTTTTTTTGTTCCAGAAATCACTCTCATTTTTCCACCACTTTTTCTGCTTGCATCTATTGAATATTGTTTGATGACAAAAAATTCAACATTATCTTACCATATCCACTCCACATGGGACAATGCACTGAATTCCATTCATTTTCTATGTATAGATCACAAAAGAGAGGGTCATACTACTGTTAACAGCATCTGATGTGGTGCTGTTGCCAACCGCGGAGAAGACTTACGTTTCCCCATAAGTTCTTCCTCCGGTTTCTCCTCTCCCTTTGCCTTCTCCTTAATGAATCATTAAGAATAGAAGGACCCCGCGGGTGATGCCGCGGGGATTTTTTTGTGTCTTTAAAAGCCCACCTTATAATCATACTCTTTTGCTTTGTCCAATTTCGATTCGTACTCTAATTTAATAAAAGGTTTATAGGAAGGCTCAACACGTTTTACAAATGGCAATGAACTGAGCTTTGCCATGTGGCGCTCAAGATCATTCATATCACAATAAATCACTGCATATTTCATTTTCCTTGAAATATAGTGAACATTCCCAAATTTCCTTAGCGCTTTTGACTGCTTTAACGAATGCAGCCAAACGACCATCCCTTGACGTTTGGTATCCATCTTTTCACCTGCCGCTTTTCAATTCTTTCCGTTCATTATGTAAAAGACGAGACGTTCAAGTCTCGTCAAGATACTTTACAGCCACAGCTGCCTCCTGATCCACAGCCACCGCCGCATGATGATAGACCATCAAAATATGGGTTCCCTGTTGGAACTTTAATATATGCTGATACAGCTTGACCGATTTCAATACTAATCTCATCTAAGATGGATTGAATCGCTGTTTCTGCTTTTTTGAAATCAACCACTGTATCGTGAAGATCTAGCTTTCTTTTGACCTCACGCATTTCTTTTGAGATCGTTCTATAGTCCGGATGGTATTTGCCGAACCGCTGCACATCTTCATATTGCTCTTTTACTTTTGTAAAATGGGCAATAATTTGTTGGGCTTCTTCGTCTTGCTGGAGACGCTTAAAGCAGTTGCGGTAATGTTCAGCCTCCTCCGACTGAAGAATCATGGCAGCCAATTGATTTGCTTCCTCTTGGAGCTCCACGAATTCGATTGTCGCATACATAAATGTTGCACCTCCAATTCATAGTTTACCACGAAACCTATGGATCAGAAAATGCTTTTACGTGACAAATACATCCCACGTCTCTCTTTTCTGCTTATATTCAGGGTGACGAGAATTTAGCACAACGGTCATTTTATGCTTTCCTTTTGAAAGGTGCTTGACCACAAACGCCGCAGTATACTCATTGCCTGCCCGTTTCCCGTCTACATACACTGTAAAATACCCCACCTTCTTATCCTTTTTTAGGGGTGAAGGTTCAAGGTGAAAATCTTGAAGTGTACTTTCTATATACACAACAGATCCCTGCACTTTGTATTTTAAAAAGCCTTGCTGCTTCATTTCACTTTGCGTCTGCTGCATGACTGGTACTGCTGGTTCTTGCCTAGTTACTTGCTCTTGATCATGTTGACTTTGACATCCGGTGAGAAGAAAAAGCAATGCGCATATTGACAGCATCCATTTCATGTTCTGATTCTCCTTTCGTCTACTTTTATAGGATGCTCATGAAATAGACATCTTAATCAACTCAAAAAAAGCCTCACCCGGCTCCATTTTGATTGCGCATTGCTTGGAACATCTGGATCATCATTTCAGCCATTTGGACACTATTGCTCAACTGGCTCACACGATGAGGAATGGTTTTTTCGTAAAAGTTCATTTTATCTAATTCAAACGAAGTGACATTTTCAGGATGCCGCGTTAACTGTCTATACCAGAGTGGGCGCTGCCTGATGAATTTGATTCGATCCTCTTCGGCCATGACAAACTCTTGTACTTCTCTCCGCACCAAAAGCATCCCCTTTCAATTAATCTTTCCTGAAGGAGAATGGGTGCTGGCTGCCTCCAGATGAACCCTTCTTTGAGCCATTTGATGAAAATTGACCGAGTAAGCTTTGTAAAGAGGAAATAGACTGGCTCATTTTATTAATCTGTTCATTCATTTGATCAGCGTCCATTTTTTTCACTGCAGAAACCATTTTAGACATAAAATCTGCTTTTCCCGGTTCACTTTGCTTAGCGGCTTTTTCTTCTTTTGCTTCTTCCGTTTGTGTTTGCCGGTAAGGAGACCACATGTCATCTTCCTCACCAAACATGACCCAATTCTCGTATAAACTTTGCCAGCTTTTTTCTTGCGTCTGCACTTCTTGAATTAATTTCGGATGGCGTCTGACGAACTGTTTAAATTCATCAATGGATGTTTGCTTTTGCTTATTTGTCATATCCTCACCCCCCATACAAATGCCTACTATACTATATACATCTGGGTCTATTTTGGTGAGCCCTTTTCATAAAAAAACAGCCGCCATCTGTGCGCAGCTGTTTAGAGGATTAAGACGTTTTCTTAATGAAGTTTTGTGTATAATACTTTTCTTTCACACCAACGCCAAGGTGCGTGTAATCTTGATTTAACAATGCCTTCCGGTGACCTTCGCTATTCAGCCAGCCTTCTACAGCTGCAGGGCCATCAACATAATTATACGCAATGTTTTCCCCCGCAAGCTGAAATGCGACCTCGCCTCTTTCTAACCGATCTTTCAGCGTGCCGTATTTTTTAGATTCATGGGAGAAATAATGATTATCTTTCATGTCCTCACTATGCATGAATGCCACTTCAGAGGTTTCATCGTCCCACTTTAAGGTCGGCAGTTTGTACTTATGGCGGATAATATTGGTCATATCAAAAATTTGTTTTTGACTCGACGCTTCAATATCCTTCCACTTTTCGCCTGATATCGCCTCAGGTTCAATTAATTGACCTCGATAAACGACTTCATACGGCTTTTGTTTGACAAATGTATCTGCATTAAAGGCTCGAATGCTCGAAAGAGTGCTTTCAAACTTATCCATGTAGAGCTGGACATACACATCATCTCCCACTTTCACCGTCGGCCTGGTATTCATATCATCTTCTGAGAATTCAAAGCGATATGAATTTCCCTCGTCCTCTACATGAATGTAAGGAGCGATTTGTGTTTTTTTAAACACTTCACTTGTGGCTTGACCGATTTTAAACGGCTCAACATTCAGCCCATCCCCTGTCGCAAACAAGGTCACCACTTTACTGTCCTTTACCCCTACTTGAATATAGTGTTTCTTCGATTGATTGTATATCCACCAGTCATAATCATATGCGGAAGGATCAATGCGATCTGGTTCCCCTAGCTGTTTAAGCACTTCGTTTGAAGACTTCCCCATAAAGGACATGAGACCTTTTTTCGGAATGTTGATCGGCTTATCGCTAGATGTTTCTTCATTAGACACCTTCGGCTCATTGCTGTTTTCTTTTTCTGGTGAAGATCCATATTGAATAAACAGAACGTACGTTCCAGATATAATCAGGAGGATGAAGAGTGTTTTCAGCACAGTTTTCAAATAAACACCTCCGTTAAATTGGCAAGGTACAAAAAGTACCTTCTACTGTCATTTAAACAAAACTTGCTCCATTTATCAACGACAATACAGCCTATTTAACACGAATTTAAAATATGCCCCTCCTAATGAAGAAATCCTTGGCCATGATCCTGGTCTTGTTGAGAGATTTCCGTCAGAGCATCACCTGCACGATCGTTTGATAAATCTTCAACTGATAAATCCCCAAGGGCTACGATCCCTGTGAGTGCCCCGTTTTTGACAACCGGGATACGGCGGAGCTGATGTTCTGACATCAACCGGACAATTTCTTCTAGGGTTGCATCTTCTTCAGCTGTCAAAACTTCCTTCGTCATGATGGCACCAACCTCTTGTGAGTTCGGCTTTTTCTCAGCAATACCTCTAAGTACAAGGTCGCGGTCTGTGACAATACCAACAAGCTGATCTCCGTCGACTACCGGAATGGCACCAATGTCAGCATCTTTCATTTTGACTGCCGCTTCATACGCATTGTCGTCCTTTTGCAACGTCACTACTTTTTTCGTCATGATATCTTTGATTTTTTTCGTTTTCACGTTGATTCCTCCATCCGTTATTTTCTTTATTACTGTAACCAGCTTATAAAAGAACATACCCTTCACAGTTGAAAGTTTAACGCTTTCATACTATGATTGTCAGTAAAGGGAATTTTTATAAGGAGGGGTTTTGGGTGAAGTTTGAAGGTACGGGGATTGAAAAGGTATCAGCTGACTTAAATAAATTGGATTTCATTATGGAAAGTGAAGGATTTGTACGAGCCGATCAATGGGATTATGAGCGTGTGACGTACGACAGGAAGTATAACATGGTAGAGGGGACGTTTTACTTACGGATCTCTGGCTACGCCACTGAGGGAGATGTCGGCTCCAAAAAAGCCCACATCCAGCTGCTGACACCTTTACTTGGAAAACACTATTATCCGCATGGTGTTGAATATGGAGAAGGCGAAGATTTCCCTAAATCTCTTATTCAATCCAGCAAAAAAACGCTGAACCAATTGAAAGAAAAACTAGAAGCGATAACTGCTGAAGCATAAAAGAAGCACAGCCCCTACGGCTGTGCTTTCAGCGTGTAGACAAACCCTCGCATTCGTTGTCAGTCCTGTGCGCTGGTGCTCACGAATGCCAAATTCGATCCGCTCCAGTGCTCGTCCTTCCTAGACTGCAAAGGTTTTCTATCACGCTGAAAAGAAGACAAAGGGCTAAAATAAAGTTCATTTTAGCCCTTTGCCAACAATCTGGAAGCACAGCCCCTGCGGCTGTGTTTTTCATTTATTCATATTTCGGAATGAGCGCATCTGGTACGGCATCTTTCGCTCTTTCTTTTCTCGCCCAGTCAAAGAAGACAACAGCAAGAATGGATCCGTATACAATCTCCTGAATGATTTTCATCAAAATAGCACCTAGCTGCTGATCTTCTAGCAGCGGCAATGTATGAAACATGTCAGGACCCGTAAGCGCAAGACCTGCAAGCATATCACTTGGTACACATAGGTGCAGTGCTTGTATCCATGCGCCGGCATCTGAATAAGTGGCATAGATAGGCGCTTCACTAAACATAATGAGTGCGCAGGCAGGTGTCATTAAAATCCCATCTGCCATAATATATCCAAGCTTTAAAATGCCTGTAATCTGCGGCTGACTTTGCACTTTATGGACAAGCGGCCACCACATGAAAAAGGCAGCGATAAAAATGACAACCGTCATCAATGCGTGATAAAACGGATCTGTTTTAACAAAATCGAACACAAGCGGAATATGATACAGCGAAAACAACCCGTTAAAACCGAGTAAGGCAATCAACGGCTTAGAAAACAAGCGGAAAATCGGCTGAATACCCCGTGTTTGAATGGTCCGCTCCCAAATCGCCGCAGGCAAACCTGTAATAAGAAGGGGCGGGATGACCAAATAGAGCACTGCCATTTGCGCCATATGCGCACTGAACATAATATGCCCCATTAAATCAATCGGGCTCCCCTTCACTGCATAAAGCAACACAAGCCCCGTGAGAAACAGCGTTTTCTCTTTCACCGTCGCACGGTGCTTCCCCTTCGTCACGAGAAGCAGATAAAAAGCGGCTGCTGCTACAATACATGTCAAATAGTAAGGACTCCATAATGCACGAAATCCAAATATCTCTAAGTTTTCCATTGCTGCGCCTCCTTCAAGGGCAAAGCGAGCTTACCACCAAATAATGGTCAAAAAGGCTAAAACGGTAATAAACGCGACAAACACACCTGAGTAAAGAAACAACGCGGGTGTTTCATGCCCTTTTTGGTTCATGTGCATAAAATAATAAAGCTGAAAAGCGACCTGAATCACTGCAAGCAGTAAAATAAAAGGGACAGCGAACCAATTTCCGACGTCTTCAGAGGCGATTGTTAAAAAGGCAACAAACGTTAAACCAATCATCAAGCCGAAAGAAATGAGCTGATGCTTCATTTCTTCGGCATTTTTCTTTTTCCGATAGACAAGATCGACTTTGGACTGATTTGTGTTTTTATTTCCCATTCTTATCCCACCATTCCCATTAAATATACAACGGTAAAGATGAAGACCCACACAACATCAATGAAGTGCCAATAAAGGCTCGCCACATAATATTTTGGTGCATTGTATAAATCGAGTCCGCGTCTCATATTCCGAATCATCAGAGCGGTGATCCAGCAAAGTCCAAATGCGACGTGAGCCCCGTGTGTTCCAACAAGCGTATAGAAGGAAGAGCCAAGTGCAGAACTCGTAATGGTAAATTCATACGCATGCACATAATGATAAAACTCATAAATTTCTACCCCTAAAAATCCAGCACCTAAAAGAACGGTTACACCTAACCAAAGCTGCATTTTTTTAAAGGCAAAGTTTTTCATATGATACATAGCATACACACTCGTTAAACTGCTCGTTAACAGAAGCATTGTAGCAATAAAGACAAGTGTGAGGTCAAACATTTCAGTTGTTGTTGCGCCGCCTGCATTTGAATTTTTCAGCGCCAAATAAGTGGCAAACAAAGATGCAAACAGGACCGTTTCTCCCCCAAGAAACAACCAGAACCCGACGAACTTATTCTTTCCTTCTAACGTGGCTTTCTCAGGAGAAGCCGGAAAGGTTTCCGCTGTCATTTTTTGTGGTTCCATTATGCTTTCACCCCTTTGTCATCGTCATCCGTCAAATCTTCTTTGTGAATATGGTATCCATGATCATCTTTAAGAGAGCGAACGAGCATGGTCGCAAACGTGATGCCAAGACCAATGAAGATCACCGGTAGACCCCAGCTGTGTTCTTGACGATACATAAAACCAAACGCTGACACAAATAGACCGAATGAGATAATGATAGGCAAGATGGAATTATTCGGCATGTGAATATCATCGAGCGGTTCAGATGCTGTCATTCCTTTTTTACCATCCATTTTCTCAATCCATAATGGATCAAGTCCCCGTACAAGAGGCAGCTGCTTAAAGTTATATTCTGGCGGAGGTGAAGATACTGCCCATTCAAGCGTTCTTCCATCTCCCCAAGGATCGCCCGATACACGCTCCCCTTTTGCTGTCGTCCAGATGATATTAATCAGCATGATGACAACTGCTACAAACATGAACAGTGCCCCAATCGTACTCACCAAGTTCCCAAGGTCTAGACCCTGACCTGGCAAGAATGTAAAGACTCGGCGCGGCATGCCCCAAAGACCGAGAAAATGCTGGATAAAGAACGTTAAATGGAAACCGACGAAAAACAGCACAAAGCCAATTTTCCCAAGCTTCTCATTCAGTATTTTCCCAAACATCTTCGGCCACCAATAATGCACACCTGCTAAAATACCGAAGACCACACCACCGATAATGACATAGTGGAAATGCGCCACAACGAAGTACGTGTCATGGAACTGATAATCCGCTGCTGCTGCTGCAAGCATGACGCCGGTTACACCGCCAAGTAAGAATGACGGAATGAACGCAACTGAATATAGCATCGGCGTTGTGAACTTCACATTACCGCCCCATATGGTGAGCAACCAGTTAAAAACTTTAATTCCAGTTGGCACCGCAATCGCCATTGTGGCTACGGCAAAGATCGCATTGGCAATTGGACCAAGTCCTGTTGTGAACATGTGATGCGCCCACACCATGAATCCAAGGAAACCAATTAATACAGTCGCAAACACCATGGACGAATAACCAAACAATCTTTTTCTTGCAAACACCGGAATGATTTCAGAGAAAATCCCAAATGCCGGCAAAATCAAGATATACACTTCTGGGTGTCCAAAAATCCAGAACAAATGCTCCCAGATGATTGTATTTCCGCCGAGCTCTGGATTAAAAAAGCTCGTATCAAACATTCGATCAAGCATCAGCATCGCAAGCCCTGCTGTCAGCGGCGGGAATGCGAATAAAATTAGTGCGGATGCCACAAACGTCGTCCAGGTAAAGAGCGGCATTCTCATATACGTCATACCTGGCGCTCTCATATTAATAATCGTTGCAAGAAAGTTGATTCCGGCAATTAGCGTACCAATACCCGCTATCTGCAACCCTAAAATATAGAAATCCATGCCGTGCCCTTCTGAATTCAGCGTGAGCGACGCATAGGCAGTCCAGCCTGCATCAGGTGCTCCGCCCATAAACCATCCAAGGTTTAAGAAAATACCTCCGAAAAAGAACAGCCAAAAACCAAGTGAATTCACAAATGGAAACGCTACGTCACGTGCACCAATTTGAATGGGTACAACCGCATTCATTAATGCAAATAAAAGCGGCATTGCTGCAAGGAAAATCATCGTTGTTCCATGCATCGTCATGACTTCATTGTAAAACCCTGCACTCACAAAATCATTTTCAGGGATGGCTAGCTGAATACGGATAATCATCGCTTCCAGGCCACCAATTAAAAAGAAAAATCCCCCTGCCACTAAATATAGTATGGCAATTTTTTTGTGGTCAACCGTCGTTAAGTAATCCCATAAGACAGCGCCAAACCCCCGCTTTTTAGCTATTGTACTCACCATGAAATCCCCCTCTTATCTCCCATTTGCCCCTTTTCATATCAATGTCTATCTTCACGTTCTAAAAACAGACTATATCTGACAGATGACTTATTCTTGGATGTAGAGACTTATTCGGGAGCTCTTAACAAAAACTTCACATAGATCGTATACCCTTTTGAATGTGCGCAACTTCAAGCTGCTCAAGGCATTTACTGTATTTTAAGACCTTTTAAATACTCGTAGAGTGCATCTGCTTCTGAGTCATTTAGTTTAGGGTACGTCCCTGTCATCTTATTACCTGGTTTAAAGCTCTCTGGATCTTTCAGCCATGCTTTGACATTTTCTTTGTTCATGTCTTTAATTCCAGCTACTTTTGTCCGCTCTCCGAAGGTTGCAAGGTTTGGTGCAGTCCTTGCCGCCTCTGGCCGTTCATCTCCAGGCTCTACCGCATGACAGCTTAAACAGTTTTTCTCTTTAAAGAGTTTTTCACCCTCAAGGGCTAGATCTGACGTAGATGCAGGCTTCTTATAATCTGTCATCTTTTTCGTCCAGCCTAAAAACTCATCTTGAGAAAGCGTTTTAACTTTAAAGTCCATTAAAGCATGTGAGGGACCACAAAGCTCTGCACATTTCCCATAGAAATATTCTCCAGCATCTTTCGTTCGTTTTGAGTCAAATGTTAAATAAAACTTGTTCTCGTTGTCTGTATTTGTATCAATTTTACCCCCAGCTGATGGAATCCAGAATGAGTGTTTCACATCAGATGCTTTCAGCTTAAAATAAACCTTTTGATCAGTTGGAACAATCAATTCCTGACTTGTCACAATCCCATAATCAGGGTATTCAAATTCCCACCAATATAAGCTGGCTCTTACATTCACTACAAGTGTCTTTTCAGGATCTCGTTTTTTCTTATCCATGGCGCTTGTATCCCCTAGCTCAAGCGTGTATGCCACAACAGGTACAACGAGAATAATGAGTAGAAGTATCGGAATCGCTGTCCACGTAATTTCGAGGTTACGGTTCCCTTCTACCTGTTTAGGAATCGTATCTTCTCCCACTTTAGAACGTTTGAATTTAATGATGACGTAAAAGAAAATGATCGATACAACAATAACGACAAGAACCATAATAAGTGTACTCAGTACCGTTAGGAAAAACTGTTTATCTGCTACTTCCCCAACTGGCTTGAGTGTTGATAAGTATGGTTCACCGCAGCCCGCCAAAACGAGCGTCAGTAAGAGAAACAGTGAATAAACACGCCATTTTCTTATCATAATTTGTCCCAACCCCTTTTGCTTGATCTCCTTTGCCTTTCGCTTTTACCTCTTATTTATAAAATCACCTTTCACCCATCCATAACCCCCGCCTCTTATAAAAGCACTTACATTTCCTCTTTTCATAAAAAAATGATGTTTTTACTCAAAATACCATCTATGTATAAACAGAAAGCCGCCTAAATAGAACTGAATATCAGGCGGCTTTCATAGTTGTAAGAAAATGTTGTGTTATAAGATATAGCCATTGTTTTGATGTGATCAAAGTGTATTTCACTCTAGAATAGTGTAATAATAATCATCGCAACGAAAAAGATCGTTAAGTAGTTTAATGAATAAACGAACATGAGTGTTGACCACTTCATGATATCTTTCATTTTAAAGCCCATAAGACCAATGACGAGCCATCCAATGTTCAGCAATGTGCCAAGTGCGACAATCGGCCATCCTAATCCACCTAAGAAAAATGGAAGCGGAAGAAGACATGCTGTCCAAATGATGATTTGGCGTTTTGTGACTTCAAAGCCGTAAACAACTGGCAGCATTGGAATACCTGCTTTGCGGTAATCTTCCGTTTTCTTAATCGCAAGTGATAAGAAATGCGGAATTTGCCAGATGAACATAATCATAAACAGGACCCAAGCCGTTGTGTCGATGGTGCCTGTAACAGCTGTCCAGCCAATTAATGGCGGAACCGCACCAGATACACTCCCAATGACTGTATTAATGGTGTAATGACGTTTAGACCACATCGTGTATAGAACTGCATAAGTAAAGACACCGATAAATCCAATCACTGCTGATGTAACAGTTGTCATCAGCAGCATAATCAGTCCAAGTACAACAAGCAGAATACCAAATGCATACGCTTGACCTGGCTGAACTTTACCTGTCACCGTCGGTCTTGTTTTTGTTCTTTCCATTAGTATATCAATATCACGGTCAAACGCATTATTAATGGCGCATGAACCGGCAATAATAAGAGAAGAACCAATCATTGTTAACAGCACAATATCAAGATTCCCAAGAAAACTCATACCTGTAAAATAAAAAGCAAGCCACATTCCAGTAAATGTTGTAATGAAATTGGAATTGACGATGCCCATTTTAATAAGAGCAAGAAAATCTTTTAAAGCGGTTGTTTCTTCTATTTGTCCATGAATAGCTGCTTCCGCGGCTGTTTTGGAATTTGCCAATGTGTATAACCTCCCTTGCCCAAACCTTCAAACGAACGAATAAAACGTAAAATCGTTACAACTCTATCATACAAGATAAAGAGCTGTAAAAAAACATCCTATTAAATAATAAACGACAAACTTGAAGTTATTTGTGAACTTTTCGTGAATTTATTAGGATGTGCGTTTCAGAAGGCGGTGCAAAATGAAATATTCTCTCCTCTATTTCTATCAGACTGTCAAAGAAAGATCAAGCACTCTAAATCTGTAAACTTTGTGAACTAACATATCATTTTTTTGTGAACTTTGGTCATTATGAATTGCAACAGAACACGCATTTGGCTTAAACTTGAGAGCATGTGAGGTTTTCATTTAGATCAGAAGTTATTTAGAGAAGGTGAAATCATTTGATGAAATTTGCTTTAAGGTTATTGAGCGTTGTCACAACATTTGTGATGCTGATCGTTCTGATTGGCGGTGCGCTTGTGACGAAAACTGGCTCCGGTCTTGGCTGCGGCAGACAGTGGCCCCTTTGCCACGGTCGTTTCTTTCCAGAAATGAACCCTGCTTCCATTATCGAATGGAGCCACCGCATGTCAACAGGAGTTTCCACCATTCTTGTACTGGCACTGGCGGTCTTATGCTGGAAAAAAATCAGTCCAGTATTCCGTGAAACCAAATTTTTGGTCATCATGTCCATTATATTCTTACTGCTTCAAGCGCTGTTAGGAGCACTCGCCGTTGTGTTTGGTTCTAACGCACTTGTCATGGCACTGCACTTCGGTATTTCACTGATTTCTTTTGCTTCCGTTTTACTGCTGGCACTGCTTGTGTTTGAAGCCACCAGATCTGAAACAAAGCTTGTGAAGCCACTTCATATCGGTAAAAGAATGCAGTTCCATATTTATGGGTTGATCACATATACGTATATTGTGGTGTATACGGGCGCCTATGTGAGACATACAAAATCAAGTCTTGCATGCTCTGTCTTCCCATTTTGTTCAAAAGACGGCGCACTTCCAGCGTATTTTAATCAATGGGTTCAAATGTCTCACCGAGCAGCAGCCCTTCTTTTATTCGTTTGGATATTTGTTGCGATGTTCCATGCCCTTAAACATTATAAAGAACAAAAGCAGCTGTATTATGGATGGATCATTTCAGCCATTCTGATTACACTTCAAGCGATCTCTGGTGTCATGTCTGTTTATTCTCAGCTCGCACTTGGTTATGCGCTTGCTCATTCATTCTTTATTTCTTGTTTGTTTGGGGTACTATGCTACTTCTGCTTACTCATTGCCCGGTTTAAATATGAAAATAGAGAGCCTTTCAGATAAACATACAATCCCCCTTTCATCCGAAAAGGGGGATTTCTTTTATGTTTGTTTCGCTTCTTCGAATAGCGAAATGGCCTTTTTTCGTCTTTCTTGATGATCGACTGTAGGCAGAGGATATGTATCCCCCAGCACACATCCCGATTTCATTTGCTCATCTATCGGCATTTTACTCGGTTCATGAATCCATTTTTCATTCACATGCTTTAGTTCTGGTACATACCTTCTAATATATTCTCCGCTTGGGTCAAATCGTTTCGACTGGGTCGTTGGGTTAAAAATACGGAAGTAAGGAACAGCATCCGTTCCGACAGAGGCTGCCCACTGAAATCCTCCAATATTCGAAGCCTCATCATAGTCGACAAGTTTTCTCGCAAAATACGCTTCGCCCATTCTCCAATCGATGAAATAATCTTTTGTCAGGAATGAAGCCGTCACCATTCTCAAACGGTTATGCATCCAGCCTTCTTCATTTAACTGTCTCATCCCAGCGTCAACGAGCGGGAAGCCTGTTTGTCCTTTACACCAAGCTTCAAAAAGTCTCTCATCATCATTCCATTTTATATGTTGAAAGGAGGAGTTGATTTCTTTTTCTTTCATCTCTGGATAATGCGCAAAGATCATATGATAAAAATCACGCCACGCCAGCTCTTTGATAAATGTTTCCTTGCCCTTATCTTCAAAAAGTTCTTCCTCATTGACAGCATGAAAGATCGTGCGAATAGAAATGGTCCCGGTTTTTAAGAACCGAGACAGCTTGCTCGTCCCAAAAACAGACGGAATATCTCGTTTCTCATGATAATGCGTCAATCTTTCTTGAATAAAGCCGCCTAGCGTGCTCATCGCTTTGTCTGATCCAATCTGATCGAATTTCCTTGTACATTTCTTGATGATGTCCCTTAGTTTCTCATCTCCCTTTTCAGAAAGTGACTCATCACAAATCGTATGCTTGCTGCTCAGAAATGATTTGTCAACTTTTATCACAGACTGCTTCTCCTGCTTCCTCCACGCTTGATAGTATGGAGTAAACACTTGATAATGAGAACCATCCGCTTTTAAAATATCTCTCGCCCCATGCAGATGCGTATCTTGCCACTTTGACACATGAATGCCCTTTTCTTCTAAGAAACGGGTCACTTGCTCATCACGTGTTTGACCATTTCCTACTTCGTCTTCATTAAAAAAGACCGCATTGATGTCATAAGCATTCATGAGCTTTTGAAAAGCGGACAAAATATCATCATGAATGAGATGAACATACATGTGAGATTCTCTCGCTTCCTTGACGAAATTGGCCAAGTTTTGAAAGAAATGTTCGTTGTTCAAATCCAGTTCCATTTCTGTAAAAAACGGATCTAGATGATAAAAAGCAAATAATCGGTACTGATGTTTTTTTGCATATGTGATCGCTTTTGATAAGGCGATATGATCATCCAATCGCATATCTCGGCGAAACCAAATCACGACAATTTCCACTCTTTCTTCACCTCATTCTATAGTGTAATCACTCTAGCGGGCGGCTGCACATTTTAATGCGCTCAAAAAAAGACACATCGCAGTGGATGTGTCTTGGATTGTTGACAAAGGGCTAAAATGCTCTTTATTTTAGCCCTTTGTCTTCTTTTCAGCGTGATAGAAAGCCCTTGAAGTCTAGGAAGAACGAGTACTGGAGCGGAGCGAATGTGACATTCGTGAGCGCCAGCACGCAGGACTGACAAAGAATGCAAGGTTTGTCTATACGCTGAGACACATCGCAGTGGATGTGTCTCACTCATTATTCAGGCTTTAAGACAATCAACAGATCTCCAGTTTGAATCCCTTCTCCATTCGTGACATGAATTTCATCCACGACTGCTGAGAACGGTGCTTGTACCGTCGTTTCCATTTTCATCGCTTCATTGATCATCAAATGCTCACCTTGAGAAATTTTCTGTCCTTTTTCAACAAGTACTTTGATCACAGTGCCTGGCATCGATGCCGCAATGTGATTTGGATTTGAGCGATCTGCCTTCATTTTTTCTTGAACGGAGGATTTGATGCTTTCATCCTTAATGACCACTTCACGCGGCTGTCCATTCAGTTCAAAGTAAAGCACTCTTGTAGCATCCGGATTCGGTTCTCCAATGGACACGAGTTTGACAATGAGGGTTTTCCCTTTTTCAATTTCCACCTCAATTTCTTCACCAAGTCTCATGCCGTAGAAGAAGGTTGGTGTGTCAAGAACAGAGATATCTCCATAGCTTTCTGCTGTTTGAACAAATTCAGAAAAGACTTTCGGGTATAAAGCATATGCAATGGCATCTTGTTCTGTCAACGTCAGATCATGTGATTCTTTGAACTGCTTTTTGATCTCTTCAAAGTCCACAGGCTTCAGTTTCTCACCCGGTCTGACAGTAAGCGGCTCCTCCCCTTTTAAAATCAGCTTTTGCAGCTTTTCTGGGAATCCGCCATGAGGCTGTCCTAAATAGCCTTTAAACAATTCAACAACCGAATCTGGGAAATCCAGTGTTGCTCCTTTTTCATAAACATCCTCTTCTGTCAGATCGTTTTGCACCATATAAAGTGCCATATCTCCGACCACTTTAGAAGACGGTGTCACTTTCACAATGTCACCAAACATGTCATTTACACGTCTGTACATTTCTTTTACTTCATTCCAGCGTTCGCCAAGGCCGACCCCTTTCGCCTGCTGCTGCAGGTTACTATACTGACCGCCAGGCATTTCATGCTCATAAATTTCTGTATGCGGTGAATTCATTCCGCTTTCAAACTCATGGTAATATTTTCTGACGGAATCCCAATATTGAGAAAGACGTTCAACCGCTTGAACATTCATTTCTGGCTTTCTTTCATGTCCGTCTAGAGCATAATATAATGAGCTCGCACTTGGTTGTGATGTGAGCCCCGCCATAGAGCTGACTGCAACATCAACAATATCAACACCTGCATCAATCGCTCTTGCATAGGTGAAGAGTCCATTTCCACTCGTATCGTGTGTATGAAGATGGATTGGAATCGTGAGCTCGTCTTTTAGAGCCGATACAAGCTCATAAGCCGCTTGCGGTTTTAATAATCCCGCCATATCTTTAATGCCTAAAATATGAGCGCCTGCGGATTCAAGCTCCTTCGCAAGAGAGACATAATATTTCAAATCATATTTCGGACGTGATGGATCAAGAATATCACCTGTATAACAAATCGCTGCCTCTGCCACTTTGCCTGATTCACGAACAGAATCAATAGCAAGCGTCATACCTTTGACCCAGTTTAGGCTGTCAAAAATACGGAAGACGTCAATGCCTGCCTCTGCCGATTCCTTTACAAATGCTTTAATCACATTATCCGCATAGTTTGTATATCCAACAGCGTTTGATGATCTTAATAACATTTGGAACAAGGTGTTTGGCACTTCTTGACGAAGCTCTTTCAATCTTTCCCAAGGATCTTCTTTCAAGAAACGATATGCCACATCAAATGTAGCGCCGCCCCACATTTCCATACTGAATAACTCTGGCCATAAACCTGCTGTTGGCTGCGCAACTTTCTTTAAGTCGTGTGTTCTAAAGCGTGTTGCAAGCAGCGATTGATGCGCGTCTCTAAAGGTTGTATCTGTTAAGAGTACACCGCTTTGCTCTTTCACCCAATTGGCGAGCCCCTCAGGTCCATGCTTGTCTAACAATTGTTTTGTTCCAGAAGGTATCGTTTCATGGACAGCAAGTTTCGGCACATTTGGTTGATCAAAATGAGGCTTCTTATTTTCCGAAATACCAGGGAACCCATTAATGGTAACGTTACCAATATAAGTAAGCATTTTCGTTCCGCGGTCTTTTTGCTTAGGGAAGTTAAATAGCTCAGGTGTTGAATCAATAAACGATGTATCATATTCCCCTCTTAGAAACTTCTCGTGCTTTGCGACGTTTTCAAGAAACGGGATATTTGTTTTAATGCCACGAATCCTGAATTCTTGTAAATTTCGGACCATTTTAGCCGCAGCTTGATCAAATGTAAGTGCCCAAGTTGACAGCTTGACCAACAGTGAATCGTAATAAGGTGTAATCACCGCACCTTGGAAGCTGTTCCCTGTATCAAGACGTACACCAAAACCACCGCCTGAACGGTAAGCCATGATTTTTCCTGTATCTGGCATAAAATCATTCAAAGGATCTTCTGTTGTGACCCTTGATTGAATGGCAAATCCATGTGTAAAGATATCTTCTTGTTTTGGTATCCCGACTTCTTTGCTGTGAAGGTCATGTCCTTTTGCGACAAGAATTTGGGTTTGGACGATATCGACACCTGTGATCATTTCTGTGATCGTGTGTTCCACTTGGACCCTAGGATTGACTTCAATAAAATAAAACTCCCCATTTGCCACTAGGAATTCTACAGTCCCTGCATTGATATACGATACATTCTGCGCCAGCTGAACAGCCGCTTCACAGATGTCTTCACGCAATTGATTAGAAAGAGACACACTTGGTGCAACCTCAATGACTTTTTGATGACGCCTTTGAACAGAGCAGTCACGCTCATATAAATGAATGATATTGCCGTGATTGTCTCCAATCACCTGCACTTCAATATGTTTCGGATTTTCAATCAGCTTTTCAACGTATACTTCGTCATTTCCAAAAGCCGCTTTCGCCTCTGACTTTGCACGGTCATAGGCTTCGTTCAGCTCCTCTTTTGATCTGACAATCCGCATACCTCGGCCGCCGCCTCCAAGTGAAGCTTTAATAATAAACGGGTAACCATATTCTTCACCGAATTTTTCGACTTCTTTGACCGAATCAACTGGCCCGTCACTTCCTGGAATGACTGGAATTCCAGCTTTTTTCGCTTCATCTCTCGCTTTTACTTTATCTCCAAACATATCTAAATGTTGAGAAGTTGGGCCAATGAATTGGATGCCTTCCTCTTCGCATCGTCTTGCAAAATGAATGTTTTCAGATAAAAATCCGTATCCTGGATGAATCGCATCCACGTCATTTCGTTTTGCAATTTCGATGATCCCCTCGATATCAAGGTAGGCATCAATCGGCTTTTTCCCTTCTCCAACTAGATATGCTTCATCGGCTTTATAGCGATGATAAGAGCCCGAGTCTTCTTTGGAGTAAATGGCCACTGTACGTAAGTTGAGCTCCGTACAGGCCCTAAAGACTCTGATAGCGATTTCCCCTCTGTTTGCAACTAGAACCTTTTGAATTGTTCTCTGTGACATTCTCACTCCTCCATATCCCTTAAAATTTTATATGTACTCTATAATAAAGGAAGAAATGAAAACTGTACACTTTTGTTTTCTAAAGATTCAAAGTTTTCTGCAATCCATTTTTTTGAATCGATGGTTTGCTGATTGATTTTTTCTTTTTATAACGCTCTTTATATTCAGTAAACATGCTGATATTCAGCAATATTCCCATACATCCACTCAGTAAAATGATAGACGATCCCCCGTAGCTGATAAACGGAAGTGTGACCCCAGTGATCGGAATAAGACCTGAAACACCGCCCAAATTAATACACGTTTGGATGGCAATCATTGAAGAAATTCCTATTGCAAGCAAACTTCCAAACGGATCTTCACACTTTCTCGCAATGTAAAAACCTTTCACGACAATAAAGCCAAGGAGAGCAAGGACAAAAAATACACCGAAAAAACCAAGCTCTTCCGAGATAATTGCCATGATAAAATCTGTATGCGGTTCTGGAAGGTATCCATACTTTTGTACACTCTCTCCAAGACCAAGCCCAAAAAAGCCGCCTGATCCAATCGCATAATATGAATTAATCAATTGATGCCCAGAAGCGCCTGCGTCTTTAAATGGATCTTGGAAACTCTCAAAACGTCCAAGACGATTCTGCGTGAAAATTTTATCCCAAAAAAGAATAATAAACGGTGTCACAACAACCATCACCGCACTAAATAAAGCGAGCAGCTTGGCCAGCGTTTTACCGCTAAACCCTGAGCATAAAATCATCGCAAGGGCAATCATACCAATGATAAAAGCTGTCCCATAGTCTGGCTGCAAAATAATAAATCCGCATAGGATGGAGACAACCACAATTGGAGGTGTAACCCCTCTTAAAATATGGTCAATATAATGCTGCTTCTTTGCATAGACAGCAGCAAGATAAATGATGACAACGATCTTCACGAATTCCGCTGGCTGAAGACTAAAAGGCCCAAATTTGATCCAGCTTCTAGCATTCCCTGCAATGTGACCGCCAAAGTACACATAAATGAGAGAAAACACAGATAGCAAAAGCATCACAATTTGGAATCTTTTATTTAAGAGCAGCTGATACGGAATGAGGGCTGTAAACATCAAGATGACCGCCCCGACAATCATAAATAAAAGCTGTTTCTTGAAAAAATTATCTGGCGCAGCATCATATCTGATCACAGATGTAATCATACTTGAGCTATACACCATCACCAAGCCGAATGCGCTAATTAATATAATGGCGAACAATAATGAGTAGTCATACGATTTTAGCATTCTCTTTAACATATAATCCTCTTCCTAACGTCTATTTCTACTGCTTGATATTCTCTTCTCTTAGCTGTTCTTATTCTACTACATTTTCTCCGTTTGATCCCGTTTTACCTCTTTATATTGTTCGTCTTTCATGAGACAATCAAGTCCGTTTGGCATCAATCAAAATAAAAAGGCGGACAAAAAAACTCAAACTTATGTTGTGGAAGTTTGAGTTTTCAATCATTATTTTTTTGTGAACGCATCATGAAGTGCGGATAGTTCTCTCTCAAGTTTATCGAGTAGTTTTTTGCCTTCATGTTGATCAACTAATCCAAGCCGGACAGCGAAATCAATTTCTCTCGATAATCCGAACATTTGAGTATCTAAAACCTCTTCATAAAGAGGACATTGCGGCATCGTTAAGTTGTCCATTTGCACTTGGATCAATTTTAAAATTTTATCTGCATCCAATTTTAATAAAGCCAGTGCTTTTTGCCGATGATCGACTAAAATTTCTGACGCCAAAAGTATCCCTCCGTTCCCCAGGCGAGTACCTAATTCTTCTATTTATCATAAAGCGAAACGCCCAAAATTGCAAGCAGATTTGTACAGTTCGCTCTGTAAAAATAAAAAGAAGCCATTCGTCATTAAAAGATACTCATCTCATATTTTTCACTCATGAGCTCAAGCAGCTTAATACCCGCAATACTATTCCCTTTTTCATCCAAAGCAGGTCCGAATATACCTATCCCAAAGTCGTATGGCGCCGCCCCCATAATTCCGCCTGAAACACCACTTTTAGCAGGGATTCCGATATTGATCGCAAATTCCCCGCTCGCATTGTACATGCCGCATGTGACCATAAATGTTTTACAAATTCTAGCCACATCTTTCGAAAGGATTTGCTTTCCTGTCTCTGGATGCCTGCCATCTAATGAAAAAACACACGCGATCTTCGCCAAATCCAGGCTATTCATCATGACGGCGCATTGCTTTGTATAGACGTCCATCACCTCTTCTACATTCCCTTTAATGATATGATATTGCTTCATATAATAGCACATTGCGCGGTTAATCATTGATGTTTCAAATTCGGATGCAGCGGTTTCTTTGCAATATGTAATGGTGGTGTCATTGGCAAGCTCTCTAATAAAACCAAGCAGCCGGTTCAGCTGATCTTGCGGCGTTGCCCCTCTGATTAAACTTGTAACGGCAAGCGCTCCTGCATTAATCATTGGGTTCAGCGGCTTATTGGGGCTTGCTGTCTCTAGTTTAATCATCGAATTAAACGGGTCGCCAGTCGGTTCTTGTCCAACATATTGAAACACTTTTTTCGGTCCTTCTTCTGAGAGCACGAGCGCCAGTGCTAATACTTTTGAAATACTTTGCAGGGTGAATCGTTTATCAACATTTCCTGCTGAGTGGCACGTATTACTCACATGATAAACAGCGACAGATAAATCCGATTGATCCGCTTTACCGAGTGCCGGAATATAGGATGCTACCTTTCCATTTTTGGCCACCTTTTTTGCCTCTTCTACAAATCGCTGAAGCTCTTCATTGTCACGACATGCCATGCCCAAAATCCTCCCTATTTTTCGTCTAATCGTAGTTTGTACAAGGAGGTGCATGTTTATGAAAGTGACAAAGCGGGCGAAAACTTCTATAATTTATGTTGGAAAGGGGTTGTCTTGAACATGAGCATTATTCAAATTAAGGGGAACGTACAATACAAGATCACCATTGATCCGAGTGTATGGATTTTTGATGACCGTAAATTTTTAATGGATTCATTTTTTGAGAAAAGTGCAGCAAACGAAGAGCAGCAGCTAGATCAGGAGCTTGATCAAGAGCGGGTCATAAGAGAAGGTCAAACACTTCCACCCACATTAAAAACAGAGAAAAAATACGAAAAAGAAAGACTTGTCACAGGCAGCTTCGGGATGAAACTTGGCGACATGATAAAAAATGCAGAACCGCTCGAACAAGCGGAGACGTGTGAATTTGTCACAGAAACAGAAACAATTGCTGTTCCGCTCTCTAAGGCGATGGATAGCATTGCCCATTTCAGCCAAAATGGAAAGCCTATAACAGAAGAAGGACCAATCCACGTTTATTTCGAGGATCAGTCCAACATCACTCAGCCGATTAAAGGCGTCAAAGAGTTAATCATTACATAAGATGACGGGTCTGGACTATAATAAATCAGCTGCAAGCTGAGCAAGTCCAGACCTTTCTCCTTTGACAAGCTTGACATGTCCAGATATTTGCTGCCCTTTGAAACGCTCAATGACATATGTGAGCCCATTATTTAAGCTGTCTAAATAAGGGTGATCAATCTGCTCTGGGTCTCCCATCAGCACAATTTTACTTCCCTCACCAACCCGCGTTAATAATGTTTTTACTTCGTGTTTTGTTAAGTTTTGCGCCTCATCGATAATGATAAATTGATCAGGGATACTTCTCCCGCGAATATACGTTAAAGCTTCCACTTGAATTGAACCGATGCCCGCTAGTATCGCATCGAGTTCACCAGGTTTTTTTGTGTTAAATAAAAATTCTAGGTTGTCATAGATCGGCTGCATCCACGGTCTGAGCTTCTCTTCTTTTTCGCCTGGCAAATACCCTAAGTCCTTACCGACAGGAACAATAGAGCGCGCCACGATGAGCTTTTTAAACATGCCGAGGTCCTCTGTCTGCATTAATCCAGCAGCAAGTGCAAGCAGTGTCTTGCCTGTTCCCGCTTTTCCGATAAGTGTCACAAGCGGAATATCGCGGCGTAAAAGTAACTCAAGCGCCATCGTTTGCTGGACATTTTTTGGGCGAATTCCCCAAATATGTTCTTGGTCATAAATAAGCCGTTTCACATGCTCTGCTTTTTGATCAAGCATCCCCAAAGCAGATCCACCTTCATTTCCCTTCATAATAACAAATTGATGAGGGTTTAATGGCGTTTGGGTGACGTCTTTTATCGGTAACTGATTTTGCTTATAAAATGTATTCAGCTGCTCAGTCGGAATATAGAGCTCGTGATAGCCGTTATCAATGTCTTCATTTTGTAGCACTCGATCGCTTAAGAAATCCTCTGCTTGCAGACCAATGGCATCCGCCTTTACTCGCACTAGGACATCTTTGCTGACCAAAATGACAGGCCGGCCATCCGGTTTTGTTTCTTCCTCTAAGCTCAAATTCTTCGCAACAGCCAAAATCCGGTTATCGTTTGTTTTTTCGATGAAAATTTCTTGAAGTTCATGGAAAGAGCGATGATTCAGCTCAATACGCAGCGTTCCTTTTGACTCCAGCGTAATTTTTTCATGCAGTTTCCCTTTCGATCTCAACCCGTCGATTAAACGTGAGACACGTCGTGCATTTTGCCCAACCTCGTCCATATATCTTTTTTTCGAGTCTACTTCTTCTAACACTACGGCCGGAATCACGACCTCGTTGTCTTCAAATGAAAAGATTGAATTCGGATCCTGTAATAACACATTTGTGTCTAATACATAAATTTTACTCAGGTCCTTCGCCTCCTGATCGGGGTTTCATTCATCCTTGTCTTTCCAAAAACGATTGTTAAAATATATGTTTTCATGAATAAAGTTAGAAGGTTAATTCAACAATAAAATAAATCATGCAGTTTGTGAAGGAGGGAATACACATGCGACTATTTTTGACGTTATTCATGGTTCAAACCATTCTTTTATTAGGCGCTTGCCAGCATCAAGAGAAGCCTTTGGCACAAGAACATCAAGACGGAAACAAGCATTTAGTAAGAGTATCAGACTCATCCAAGAAAAACACTGATAAAGCCCGCCCATCAACAGATGTGGCAAAACACCTAGTGAATGTGACTGAGCATGTAGCAGATGTAAATGACGCAACAGCGATCGTCATCGGCAAGTATGCTGTCGTCGGCATTGATGTAAAAGATGATTTAGATAGAAGCAAAGTTGAAACCATTAAATATTCAGTCGCCAAAGCACTGAAAAATGACCCAGAAGGTGCGAATGCTGTTGTCGTCGCTGATCCAGATACAGTGAGCCGTTTAAAGGAAATGGGCAAAGAAATACAAGCTGGCAGGCCAGTAAGCGGAATTATGGACGAATTAGCAGCTATTGTGGGCCGTGTTATGCCAGAAATGCCTCGAAATGAAATCGACCGTAACGAAACAGATCCAACGAATGATCCGAATCATCAGCTCAAACAACAAGATCAAAAGCAATTAGAAAAAAATCAAAACGATCAATCAAACCATCATATGAATCAGAAGAAATAATGAGAACGGCTTATATCTCTTGTGATATAAGTTTTAGATTGTTGACAAAGGGCTAAAATGAACTTTATTTTGGCTCTTTGTCTTCTTTTCAGCGTGATAGAAAACCTTTGCAGTCCAGGAAGGACGAGCATCGGCGCGGAGCGAATTTGACATTCGTGAGCACCGAAGCGCAGGACTGACACCGAATGCGAGGGTTTGCCTACACGCTGCGGCTTATATCTCTTGTGATATAAGCCTTTTTTATACTGATTTTAAGTGGCTCAAAAAACATGCTATAATGAAGGCATGACCAAAGTGAGGTGAAAATGATGAGAGTGAAGTGCTCATTATGTGAAAAGCTTGAAACCATTAATGATGATACACTTGTTGCTAAACGGTTAAGAAATCGACCGATTCATACATATATGTGCGATGACTGCCAAGAAAGAATTAAAGTAAAGACAGAGGCACGCATCAAAACTGGCAGATTCTCTCTTTATCAAGATCCTGCGACGAAAGAGAAAAAGAAGAAAAAAGGAAAAAAAGAACAGAAGACATAAAAAAGACCTGACACAAGTTCAGGTCTTTTTTACGTACTTACTGTTCCTTCTTTTTTCGCACGATGCAGTCGTATTTTATAAATAATCAAAATGACAGCTGCCACAACCAGGCCTTCTGCGACTGGCAAGAAGATACCTAGAAATGTGAGAAACGTGCAACCAAAAATCAAAAACAAATAAATGACAAGTGCTTTTAAAATCGGTAAACGTCTAGCAAAGCCGAGTTTAAAAACAATAATCGCTAAAACAAGGATGGTGCCATATAGGAGCCACATCCCTGTTTGCGGATTTTCATCGACACGAAACAGCATCGCGAAAAAGGATAGATTCTCACTTACTTCCTGATCATTCAAAAAGATTCCCTCCCCTTATCTTTCAGGGTTCTATCTTTTTAATTCTTCATGGAATTAAGATAATCCTGCTAGCTTTTTCTTCTTCGCAGCTTTCTCACGTTCGTTTTTATCTAAAATTTTCTTTCTTAAACGGATCGATTCCGGTGTAACCTCACAGTATTCGTCTTCATTTAAGTACTCAAGAGATTCCTCAAGTGACATAATACGTGGTTTTTTCATACTAACCGTTTGATCTTTTGTCGCTGAACGTACGTTTGTTTGTTGTTTCATACGGCTCACGTTGACAACAAGATCGTTTTCACGGTTATGCTCACCAACAATCATTCCTTGGTATACTTCAACACCCGGCTCAACGAAAATCACACCGCGCTCTTCAACGCCTTGGATTCCGTAAGCAGTTGCTTTACCTGTTTCCATTGAAACAAGTACACCTTGACGGCGTCCGCCAACTTGACCAGACTGCATCGGCTGGTAGCTGTCAAATGTATGGTTCAAAATACCAAAACCACGAGTTAATGAAAGAAATTCAGTTGTATATCCGATTAAACCACGTGATGGAACTGTAAAGATCAGGCGAACTTGACCGTTACCATTATTGATCATGTCAATCATTTCACCTTTTCTTGCGCCCATTGATTCCATAACAGAGCCAGTATGCTCTTCAGGTACATCAATTTGAACACGCTCTACAGGCTCACATCGAACACCATCTACTTCTTTTACAATAACTTCTGGCTTCGATACTTGCAGTTCAAATCCTTCACGTCTCATATTCTCAATCAGAATGGATAAGTGAAGCTCACCGCGTCCTGATACGACCCAAGCATCAGGTGAATCCGTTGGATCTACACGAAGACTTACGTCTGTTTGAAGCTGCTGTTCTAAACGCTCTTCAATTTTACGTGATGTCACGTACTTTCCTTCACGGCCTGCAAATGGGCTGTTATTCACAACAAATGTCATTTGAAGTGTCGGCTCATCAATACGAAGGATCGGCAAAGCCTCTTGGTGTTCTACCGGGCAGACTGTTTCTCCTACGTTGATGTCTTCCATACCAGATACTGCGACAAGATCTCCAGCTTTCGCTTCATTGATTTCCACTCGTTTTAACCCTTGGAAACCAAAAATCTTCGTCACGCGGAATTGTTTTACACTGCCATCCACTTTCATTAGAGCAACTTGCTGTCCTACTTGCATCGTTCCTCTAAATACACGGCCAATTCCAATTCTTCCAACATAATCATTGTAATCAAGTAGCGCCACTTGGAATTGAAGCGGCTCTTCATGGTTGTCGACTGGGCATGGGATATGGTTGACAATCGCTTCAAACAACGATTCCATGTTTTCATCTTGCTTACTAGCATCGTTACTTGCTGTACCATTGATTGCTGATGCATATACAACTGGGAATTCAAGCTGTTCTTCTGTTGCATCCAATTCAATGAACAAGTCAATAACTTCATCGACTACTTCAGCTGGACGAGCAAAGTCACGGTCAATTTTATTGACAACAACAATTGGTGTTAAGTTTTGCTCAAGTGCTTTTTTTAGCACGAATCGTGTTTGAGGCATACAACCTTCATATGCATCCACAACGAGAAGTACACCATCTACCATTTTCATGATACGCTCAACTTCACCACCGAAATCGGCGTGTCCTGGTGTATCTAAAATATTAATGCGTGTATCTTTATAATGGATCGCAGTATTTTTAGCTAAGATCGTAATACCGCGCTCTCGCTCTAAATCATTTGAATCCATGGCTCTCTCAGCGATATTTTCATTCGCACGGAAAGTACCAGCTTGATGGAGCAATTGGTCAACAAGCGTCGTTTTACCATGGTCAACGTGGGCAATAATTGCGATGTTGCGAAGGTCTTTTCGAAGTTTCACATTTTCATCTCCTAAAATAATTAGATAACTTTCATATTATATCACAATCCCCTTTAAATGCCGATCGTTTTTCTGTAAACTTATATTAACTCTAAAAAAAGGGATGGAGACAAATGAAACAAATCAAATGGCTTCTATTATTATGTGCATTACTTGCCGTCGTCAGTATGGCGTTTATTGGAGTGTCTGTTGCAGAAAAAAGCATACTGGGAACATGCTTAAGTATTGTGTTCGCCATGATTTTCATGGGTACAGGATTTACATTAAAACGAAAATTAAACGTGCAATCATAAAATTTATGAAAAGCCTTTTACATTTTACATGTAGAAGGCTTTTATTTTGGGTAAAAACAAGACCAACCACCTATGTAATCCTAGTGATTCAACTAAAAATTTCATATAGTGTTGGCAAATCTAAGCAATCTGAACTCTTCCATTTTTCGACAAGAACTTTTATAGTTCTCCAAAATCAAACACAAAGTTACATTTTTCCTATTCTTCCACAAAGTTTCTCATGGTATGCTGTTCTTGCAACAAAATTTAACAGAAAAGGGAGAGAAAAGAAGCATGAAGAAGTTTTTGAGCAAATCGCTCAGCTCTGTTGTATTTTTCGCTTTAGCTATCATTTTTACTTTCACAACAGTAGCTCCTGGGCAAGCAAGCGCTGCAACTTTCAAAGGGATTCCTTTTGAGCAGCAACAAATTATTAAAGATTTATTGGAGAAAAACGAGCGTGTTATCAGCATTCTCATCAATTCATTTGTTGAGGAAGACAACAACTACACATTTGATGTGAAAAAAGCTGTTGAGCTCGGTTTGACTGAAGAAGAAGCGGCGACTGCTGAGAAATTCTTAGATCGCGCAGCTGTTCTTACAATCGTTTTCAGTGAAAGCATCACTAAAAACGAAAAAGGAAAATTAGTTTTTGATGCAGAAAAAGCTGTTGAACTTGGTCTTACTAAAGAAGAAGCAACTAAATTCGAAAAGCTTTTCAAATCAGTGATCAAAATTGCTGATCTTGCTGGTGATGCACTTGTTCTAGACAAAAAAGGAAACGTTGTAATTGATTCTAAAATCGCTAAAGGTCTTGGATTCAGCTCTACTGAATTACTTGTTGTCAACCAATTGCTTAAGAAAATTCCTCAAGAGCAATTAAAAACGTTCTATGATGCAGTTCAAATTGCTAAAGAAAAATTGAACTAAGCTCAAAAAACCCCCATCCGGTTCATCCAGATGGGGGTTCTTTCTTATATCCAATAAATCAAGAGCATGATGAAATAGACGATACTAAATACGATACTTGCCCGTAATAACAGTTTTCCATAGTAGCGCCTTTCAAACTTTCTTTTTTCTTCTTTTTCATCTATGAACGGTATGAATTCTGTTGACTTTGCAATAGACACTGGTTCTTTCATTTCTTCATATAGATGAAGGCATTTTTTGCATGAACGTAAGTGCTCATTCACTAATTGATTTGTTTCTTCACTCGTGTCCCCTTCTATATAAAGTGGTAATAGTTCTTCAATCAAATAACAGTTCATTTGTTGAACTCCTCACAATGTAGCTTTCGTTTCAGCTCTAATCTTGCTCGATGAAGGGTTGTCTTTACTTTAGATAAAGTCCAATTCAAAATTTCCGCTACTTCTTCATACGATAATTCCTGAATATCTCTTAAAATGAGGACTTCTCGGTAAGAATCCTTCAATTGATTGATATGGCTCCACAGCCTTTGAATTTCCGCTTGAGTTTCTAAATGCGCTTCAGGTGTCATGAATATCTGCTGCTCTAAAAAGTCAGCTTTTTCTACATCCGTAAAAGTTCGTTTTACTTTTCGGCGATAGTCGTTGACAAATGTATGATAAGCAATGGTGTAAAGCCATGTTTTAATGCTTGAATGTCCTTTAAAAGAGGATAATCCATGCAGTGCCTTGATAAATACATCCTGCGCAAGATCCTTGGCTGTTTCGACATTTCCCGTTCTGCGATATAAATATTTGGTGATTTCCTGAAAATATTCTTCATATATTTTTTCAATTTGATTGGTCGGTCTAGACATCAAAAATAAAACCACACAGTCATCCAAATTGATAAAACGATAAAAAAGAAGTATAACGAAGAAATAAACCACTTCATGCGTTTTAATTCGTGATAATCGCTCTGATCCTCAGTGTGGACAGGAGCAAACTCGTTTCCCTTAACAGAATGCTGAAACTGCTTTTCATGCGTCTTCATCCAGTTAGAAGCCTCTTCTCCAAGCTCCCCTTCCTGATACAATTCATATAAGTCTTGAAAGATGGCTTGTTTTTCTTTATCTGTCAAAACGTTGCACCTCTTTTGTTCGTCCATTTACTTCATATATTTTCCGCTCATTCGATCCGAAGGTTTGAATGATCACAAACCAGGAAATGCTCATTTTCCCCTCTTTGTCGATCATTCTCACCGGCTTGATTTGTTTTTTATAGATGGCATAAGGTTCATACTTTTTGAGAACTTGCTGATAGACTTCATCACGTTCTTGATTCGATACCGTATGCGGTAAAGAAGAGTCTGATTGCCAATTCAACTCAATTCCATCGGCATCTCTCGTCACATGAAGTAAATTTGATGACCCGTGAAAAGTATATTGTTTGTGTTCACGAGTTCCTGTTTCTGTCTTCACGTCTTTTGACTGTTCCCCTATCATTTCAAACAAATCTTCGTCACTGATATTTCCTTTTTTCTGTTGAAGAATCGCTTTTGATAGCTGTATTTTCAGCAATTCTTTCGTTGAACCATTAAACAGAAATTCAGATTGATCGGCTGTCTTTACCGCCACTTCATGCTGCCATTCAAAATAAAAAGCATCAACGTCTGTGATCTGGTAAGCTGGGGGCTGTAAATTTAACTTTTTATAAATACGATTAATTTTCGTTTTCATTTCTTTGTTTGTTAAATTGATCCCGTCTACATCCTTCAATTGAAAGATGGCGTTCCCATATTGCGCTTGTCGAAGCGTCTCTTTTTTCCATGTGGCAAACGCTAGGCTCTCATCTTTATTCTGAGACATTTTTGGCAAAAGAAGAACGCTTGTCTCCCCGTCTTCTTTTTCGACGACGATATGAATGCGGTCTAGATCAACGGATCGGCCGCTTCTTTCAAAAAATTCAATCGTTTTTTCCCTATATTCTTTATCGGTCAAATGCTGACCCTTTGCGCGACCATGATAAAAATAGCTGTTTAATTCACCTGTAAACGCAGAAACATTCACTTCATATTGATCGGCTGCAAACACATAGTTATAAGAGATCGGCTGTTTACTAGTCGTTGAATATAATGTAGTGTCCGATGGTACAAACTTTGAAGCGAATGCTTTTGCACTTGCTTCAGATAAAGGGCGATATTCTTCTGAGAAAGTATCTGTCAGTTCCGTTTTAGTAAATTGAAACATGATATGTGGGAGATTTAGGATCGGGTTCAGCATTAGCGTAAAAAAGACGACAATTCCCCAAGTACCCCACTGTCTCAACTTCACCTTGTTTTGTAGTAACGCACATAACAAATGTAATGTCATAAAGCTTCCTGCGGCCGCTACTAAAATCACAATGGATTTAAACGAAGATTGTAGCTCATACTTCGAGATAGAAGGATAAAAAATATACAGCAGCGCAGCGAAAATCAGGCCATAGAAAAACAGCAATTCTTTCCACTTCTGATGCCAAAACAAACGAAAGAATAGGTGAAGTACCAAAGCGGCAAAGCCAATCATAAGCAAAATGATGATCAAATCTCTCCATACCAGCTCCGTATCACCGCTGAGAAAGAACTTTTTGCTTTCAACTAACACAATAAATACCGTTTGACATAAAGGCAGAAGTAACACAGATAAATCAAATGCAAAAAACATGCCCCTATTTTTTAAATAAGGAAGAGAAATCACATAGAAAAGTGATGCAAGCAAGACATATCCATAGATGAGAAATTGCATGAAATCTGTCAGCACTTCAAATGTTTCGATCGTATACTGTCTAGCTAGCACTTGGTGGATCATCTCAAGTGTCATACTCCCTAGCAGAACTACTCTTAATATGATTCCAGCATAAAATACATAACGACTCTTCTTTTCTTTCCATATGGGAAGTGTAATAAAAAGGACAAATAGTCCAAGCACACACCATTGAATCATGTGGATACTGTACTCATTTAAAATAAAAAACCTTTCAAAATGGAGGGATAAATCACTAAACAAATCAAACATCGCTACACAATCCTTTACTTCAAATTAAGGCCTCGTTCGTATAGACATTTGACTTGTCAAAAAGTTTCATCAAATACAAAAAATCACTTCATTCTCATGAAGTGATGTTGTTTATTTTTTATTTCCGCTTCCTTTTATGTAATCATGCAAGATTTTTTCACAGACGGATCGATTTCCAGCAACAATGCTATTTTTCTCTAGAAACGTCAAGCGTTCTCCGTGAATATTCGAGTAAACAGCGCCTACTTCATCAAGTAACACACATCCAGCCGCATAATCCCAAGGCGCTAACCTTAACGTGACATATGCGTCGCTTCTTCCGCTTGCAATATAAGCTAGTTCAAGTGCAGCTGACCCAATCGTTCGTGTTCCTCTCACATCGCGTACGAGACGGGCAAACGGCTTAGCGTCAAAATGAGGGCTTTCAATCGCCCATGTTGGGTTAATGCCGACAATGGCTTTTTCAATGGCGACATCTTTTAGAGGCGGGAGTAAGGTATCGTTCATATACGCCCCTTCTCCTTTGACTGCATGATAGAGCTCGTCATGGATGACGTCATAAATAAGACCGATTTTCCCCACACCATGTTCAAATATCCCAATTGAAATGGCAAAATTTCGTTTTTGATGGACAAAGTTCATGGTGCCATCAATTGGATCAATGATCCATACTATCCCGTCAAGAGAGGTCACTTCTTCCCCTTGGCCCTCTTCTCCTAAAATATGATGATCTGAAAATGTCGACTGTATCTTTTCAATGAAGAAACGTTCTGTTTCTTTATCGATGTTTGTGACAAGATCATTTGGATTTGATTTTGTTTCAATTGATAGACCTTCCTGCATGGATGCTTTAATGCGGCTACCCGCTTCTTTTACCCAAAGCTTTGCAAGTCGGTCAATTTCCACCCAGTTTGTCATCGGACTGTAAACCTCTTTTCTATGTAGTACCTATTTGTATTAGCATACTGATATTATGTACGTAAAAGCAAGAAAAAAGCAGCTTCATACAAAAACGAACCGATGAATTGGTTCGTTTTTACCTCACCTTGTTTTACCCTTGAAGCTGCTCCCATTCTTTTCTTAGGCGCTCAAGCTTTCGTTTGCTGCGTTCTACTTGGATATCATCTTTTTGCTCGATGGCTTCATGAAGCGTAGAAAGCTCATAATCAACCTCTAATCTCCACACAGCGATGCGATTCTTCTTCTCTTGTCTATACCCATGCTTCACGATTTGCTTCATTGGTCAACGCCCCTTCCAGAGAATGATTCATTCCTTGTCAGTTTTCATTGATAAAAAATACAATCGATAAGAGAAATGGTTCTTGCTTATATCGTATGAAGCGATCGCATAACCGCAACGACATTCTGAAAATTGTGTTTTTACCTATTTGTTATGTACCACAAAATCGATGTCTTTAAACGCCGAACCAAGATCCCTGCTATCTTTCTCCTTAAAGTGCATCTTTTTTTGAGCTTGACCCAAGCTATGATAAAATATGATCAGCGAAAAGATACAGGAGGCATAACATGAGTGAAATGCGTTTTAGAGATGAAGATTTTGAAACATTCACAGTAGACGGTTTAGATGAACGTATGACCGTATTAAAAGAGAGAGTCCGTCCAAAGCTTGAAGCACTTGGTGAACATTTTGCGCCGCTTCTTTCTTCTATTACAGGAGACGAAATGTTTGTCCACGTGGCAAAACATGCAAGAAGATCAGTCAACCCGCCAAATGACACTTGGGTGGCTTTCGCTAACAGTAAGCGTGGGTATAAAAAGCTCCCTCATTTTCAAATTGGGCTTTGGAAAACTCATGTATTTGTATGGTTTGCGCTCATTTATGAATCTCCAGTAAAAGGTGAATATGGGCAACTATTCGAAAAAGAGCTGGACACAATCCAAAAGAAAATACCGCAAGACTTTGTTTGGTCTAAGGATCATATGAAACCGGACGTCCTCCGCCACAGCGAACTTGATGCTGAAGAGCTGAGAACACTATTTGAACGTGTTCAAACAGTCAAGAAGGCCGAACTCCTTTGCGGCATCCAGCTTCCTAGAGAAGAAGTTGTTCAAATGAATAATGAAGAATTCTTATCAAAAATTGAAGATGCCTTCCGCACAGTAACTTATCTATACCGCTTTACACAAAAAGAATCTGTATAAAAAAACGAGCCTATATTGGCTCGTTTCAGATTGTTGACAAAGGGCTAAAATGAACTTGATTTTAGCCCTTTGTCTTCTATTCAGCGTGATAGAAGGCCCTTGAAGTCTAGGAAGGACAGCTACTTTTACGGAGCGAATTTGACATTCGTGAGCACCAGCGCGCAGGACTGACAACGAATGCGAGGGTTTGTCTACACGCTGAAACGAGCCTATATTGGCTCGTTTTTCACATCCGTATCATAGCTGTTTCTTCAGCCTCTCTTGCACTTTTTACTGTGCGATAAGGGGAATACCCACTTCCCTTTTCAAACGCCGCACAATGCGTCTTTTCTTCTGCTTTTGATGGTACAACTTCTTTAAATCGTTTATAAGCCTCTAGTAACGCTTGTTTCGCAATTCCTGTTTCATAGGCTTTTTCAACGGCTTGAAAAAATGAAATGACCGCCATCTTTTCTTCAGTTGTCCAGTCGACGTCCATTGGATATTGATATTCCATTACTTGTCCCTCACTTTAATCCACATTTCTTATTTGAACTTTTATTATAGCATCTGTTTGATCAGAATCCGATTGATTTTATGCTTTACATTCCGATCAGTTCATAATATAATTCTTTTGTTTTATGCAATGAAATCTGCTGTTATTGGGATAATAATAGCAGGTATTTCGATGAAGGTGGGAAAGCAATTGTCACAACATGATACACCCTTATACACTGGACTAAAAAAACACGCTTCAACCAATCCAGTCCAATTTCACATTCCAGGCCATAAAAAAGGAGCCGGAATGGATCCTGAATTTAGAGCATTCATTGGAGACAATGCATTAAGCATTGACCTTATTAATATAGAACCTCTTGATGATTTACATTCGCCTCGAGGAATGATCAAAGAAGCACAGGAGCTTGCAGCAGAAGCATTTGGTGCAGACCATACGTTTTTCTCTATACAAGGAACAAGCGGTGCGATCATGACAATGGTGATGACCGTCTGTGGCCCTGGAGACAAAATTATTGTTCCACGTAATGTCCATAAGTCGATTATGTCTGCTATTGTATTTTCTGGTGCAGTACCTGTTTTTATTCACCCGGAAATTGACAAAGAGGTTGGCATCTCTCATGGCATCACGCCAGAGTCAGCTAAAAGAGCGCTGACTAAACATCCAGATGCGAAAGGGCTGCTTGTAATTAACCCAACGTATTTTGGCATTTCAGCTGATTTAAAAACCATTGTAGAGATTGCTCATTCATATGACGTACCTGTTCTTGTAGATGAGGCACATGGTGTGCATATTCATTTTCACGATGAGCTTCCATTGTCAGCGATGCAGGCGGGAGCTGATATGGCAGCAACAAGTGTGCATAAACTTGGCGGCTCTCTCACCCAAAGCTCGATTTTAAATATAAAAGAAGGGCTTGTTTCAAAGGATCGAGTACAATCTATTTTAAGCATGCTGACAACTACGTCTACTTCTTATTTGCTTTTAGCCTCCCTGGATGTCGCTAGAAAGCGATTAGCGACTGAAGGAAAGGCACTTGCAGATGAAGCCATTCGATTAGCTGAATCAGCAAGAACTCGTTTAAACGAAATTGAAGGTATTACTTGCATTGGTCAAGAAATTCTCGGTTCACCTTCTACTTACGATTATGACCCAACAAAATTAATCATCTCCATTAAAGACCTTGGACTGAATGGCCATGATGTGGAGAAATGGCTAAGAGAAAGCTACCGAATTGAAGTAGAGCTCTCTGACCTATACAATATTTTATGTATCGTGACGCCTGGCGATTGTGATGAGACGATTGATACGCTTGTAACGGCTATGAAGGAAATTGCGGCCACCTCTGCACGTCAAGGCGGCAAACAAGCCGTGACAGAAGTGTTACTGCCTGAAATCCCTTCGCTTGCGATGACGCCGCGTGACGCTTTTTACGCAACAACGGAAGTCATTCCATTTAAAGAAGCGGCTGGCCGGATCATTGCAGAATTTGTCATGGTTTATCCGCCTGGTATTCCTATTTTTATACCAGGAGAAATCATCACAGAAGAAAATATCTCCTATATCTTTAAAAATATCGAAATCGGTCTTCCTGTTCAAGGACCAGAAGATTCCACACTAGATATGATTCGTGTCATTAAAGAACAAAAAGCCATTTTATAAAAAAGAAACATGCAGCCCCATTGGAGCTGCATGCTTTTTTATTTATTCAGAGGCTTCATCACAGCAATGACAGTGACCACATGTTCCATAAAGTGTTGTCACTTTTTCATTTTCAAATTGATCAATGGTTTCATTGCAATCTTGACAAATAATTGTACCCACTTGTACATTCCCCTTTTCTTTACTCAAAGTTTGAAAGCGTTTAATCTATTTCATATCTCTATAATATGATGTCACATTTAAGTTGTCAACGGTTAATTGTATGACACAATTAATCATTTTTTATAAAAATATGTTTTTTTCTCATCATATTGAGGAAACGTTTCAAATGTATTTTGCTTCATATCAATTCTGTAACAATTGAGTAACAATCGAAAATTGTCAAAAAGGACGTGATACACTAGAGTGACTAACAGGGAACTGGCTCCTAAAAATGTTGGTACAACCCCAAAGGATTTTGAGGTGAATAGATTGAATTTTATGAGGACCCTTCTCATTATATTCCCTATGCTCTTTGTACTTAGTTCATGCTCATTTGCGTATATCATACCGAATCAGACAGACCAGGTCAGTCATATTCAAAAGCCAAGAATTCTCTTTTTTACTGATGCAGAAAATCTTGATAAAGAAAGTCCTTATTATGACGCAGTGCTCGATTTAAAAAATGAATATCCGAAGGAAATGTCCAAGATGATTGTCAAAGAAGATCGTAAAGGCTGGAAAAATGAAGTAGACGAACTGCCGGCTATTTTACTTGTCAATAATGAAAAAGTCATTGTGAAGGTGGAAGGTAATGTCCGAAGTAAAGAGGATATCTTATCACCCATATGCCAAGCATTAGATCGAGTGAATACAAATTAACGGTTCGACTTTGCACTTATATATCCATATGAAAAAAGCCCTCAGCTCATGAGGGCTTTTCGTTTTCAGCGAGGTTTCACATACATAAAAAAACCCTCTCCATACGGAGAGGGGTTAAACGTTCATTATTTTACAATATGGATTGGGCTTCCGATTGCTACTTCAGCCGTTTCCATTGTGATTTCACCTAAAGTTGGGTGAGCGTGAATTGTCATTGCGATATCTTCAGCTGTCACACCAGCTTCAATTGCAAGGCTAAGCTCTGAAATCATATCAGAAGCACCAACACCTGCGATTTGTGCACCGATCACTAGACCATCCTCTTTACGAGTGATCATTTTCATGAAGCCATCAGTTGCATCAAGAGAAAGTGCACGTCCGTTTGCTGCGAATGGGAATTTCGCTGCAACGATATCGATTCCTTCTTCTTTTGCTTCTGCTTCAGTGTATCCAACAGTTGCAAGTTCTGGCTCAGAGAATACAACAGCAGGAATACCAAGGTAATCAATTTCAGCTGGCTCTCCAGCGATTGCTTCAGCAGCAATTTTACCTTCGTAAGAAGCTTTGTGTGCAAGTGGTGGTCCATCAACGATGTCACCAATTGCATAGATGTTTGAAACGCTTGTACGGCATTGTTTGTCAGTTTTGACAACTCCGCGGTCTGTCAATTCAACACCAACTTGCTCAAGACCAAGCTCATCTGTGTTTGGACGACGACCAACAGTCACAAGTACGTAGTCAGCATCGACAGTTTTTTCTTCACCTTTTACTTCGAAAGTAACAGTGACACCGTCAGATTTTTCTTCAACGCCTTTTGCAAGAGCGTTTGTGTGAATTTCAACGTTTCCTTTTTTCTTCAGGTTACGTTTCACTAATGAGCTCATTTGCTTTTCAAAACCTGGAAGGATTTCGTCTCCACCTTCAAGGATGACAACTTCTGTTCCAAAGTTCGCATAAGCAGTACCAAGCTCAGTACCGATGTATCCACCACCGATGACAACTAACTTTTTAGGTACTTCTTTAAGCGCTAAAGCACCAGTTGAGTTAATCACGCGGTCTGTGTATTTAAATGTAGGCAATTCGATTGGACGAGATCCAGTTGCAAGAATTGCATTTTTAAATGTATAAGTCTGCGCTGAATTTTCATCCATGACACGTACAGAGTTGCTGTCTACGAAATAAGCTTCACCTTTGACGATGTCTACTTTATTTCCTTTTAGAAGACCTTGAACTCCACCTGTTAATTTGTTGACAACAGAAGCTTTCCACTCTTGAACTTTTGTGAAATCAACTGTTACGTTTTCAGCTTTGATACCCATGTCTTCAGAATGCTTTGCATTCTCGAAACGATGTCCAGCATTGATCAATGCTTTTGAAGGGATACAGCCGACGTTTAGACATACGCCGCCAAGTGTTCCTTTTTCAACGATTGTTACTTTTTGTCCTAGCTGTGCAGCACGAATAGCAGCTACATATCCACCAGGACCTGCACCGATGACAAGAGTATCTGTTTCGATTGGAAAATCTCCTACTACCATGAATTTACGCCTCCATTAAAATTAATTGTGGATCATTCAATAAACGCTTGATGTGGTTAAGGGCATTTTGCGCAGTAGCTCCATCAATCATACGGTGGTCAAAGCTTAGGGAAAGAGCTAAGACTGGAGCTGCAACGATTTCGCCATCACGAACAACCGCTTTTTCAGCGATACGGCCAATACCAAGGATCGCTACTTCTGGGTGGTTGATGACTGGAGTAAACCATTGTCCACCAGCAGAACCGATGTTTGTGATTGTGCAAGATGCACCCTTCATTTCAGCTGGAGCCAATTTACCATCACGTGCTTTTGTTGCAAGCTCATTGATTTCGTTAGATACTTCGAAAATCGCTTTGCGATCTGCATTTTTCACAACTGGAACAAGCAAGCCTTTTTCAGTATCAGCTGCAATTCCGATGTTGTAGTAATGCTTTTGAACAACTTCATCTGTTTTATCATCGATAGAAGTGTTAAGTACTGGGTACTTTTTCAAAGCAGACGTTAGAGCTTTTACAACGTAAGGCAAGTAAGTTAACTTGATTCCTTGATCAGCTGCAACTTGTTTGAATTGTTTACGATGTGCAACAAGGTTTGTTACATCAACTTCATCCATTAATGTTACGTGAGGAGCTGTGTGCTTAGAGTTCACCATTGCTTTCGCGATCGCTTTGCGGATTCCGCTCATTTTCTCGCGAGTTTCTGGGAATTCTCCTTCTAGAACTGGAGCTGCTGCCGCTTTTGGAGCCGCTTCTTCTTTCGCACTTTCAGCTGCTTGAGGTGCTGCTTCTTGAGTTGCTGCAGAACCGCCATTAAGGAAGCTGTCGATATCTTCTTTTAGCACGCGGCCATTTTTACCAGTACCTGCAACTTTGTAAATTTCAACGCCTTTTTCACGCGCATATTTACGTACAGATGGCATAGCAATAACGCGTTTGTTAGGATCAGCATCTACTTGCTCTTGTGCGCCAGCACCAGTTGCTGCTGCCGCTTCTTCTTGAGCAACTTCTTTCTTTTCAGGCTCGTTACCAGCTTCAGCACTACCTTGTACTTGAGCTTCAGTTTTCGCTTCGCCTTCTTCTTCGCTGCCTTTAAATTGAAGATTTTCGTAGCCAGGTGCATCAAACGTAATGATTGTTTGTCCTACAGTTGCAACTGTTCCCTCTTCAACTTTTAATTCTAATACTTTTCCTTTAACAGGTGAAGGAATTTCTACAACTGCTTTATCATTTTGTACCTCTGCTAAAACGTCATCTTCATTGATTTCGTCGTTTGGTTTTACAAACCACTTAACGATCTCACCTTCGTGGATACCTTCTCCGATGTCCGGAAGTTTAAATTCAAATGCCACTGTTTTTCGCCTCCTAGATTATGTTAAACCCTTGTTCTGTCAACATTACACGGTCATGTAATTGATAAAGGGGAAGAGAAATAAATTCTTTTCCCCTCTGTCATTTAATTAAAATTCAAGAACTTTCTTAGCTGTTTCAAGCACGTCTTTATGGTTTGGAAGCCATACGCTCTCAGCTTGAGAGAAAGCAAATACAGTATCAGGTGCAGCTACACGAAGTACTGGTGCTTCAAGGCTAAGAATTGCTCTATCATTGATTTCAGCTACTACGTTTGCTGCAATACCAGCTTGTTTTTGTGCTTCTTGAACAACGATCGCACGACCTGTTTTTTCAACAGAAGCGATGATTGTTTCAATATCAAGCGGGCTCACTGTACGAAGGTCAACGACCTCAGCAGAAACGCCTTCTTTTTCAAGTTCTTCAGCAGCTTTAAGTGATTCGTGAACCATTGCACCGTAAGTGATGATTGAAAGGTCAGAACCTTCACGTTTCACGTCAGCTTTACCGATTTCAATTGTGTACTCTTCTTCAGGAACTTCCTGACGGAAAGAACGATAAAGTTTCATATGCTCAAGGAATACAACCGGATCGTTGTCACGGATTGCAGAAATTAATAGTCCTTTTGCATCGTAAGGTGTTGAAGGAATAACAACCTTGATACCAGGCTGTTGTGCAATAAGACCTTCTAAGCTATCAGCGTGAAGCTCAGGTGTGTGAACTCCTCCGCCAAATGGAGAACGGATTGTCACTGGAGAATGCCAGCGTCCACCAGAACGGTAACGCATACGAGCCATTTGTCCAGAAACAGAATCTAATACTTCGTAAACGAATCCGAAGAATTGAATTTCCATTACTGGGCGGAATTCTTGTAGTCCAAGGCCAATTGCAAGACCGCCAATACCAGATTCAGCAAGTGGAGTATCGAATACACGATCCTCACCAAACTCTTTTTGCAATCCTTCAGTCGCACGGAATACGCCGCCGTTTTTACCAACGTCTTCTCCGAAAACAAGAACGTTTTCGTCATTTTTCAGTTCTGTGCGTAACGCATCAGTGATCGCTTGAATCAATGTCATTTGCGCCATGGCTTACTTCGACTCCTTCTGTTTGTAGATTTCAAGCTGTTCAACCAAGTTAAATGGTTTCACATCGTACATGTTTTCAATCAAATCAGTGACTTTCTGCTTAGGCTGTTCGTCAGCTTCTTTGATTGCTTGTTTGATTTGTTCTTTTGCATCTTCGATGACTTTATTCTCTTCTTCTTCAGACCAAAGGCCTTTGTTTTCCAAGAATTTGCGGTAGCGTACCAATGGATCTTTTTGCTCCCACTCATTTTCATCTTCTTTTGTACGATATCTTGTTGGATCGTCACCAGCCATTGTATGTGGGCCGTAACGGAATGTAAGAGTTTCAATTAATGTTGGACCTTCACCATTTACAGCACGCTCACGAGCTTCAGCAGTCGCTGCGTATACAGCTAATGCATCCATACCGTCAACTTGTACGCCTACGATACCAGCTGCAGCTGCTTTTTGTGCAATCGTTTGTGCAGCAGATTGCTTTTCAACAGGTGTAGAGATCGCATATCTGTTGTTTTGGACAACAAAAATCGCTGGCGCTTTGTAAGCCCCTGCAAAGTTAATACCTTCGTAGAAATCACCTTGTGAAGCTCCACCATCACCAGTGTAAGTGATTGCAACAGCATTTTTACCGCGCTTTTTCAAACCAAGAGCTACACCAGCAGCTTGAATGATTTGTGCACCGATAATGATTTGCGGAGAAAGTGCATTCACATCTTCAGGCATTTGGTTTCCAACAAAGTGTCCACGAGAGAACAAGAATGCTTTTGTTAGTGGAAGACCATGCCAGATTAATTGTGGCACATCACGATATCCTGGAAGAATGAAATCTTCTTTCTCAAGTGCAAAGTGAGTTGCAAGCTGAGAAGCTTCTTGTCCAGCTGTTGGCGCATAGAAGCCAAGACGTCCTTGACGGTTCAATGAAATTGAACGTTGATCTAATACACGTGTAAACACCATACGGCGCATTAATTCTTTTAATTGGTCATCTGAAAGATCTGGCATTGCCGCTTCGTTTACGACTTCGCCTTTTTCGTTTAAAATTTGGAACGTTTCAAACTGCTTTTTGATGGCATCGAATTGCTTTTTGCTATCAACAATTGCTTTTTTTGTTTTTGCAGCCATTCTAAAGTCACCTCTTCCTTTCTTTTAACAGTCAATTTGTCGTGAATCCATTTATACATACAGATATAGGATAACCCAAAATGCTCATATGACTCCTGTATATAATAGCCACAAAGATCATTGTCGAAACATTGGATGATCGCTTGCTTTTGAGTTTTTCTAACTGTATTAACGATAGTTCACAAAAAACTAATACAACTTCTGTTAACAAGGAATAGTTTACAACAAGAAAAATAGTCCGTCAATTGATTTAACGGCTTTATTTAAATAAATGTATTCGCTTTACTTTTTATGGTGACCTGTATCAATCTGTTTAATCAACAGCACAAACTGTACTAGTATAGAGTGGGTCGCTGTACTACAATAGCAGATGTTTGTTTTTGTCGAAAAATAAAAAAAGAGCTATTTTTAGCTCTTTTGATCGTGATGGACAAGGGGCTAAAATGAACTTCATTTTAACCCCTTCTCTTCTTTTCAGTTTGACTTCTTGAAAAAACGAGTAACGACACGCGGGCACTTTGTGAGTAGCAGCGATAAACAGAGCTAGCAAATATGAAAGTACTGTTTTTAACTGTTTTGTGATTCTTTCTGAGCTGTTTTGTATAAAGTTTGTTTATATTCGTTCAATTGATCTGTATATTGATTGAACTTCTTGCTTTCTTTTCTCACTTTACTATAGGAACGATTGACTGTTTTCAGTTTGGATTTCAGTTCAGCGTATCCTAAGTCTTTTCTTTTTAAAGATTCATACAAGTGCTTGTCTTGTTTCAGCGCCTTTTGATACTCACGGTAAAGCTGATCATACGATGCATATCTTTTTTCAATTGATTTGACTGTTTGTTCTGCTTTGTCTTTTACTTCCGCATCTTTTATCTGTTCAGCGAATTCCTTTACAGATTGAAATTCTTTTTTCGATTGATCCATGCTGTCTTTTTCTGTTTTTAAATGTTCTTCACGCTTTTCTGCCGATGCTAATGCTTGATCAGACAAGCTTGCGACTGTTTTTGTGTGGTCTTTTGTTGTTTGAATCATTTTTTTATACAACTGCTGTTCTTTTTTCTCATAGCTTTGCAGTGCGCCTTGTTCTTTTTCAAAGGATGCTTCTTTTTCGCTCATTTTCGTCATGGCATCTTGCATCTCATAAAGCGGATTTTGACCTCCGCAGCCCGCAAGCAAGAGGGTACATATCCCCGCTAAAGTTGCACCTGCTTTTATTCTTCTTTTCATCTGTTTCAATTACAAGGTCCCCCTTTACATCTCCACATACCACTATAATTTTTCAGGGCGGTTGTGACAAGGAAAGAGGCTGGTTTTTTGAGGGGAAAGAAGATTTTTTTCATGCTCTAGGCTCATGACTATACAAATAGTGCATTCATACATAGTTTATATTACACGCTTCGCCTTCACTTATGAGAGGCCGAGTGTATTTCCAAAGGAGGTCAAAAGTATGTCTAATTATAGTCATGGAAGTATGTATGGTGGATACGGCGGTTACGGTTATGGATACGGCGGCGGTTGTTGCTATCCAAGTTATGGTGGTGGATACGGTTGCGGTTACGGTGGTGGACGTACATTCGCTTTAATCGTCGTCCTATTCATTCTATTGATCATTGTTGGCGCAGCATTCTTAGGCGGCGGTGGCTGCTGCTAATGGCTGAATAAGCCTCTGACCGGTCTCATACGACCGGTCTTCTTTATTTCATTGCATATGTCGTGTATCATTTTATATACTTTACATACAAAGGAAATAGGAGTGAAGTTTTGTGATTACCATGGATGATATCGTACGAGACGGGCATCCCGTCTTAAGACAAACAGCTGAAGCGGTCGAACTCCCGCCAACAGAAGAAGAAAAACAGCAATTAGCTGACATGATTGAATTTGTCAAAAACAGTCAGGATGCAGACATTGCTGAAAAATATGAACTTAGACCCGGTGTTGGCCTAGCAGCTCCGCAAATCAATATCAGTAAACGAATGATCGCTGTTCACTGTGAAGACGAGGGCGGGGAACTTTACAGCTATGCATTATTCAATCCTCGCATTGTTAGCCATTCAGTCAAAAGAGCTTATTTAGCTACTGGAGAAGGCTGTTTATCTGTTGATGAAGCCATCCCTGGATTCGTCCCGCGCTATGAAAAAATCAGGGTGAAAGGTACAACGCTTGAAGGTGAAGACATTGATATTCGCCTCAAAGGGTTTCCGGCCATCGTTTTTCAGCATGAAATTGACCACTTAAATGGCATTATGTTTTATGATCATATTCAAAAAGATCATCCATTCGCCGAGCCAGACAACGCGGTTGCGATCGGCAGATCATAAAATAAAAACAAGACCCGTCCATCAGCGGGTCTTGTTTTTTATTCTTCAATAAGGCCTAATTCAGTCACAGCGTGGAATATGCCATCCTCATCTACAGGTTTGGTGACAAAGTCAGCTAATGTTTTTAATTCATTGACTGCATTCCCCATCGCAACGCCTGTTCCAACAAACGAAATCATTTCTCGATCGTTCAGCCCGTCACCGAAGGCAATTGTGTCCTTTTGATCGTACGGGAGTCTTTCAATGACTCGTTTAATTCCTTCAGCCTTTGATCCACCTTTTGGCAGGACATCCGTAGACAGCTCATGCCACCTGACGAGATCAATTTCTTCACGGAACGCTTCATATAGATGTTCCTCTTCTGCTTTACAAAATAGCAGCATTTGATAAATGACGTTTTCTTTAAAGAATGATAAATCATGCTCGGGATGCTCTGTTTTTAAAGTGCCAATCCCTTCATGGATAAATGGATGGTTCGGCACAGACGCCTTCATCGTCTTCTCTCCCATGAAAACAAGCGGATGATCATGTTGATCCGCTGTTTCATAAATTTTATCCATCAGCTCTTGCTTAAGCGGATTGCCGTAAATGACTTCTCCTTCGTACATGACATACTGACCGTTATAAGCAATAAATGAGTCAAGCCCTATTTCTTCTAAAATAGGCTGAATGAGAAAAGGCGAACGGCCAGATGCAATGAAGAGATGATGCCCTTTTTCTTTTAATAAACGAACAGCTCGCTTCGTTGATTCAGGTATTTTTTTATCATGGTCATATAAAGTACCGTCGATATCAAAGAAGATGACTTTTTTATTCATATCTCGTCTCCTGTCTCTTGTTATGTATACCCTCTCCCCTTCATCATACAGAAAGATCTTCACTGACGAAACCACTTCCTCTTAAAACACCCATTTCCCACATATAACCATGTAACATTAAGTGGAAACATCATATAATACAAGTATATAGAGAGAACGGAACAAATGGCTGAATGAGACTCATACCGAAAGGAGGCGATCCGCGATGCTTCGTCGTCTGCGCAAGAAAATTCGAAAACAATGGAAGGACATGCTTCGTAAAAAATCGATTGCTTAAAAGGATCTTCCGCACATTTGCTGAAGGTCCTTTTTTCTCTGAGACTTTTCTTATGCGCGTTTTTTTAATATAATAGAATAAGCGAGTGTAACATACGGTATTTAAGGAGAGATTTGGATGATATATAAGGTATTTTTTCAGGCAAGTACGACTGAGGTACCTGTGAGAGAACACACAGATTCACTATACGTTGAAGCGGTTTCTGAAAGAGACGTACGCGATAAGTTGAAAAAACATAACTACAATATTGAATTCATTCAGCCTGTAGACGGTGCTTTTTTAGACTATGAACGAGAAAGTGAAAATTTTAAAGTATTGGAGCTATGAGAGGAATGAAATTTGTAAAAAACGATCAGGCGGCAGTTTTTGCGCTCGGCGGATTAGGCGAGATCGGTAAAAACACGTATGGCGTTCAATTTCAAGATGAAATCATTTTGATTGATGCTGGTATTAAGTTCCCTGAAGATGAACTTCTTGGAATTGATTACGTCATCCCTGACTATACGTATTTAGTTAAAAACGAAGATAAAATCAAAGGTCTTTTTATTACTCACGGACATGAAGACCACATCGGCGGTATCCCTTACCTTCTCAAGCAAGTGAATATTCCAGTTTACGGAGGCAAACTCGCAATCGGCCTACTTCGTAACAAATTGGAAGAGCATGGTCTATTAAGACAGACCAAACTTCACATCTTTGAAGAAGAAGATACGATCAAATTTAGAAAAACAGCTGTGTCTTTCTTTAGAACGACGCACAGTATCCCAGATTCTTATGGAATTGTCGTGAAGACACCTCCTGGTAACATCGTACATACAGGCGATTTCAAGTTTGACTTTACTCCTGTTGGCGAGCCTGCCAATTTAACGAAAATGGCTGAGATCGGGAAAGAAGGCGTTCTTTGTCTTCTATCTGACAGTACAAATAGTGAAATTCCAGAATTTACGATGTCCGAAAGACGTGTAGGTGAAAGCATTGATGACATCTTCAGAAAAGTAGATGGACGTATTATCTTTGCTACATTTGCATCTAACATTCACAGACTTCAGCAAGTGATCGAGTCAGCTGTTGCCAACGGCCGAAAAGTCGCTGTGTTTGGGCGCAGCATGGAGTCTGCCATTGATATTGGACAAGAGCTCGGATATATCAAATGTCCAAAAAACACGTTCATTGAACACAATGAAATCAACCGCCTTCCAGCAAACAAAGTAACCATTCTTTGTACTGGTAGTCAGGGTGAACCGATGGCCGCTCTTTCTCGTATTGCCAACGGTACGCACCGACAGATTTCAATTAACCCTGGAGACACTGTTGTCTTCTCGTCTTCACCGATCCCAGGTAACAATATTAGCGTAAGCCGTACTATTAACCAGCTGTATCGTGCTGGTGCTGAAGTCATTCATGGCTCACTCAATAATATTCATACCTCTGGACACGGCGGGCAGGAAGAACAAAAGCTGATGCTCCGTTTAATTAAACCTAAATTCTTCATGCCGATTCACGGTGAGTACCGCATGCAAAAAACGCATATTAAACTTGCGAATGATTGCGGAATCCCTGAGGAAAACTGCTTTATCATGGATAACGGTGAAGTTCTTGCTCTGAAAGGTGACGAAGCAAGTGTCGCTGGCAAAATTCCATCAGGCAACGTGTATATCGACGGTAGCGGTATTGGTGATATCGGCAACATCGTGTTAAGAGACCGCCGCATTCTTTCAGAAGAAGGTCTTGTCATTGTTGTTGTCAGCATGGATATGAAAGAATTCAAAATTTCTGCAGGTCCTGATTTAATCTCAAGAGGTTTTGTCTACATGAGAGAATCTGGAGACCTCATTAATGACGCGCAAGATCTCATTTCAAAGCATCTTGAAAAAGTAATGGAACGTAAGACGACTCAATGGTCAGAAATTAAGAACGAGATTACTGACACTCTTGCTCCTTTCCTTTATGAAAAAACAAGACGCCGCCCAATGATCTTACCGATTATTATGGAAGTGTAAGGACGTACAGGGAGACACAGCCAATTGGCTGTGTCTCTTTTTTATGCGCAATAAAAAAACCCGCATATCTGTACGATACGTGCGGGTTCAGTCATTGTTTTACGATTGAATCGGGAGATGCTGAAAACTTCTCACATCAAACAATCCTTGTGTTGTCATTTTCACATCAGGAATGACTGGCAGTGCCAAGAAGGATAATGTCAAAAACGGATTAAAGTCTAAGACAAAGCCTGTTTCCTTTAAAGCATCATGAAGTGCATGAAGGCTTTCATTGACCGTATGTGCAGGTTGATCTGATAATAAACCGGAAATCGGTAATGGAAGCGTATGAAGAACTTCTCCGTCTTTTACAACGGTCAAACCGCCCCCTGCTTCTTTTAACGTCTCAATGGCTTTGATCATATCAGCATCATTTGTTCCAACGGCAATTAAGTTATGCGAGTCATGGGCAACTGTTGTTGCAATTGCCCCCTCTTTTAGGCCGAATCCGCTGACAACCCCTATCCCAATTTCAGATAGACCTTTGTGGCGTTCGACAAGCACTATTTTTAATACATCTCGATCAATATCACTCGTAAATTGTCCATCGCTTCCAGATGGAGATATTTGTTCTAATTTCGTTTCAAGCTGATTCGGTATAATGCGAATGACATTCATCTTTTGATGATCTGTTATAGGCAGCATTAGATCTTTCTCTTGAACGTCCACTGCATGTACCGATTGCATAAGCGAAGAATTTGGCGTGATCTTGTCGACACTTGGCAAATATTCTCCATGTTCAGAGACCAATTCTCCTGCGATAAAGACGCTTGTAATTCCTACCTCATGTAAGTCAGAAATGAGCATAAAGTCCGCGTCAAATCCTGGTGCAATCGCTCCCTTTGTTTTGAGACCGAAACACTCCGCTGCGTTTAAACTTCCCATTTGATATGCTAAAAAGGGGTCCAATCCTTCTTGTATCGACATCCGTACTTGTTCATCAATACTTCCTTGAGCCATTAAATCATCTAAATGTTTATCATCCGTACAAAAGAAAAAGCGTCTCGCATTCTTCTCATTGACAGCAGGTAATACGTTTTTCACGTTTTTAGCAACAGAGCCTTCTCTGAGCATGACATACATGCCTCTTTTGACACGTTCAAGGGCCTCTTGAGCTGTTGTCACCTCATGATCCGTTTGGACATTAGCTGTTCGGTACACATTAATTAATCGGTCCGTTAATCCTGCTAGATGGCCATCAATGAGTTTATGTTCATGTTGAGCATCAAGCAGTTTTTGAAGCATATCTTCTTCCGCTTGTTCCACCGCGACATAATCCATCACTTCGGCAAGACCAAGCACTTCTTTCTCATCATAAAGAGGCTTTAAATCTTTTGCTTTTAGTGTAGCACCTGATCGTTCAAAGCTGACTGCCGGTACACAGGATGGCAGCATGAAATATATATTTAAAGCAGCTTTTCTCGCTTCTTCGAGCATAAAACGGATACCTGCAACACCGGATACATTGGCAATTTCATGCGGGTCTGTTACAACAGTTGTCACACCGTGAGGAACGACAGCTTTGGAAAATTCAGCAGGAGTCACCATCGAGGATTCGATATGAACGTGGCCGTCAATGAAACCGGGAACAAGCATTTGACCTGTTGCATCCAGCTCCTGTTCTCCCTCATACTCCCCAATTCCTACTATTTTTCCATTTTCAACAGCGACATCAGCGTCTATCCATTCCTGGTTAAACACGTCCATAACCTTCGCATGTTTAATCACTAGGGCTGCTTTTTTTCTCTTTGCAGCTACCTCAATTTGATGTCTGAAAAGCTCCTTATCCAACGACACTGCCTCCTCCGAGTAAACAATATAATGTTTCTTATCGTAAACGAATCTGTTTGTCCAGTCAATGACATTTAGAGAAAATCAACCATATCAAAAGATTGATTTTTATTTCTGAATAGTGATAATTGGCTGAAAAATAACCATGGTCTATTTTGCTGTTCTTTTAGAAAGTAAACGGCTCATTTCCACTTATTTCTCTTCCTCAATGTCCGCCCCATATGTACACTTCTAAAGCAAAAAACACCCCTTCTCGGAGTGTTTAATAGTCGTTCTGCATTTCCCGTTTTTCAAAGCGCCCGATATCTGCCACTGCCCCAATGACAATGAGGATATCTTCTTTTTGAATCATTTCATCTGCGAGCGGTGAAACGATCACTTCTTTCCCGCGCTTAATTGCCACGATATTGATCCCGTACCTTGCACGAATGTCGAGATCTAACAAAGAGTGCCCGGCGAGTCTGCTGTTGGCGACGATTTCAATAAGGCTGTACTCATCTGACAGCTCTAAATAATCAAGCACGTTGTTAGAAATAATTTTATGTGCAATCCGTCTGCCCATGTCTCGTTCAGGATGGACAATACGGTCCGCACCAATTTTATTCAAAACCTTTTCATGGTAGTCATTTTGAGCTTTCACTGTGACCATTTTGACACCCAGCTCTTTCAGCATAATCGTTGTTAAAATACTCGCCTGAATGTTTTCACCTATCGCCACGATCACATGATCAAAATTGCGGATGCCTAGGTTTTTTAGGACAGATTCGTCCGTCGAATCACCAATCACGGCATGTGATGCAATTTTAGCATATTCGTTCACACGATCTTCATTCATATCCATGGCCATGACTTCAAGTCCTTCTTCGCTTAGCGCCTTGCAGATACTTCCGCCGAAGCGTCCAAGACCAATGACTGCATATTCCTTTTTCATGTTCAGACTCCTTTTATATCACTTACCATGCATTTTACTACGGTTTGATTAATGAATCCATATGTGACCGTATTTTTTTACGGAATGCTTCACTTAAGTAAAGGTCTGCTCCTTTTTCGATTTCACTGCGATAATGGCCAGGAGGCGCAATTTCTTCGCTCTTTTTTAAAACGAGAAACGTTAAGCAGTCCTCATACACTTGATCACCTACTGTGACATCGACAAATGCTGGGCGATAAGTCCCTTCATTTACACCTTCTCGTTTGTACAAATAACGAATGGCATCAAAAGGCACTTCATATAGAACACCCTCTGTTTCTCCGCCGTCTTCTACCATATCTGCTCTTGATCCATCAGGGCGCACCAATGTAAACCTTGTGGTAAAACGATCAAGTGTGCCGCCGCCGATGATTTGTTTGAAATAATGTTCCACTTTCGCAAGCTTAAACCTTGCATCATCCATACAGGACCCATAGGCAAAATAATAGAAGGAAGACGGTTTGCGCTCCCATAGTTGATATGACTTCCAGCAGCCGCTTTCAATCTCCTTCAGGCTCGATGCCTTCTGCTTACCTATTGTATAAGCAACGGCTGACCTTGGCCCCTGGTCTGTCATAACCTCTATTTCCTGCTGGTCATACCCTTCCTCTAGCTCATCTATCTTATGCAGCGTTTCATCACTGACCTCATACAATTCTCCATATACTGTGTTTTGTTCCGAGACAACACACACAGGGTAACCCTCACCTGTATCGTACAGTCTCCCTTTTATCCAAGCAGATGCTGCTAATGGACTGCTTTCTTTCATCAATGTCTCGTGATACTTTTCGTGCTTTAAAAGTGTCCCATACACAAATAACGTCTTTGTCTCTTTCGTCATCTCACATCACATCCTCTCACCTTGCTACTATCTGCTTTTTTGATACACAGGTAAGTAAATATCAAAAGCCGTCCCTTTGCTGAGCTCGCTCTTTACATCCATTCTTCCATGGTGATCTTTTAAGATCGTCGCACAGATCGTTAAACCAAGTCCTGTACCTTCTTTTTTAGTCGAAAAGAAAGGATCATATATTTTCAGAATATCCTCTTCGGACATTCCTTTTCCTTCATCTTGAATCGTGATTTTCCATTCATTCATCACTTTTTCTGTTGATATGTATATATTGCCGCCTTCAGGCATCGCCTCGATCGCATTTTTGATTAAGTTAATGAACAGCTGCTTCATTTGATTGGCGTCTGCTAATATCGTGCCAGCATCCTGCTTTTTAAATGGCTGTTTGAGATCAATATTTGAAAGAACGGCATTTGTCTTTAATAAGGTAATCACCTGCTCTAGCAAATCATGGAGCTGTACTTCTTGAAATTGAACCGATTGAGGTTTTGCTAAGACAAGCAGTTCACTTAAAACAAAATCAATGCGTTTAATTTCAGAAAAGATGATATCAAAATAATCGGTTCTTTCAGGATATTGCGTTTTCATCAGCTGCAAAAATCCATTGACTGAGGTGAGCGGATTTCTGACTTCATGGGCAATGCCAGCAGCTATTTGTCCTGCAACAGCCAGCTTTTGTGCCTGCATTTGCAGTTGCTGATTTGATCTTTCAAGTTCAAGCTTTGCCTGCTTTTGTTTCGTGATATCTGCAACCGTTCCAATACCTCCAGTAAACTGGTGCTGTTCATCGAAATAAAGCTTATAATGCACATCTCCCCATACCTTTTTTCCTTCTTTATGGAGAAGCTGCAGCTCCACCCGCCCCTCATCCTTATGCTCTTTGATCACAGACAACAAATGCTGAACGACATGCTCTTCTTGATCAAAGTACTGATTGTACATCGTACCTAGACACTCCTCTATGTCGTAACCCGTCATTTGTTTCCATGCTTGATTTAAAAAAATGATTTCACCTTTTTCATTGGTTTCAAAAACGATTTCTTGCAAGTTATCTGTGATTCGATTCAGCCGCTCTGTCAGTTCGTGTGCTTCTTTTTCTCGTTTATTTAAATCTGAGACAAGTAAATTCAGCCGGTCCACATGGCCTGAGATGACCCAAATACCGACCAAAACAACGACTGTAAAGGCTAGATCGAGCGGCCAATTAATGTGATAGCCGCTAAGATAATAAAAGAAATCCCAGCTCAAAATTAATATAAATGCAAGAACGGATAACAGGATCCGTACTTGATATGTTTTGTTCAAATAATTCCACCTGCCGCCCTGAGATTCTTTGTCAATTGTACCATTTTCCACTTATTTTTTGAGGGAGATGCGGCATTTTTTAGGAACTTTTTTAGAAAAAATAGCCTGCTCTCAGCACAATGGGAGAGAACAGGCTATTTTTATTTACTGCTGAAGGGCTTCTTGAAGCTCTTTTAGCAGCAGTTCTGCGCCTTCAGCGCTTAATGTAATTTGACCATTTCCATACTCGTGGTTCTCAGAAGTAATCTCACCAGTCATCAGGCAGACGCCCTCTGGCTGATATTTTTTCAAGACGATTTTATCTCCATCTATAAAAAATTCCATACTGTCTTTAATAGCGATATCAAGTGCTCTTCTCAATTCGATTGGCATCACAATACGCCCTAGTTCATCTACTTTTCTTACAACTCCGATAGATTTCAATTTCGTTCCCTCTTTCTTTCATTAGCTCAAGATCAATCTGTTTTTCACCAATTGATATATCGTAGACGTAAGAGATTCTTAAAAGGTTTCTCCTGCATAAAAATTTTTTTCAAAATCGAAAAACCAAAGGGAAAATTTATTGTGAATGTCAAAATGAGACTTGAATTTTACAGATTCATTTCAAGGTGATCACACACCCCCACAAATGACCTCAACCCTCTGAACTTTTAAATGTAAAATTGTTTAAAACAGCAAAAATAGAGATTGGGTGAAAACATGTTTCAAAATGCCGAAATTGGAATTGATTTAGGAACAGCTAACATATTGGTTTACAGTAAAAATAAAGGAATTATTCTCAATGAACCATCCGTTGTGGCAGTAGATACGGAAACAAAAACTGTCCTTGCAGTGGGGTCAGAAGCAAAAGAGATGATTGGGAAAACACCTGGAAAAATTGTAGCGATCCGTCCGATGAAAGATGGTGTCATCGCTGATTACGATATGACAACCGATTTACTCAAACAAATTATGAAAAAAGCAGGAAAAAATATTGGGTTTACCTTTAGAAAGCCGACTGTGGTTGTTTGTACACCTTCAGGTTCAACAGCTGTCGAACGCCGCGCGATCAGCGATGCTGTCAAAAATTGCGGGGCCAAGCATGTGCATTTAATTGAAGAACCCGTCGCAGCTGCAATCGGTGCTGATCTCCCGGTGGACGAGCCTGTTGCCAACGTCGTTGTAGACATTGGCGGAGGAACGACAGAGGTAGCGATCATTTCATTTGGCGGAGTTGTCTCTTGCCATTCGATCCGAATTGGCGGAGATCAACTGGATGAAGATATCATTACTTTTGTGAGAAAGAAATACAATTTACTGATCGGTGAACGGACAGCTGAACAAGTAAAAATGGAAATTGGTTATGGACTCATTGAACACGAACCTGAGTCATTAGAAGTTCGTGGACGCGACCTTGTCACAGGTCTTCCAAAAACAATTACACTTGAATCAACAGAAATTCAAGGTGCTATGCGTGAATCACTTCTTCATATTTTAGAGGCGATTCGGGCTACATTAGAAGACAGCCCTCCAGAACTGAGTGGTGATATCGTAGATCGCGGCGTCATTCTAACTGGCGGTGGTGCACTATTAAACGGCATTCAAGAATGGCTCTCTCAAGAAATTGTTGTCCCAGTTCATATCGCAGCAAACCCTCTTGAATCTGTCGCAATTGGAACAGGTCGTTCATTAGAAGTCATCGACAAATTGCAAAAAACATTAAAATAATCTTCATGTTCTACTTCTTTTTTCATCATTTCGATCATATCGTGATGAATGGATAAACGTGAAGGAGGAAGAACATGTTGCTTGATTTAGGTAAACGGGTCGTTGTCACAGTCATTTTAACCGGTATTATTTTAGGAGGAATGAGCCTGTCGTTTTCACATATGCCCCCTTCTAATGCACAGCCTGTGAAACAACTGAACCGCTAAAAAAGCCGCACGAAAGCGGCTTTTTTATTTTGCTTCGGGACGGCTCCCCATTTTCCTTTTCGGTCTTAAATCTGATATGATGAACATGACTAAAGGAGGGTTTTTTATGAATTCATTCGAAAAACAACTAGATCAATATGCAAAAACCATCGTTGAAGTAGGTGTAAATGTTCAAAGTGGTCAAGAAGTGGTCGTATCTGCGTTCACTGAATCTGTAGACCTTGTCCGCCTTGTGGCAAAACACGCATATGAGCGCGGAGCGAAAAACGTACATATCCGCTGGAGTGATGGTGTTCTGACCCGTTTAAAATATGAACATGCCCCACAAGATGTGTTTGAGCAATTTCCAGAATGGGAAGCACAGATGATGGAAACCATCGCAAAACGTGGCGGTGCTTTTATTACGATCTTGTCAGAAAGCCCTGATCTTCTAAGTGGCATTGACTCGAAAAAAATTGCTTCACAGCAAAAAGCTGCAGGTTCAGCACTTCATACATATCGTCAATACGTTCAATCTGACAAAGTTGCATGGACAGTCGTCGGTGCTGCATCAAAAGATTGGGCGAAAAAGATTTTCCCTGAGCATGCAGATGAAGAAGCTGTTGCATTATTATGGGACCAAATCTTTAAAGTCGCCCGCGCTGATCAGCCAGATCCTGTTGAAGCGTGGAAAAAGCATGATGAATCACTAAATGAAAAAGTAAAAGTATTAAATGAACGTCACTACCACAAGCTGCACTATGAAGCACCAGGTACAGATTTAACGATTGAACTTCCAGAACAGCATATTTGGGTAGGTGCTGGCAGCGTGAGTGAACGCGGCGTATCATTCATGGCCAATATGCCGACAGAAGAGGTCTTTACCGTACCTAAAAAAGATGGTGTAAACGGGACTGTCTCTAGCACTAAGCCACTTAGTTATGCAGGAAACATTATCGATGAATTTACGTTAACCTTTGAAAATGGGCGTATTGTAGATGTGAAAGCCAAAGAGGGCGAAGACATTTTAACCTCTCTCGTTGAAACAGATGAAGGCTCACATTATCTAGGTGAGGTTGCCCTTGTACCAGATGATTCACCAATTTCTAACTCAAATATCCTCTATTACAATACACTTTACGATGAAAATGCATCCAATCACCTTGCCATCGGCAGCGGTTATGCATTTAATATCGAAGGCGGTAAAGAGATGAAACGTGAGGAACTAGACGCAGCTGGTGTGAACAGCAGTATTACACACGTCGATTTCATGATTGGTTCAAAGGAAATGAATATTGATGGGATCACAAAAGATGGTAAACGTGAACCGATTTTCCGAAATGGAAATTGGGCTTTTTAAAGAAAAAAGACATCCACATGTGGATGTCTTTTCTTTATGTTTATGCATACAGCTCTTGTAGTCTTTTTTGAATCTCTTGATCTGATAAGAACTCATCATAAGTTGTTTGTTTATCAACGATGCCATTTGGCGTCACTTCGATAATCCGGTTTGCAACTGTTTCAACAAACTGATGGTCATGAGATGAGAAGAGCATAGCCCCTTTAAAGCTCATTAGACCGTTATTCAGCGCTGTGATGGACTCTAGGTCTAAATGGTTCGTCGGCTCGTCTAACAGCAAAATATTCGCTCCAGACAGCATCATTTTTGATAACATACAACGAACCTTTTCTCCACCTGATAAGACGCTTGCTTTTTTCTTCACTTCTTCCCCAGAGAAAAGCATACGGCCTAAGAAACCACGCAGGAAGCTTTCACTTTGATCATTAGGAGAATATTGACGAAGCCAATCAACAAGATCTAAATCGCTTCCTTCAAAATATTCACTGTTGTCTTTAGGGAAGAATGCTTGAGATGTTGTCACGCCCCATTTAAATGTCCCGCTGTCTGGCTCCATTTCACCAGCAAGGATTTTAAATAAAGTAGAGACAGCAAGTTCATTACGGCTTAAGAACGCAATTTTATCCTCACGATTCATAATAAAGCTGACGTTATCCAGTACTTTTACACCGTCAATCGTTTTTGATAGACCTTCTACTTGAAGGACATCATTTCCGATTTCACGCTCTGGCGCAAAATGAACATAAGGATATTTACGAGAAGATGGTTTAATGTCATCTAGCGAAATCTTATCAAGCAATTTCTTTCTTGATGTCGCTTGCTTCGATTTAGATGCGTTCGCACTGAACCGAGCAACGAATTCTTGAAGCTGCTTAATTTGTTCTTCTTTTTTCTTGTTGGCATCCTGGCTGAGTTTTAATGCCAGCTGGCTTGATTCATACCAGAAATCATAGTTTCCGACATACACTTGAATTTTTCCAAAGTCAAGGTCTGCAATATGCGTACATACTTTGTTTAAGAAATGACGATCATGCGATACGACGATGACGGTATTTTCAAAGTTAATGAGGAACTCTTCTAACCACTGAATGGCTTGTAAGTCCAAGTGGTTCGTTGGCTCATCGAGAAGTAGAACGTCAGGTTTACCGAATAAAGCTTGTGCTAAAAGCACTTTTACCTTTTCAGATCCGCCAAGCTCAGACATTTTCTTCGATTGCAGGCTCTCTGGAATGCCAAGACCTTTTAATAGGATCGCAGCTTCACTTTCCGCTTCCCATCCGTTTAACTCAGCAAACTCACCTTCAAGCTCTGCTGCACGAATCCCGTCTTCATCTGAGAAATCAGGTTTCATATAAATCGCATCTTTTTCCTGCATCACATCATATAGACGTTTGTGACCCATGATGACGACTTTTAACACTTCAAACTCTTCGTATTCAAAGTGGTTCTGTTTTAAAATCGCTAAACGTTCACCTGGACTCATATGAACATCGCCCGTTTGAGCTTCAATTTCTCCAGAAAGAATCTTTAAGAACGTTGATTTACCAGCTCCATTGGCACCAATTAGTCCGTAGCAGTTGCCAGGAGTGAACTTAATATTTACTTCTTCAAATAATTTACGATCAGCAAATCGCAAACTAACATTATTCACTGCAATCATTTATTAATCCTCCATCACTCATTCATCAATATGAAGTATAACATGAATAACGATTGATAGAAACGTCTCTCGCTAAGAACAAAGGCTTTTTGTCCAATATGGTATAATAAGTGGGAATGTTTTTATTGAAGGAGTTCGGGCGATTTGAGATTACTCACACTCATGGAATACTGTTTATTGATTTTCTTTATGGGCATTTATTTATCGGCGACAGGCTTTAATGCAAGAGACTTTGGCCTTTATATTGGGCTTGTCCTCATTTACACACTGGTCCACATCTTTTCAAAACGCTTTTTACAAAAGCGCGGAAAAGACAATGTGAAAATTGGATTATTCCGTTCTGTTTTGGCGATTACCGGGTCCGTTTTCGCTTCTGTTTTGGCCATTGTCATCATTGTCACGATGCTCACACTAAATTAAAAACGACCCTACATGAAGGGTCGTCCATTCAAGCACCTTTCTTACGCATTGAGAAAGGTGTATTTATTGTGTTTGTCGAATATCGCCAAATGGGAAGAAAACAAATTCTGATGTGCCAACAATACGATCCTTTTCAATGAGTCCGAGTCCATTTCGACTGTCCATAGAATTCAGTCTGTTGTCACCCATAACAAAGTAATCGTTTTTCGGTACTTTCACTGGACCAAAATCTCCTGTTAAATGTACCTCATACTCTTTGGCATGCGCCTTGTTCTCTTTTAAATAAGGCTCATCTACTTTTTTACCATTAATGTAAAGCGTATCATCCTTCATTTCAATCGTGTCGCCTGGAAGGCCGATCAATCGTTTGACATAATGAATTTTCTGACCGTCTTTTCCATTAATAATCACGATGTCACCACGTTTGACTCCACCGAGATAGTTGATGGTTTTGTTGACAAACAGCTTTTCTCCATCATGAAGGGTTGGTTCCATTGACTCTCCTTCCACCACATACGGCTCAAAAATAAACGTACGGATGATGAGGACGAGGGCAAGTGCAATTAAAATGGCTTTGATCCATTCAAACAGAGAACTTTTCTTCTCTTTTTTGGCTTGTTTCTCATCAGATTGAATGTCATTTTCGTTTTGTTTGTTTTCTTCGTTCAAAATACTGCTTCCTCCTAAGACTTTCTGCTAAAAGACTTGAAACGTGAATTGAATAACTTTACTTTATCACATGTCATTTAAAAATTCACAAGACAACCATTCAATTAGATATTTTTTCCTAATTTGCTAATGATTAAACAAAAAGAAGCACCGCTCTTCACGATGCTTCTTTTCAAATTAAGCTTCTTGTCGGACTGGTTTTTTTAGAATTCCGAGAAGTAGCGCTGTAACAATGGCACCGATTAAGATGCTGATGATGTAAAGAACTGGATGATTTGTTACCCAGAAAACGAATAGTCCGCCGTGCGGTGCAGGAAGCGTCACTCTAAAGAATTCTGTTAATCCACCTGCAACTGCTGCACCAATCACAGCCGAAGGAATGACGCGCAGAGGATCTGCCGCTGCAAACGGGATCGCCCCTTCCGTAATGAACGCAGCTCCCATGAAGTAACATGTAATACCTGCCTCGCGGTCACGTTTAGAGAATTTGTTTCTAAAGATCGTTGTCGCTAGGGCAATTCCTAGAGGCGGCACCATTCCACCTGCCATAATCGCAGCATGCGGTGCATAGTTGCCAGCAGCAATCATCGCAAGACCAAAAGTGTAGGCCGCTTTGTTAATCGGACCACCCATATCAATGGCCATCATACCAGCTAAAATAATCCCCATTAATACAAGGTTTCCAGTACCAAGTGATTCAAGCCAGTGTGTTAATCCGTCCATGACCATTTTAACAGGTGTGTTGACGATGTAATGCATGATAATCCCTGTAAAGAAAATACCGAACAATGGATAGAGCAGAACTGGTTTAATACCATCGAGCGACTGTGGTACAAAAGTGAATACTTTTTTGAGCAGCACCACAATGTAACCAGCAAGGAAACCAGCAATCAATCCGCCTAAGAATCCAGCTCCTGCTGCAGAGGCCATGAATCCGCCAACCATACCTGGTGCAAAACCTGGACGGTCTGCAATACTCATTGCGATAAATCCAGCTAATACAGCAACGATTAAGGCAAGTGCATTATCTCCGCCAATCCCTTTTAATACAGCTGCAAATGAATTGAAAGAAGGGTCTTTAGGGTCAGCTGAGTTAATTCCCCAGAAGAATGAAATCGCAACGAGGATACCGCCCCCAACAACAAACGGAAGCATGTTGCTTACACCGCTCATTAAGTGCTTATAGAATCCACTTCTTCCCTTGCCTGATGATTCATTTTCATCTTTTGAAGAACTGCCGCCTGAACCTTTATAAATCGGCGCATCTTGATTGATGGCTTTTTCGATCAATTCTTGCGGACGGCGAATTCCAGCTGTCACAGGTACTTCAATGACATGTTTGCCTTTAAAGCGTTCCATTTCAACTTGTTTATCAGCTGCCACAATAATAGCTGGCGCTTCTTCAATTTCTTTTGCTGTCAGGGCATGTTTAATTCCACTAGAGCCATTTGTCTCAACTTTAATGTCAACGCCCATTTCTTTTGCTTTTTCTTTCAAAGCATCTGCGGCCATAAATGTATGCGCGATGCCTGTTGGACAAGCTGTCACCGCTAAAATTTTAGCAGGTTTTCCCGGTGCAGCCGGTTCCTCTTTGACTTCCTCTTCTTCTTCATCGTCTTTATCATGTGTATTGATAATTTCAATGATTTCATCTTCAGTAGCCGCTTCAAGAAGCTGCTTTCGGATCTCTTCACGCATGAGAAGTGTGGATAAACGAGAAAGTGCTTCTAAATGCGTGTTGTTTGCGCCTTCAGTTGCTGCAATCATAAAGACAAGATGACTTGGCTGTCCGTCTAATGATTCATAATCTACACCAGCTGTTGAACGACCAAATGCAATAGCAGGTTCTTTCACACTTGCTGTTTTCGCATGAGGAATCGCAATTCCTTCTCCGATTCCCGTAGAGCTTTGTTTTTCACGATTAACAACAGCTGCTTTGTAGCCTTCTTTATCATTTAATTTACCAGCTGTATCTAATACAGTGACCAGTTCTTCAATAACGGCTTCTTTTTGCTGGCTGTCTAATTGAAGCTTAATCGTATGCTTCGTGAGTAGTTCTGTAATTTTCATGATGACTCCTCCTTTAAATGCGTGTGACTTTTACTTGTGGCAATAATGTATCGACAAGCTCTTTTGTTCCAAGTTCCTCAGAAAATGCTGTAGCACTTCCTGATGTGACGCCAAGCTTAAATGATTCTTCTATGGAAAGGCCTTTAGAAACGCCAGCTAAGAATCCTGCAACGACTGAATCCCCTGCACCAACTGAGTTGATCAGCTTGCCTGTTGGAACATTAGATTGAAAGATTCCTTCCTTACTGAATAAGAGAGCGCCGTCTCCAGCCATAGATACAATGACATGTTCAGCACCTTGTTCCAACAGCTTTTTCCCATAAGGAATGGCTTCTTCTGCAGATGAAATACTGGTTTCAAACATTTCACCTAACTCATGATGGTTTGGTTTCATTAAGAATGGTTTCAGATCTGCTGCTTTTTTTAAGGCTTCTCCAGAAATATCAAGTACTACTCTTACCCCTTGCTTCGCACATACTTCAGCAATGCGCTCATATGTGTTATGAGGCAGTGAAGAAGGAATGCTGCCTGCTAATACAACGACATCGCCTTCTGTTAATGAAGTGAATTGGGATAAAAACGAATCGAACTGTGCTTCAGTAATACTTGGACCGAGCCCGTTGATTTCCGTTTCTTCGCCTGTTTTTAGTTTCACATTGATACGTGTATCTTCTGGCACCTCATGAAAGGCTGTTTGTAATTGTTCGTTTTGTAAAAAGTCTTGAATATATTTGCCTGTAAAACCGCCAATGAATCCAAGTGCTTTTGATTCAACACCGTGCCGTTTTAAAAGCCTTGAGACATTGATTCCTTTACCACCTGGATATTTTTTGTCATAGGTTGAACGATTTAAACCGCCGACCGCAAAATCCTCCACGTGCACGATGTAATCAACTGATGGGTTTAAAGTAACTGTATAAATCATGTTTTCACTACCTTTATAACCGTTTTTTCATGGTAATTATCGAATGAATCCTCTTTTGCGTCGTTTGTGATAATGGTGGCTTCCTGTAAACTAGCAAAGGTTGAAAACGATATTTCGCCAAACTTTGAGGCATCTGTTAAGATGTAGGTTTTTTTCGCCTGCTTCATGGCTCTTTTTTTAATGAGCGCTTCTTCTGGATCAGGTGTTGTAAACCCTGCCTCGGGATGAATGCCGTTCGTCCCAACAAAGCTCTTGTCAAAACGGTAATTTTCCATAGCTGTCAAAGCTGCGGCTCCCACCATGGCTCCTGTTCGATGTTTCACTGATCCGCCTATCAGGTAAAAAGAAATGCCTTTTCTCATGAGTGCTTCAATGTGCATGACACCATTTGTCACCACCACGATATCTTGATCTGGATCGATAAAGTCAATCATTTGCTGTGTTGTCGTACCAGCATCTAAGTAAATACAATCGCCTTGTTTTAAAAGTGACGCAGCTGCCTCTGCAATCAATGACTTTTCATGAAGGTTTTTGGCAGATTTCTCAAACACATCTGGTTCAAGACGAATACTAGATATTTTAGCAGCTCCTCCGTGAACTCTTTTAAGAAAGCCTTTTTCTTCGAGGGCTGATAAATCTCTTCTAATTGTAGATTCAGACGCATCCGTCATAATCATTAAGTCCTGTATTTTGATGACATCGTTTTCTTCTAAATAGTCGATAATGAGTTGATGTCTTTCTGGTGTTAGCATTGAAAACACCCCCTTTTGAAAACGTATTCATTTTGCGCGCACCTTTATTGTAATCGCTTTTTTCAACATTATCAATACAAAACAATCAAATACATTCAATAACTATCAAAATCTTTCACAATGGTCATCTTACCTTTATATGTACCATTTGTAAACTGAAAAATATGTGACATTGAGAAGAAAGTCATGATATTAGCATTTCTATCATTTTTCATTTCATTCAATTGAACGAAAAAAAGCCTTTATGCGTTTTGCATAAAAGCTTCAGGTGGGGAGCAGCAGGCAATATATCTCGTTCTACCTTCTTGTCAGCACCTCGTACGTTAACTTTAGGATTATTCATATCTAAGTGATTCAATCGGATCGAGCCTCGCTGCTTTATTGGCAGGAATCAGTCCAAAAATAATACCAATGAGCATACTAAATAGGACGCCTCCACATACGATTTGCCACGATACAAGAGAAGGCCACCCTGCAAACAGTGACACAAGTGAAGCACCTCCGAAGCCAAGCGCGATTCCAAGTAACCCACCGATCAGTGTAAGGACGACAGACTCAATTAAAAACTGAACGAGTATTTGAGCCCTAGTTGCCCCAAGTGCCTTTCGAATTCCGATTTCTCTTGTTCTTTCTGTGACAGATACGAGCATAATATTCATGACACCAATGCCGCCGACAAGTAATGAGATACCAGCAATTGAGCCAATGATTGTTGTCATAACAGACGTAATCTGACCAATGCCTGCTGCAATCTCTTCCAGATTGATCATTTCGTAAGCATCTTCTGTATGGTGATTTTCATTTAAGCGTGCAGCCGCACTCTTTCCCACTTCTTTCATTTGATCAGCATGTGCGACTTGAATAGACAACTTATCATATTCTTTCACACCAAATGCAGTTGTCAGCATTGCAAAAGGGACATATATTTCATTCATATCAAATGAAAACAGCCCTTCCTGTTTTGCTAAAACTCCGATCACCTCAACCGGCTGTCCATTCATCCAAATCAACTCGCCTACTGCCTTCTCTCCATTAAACAATTCTTTTTGTATCCCTTCTGAAATAACAGCTGCCCTTCTTCCGCTCCTAAAATCGATTTCACGTAAGTCCTGTCCTTCTGCTATATGTAATGAGTGTACATTCGTGTAGCCTTCATTAATCCCATTGACCGTTGCATCTATTGTTGTATCTTGGAATCTTAATTGCATGCCTTGTGCAGTGGAGGAGGCAACCTGTTTAACCCCATTCAATGCTTGAACACTTTGAATGTCTTCTTCAGTAAATGTGGCTTCAAATAACGCATTAGGATTCGCATTTAACTCCTCATCAGAGGGTGTATAGGTCATATCAATGGTATTGTTTGGCCCTGAAATTGATTCTTTCAGCATTTGCTCTCCGCCTTGACCGATGGCAACGACTGCAATCACTGATCCAACCCCAATAATAATTCCAAGCATTGTTAAAATAGAACGCAATTTATGAGCTAGGACAGAATTCAGCGCTATTTTGATATTTTCAAAGAGTTTCATTCATTGCGTCTCCTTGTATCAATCTATCTTGAACGAGGCGTCCATCTCTTACAACGACTATCCGGTTTGTATACGCAGCTATTTCTTCTTCATGAGTAACTAGCACAACCGTTGTTCCTTCCTCATTGAGCTTCGTAAACTGTTCCATAATCGAGCCGCTCGTTTTTGAATCAAGAGCGCCTGTTGGTTCATCTGCCAAGATGAGCTTCGGCTCATTGACAATCGCACGTGCGATGGCTACTCTTTGCTTTTGACCCCCTGACAACTCGTTTGGCATATGCTTCATTCGATCTGCCAAACCAACCTTTTCAAGTGCCATTTCCGCACGTTCTTTTCTTTCCTTTTGACTGATACCAGCATAAATCATCGGAAGTTCAACATTTCGCCTCGCATTTAATCTAGGCAGTAAATAAAATTGTTGAAAAACAAAACCAATGGATCGATTTCGAATCACTGCCAGTTCTTGATCCTTTGCTGCCGACAGCTCCATACCTTGAAAATGGTACTGTCCGGAGGTCGGGTGGTCCAAACAGCCAATGATATTCATTAACGTTGATTTTCCAGAGCCGGACGGGCCCATAATGGACATATACTCGCCTTTACCAATGACAAGGTCCACATCACTTAATACATCAAATGTCTCCTCAGCGACTTCGTAGCTTTTTGTCACGTTTGAAAGCTGAATCATTCAGCATTCACTTCCATTCCGTCATACATTTCATCTGATGGCTCTGCAATGATTTGATCTTCTTTTGTTAAACCTTTCGTCACTTCAAGATCATGACCTGACGTTTCACCTAATGTCACTCTTACTTTCTTCAATGCATTCTTTTCAACAACATAAACGTATGAACCATCTTTCTCTTTTTTCACGGCTGTTTCAGGAATTGTGAGCACTTGACGCTTGTCCGTTTCAATTTCCATGATCATTTTAAAGCCTGGTTTTGCATCCGGCTTTTTCCCTTTTATTTCAATTTCGACTGGATATTGTACCGTTTGATCACTTGCAGCTGTTTCTGCTGTTGACTGGGCAGGCACAGCGCCCACTTTTTTCACCACTCCTTGCCAGCTCTTTCCGCGAATGACATCAGACGTTACCTTTACTTTTTGTTTCTTTTTGACTTTCATAGCGTCATACTCAGTGATTAAGCCTCGTACGATCATTTTTTTCTCATTGCCAATATGGATCACCGGCTGTCTCTCTTCTAGCTTCCCTGCGCCAGCATCTTGCTCGATGGAGATGACTGTTCCTTCAATTTTGCTATGTATCGTTAAATCTTCTATTTGTGCCTTTATTTTTTCTTGGTTAAGCTCCGCTTGTTTTTGCTCTAATTCAGCGGCTTTGAGTTCGAGTTCAAGCTGATCTCGCTCGTTTTTCGAATCAGAGCCCACCTTTTTTCCCTGATTTTCATCTAATGTATTGAGTCTATTTTGTAATTGTTCAAGCTTTAGTGTACTTGATTCAGCCGCAAGTGCTTGCTGCTGTTCTTCAAGCTCCAGTTCCTTATTTTCATATGTCAGGAGCGGTGTTCCAACTTTCACCTTTTCTCCTTCTTTCACAGCGATATGATTCAGGCTTCCCTTCTCCTCTTCTGTATAAATGAATTGCTCCTCCGAGAATGAAAGTGTTCCAGGCGTCATCACCGTAGAAGTTATTTCTTTTGATGCAAGTTGGACTGTTTTAAATGATGCCGTAGAGGCAGGCTTTGATTGGTTTTTTGCAATATTAAATCCAATAAATAGACCAATCACAATAATGATAATGGATCCGATGATGATTTTCTTTCTCATAAAAACATTCTACCCCCAGCTTAATGACATGTTAATGGTGATTGTGGTTCCTACATATTGAAAAATTAAAGATAGCACATAAAAGACAGCTACAATGATCCAAGATATTTTTGGCGAAGTGCGGCCGACTTTGATCAATAAAAAGCCTGTTAAAACAAGATTCCAGATCACAAAAAGATCGATATTTGCTAACACGGCATGCCATGGACCAGACATTCGAATGAATGCGTTTAATGAGGTAACCGTGATATCTTTTGGCACATGAAAAAAATGATCGCCAAATGAGAAATAATCGTACCAATGATCGTAATAGGCGTGATATACAGTACACCTGAAAACAGCTGATGAAATGTTGCATCACCTTTTGCTAAAAAGACGATGAACTTGTATACGGCAGTATTAATGACAATTCCAATGACCAGACCAATGAGCGTGATCACATAAACGAAAGGGATTGGCAAAATTAAATCTGCCCACAATCCTTCATTCACTAGCTGAGACAAATAAGTGACAACAACTGTTAATACAAGCACACATGATAAAGGCCACCAAACGAATGGCTGCTCCCACACTCTTTTTAAATGCTCTGATGGTCTTGTGCTTACTCCAATCATTGTGGGTTTTGGCGTTGTTTCTTTCATCAAATGTCATCCTCTCCATGTGCTGTAAGTATCGAAACGTTTTTTCATACTCTTGTTGTTTCTATTTTATCAAAAGATTGCCAATAAGTGATAGATCATTTGATTTTCTTATTTTCATAGTGATAGGATTGAATCTATTATTCTATTTTCATGAACGACATCCTTCAAATGATACCTTGATCCGACCATATTCATATGAAAAAATCATGATTTTACTGACTGAAAAACAGTTTATGAAGTAAACAACATGTCTTTCGGAATAAATATCCTTTTCCTTTGGATTCAGATGGTCTCAGTTAGACACAACAATTTTTTGTTAAAATATTCCTAGTAATTTCAATGAATCCCGGCTTTATAGGACTATGTTTAGCGCCTTTTATAGAACAGATGAGCCTTTAGTATCAATACTTTCATATTAAAAAAATAAAAATAAAAGGATTTTACTTGATCAAATGTTATTTTTTCATATAATGTAAAATAGAGGTAGGTTAAATGATAGTGGAAATGGAGTCAAGTGAATGTTAAGAGAAAAATTGAAAATGCAATTGATTTTACTTTATGAAAAGGAACAAGAAGCATGGCAATACTTTAGAAAGGAAAGAGAACTGATTTATCATGAGCTCAAATTACTTGATATGAAAGAGAGCAGACCTTCTAATGACAAAATATACTACGCAGCAAGGTGTGTAGATATTATTAAAGAAAAAAAGGGAAGCATCGTGAGCACAAAAGAACTAAAAGAACAGCTTCAAGCTCAAACAGATTTCAATGTGAGACGAATCAGCGAATTGTATGATCTCATTCAACAGCTCGATCCTCACATTTCTAAAGCACGCCGGGGATGTTTTATTTACGAAGATCATACCCAAGTACCTCTACAATCTTTTCACACATAAAAAAATTGGTTACAGCCGCTGGCCATAACCAAATCCTCTAATATCTATTATCCACCACTTACAGGAGGAATGAGTGCAACAGTGTCCCCGCTACGCACTTCAGCATTTCCCCTCGTATATATTTCGTTGACTGCAACCATCACGTTTTGTGCAGTATCAACTCCATATACCTCCTGTAATTCTATTTTAATTTCATCAACCGTTGTTTGATCTTTTTGAATGATGATTTGTTGTTTACCGGCCTTCTCAGCAAGGCCGGCGAACAATAATACGCTAATCATGCCGCTTCCCTTCTTTCTCGTTAAGTTGGAGAGTACTAGGTTTTCCTTCCGGGTATGAAACGGTTTCAAGCTGATCACCTATCCAAGCCTCTCCATCTTCCCAGTATTCCTTTTTCCATATAGGAACTATTTCCTTTATTCGTTCAATCGCATATTCATTGGCTTCGTATGCAGCTTTCCGATGAGGTGATGAAACAGCTATTGCCACTGCAATGTCACATATCTCAAGAGTGCCAATACGATGCACAATAGCAGCTTCTGTATCGGGCCAGCGTTTTTTAATTTCTTGTCCAATTTGACTCAACATATTTTCCGCCATTGGTATGTATGCTTCATATGTTAAACGCAGCGTTTTTTTGCCATTTGTCCATTCTCTTACCGTGCCTATGAATGTCGTAATGGCTCCCGCTTTGCGCCTTGTGACATGCTGAATCAATTCATTCACATCAATTGGCTCTTTTGTGATCTTAAAAAGTTCATTCATACGAGGCTTCCCCCTTCAATAAATTAAAAGCAAATGTGATCCCGCGCCTGTCAAATGCTGAAAACACAGGAAACGGGTATTTCTCAGTGAATTGTATTTCTTTATTGAAATAAATGGCTGCTTGTATATGAGAAAGTGTCGAAAGATCAATGAGTTCCTGTTCGTCTTTGACACACAGGATTTTGCGGTAAGGCGCCTGTTTGTATCCTTCGATCAAGACGGCATCTAAAGGAAGATGCTGACACATGTTGATTAGTTGTGTGAATGTCATGTGCCGTATGAAAAAGTGACATTCACCTTCTCCCTCCACACCTGCGGCAAATGCACCCGCTTGAACATATCGATCCGTATCTTTTTGTTTGAACAGACGGTCTGGTTTTCCGCCATGTCCGTGATGTTTGAAGCAGCCTAGCTGCATTTCTTCTTCATCCGCCAGCTGACATAATTTTTCGATCAGCGTCGTTTTACCACTATTTTGATAGCCCACGACTTGTAGAATGTTTAATTTGTCATCCAACATGGAGCACCGCCTTCGTGGTGAAATAGCAGAACGCTGACCTGGTCACCTGCACTAAACCCTCTTGTTCCTCCAGGCAAAACAATGAAACAATCAGCATGAGCAATAGATGTCACCGCACTAGATTTATCAAGACCTGTTGGCGTCACACTAAGCTGGCTGCCAGCGAAATCAAGTGATGCTCTAACAAATCGTGTGAATGGATTGGCTTTTGGAAAATCATGTGTCAGCTTCGCCTCAGCAAAAACGGGAAATGGATTTTCTTTCAAACACCATTTATAAATGATCGGTTTGACAAATAGTTCAAAGCCAACAAAACAGGCAGCCGGATTTCCTGACAGCCCATAAAGCAATTGACCATTTGACAACGCAGCAACGGTCGTCACACTTCCAGGTCTCATGGCGACTTTATTAAACAACACCTCTGCACCTAGTTTTTCATAAATAGCAGGTAAAAAGTCAAAATCACCTACCGATACACCACCTGTTGTGATGAGCATATCAACTTTGCTTAAGGCTGATTTTACGGCTTCATAGCTTTGATCAAAATCATCGGATACACCGCCTAAATCAAGCGGTTCTCCTCCAGCTTCAAGAACCTGAGCGTATACCATGCTTAGGTTACTATTTCTAATTTTACCGTCCACCATGGCATCACTTACTTGTAGGAGCTCGGTACCTGTTGAGATGATACCGATCACCGGTTTTTTGACGACTGGCACAACCGCATACCCGAACGTTGCCAATATCGCCGTCACGCCTGGGGTAACTTTTGAGCCTTTTTTGATCATGACGTTCCCTTTGAGGGTCTCTTCTCCTTGCCGAGAAATATTGTCCCCCTTTTTCAGCGGTCTTTTAAGTGACATCATTGATTTACCGTCTTTTTCAAACGTTTTCGTCAATTCGAGCATGATCACAACATTTGCTCCTTTTGGAATCTTCGCTCCTGTCATGATGCGAATCGCTTGAAAAGGACCGATCGTTTTTGCAGAAACAATACCTGCCCCTATATGATCAATGACCTCAAATTCAATCGGATGCTCGCTCGATGCTTCCTTTGTATCTTCTGCTCGAAGTGCAAAACCATCATACGGAGAACGATCAAAGGCAGGAACATCATGGTCTGCTAAAATATCCTCTGCAATCCATCTTCCAAGGCTGTTCTTTAAAGGAACCCATTCGACTTGTCCATGTTTTTGAAATTGGTGGACTTTCTTTACTGCCTCTTCTACTGGAATTGGCTGTCGTCTTTCCATCACTTCTCACTCCTATATGCCTAGCAGTCTTGCTAGTAATGAATTGGCTACTCTTTCATCATTTGTCCCATGGATTAATACACGTCCTCCTTTAAAACAAACGATACGGTGTCTTTCATAGCGTATATGAATTAAAAAATCGTTCACTTCCACCTCACAAATAGAGGACAGACGCTCTTTTACATGCTGAAATGAAAGGTTTTCTAAATCCTTCGATATGATTTGAACGGTGTCACGTCCGCAAAGAACCGCTGTTTTTTTGCGCTGTTCCTGTAAATATGGATACGTTCTATTTATGCCGCAAGATGGACAGCTCTCCTGCTTCGTACGAGATACATCCATTTTAAACGAAGACGACTGCCACAAATCAAACGTGACAAACTTTCGCTCCATTTGCTCTTCATGCCCTGTTAAATATTTTAATGCCTCTGTTTGCTGATAAGCCGACACCATTTGGACAGCCGGAGAAATAATACCAGCTGTATCACATGTCAAACCCCCAACAGGCACTGAGGTAAATACACATGATAAGCAAGGTGTTTTGCCCGGCAAAATGGTCATATACATTCCCTGACTGCTCACACAGGCACCGTAAATCCAAGGCGTATTTGTTTCTAAGGATAAGTCATTCATCACCATTCTTGTCTCAAAATTATCAGTCGCATCAATGACGATATTTGCTTTTCGGAATAAAGGTCTTAACAGCTCTACTCCTGCATCTTCAATAATGGCGTGTATGGTCACTTCATGGTTGATCTCTTGGAGACGTTTTTTCGCCGCTGCCGCTTTTGGCACATGCATCTTTGCATCGTGTTCAGTGTACAGCTGCTGCCGCTGTAAATTTGAGAATTCGACATAATCACGATCTACAATCGTCAAAGTACCAATTCCAGATCGGACAAGCCCTTCAGCAGATGCTGTTCCAAGTGCACCAGCTCCAACAATAAGGACATGACTTTCGGCAAGCGCAGACTGCCCTTTTTCGCCTACCGGAGGGAACAAGATTTGCCTTGAATATCGCTCGTTCAATATTGTTCTCTCCTTCTCGTTTTTATGTATCATATCATACCGTTTTCAGGTAAATCGCTTCTTTTATTGATATTGTGAAATTCATTTGGTGCCACGTTCAGTTCGTCGGCTGGAACAACCTGGACGTGAAGTTTTTGTAATAAATCTTTGATAGCTAATTGATTCTCTTTTAAGCACGCAGAAATAAACGGAAGACTGCGGCGGTGATAAAGCGCAAATAACGGCTGTAATCTTTCCTGCACCATCGGGACCACAGCATCTACATGCTCATGGCAATAAGAAGATAAAGCGACGGCTGTCTCTTTTCGTATGAATGGCATATCACATGCCGTCACTAAATACCACTCTGCTTCTTGCTTTTGCATAGCGGTATATATACCTGCAAGCGGGCCATACCCACGCACCTGTTCATCATCTAACCAAACAGCTTGTTCCCCTCTTGCTTTGAAAAAAGGCAGAAGCTTCGGGTGACTGATGATGATGGTTTCCCCTTTCAAAAGTTGCTCTTTCACATGTTCATATAGTGGTTTCCCCTGATAGACATGACTTGCCTTTGGCTCTCCAAAACGCCTAGAAGCACCTCCGGCTAGTATCACATTCACTATTCTCATCATCTCATCCCCTTTGATATGGTTGTTCTAATCGCACTCATTTCGCATACTTTATTGATAACATGAATAAGGAGGGTCTACCTATGAACCGGCGCCATGCTTCTCCCCTATTCCATGATCTGTCTCAAGAAAATCTATTTTTAAAAGCTGAAACGGCCAAATATCAACAGATAATTTCAGATTTACAGTCCACGTATACCTATGCTAAAAACAAGAAGCTATCTCAAGAATATCATGAGATGAAAAAGGATTTCACTCAATTAAAACAACAATTGGATGAAATGACCATTGACCAAGACGAAGCATCATCTAAAATACAAGATCTCTCTTATAGCAAATCGGAATTATTACATAAAATCGTCCTTCTTCATGAAATGCTGCAAAAGGAAACCTATCATAGACGAAAAGAAACAGAGGAAAAGCACCGATTGCATTTGAAGGTTGTAAAATATAAGGAAATGTCTCAGCAACTACAGGAGCGATTACTAGACCAAGATAAACAGCTTGCAAAAGAGGAGAAAAAAGGAAATACTTTATCCGCTGTGATTGAAAAACTGCAGCAAACTCTAGGCGATAAAAACGCAGAGCTTCATTTATTACAAGAAGGCGTCCGGCATCTACAGGAGCGTTTTTATGAAACACAAGGAAAATTACTGCAAATCGAAAAAGCAAAAGAAGCCATTTTTTATGAAACGCTCACAAGCTACCAAAAACAGTTAGCCGAAAGCGAGGAATGGATCGCTTCTCATTTTGCTGATATCGACCAGTCAGCCCAAACAAATGCCGAGCCGTTCTCACAAGACCCTATTTTGCAAACAACCGAAGAAATAGGACCGATTTTGAAGAAACTAAACGAACAAGTAGAAACGCTCCAGGCAAAAGTTGATGCGGTGCAGCGGAGTGGAGAGGTCATGACAGTGAAGATCGATGGATTTAAAAAACAGCGCGACAACATGCCCAAAGAACGAAAGATTGTCTATACAGTTGATCAAAAAAAGTGATTCATTCATCACGTACGCAAGAAAAAACTGCTGGCATTTACGCCCAGCAGTTTCTTTTTTATTTATTCGTCTTCTGTTTGAATGTCGCCTTCTAAAATATACTGTCCGCGATAAGGTTTCTTCACTTCTGGGTACATTTTAATTAAGCTTTGCATAAACGTTGTCATATTTGGAATTTCAAGACCGCTCTCTTTTTCAATCTCTTTTTGAAGTTCAGAGCTTTTAATCGCCGCATTATGACGCTTTAATGTTTTGATTGCAGCTTCACGAAGCTTAGCTGCCTTTGATCCAGGTCTAGCTGTGCCTCTTCTGCGTCTTGTAGATCCTTCAGGAATACCTACAGGTGCACCATTTAGCTGACCTGTTCCTAAAGATGATGTAACGTTTGACTGCGTTTGCACAGGCTGATTGTAGCTTCTCATTTCTTGTGCAGCCAGCTCAGCTAATACAGGCAGTGAATCTGTTTTTCTCTCTGTACGTACTTCTTTTTTTGTATCTGTGACGAGACCTGTACCTTGACGGTCTAATTCTCTTAGTTTTGCGTAAATCGCATCTCGTTCAATTTGATATTCACGGATGACCTTTACTTCTGCTTCATTTAATTGTTCCAATCGTAAACGTAACGCTTCCCTCTCATTAAACAATGGATTTCCCCCTCATCATATAAAAAATATTCTATAGTAAATATTAGATTAGAAAACTAATTTTATCAACTATTTTTTTATCATTTTACAGTTTGCTATCAGATAGGTATTTCCAACTAAAATTTTGCCAAAGAAGAAAAATCGGCACCCATTTCATTGCCACTATAGGCTTTTGACCACCTTTAAAATATTGTAAAAATTTTGAATAAATGCTTATACTACTTGATTTATATAGTTATTTACCAAACTGAAATTTCTTTTGTGCAAAAACGTTCTGAATAGTAAAAAGTTAAAATCTTTACATTTTCATTTCAAAATAAAAATGTAAATAGGTCATAATACCTTTTTATTTTAGGAAATTTTTTTAATGAAATCCCTCATTTTCTCTTTTCTTAGGCATTCCACCTACAATGATATTCATCCAGTGCAATATGTCTCCTATTTTTCCCCATGAAAAAACCCCCATTCATGGGGGGAAAGCCTATTCTGCAGCCTTTTCAGACTCAGAAAGAACTCGATTGACACGTTTTTCAAGCATTTTCATACCGCTTCCGCCAGCTTGGAAGTGGCGTAAAGCACCTGTTTTATCGAATACATAGTAAGCTGGTACATATTCGTTCTCAAATGCTTCTGTTAATTTATGGTCGCTGTCTACAAAGATTGGCTGTGTGATTTCATGCTCATTTGCAACCTCTTTGATTTTTTCTAGATCAAGGTCATCCTCTGAACGTGGCATGTGAACTGCGATCACGTTTAGTTGATCCTTGTATTCATCACGGAATTGGTTCACTTGCGGCATCGCCTCTTTACAAAGGTGACAGCTAACTGACCAGAAGTGGATCAATGTTGGTTTATCACCAATTAATTCTTCTCTTGTTACTTCTCCATTTAACCATTCTTTTGCACCAGTTAGTTCTGGCATTGGTTGACGTAATTTCATTTTGAAGCGCCTCCATCCATTGTATGTCTCGAAACAAAAAAGTCTAACATCAGTTAGACCCCAGCATGTAGACAAACCCTCTCATTCTTTTTCGGTCCTGCGTGCTGGTGCTCACGGAATGTCACATTCGCTTCGCGCCAGTACTCGTTCTTCCTAGACTTCAAAGGTTTTCTATCACGCTGAAAAGAAGACAAAGGGCTAAAATCAAGTTCATTTTAGCCCTTTGTCAACAATCTGAAGGTCTAACACCCGTTAGACTGTTTCTTCAACTATCAATTAAAGTGTTTTTTGACCAGGTTTCCAGTTCGCTGGGCAAAGTCCACCAGTTTGTAATGCTTGAAGAACACGTAGTGTCTCATCTACATCACGACCGATATTGTTGTGGAATACTGTTTGATATTGAAGTTCGCCTTCTGGGTTAATGATGAATAGACCACGAAGTGCAATTCCTTCTTCTTCAATTAAAACACCGTATTCTCTAGATACTGTGTGGTTTGTGTCAGCAGCTAGTGGATATTTTAATTCACCAAGACCATTGTCTTTACGATCTGTGTTGATCCAAGCAAGATGCGTATGGATTGTATCAGTAGATACACCAATGATTTCTGCATCTAAATCTTCAAACTCATCATAACGATCGCTCATTGCTGTAATTTCAGTTGGACAAACAAAAGTGAAATCCATTGGATAGAAGAAAAGAACTGTCCATTTGTCATTCTTGATGTTTTCCTCTAAACTCACTTTACCAAATTCCTTATTAGCAAGTACTGCTTCCATTTCAAAACGTGGAGCTTGTTTTCCTACAAAACGCTCTGCCATATGTAAATCCCTCCAAAAATAATATCTTTATACAGACTTCTTAGCTGTATATAAAATGAGAATCAATAGGTTGAATTCTCATTTAGTTAATAACTTCACAAATATAATTATAATACTTAAGCGATTTTTAGTCAATATTAATTAATAATAAATTTAATTAACGATTTGTCACAATCTCTCGCTCCAACTATTAAAAGTTTAACATGACTTGCATAAGGGAACAAATGATTAGCTTCTCATTTCGCACATACATAGAAAGGTTTTGAAGATCATGAAAGCACTTGAACAAGTAGATTGGGTTTCCATCATCATGAATATCAGTATGATTTTTCTAAAACTCATTGCTATTTTTGTGATTTATTTTATCATCAGAGCGATTGGAAACAAGATGATTAAGCGTGCCTATTCAGCATTCTCTGAGAAGCACGATGTCTCTTTATCACGAGCTCAAACGCTGCAAAGTCTTACCTTAAATATTTTCGCCTACTTGCTGATTTTTATTCTAGTTGTGATGATCCTCGACTTATTTCACTATAACCCAACCGCCTTATTGGCTGGCGCAGGTGTTGTAGGACTTGCCATTGGATTTGGGGCTCAGGGATTAGTGAGTGATATTGTGACAGGCTTCTTCATACTGCTGGAAAAACAATTTGATGTCGGCGAGTATATAACGGTTGCTGGTTTCGATGGGATCGTTGAACAAATTGGACTGAGAACAACACAGCTTCGAAGCTTTGATGGCACTCTTCATTTCATTCCGAACCGAAGTATACTGAATGTAAGCAATCATTCACGAGGGACGATGCAGGCACTCGTTGATATCGAATTATCCCCAGATGAAAATGTGGATCAGATGATCACCACTTTGCAAGCAGCCTGTGATGAAGTTCGTGAGAGCATGCCGCAAATCATCGAAGGTCCTCAAGTCGTTGGAGTGGAATCATTTGGCTCTTCATCCCTCGTCCTTCGTATCATTGCAAAAACTGAAACGATGGAGCAGTGGCGTGTCGAACGAATTCTGCGCAAAAAAATGAAAGAAGCACTCGATCTAGCCAAAGAGCAAAAAGAACCAGGATCATAATATCCTGGTTCTTTTTTGTTAGTTTTATTGAACACGCTGTTCTACTTCTTGACAAATTTCATCAGCCGTCATACCTGACGCTGTAATGACAGATGCCTTTGTCGTTGTGTCTGAAATGCCAAGAACATTTGAATCTAGTCCTGTGACCACATAGCAGTCACACTGATCCATTTGCTGTTCATTTTGAATACGTACGACATCATACCCTTTTTGCTTCAAAAGCTCTTCTACATCGGATAAAGATGGTTCTACACCAATTCTTGTCATAATCAAGAACACCTCCTGTTCATAAGGTGTACAGGAGACCATTTGATTATTCATTCACCTGCTTGCTTTTTAAAATAAGCCGTCATGACGTTCACAGCTGTTTCAATCGCATTTTCGTCAGGCGTGAGTTTTGCATGGTGCAGACCATATTCTGAATCTACCCCTAGCCAAAACATGAACCCAGGGTATTTTTTCAGCATGTAGCCGAAATCTTCTCCTGTCATCGCTTCTCTGCATTCAATGACGTTCGCAAGACCTTCTTCGGCTACATATGACATAAATTCTTCTGTCAAATCCTTTGAATTGTCCACTTCGTAATAAGATGAAGGGTATCGAACTGTCACCTTGCATTCATAGCCAATTTCAATTCCCTTTGCAAGTGCTTCAATTCGTTTTCTCACCTTTTCCATAGACTCTGGCGAGAGCGTGCGAATGGTTCCATCAAGCTTTGCATGCTGCGCAATGATATTTTGAGCAGTGCCACCTGTAATCGTGCCAACTGTAATGACGGCACTATCAAGAGGGTCCACATTTCGTGAAATCACCGATTGCAGCTGCCCTACTAGTGCACTTGCAGCCACCACCATATCATTTGCTAAATGAGGGTATGCGGCATGCCCGCCTTTTCCTTCAAGATCGATCACAAGCTCACTCGTATTAGCAAATAATAGGCCCGGCTTTGTTGCAATCGTGCCGACTGGATATTCAGGTGCAATATGCAGCGCTGTAATAAAGTCTGGCGTCCACTTTTTTAGAACATCACTTGTAAGCATTGGTTCAGCTCCGCCTGGCCCTTCTTCTGCCGGTTGGAAAATAAATAGCAGATCTTCTTTGATTGGCTGATGCACGAAATGATCAATGATACCAAGAGCAATGGTCATATGAAGATCATGTCCACATGCATGCATGTGGCCTTCATGTACCGATTGAAATGGATAGCCCGTTTCTTCAGGGATAGATAATCCGTCCATATCTGCACGATACGCAAAGACGCGCGTAGGATTTGTCCCTTTTACTTTCACAAAAAGTCCAGTCCGCCATGTTTCCATCTCGATTCGATCTGTTGGGTACGATTCGAGATGCTTGATGAGGTAAGCTTGTGTTTTAAATTCCTTAAAACCAAGCTCAGGAATTTGGTGCAAATCTCTTCGAATGGATATTAATTGCTCACGATTTAACAAGTGAACTCGCTTCCTTTCCTCTATACGAATAAGACGTGGATATATCATCCACGTCTATGTCTTCAGCTGCGAATTGTGTCAATTAAAGCTGACGCAGTTCTTGTTTGATTTCAGTTTTACCTTTTGTTTTTTCATCAATGTCTTTGATTTTCTTTGCAGGTGTACCTGCTACAACCGTGTAAGGCTCGACATCGTTCACAACGATCGCTCCAGCTGCTACAACTGCACCTTTTCCAATTGTCACACCTTCTAAAACAACAGCGTTTGCACCAATGACAACATCATCTTCTACTACAACTGGCTTAGCAGAAGGCGGCTCAATGACACCTGCAAGAACAGATCCCGCACCGATATGACAGTTCTTACCTACTGTCGCACGGCCGCCAAGAACAACGTTCATATCAATCATCGTACCTTCACCGATGACTGAACCGATATTAATAGAAGCACCCATCATGATGACTGCATTATCGCCAATTTCCACTTGATCACGAATGATTGCACCTGGCTCAATACGTGCTTTGATGTTTTTCAAATCCAACATAGGAATCGCAGAGTTACGACGGTCATTTTCCACGACAACATCTTCAATTTTGTCTTTGTTTGATGCTAGAGCTTCTTGAATTTCGCTCCACTCACCGAAGACAACACCAGTGTTACCTGTGATAAATGTTTTTGCATGTTCACCAAATTCAATACCTTCTAAGTCCCCTTTAATGTAGACTTTCACAGGTGTTGATTTTGTACTATTTTGAATAAATGAAATAATTTCATTAGCGTCCATTTGTTTCATGTATGTATGTCCTCCTCTTAATTTATACTTCATTACTGTACCAAAGGAGAGTTTTAATGACAAGTGAAAGAATCGTCTGCGCCTTGGCAAATAAAACAAGCGGGCCTCTTTATCCCGCTTCTTGCTGGTGAAGATGAACAAATTGTCTACCAAAAGAAATCAATTCCTCTTCCTCGTTTCCTTCTGGATTCAGCTCAATTTTGATGGATGGCAGGACGATATCACCGCCCAGCTCCTTCACTTTTTCTTCAATTAAATCCACAGCTCCGCAAAAATGTTCATAAGATGTATCTCCAGAACCGAATACAGCAAATGCTTTACCCGTCAAATCAAGCTCTTCCATTTCCTCATATAGATCAATAAAATCATCTGGAAGATCACCATCTCCCCAAGTATATGCACCTAACAGAATGTGCGAGTAATCATGAAGGAGTTCAGCATCAATATCCATCGCTTCATGCCGATCCACGCTAGCCCCAGCTTCCTTTAATCCTTTTTCGATTAAATCAGCCATTGCTTCTGTATTTCCTGACATTGTGGCATACACCAATAAAACTTTTTTCGTCACTTTTTCTTCCTCCTTATTAATGAATCAGTGCAGGTTCCTCATAAGGCCTGACAAACTTACTTTCATATAAACCCGCACAGAAAAAATTCTCCTTTTGATTGGCGACACGAAAACCATGCCCTTTGATCGTATCAAACCACTTGAGCTCTTTTTGCTCTATATCAAGCTGATACACCTTAGAAAATCCATGCTCGTCCTGTGAGGTGGTCACGTACACAATGCCGTTATCCTCTGACACATCCAAAAATGATTCCTCTCGCGTAAAAGCTTGTGATTGAATATCATGCAGCATATTTGTATGTAAGTCTAAAATTTGAACAGATCCTCTTTTCCCTTTTTTAGAGCCCATCGCACAGACAAGGAGGTGTTCCCCGCAAAGCAACATAGAAGCAGTCATTCGGTGCTCTTCTCTGTTTAGGAGAAAAATCTGTTCACTTTGCAAGTCATACACCCATATTCCTCCATGCACCTCATGAATCTGTGTTCCAATATAAAGATAATCACCGGCTACACATAATGAGCGAATCACAGGGGGCTGATTTACATGAGCAAATGGCTTCATAATTTCCCAGGAAATTCCGAAATCGGTTGACACATAAATACTATGCTTTCCATGTGCGCATACAAACCCATCTTTGCGTCCTGTAATAGACCAAACAACTGCATTTGTCGGAAAAGATGATAGCGCCCACGTATGGCCCTCATCTCCTGATCGTATGACAGTTCCATTTTCACCAACTCCGAACAAATACGGACCAATATAACTGATAGCGTGGATTTTATGCTTGAGCTTAAAAAGCTGCTGCCATCCGCCCTCCACACTGTAATGGAAAATACCTTCTCGTTTGACAGCAACAAAATAGCCGCCACTTTTAGACGCAGCAACAGCTGTCGCACCTTTATGAAACATGATTTTCAACTCTTTTCTCAGACAATGATGCCCACGTTAAAAAGCTCGTTGCAAACTCCTCACAGCACGCCACATCTTCATCTGTATCTGGCGCAAGTTCCATTTTCAATGTTTCAGGAAATACGGATGCACCTGTCGATTTCAGCATGTCATGAAAGGTATGAACAGCCTCGCAAAACTTCGGATAACTGTAATCGCCTGATCCAAATACCGCCGCTTTGATGTGACTAAGTTCAAGTGCTGAGACCTCGTCATAAAAATCTTCAGCTTCATAAGGTAAATCACCGTCACCCCATGTGTAAGAGCCGATCATGACATAATCGTATGAAGAAAGATCTTCTGCGCTTGTGTCGTCAAATTCCATCATCTCTGTCTCTATCCCTTTTCCTTCAAGCGTTTGTTTTAAGATCGCTGCCATATCTTCCGTATTGCCAGACATACTCGCAAATGCAATTAGTGCTTTCATCTATTGGTCACCTCATCTAAATGATAATCATTTTCAATTATTATATGTACACTTTAAATGATAATGATTTTCATTGTCAAATGTTTTATGAAAAGGTGCTGTTCAAAATAAACATGACGTACATCAAAAAACCGCTCATTCCAATTGGAAGGCGGCTTTAACTGATCATCACTCTATCTCTTTGTGATTTACTCTTTTTTTATTTCTGAATAAAATATGGACCGCAATCGGTTTCGTGCGTCATCACAAATGTCCAATTTTCTTCCCAATCCATGACATACAGATCGCTATAGTCCATGTGTCCGTCTGTATATGGCAATTCCTTCACTGACAGTTCCTTGGCGTTTTCAAACAGATACGCTTCTTGAGCAAATTGATAAAAAATCGTACATGTATGCTTTGATTGCTGATGAAAGGCGTTGATCGCTGCCTCTTTTTCAAGGCATTCAACTTTTCCCCAGCTACATAAGTGCCATAGGAAGCCATCCATCCCAATCTCTTTTTGTTCTTCTAAAGAAAGATGACTTGCAAAACGTCCACGCCATCTCTCGCGTAAATAAGTTCCCCACTTCGGTATATCCATCTTCTTTTTTTGTTGATTTCTCATCATTTCTTCCAGCTTTCTGCTTTTTCAGTAGATAAATCTATTAGAAACCTATCAAACCACTTATCCTAAAAAGCACCTCCTCTTCCAGAAGTACTTACACTGCCTCACTTTCAAGCATTTCTTTTACCACACCAACAAATGCTTGAACCTGTTTTAACTGAAAAGAGGCTTCATATCCTAACAGCCACGTGTCACGTCCGATTTGCTCTCCATTTGCGTCTACGAGCGGGGTTTTGTGTACGCTTTTCTCATGATCATATAAGGTGACCGAAGGCAAAATGGCGTAGCCGATACCGTGATAGGCCATTTGTTTACATGTCTCAATCTGGTCCACAAGAATCGTCTGTTTTGGCGACACTTTAAACTTTTGATGCCACCAGTGCTGAATTTCTTGATAATAGGTGCTATCACTTTTAAATTGAATAAACGGGCGTTCTGTCTCAATTAACTCATCCACATCCTTAATGACAGAATCGACTAAATATAAATGATCGGTCATTAAGTATTCCTTAGTGCCCTTCCAATCAGGATTCCCGCGAATAATGCCAATGTGGACATGGTCTTCATACAGACTTTTAAGCATCTCACTGCTCCAGCCGGTCACAAGAGATACTTTGGCATTTGGGTATTTCTCGACATACCGCTTCAGCACCTTTGGCAGCCAGTGCTGACCAATAATGGACGCAACTGCAAGCTTGAGTGTACCGTGAATTTCTCCTTCAAGCTCGTCAATTCTCTCTCGCACTCGATCCTGCTCAGTCGTGACCTCTTTGGCGAATTGAATAATCTGTTCGCCAGCTGAAGTGACTGTCAAGCCTTTTTGTGAACGAAAAAAGATTTTGGTTCCCCACTCTTTTTCAATCGTTTGCAGTCTTTGAGATAAGGCAGGCTGAGAGACAAAGAGCCGCTCTGAAGCCTTTCTCATATTCAATTCCTCACTAAGTACAACAAGCATATGTAACTCTTGAAGCTGCATGAACGCCCTCCTTCTCTTGATAAGTTTTTCTTATTTTATATAGTCATTATATAAATAATAGCTTATGAAGGCAAAAAAAATAAGCTGGGCTGCAGCTCATTTTTTTGCGGAATGAATGACTTCATTTAAGCGCTTTAATACAACACGCCGAGTGAAAATTCCTTCGAATACTTGCTCTTCATTTTCCACACAAACAAATCCATTATTCGTCACAGCGTGAACGCCTTTTAAAACAGGATCCGTCGTTTTCAGTCTTGGAATATCTGATAGCATGACCTCTTCTACCTTCAATTGGTCGAGCTTTTCAAATTCAATTCGTTCTAAGCCAAAGATTTTATCCATGATCATATTTGTTCCAATTAACCCATGAAGGTGATAAGAAGCATCCAGAACAGGTATCGCTGTATATCCTGTTTTTGTCAGGACCAATAGGGCGTGCTCAAGATTATTTCCAATTTGAACGTGTGCCACTTTATCTGCATCAATCATATGCTCAGCTACTGTTGACTCAAGTAATTGAGCCGGTTCTATCTCTATCATGTTTCTTCGACCCCTTTTCTCTCAATCATCAATCATACATTCCCCTTTAACATTAAGCATAAACTAAAACGAATTTTGTCGAAAGATTTTTTTTCTGCATAAAAAAGATACTCAGCGTAGAGTATCTAATAGAATGTTCAATCGATATTAATTCTCAAACCTTACTCTGTCATACAATGTGATCAATTTCTTATACGTATTGTCGTCGACATTTTTTGTTCCACATTCTATATCATTGATCTCACTGCTTAGTAATTCGACAGCATATTCCTGATTCAGTAATACGTTTAATAATAGCTTTTTCTCTTCTTCATTAAAACGATTTTCGATGACGCTCATTCAACATCAGGCCCCCTGTTTCATATATGCTTTTATATTGATTAGCAGGCGTTTGAATGTCTGCTTCCTCTCTATACAGCTAGAATAAGGAACTAGAATCGAATCGTCAACCGCACGTTTCGACAACGTTTGGAGAAAAATGACGGAATTTATTTTGTGTATCGATTGGCGTAGCAAAATGCTGCGTATGAGTCGGGTTTTATTTTTGCTTCAATTCCCATGGCTGTGATCATTCCGGTCATTTCCTGGATCAGCTCTTTTGTACTTCCTTTTTTGCCAATATCTAGATGGACTTCAAAACGAAGGTCTGCCCCTTCCTCAGCAAACGGAAGAAGCAAATCCATCAGTTCTGTTAAAGGTCCCTCAAGGATGTCTGCACATACCTTTTGGCTAAACGCTGTCTCTAATGAAATTTTTTCTCTAAGACTTTGTACAGGCCGATTCAACACTTGCTGCGTGAGACAGCCCCAAGCTCCTTTGCCGATCCGGTGAAGATGAATTGCAGTCATAAATCTTGTGACATTCTGATTGACCTGAGAGTCCGTACCAATTGATAGTACATAAACAGATCTCGGGTCTTTCTGAATAAAGTCTTTCATTCTCATGACAACATCAGAAAACGCTAAATGCTCTTCAGAAAGATTAAAGAAAAAAGAATCACTCACAGAAAGGAACTCCTTTTTAATGGTCTCTTATCCGAATATTGCACTGAATGATCATCTTCCATTTGTTCATCACTTATGAAGTGTATGCTTCCGCAATCAACGAAGGAATTCTTAGAAAAAACATTTCATACGATTCAGCTTAGGATTGTAGAAGCTCAAAAATCTCAATCGAAATCATATCAATGTTGTCAAATGGGAAAGTGTTTGGCTTATCCCCTTGTTGAAAAACAGTCAATTCAAACGTTTGATTCTTTTCGAAATACTTAACACTACAGATTTTCTCACCGTTCACTTCGAAATAACGCTGTGCCGGCTCGTTTGCAGCTTCTGCTGTCTCTTGAAGACTTTGCAGCCTTGTAATGATACCCATTAATTGTGACATTCTAAAAAAAGACTCCTTTCAAAAAAACAACTCAAGATGAACCCGTATTGATTATACACAAGTCCTACAAAGCATCATACCATAAAGTGTTCTCAGATGATATTTTTCCTCTTGAATTCAAAAAAAGAAAAAGAATCTGTTTTTTTATTTTGAGTCTTTTTTCTTTTCTCATGCATCTTGTTTTTTATAAACCGGCCGATCTCATCAGGCGTTTCGCAATTTCGTCAAAATCTTCTTTTGAAATACCTGGAGCAAACTCTTCCGGCAAATCTCTATAATCTGGCACGGGTGCACCTTTTGGCGTGCCCTCAATAACTGTCAGCGGCTTTCCATCAATCGGATGGTTTCCTTTCCAAATTTGATTGATATCCTTATAATCCGTATCACTAAATGTATACAGTTTTGTATGAATATTCTGATCTTCAAACTTTCTTGCAGAGTCAAAGTATTTATTGTCGAGATTTGGAATTGGCAGCATCTTCCCAACATCTACCCCTGTCGCTACCTCAAGGGCTTTTGCATACGCCACAACATGAACGCCGCCTCTGACAAGTAAATAACCGATCATTTCTCTTGCCGTAGGGTGATCCGTCATTTCATATACGCGCATTTTATGCGTACGAGCTCCGCACTCTAGGAAGAAGTTATGAAGAAGATCCAGAATCAGATTACCACTTGAGAACACATTCTCACCTGTCCATGGCTTTGCCATGGAGTCAAACGGATAGCCTGTTTGTGCCGTTTGGATAAAATGCTGCGTATTTCGTTTATCAACAGCCGCTTTCATTGGGGTCGTATCTGGATCGCCCCCATGGGTGGTTCCCGTAATCATGAGATTGACTGCAGTTGTCACAAGCTCTACATGACCGAATTCTTCAGCTGTAATACTTGATACAAGATCATAAAATGGTTTGAGCTTTCGTTTCCCTCTAAAGTTAAACGATTGAAACATGTAGTTATTTAATGTGGACATTTCACCAAATTTTCCGCCGAGTAATTCTTGCACAGCCGCTGCACCATTTGCATCTGGGTGATCTGGCATTGGTAAATCAATCAGCAGCCGTTTGTCACGTTTGATCATGACTTTTCCCTCCTACTGTCTAACTATCATCATTTAAGGTGTATGGATGAATTGGGATGTCCTATGCATGAAGGGAATGATTGGCGCACAAAAAAAACTTGGCGGGGGTAGCGCCAAGTTTTTTGGATCTTGATCTGATAGAGGGGTTGGGGAACAGAGAGTAGCTTCTCTCTATAACTAAATGATAATGATTATCAGTTTCATTGTCAACCATTTTTTCTATCTTTTTTCTAATAAAAAAACAGCCATGACGGCTGCTTTTAAATTAATCCTTCCTGCTCATATAGATACGCATACGGAAGATCTACAAACAAATACACGTCTCCCTCTAACGGATAAGAAAACGTACGTATTCGTTCTCCAGTTTCTAAATCACTGTAGATATCGCTGAAAAATCCTTTTCCGCTAATTCTCATTTGAAGAATATTCGCTAGAAAATAAGGGCGCCAGCTCCAGTTTTTCTCTATATACTCTGGCTGAAACAGCCATTCTTTCTCTTTCTTAAACACATTCCCAGTGATTTGAAACCCTTCTTCATTACACATATAAATGCGAAAGCTGCAATCGGTTAGTTCATGTGCCAGTTTTTGTATAAGTTCATCATTTGTGCTGCATGATTTTTTTAACGTACTGACGGCTTGATGTATTCGCTTATAAAAGGTTTCAGAATGTTCATAGACAGCTTGGAGTTTCTTTTTCTCATGGGCAATGAATTGCTGAAATTCTTCTTTAAGCCGCTCTTTTCGTTTGTTCCGGTCAATTAATTGTGCCGCAGGCTCGTGAAGGTAGAAGCCTTGAAAATATCTTCCGCCATTTCTCCATGCATATTGCAGCTGAAAATTCGCTTCAATGTCTTCATAGATTAAAGCCGCTCCTATTTTTCTTGCAAGAAGTGAAATGCTGTATAACACATATTCATAGGAAGGAGATGGAGACGAAGCTCTTAAAGCCTGTAGATCTATTTTTAATAGATCAGGTGAAAGCAGAGCAATCCGGTCAAGATTGCTGCTTTCTTTTCCTATATTAGATACGGCGATTTTGATCCCATATGTACGATAATACGTTAACGTATGGTAAAGCTGTTCAATGTCGCCGCTAAACGTATGTTCAGTAATTTCAATGACAAACCGGCTAAGGTGAATACCCTTTGCTTCATATTCTTTTAAAAGTTCTAAAAAACTTTCGCCATGATCAAGCATGAGGACGTTCGCATCATGATTAATAAAGATGAGCAAATCTTCATCTGCGGTTGTGAAGAGATCAAGCGCTTGACTTAATACTTTGTGATCTACTTCCAATTTATATTCGTCAGGAATAGATGAATCCGTAAAGAAGGAGCCTAGACTAACTGTTCCCGACTCAAGCTTCATTCTTCCAAGAATCTCATAGCCTATCACTTTTTGTTCCTCCGCACTGAAGATCGCTTGATAGTGCGGGAAAACATCTTCAATATTCGTTAAAATATCCAATGGATCGACCATTTTCATCACCTGCTTCTCTCTTTGTGTGATTATACCATATCAAAAGCAGGTCTTACACGGTCATTCAAAATGGTGATTGGTTGAGCCATTGCCCCCCATCCATCGTGATACAATCTCCATTAATATAAGATGCATGCTCAGATAATAAGAAACTCGCAAGTTCTGCAATTTCTTCTGGTGTGCCAAGTCTACCGAGCGGAACACTATCTAATGTTCTTTGGGCAGCCTCTTCAGATTCCCACAGTTTATCTGCACCACCTGTTCTTTCAATGGGCCCCGGCGCAATGGCATTTACGCGAATGCGATATTGCTTTCCCCATTCGACTGCAAGCGTTCGGGTAAGTGATAGTACGCCTGCTTTTGCGGCTGCTGAATGCGCTACACCAACACCAGCCCCCCATGCATATGTGGCGACCATGTTGATCATACTTCCGCTTTTCTTTTGACGAATCCAATAGTTGCCCACTGCATGGCTGCAAAAAAAGGTGCCATTTAGCACAATATCAATGACCGCTTTCCAGCCGTTAGGAGACAGTTTTTCTGCTGGAACTAAAAAGTTGCCTGCTGCGTTATTGATGAGTGCATCCACATCACCAAATGTATCTACTGCAAACTTCACCATTTGATCAGCATCTTCTGGATGTCGCACGTCCATTTGAAAATAAGCGATCGAACCACCTTGCTGTTTGATTTCATTTGCCGTTGTTTCAAGGGTCTCTTCTGTTCTTCCAGTAATCACAACATTCCAGCCCCCGAGTGCCAAATGAGTCGCCATCGCCTTTCCCATTCCGCTTGATCCCCCTGTGACAATCACTGTTTGCTTCGTCATTTGTTCTCCCCCTTTGCGTGTTTTGAATGACTATTCATTCATTATCCATCTATCATATCATGATTTCCCCTCCATACACCATATGGGAGATTCATCAAAAATCATGCTATACTTAATTTTATTTTTAAAGGAGTCTTATATGAAGCAACTTTCCCGTAGGCAATTTTTAAAAGGAGCAGCTGGTGCGAGTATTCTCGGACTTTTGGCGACCACATCCGGTTATGGCTATGCTCGGTACATTGAGCCGCGCATGATCGACACCGTATCACTCACCATTCATGATGCTCAGCTACCGGCTTCTTTTGACCAGTTTAAAATTGCGCAATTTAGTGATGTTCATTTAAGTGATACATTTTCGGCAAAAGATTTAGAGACTGTTGTCCAAAAGATCAACGCTGCATCTCCCGATCTCATTGTGTTTACAGGTGATCTTGTTGATTTTGAATCATCGATTGAAGAACATGAAAAAGCCAAAGCCTCTTTGTCTAAGCTTGATGCTCCGTTTGGAAAGTTTGCCATATGCGGAAATCATGACTACGGACCATTTGGCATTGATCTATATGAGGAAACGATGAAAGCTTGCGGTTTTACATTATGTAAAAATGAAGTGTTTCACTTAGAAAAAGAAGGCGGACGCATACAGATCGCTACACTGGATGATCTCATGATGAGTATGCCTGATTACCATTTCATCAAACGAGAAGTCTCTTCTGATCTCTTTACGTTATTGCTTGTGCATGAGCCTGATGCCGCACTAGAGCTTGAAACAACACCTATTAACTTACAGCTTTCTGGGCATACGCATGGTGGTCAAATACAGCTTCCTTTCTATGGACCGATTCTCACAGCACCTTTTGGGCGTACATATGTCGAAGGCTTATACGGTAGCTATCAGCACCGTATCTATGTCAACCGCGGGCTTGGGACAACTAGACTGCCGCTTCGGTTTTTAGCCAAACCTGAAATCACTTTTTTCACCTTAACATCTCACGTGTAAAGAGAAGCCAAATCACCTTTTCCTGCATATGTATAAACAAAGATCATTCTCATGACAAATGTTAGGAGAAACCTTATTGGGCCTGATCCCGTCCATATAGTATATGTGAGGCGGGGATCATGGCTTCTTTTATTTGAGTAAAAGGAGTGTGCTTTCGTGCTGAGATACACGGTAAAAAGTGGAGAAACACTTGCTTCTATAGCACTTGATTTTCGAACAACGACAGGTGCTTTAAAGGCTGCAAATCCGTCACTTCAAACCCGCGAGCCAGAACAAAATGAAGTCATCATCATCCCTGGGTTACCGGATCCTAACACGATCCCTTACCGCATATCTGTGTCAATTTCAGCGAAACGTCTCGTACTGTTTTCTGGATCACAGCTCTTGCGCTCATACCCGATCGCAACTGGCAGAATATTAAACATGACACCGACAGGTTCTTATTATATTGTCAACAGACAGCCAAACCCAGGAGGTCCCTTTGGCGCCTATTGGCTGAGCCTTTCAAAAGTTCATTACGGCATCCATGGAACGAATAACCCGTCTTCAATTGGTAAAGCTGTGTCTAGAGGGTGCATTCGCATGTACAATCAGAATGTCATCGAACTTGCTTCAATAGTTCCAAATGGAACACCTGTGACCATTAGCCAGTAGGAGAAATCAATTGTACGAATGGTTAAAATTTTATATGATAGAAAGTGGGATCTTCAGGTTAAGGAGCGTATTTATGGATATTTTTAAAAACAGAAATTTTGTTCGTCTCTTTTTTGCAGCACTTGCCTCGCAAATGGGGACAACAGTAGGCAATATGGCGTTTGCCTTTTATTTGCTCGATCATTTTAGTCATCAGCCCGCTTACGCCACTTTAGCAGAGCTAATGTATTCACTGCCTACGATCTTTGTCTTTTTTATGGTCGGTGTGGTCGCAGACCGTTTTGATCGTAAAAAAGTCGCAGAGAATTGTGATTGGATACGAGCTGGGCTGACGATCGTTTTATTTATCGTCATTTATTTTAATTCACTGCCGCTTATTTTCTTGATCTTGTTTATACGAAGCGCCATTACGAAGTTCTTCTATCCAGCTGAAGCCTCTCTCGTTCAGGCCATTTTAAATAAAGATCAATATGCAAAAGCTGCTGGTTTAAATCAGATGCTGTTTAGTTTGTTTATGGTATTTGGTGTTGGAATAGGTGCCATTATGTATAAAACGATTGGACTTCACGGTGCCATTACCATTGATTTGGTCAGTTTTATTATTTCCGGTATTCTCATTCGATCATGCAATATTCCAATTGAAGCACGACAGCCAAATGGACAAGCAGGCTGGAAAGGCATGACCGTTAAGACGTCTCTAAAAGATTTTAAAGAAGGCATTCTCTATATTTTAAAAAATAAATTATTGGCTTCTTTAATTTTCGGCTTTTTTGTTTTTGGTCTTGTGAATGGCGCATTTGCCGTTCTTCCGATGTTTACAATGAAATACGGTCTTTCACCGGACCATTTTGAACTGCATACATCCTTTTTTACGATCGCAATCGGTGCCGGACTTCTAGTTGGAAGCTTACTTGGCTCTATTCTTGCGAAAAAGGTAAAGATGCAATATCTCATGTCGATTCCAATTCTAGTTGCAGGTATTTTAATTTTTGTCCTTGGTTCTACCCATACATTATGGTTATTTTATGTCACATCATTTGTCATTGGTACATGTATTGGTCCAGTCAACATTGTCATTGGAGGCTGGCTCCCAAGAATTGTTCACCCTCGTCTGATGGGACGCGTATCAGGGTGGGTTGATCCGCTCACCATGTTTGCACAATCAATGACGCTAGGTTTAATTGCCGTATTATTTCCAAAGCTCATCACCAATGTTTCTTACATTTATTACGGAATGGGTATTATTATTTTACTCGTCTTCCTTTTTTACTTCATTACACTGCCAAAGTTCAGCAGAGAAGCTGCCGACTTAGATGTACAGCGTGAATTAAAAGGTCAGGGAGTACAATAGATGAAGCAAAAAGGGCTAAAATAATGTTTATTTTAGCCCTTTTTCTTCTTTTCAGTGTGATAGAAAACCTTTGCAGTCTAGGAAGGACGAGTACTGGTGCGGAGCGAATTTCACATTCGTGAGCACCAGCACGCAGGACTGACAAAGAATGCCAGGGTTTGTCTACATGCTGAAAGGACTTTCTTCTATAGAAAGTCCTTTTTTCATGGGTGTAACATAAACGACGATTATTTTTTTTGCTCATGGAAATGATTCGAAGCAAAATGAACGATTCTATCGACTGTATAAATGCTAATAAATAAGATGAGAAAAAGAAGAAAAGGATGAATCGGCCGATCATCTATCACGTACACAATGCCTCCAACGACAAAAGCGACCAATAAAGGAGTTAAAATATCTTTCAATCTAAACCGTCCTTTCTGTCCTCATTGACTTTGATCTTCATATTTTATAATATATTTTCCTTTTTATAAAATAAAAGGAATGTGCATAAAATTGCAACAATTTTAATAAAAAACCTTTACATTATTGGAAGTTTTATAGTAGGATAGTCAGGTTGGAGGTGAGGGGTATGCTAAAAAGCTATTATTTTATTCATACAAAAAATGATCAAGGACAATACGTTGTACATACAGAAGACTGCGCATTTTTAGGTGATGCAGCAAGTCGTACATTGATTGGTCTACACATGAACAGTGAAAGCGCCATGGATGAAGCCAAAAAAATGACGAGTGAAACTGATTTTAACGGCTGTTTTTACTGTGCTTATTCTAGCCATACGAAATAGTCCATGATCTTAAGCCATATGTTCGACCATGATTGTCTTGCATATGGTAGATTTTATCCGGCAATCCCGTTCTCATATAAGTCATCAACTACCCATTTATTTTAAAATAGGTAGTTATCTATGTTTAATAGTTCACTTTATATACATTTCACACATTCAATTTACCTTATCATCTATCCAATGAACCCAATTTCTTCTTTTCCCCTCTTATTTTAGGCTGGTATAATGCCATGAATAATATCATGTATACAATACACGCTGTCCCTATCCACTGGAAAAGACCAAATGGCTCTTTTAACCAGAAAACAGTGGTTATCACTGCTGCAAGGGGTTCGACACTTCCAATTAAGCTTGAGTCCTTCGGAGATAAATACTTCAAACTTTCGATGTAAAACCAAAAAGCGACCATCGTTCCAAATACAATGACAAATAATAAATAGATATACGCTTCAAAAGGTAATTGAGACAGATTCACCTTCCATGGAGGATGGACCAAGCTAAGGGCAGCTCCCCCTATAAGCATCGCCCAGCCAACAACAACAAGTGAATCGAATTGTTTTAACAGGTTGATTGGATATAACGTATAAAAGGACAATGCCACGGCTGATAATATTCCCCAAAATACCGCGACAGCTGGAACAGTTAATGTGGAAACGGAACCATTCGTCAATAAGAGAAACATGCCAACCAAAGCCAATGCGACCGTCAACATATCTCTTTTTGTAAAAGTGGATTGCCGGCGAAATACTAGATACACGATAATCATGACAGGTGCTGTATACTGTAGCAATGTAGCTACCGCAGCATTCCCATGATGAATGGACACCATATAAGTATATTGAACAGCTAACATGCCCATTAGTCCAAATATCAGCACTTGAATGGCCGTACTCTTCATTTTCAACACGCCAATCAATTGCGTGCGTTCTTTCGTCATGTAATGAACAAATAAAAGCAACCCGCCTGAAATGAGCAGCCTGACAGTGACCAGCCAATGGACGTCAATTCCATATTGCTGAAACAATTTTTGTGAAACGGTTCCTCCTACTCCCCAACAGATAGCTCCTATCAGTACAAGAAAGATTCCCTTTCTCCTCTTCATTTTTATTCTCCTCAATTCTAAAAAAATCATGATAATATAGTTGATAGTAGTTCAATTTTTTACATATTGATATATCAATTGAACATAAAAATAAAAGAATATTGAGGAGAACCATGCACAATCATCATTTTCTTATTGACAACAATCTGAAAGAATTAACGGAGCATTCTACCACCACATGGCCTATTGCTCTATATCATACAAAGATTCGTGATCATATGAGCGGATATATCCCTCTTCATTGGCACGACGAATTTCAATTCGTCTTTATTTTGGAGGGAGAGGCTGAGTTTCACATTAACGAGAAGATATTGAACATTCAGCAAGGAGATGGTGTATTCATCAACAGTGGCTGCTTACACATGGCAAAGGATGCAAATGGGACGACATGTACTTATATTTGTTTAAACGTTTCACCTCACTTCATCACAGCCAATGAGTTATTCACCACGTTCGTTCATCCATATATGCATGCGAGTCAAACACCTTTTATTTTATTCAACCGAAAAGACGGATGGCCAAACCGAATCTATCAATGTATACAAATCATTCAACGATTAATAGAACAAACTCCGGCATATTATGAACTCGAACTTAATATACAGCTCATCACGATTTGGAAATGCCTTTTACAAAATCGTTTTCAACTGACATATGATGCTCGTAAGCACGATAGAAATGAACGTATGAAACATATGCTGAATTGGATTCATGAACATTATCATGAAAAGGTTCTTCTTCAAGATATCGCTCGTGAAGGACAATTAAGCCGCTCTGAATGCTGTAGATATTTCAATGATATTTTAAAGAAATCTCCTATACATTATGTGAATGAATATCGAATTCAACAAAGCCTCATTTTGCTTCAAAAGACGGACTTAAACATAACAGAAATCGCCTACCAAGTTGGATTCAGCAGCACTAGCTATTTTATTAATATTTTTAAAAGAGTAAAAAATACAACACCTTTATCATATAGAAAATCAAAGGCGTCGTTTACATCCAACTGAAACGCCTAGTTGGAAAGGATACCGGATAAATGATGGTGCTCTTGCTAAGAAGGATTCATTCATTGTTCTTCTTCACGTTTCAGAATCATCATGAATGGCTATTGTAAATAAGAGTGATGAAAATCTAATGGTTTTTACAATAAGTCTATTTGCAATTTACTAATAAAAACGTATAATTTATACTAAGCACAGGAAGACGAAAGACAAAGGAGAGAAAAAATGGACGATTATGCTCATACTAAAGACATAGAACCTACAGCAGAAAACATCGCAAAAGCCATTTATACTGTTAACCGCCATGCTAAAACCGCACCAAATCCCAAGTTTCTTTATCTTTTGAAAAAACGTGCGCTGCAAAAACTATTGCAAGAAGGTAAAGGAAGAAAAGTGGGCCTACATTTCTCTAACAATCCCAGATATAGTCAACAACAGTCCGACGTGCTGATTGAAATTGGAGATTATTATTTTCATCTGCCACCAACTAAAGAAGACTTCGAATTTTTGCCACACTTAGGAAATTTAAATCAATCATATCGCAATCCAAAAGCGAATATGTCATTAAATCGAGCGAAACAAATACTTCAAACGTATGTCGGTTTAAAAGAAAAACCTGCCGCCACAAAACAAAAATCACATTATACAAAACCCGTCTTCAAACGGCTCGGAGAAAGTTATTTTTAAACAGAAAAACCACTCAAAGCGAGTGGTTTTTCAGATTATGGACAAAGGGCTAAAATGTTGTTTATTTTAGCTCTTTGTCTTCTTTTCAGCGTGATAGAAAACCTTTGCAGTCTAGGAAGGACAGCTACTTGTGCGGAGCGAATTTGGCATTCGTGAGCACCAGAGCGCAGGACTGACAAAGAATGCGAGGGTTTGTCTACACGCTGAAAAACCACTCAAAGCGAGTGGTTTTTTCTTTAGATAATAAAATGATCTACTTTTTCAATCAACTGATGAATTTCTGGTTTACTAATTTGATCATCTGCACCGATGGTTTCCCCTTTATGACGCAGATCGTCCGTAATTAATGAAGAGAAAATGAGAATTGGAATGGACTGTGTTAAAGGATTGTCCTTCAGCAGTTTTGTTAATCGATGTCCATCCATTTTTGGCATTTCTATATCTGTAATAATCATATCAATTTCTTCTGTCACACTAATGCCTTTACTGACAAGATCCATGACATGGTCATATGCTTGTTTTCCATCTTCAAAGGTCACAATGTTTTTATAGCCTGCCTCGGTTAATTCATTTGTTAATAAGCGCATAAGAAGCGGAGAATCTTCAACAACATACAGCTTCTTCCCTGTTCTTCTCTCGTCTTTCTCACCGTCAAACATATGATATGTGTCTACACCAGATGCGGATTCAATATCATAGATGATTTTTTCGTAATCTGGAAGGAAAATCATTTTCTCGTCAAGCTTGATGATCCCTGTTAAATGACGGTCCATTCCTTGATTGAGTGCAGTTGGTTTTTCAATCTCTTCCCAGCTGACGCGGTGAATTTGTGATACCGTTCCTGTATGGAACACAAATTTCCGTTGGTTGAATTCAGTCACAATGTATTTCTCTTGTTCTGACTGATCTGACTCGACATTAAAAAAGGAAAATAGATTGATGACTGGTAAAATCTCGCCTCGTAAACTAATCATCCCTTCTACATCTTGGTGAGAGTGCGGTACAACTGTCACCTCAACTGGCTGAATAATTTCTCTTACTTTCATGACGTTAATGCCGAATTGATTTGAACCAATTTCAAACTTCACAATTTCCAATTCATTAGTACCAGAGTCAAGTAAAATTTCTTGTTTGTTTAAAGCCACGGAAATCCCTCTATTCTTCAATATAAGATTGTACTTTTTATATCGGCAGCATGGGTAAAAAGTTGACGTTTCTTTACGCTTTCTCTCGCACGAATTGATGAATCACAAGTCCTATGGCTGCAAGGATGAGCAAAGACCCTAATGCAAGACGGCTTGCGAGATTCCCATGTGCTGCAAATAGAAGTGTGACGGAGCCATAAATGATGGGACCGACGATTGAAGACACCTTTCCCGAAAACGCAAAGAGACCAAAAAATTGTCCTCGTTTTTCTTTAGGCGTCAGCTCAATAATGAGGATTCGTGATGATCCCCAGCTCGCGCCAAGTGAAATTCCAAATAAACTGCCTGCTACCCAGAAGACCCATTCCGTTGTCGCTGTCACAGCTAGAATGAGCGCCACAATTAAAATGACATACACGACTGTAATCGAGCGCTTTGCCCCGATGGCCTTTGTGACATATCCGAATAGAAACGAGCCAATGATACTTGAAATCGTGGACACAAGATAAAGCAAAATAAATTGACCTGCCGTAAAACCAATGATAATTTTTGCATAAACAGCCATCATCGCAATCGCTGTCTGCAACGCATCATTCATAAAAAAGAAAGCGATCATAAAAATAAAGGCCGGTTTGTACTGCTTCATCTCTTTAAATGTACGAATAATCTCTTTATACCCGCTGAAAAAAGACGCCTTTTTCTCTTGCTGCGGGAGAGGTTGAGGATCTTTTATAATAAAGAGAAAGGGCAGAAAAAAGAGAAAGAATAAAAGGGCTGTCGGAATGAATGCTTCATGAAACTGGTCATTTCCTACAAGTAAATAAACAGAAAGGCCGACAAGTGTACCTAAATAGCCGACAGCAATACCGAATCCAGAAATGAGGGGGATTTCATCCTTTGTCCCAAGATCGGGCAAAATGGTGTCATAAAAAACAAGACTAGAGTGATAGAAAAATTTGGCGATGACGAACAAGGTAACCACCACCAATAAGGAGACAGGAAGACCAAACCATTCGCTTGAGAAATCAATCCCAGCAAAGATCCCCATCATAAAGGTACAGGCAATACAAATCAGGGTAAACACTGTGATATACCGCTTCTTTTTCCCTGTACGATCAATCAGCACACCATATAAAGGCGTAAAAATGACGAGGAAAAAGCTTGCAAGTGCGTTCGCATAAGAAATAAATGTGCTGGCGATTTGATCCATCCTCGCACTGTCGCCTATCGTCTCCTGCAAGTAAAATGGGAAGAAAATGGTGATCATATTCGATGAAAATATCGTATTTGCAAAATCATACAATGCCCAGGCCAAAACAGGTGCGGTGAAAAAGAGCCCGAAGCTTGCCCCTTTTTTCTGAACGGTCATTTTCCCTCTTTTCAATAGATTGACTCCCTTCTCTGCTTTATTTTCACTATCATTCTACTTTATGTGACGTTTCCCTCTTCCATACAAGCAATCTATACAAAAAGCACCCCGTACTATTTAGCAGAGGTGCTTCTTTTCATTATTTCTTTACGACAATGGTACTTGCAATCAAGTCGTGAAGTGCTTGTTTTTTTTCTGTGAAAAACGCAATGATGTAGCCAATGAATAAGATTGGAGACAAAAAGCCTTTTGCAAAAAAGCGGCCTGTCGCGCGCCCGAATGTTATTTTTCCACCCGTTACTTTTGTCACTTTGATGCCAAGAGCCATCTTGCCAAGAGTTCCTTGCAACTTTGATGATTCCATGATCGCATAATACAGCCAAGTCACCGCGATACCGATTAAGGTCGTTACGCCATAGAAAAAGAGAAGGCCCACAATGACTGCCCATTCTTCATCCGTGATCACCGTTGAAGAATAGTAATAGCTATCATCATACATTAAAAATGCCGCCTCAGGGCTTGAGACAAAAAAGAGTGTTGCGAGAATAAATACAATGATTGAAAATGGTACACTAATAATGACACCGTCTAAAAGATGAGCAAGAAAACGGTAACCTACTCCAGCTAGTTCAGGATGTTTTTCTTCTTGAATAGGTGCTTCTGACATGTTTGTTTCCATCCTATTTCTCCTTTATTATGTATGTTTTCTATAAATTTCTTATAATCATTCGTTATTATATCTTATGAATATCGCAAGATCAATGGAGCTTTACATTTTTACATGAATTTTAGATCATTTTTCAATGATGATTTATGTGAATAAATACTGAAAATTCACGAAAATTATGGCACATCTAGTTCTTTCAACGCCTGATTTTTAACATTTTGTGATATTTTCCTCTCATTTCGATTCTTCTGTTGACAATCACGTTTCACATGGTACAATAGTCAAGGATTTTTTAAAGAAAGGTGTTCATGATGGGAACTGTCGTACTATTAAAGAACAACGAAATGACTGTGATTGAAGATATTTGCGAAGCTGATTTTTTAGATATGAAACATGGTTTATCAAATGAAGATGCTGCTTATATCTCTTGGTATGAAGATTACGATACTGCTTATGGATATTGATTTCATTTCATAGATGAAGCGTAAAAAAAGGCGATACAACCTTCAAAGAGGTGGTATCGCCTTTTTACGTTTGTGTGCTTCTTTCACTTTCAGGTTCTACATGAATAAAGATTTGTGCATGCGGAAACGCCTGCTGAATGTTCTCTTCAATTCGATCACATAATTGGTGAACATCTTCAATGGTTGTTTTTCCATGAACAATCAAATGAAAATCAATATATTCTTCAGCACCGGATCGTCTTGTTCGAAAGTCATGATATTCAATGAATTCTTGGCTGAATGTTTGAATGATGGCCTCTATCGCTTGTTCTTCTTCCGGGGTTAACCGGGCGTCGACAAGCGGCGGGAAGGCTTCCTTCATGAGTTTAAATGCTTCACGCATAATATAGAGCGCTAGCACCATTCCAATAATCGGATCGAGGAAATACCAGTCCGTTAATGCAACAAGCAATAAACTAATGGCAACCCCTAGTGACGTAAACACATCTGTTAAAAGATGCAGTGCATTCGATTTCATGGCAACAGAATGTACTCGCTCTGCCTCTTTGTTCACAACTCTTGACACAACAAAATTGATAAGTGCGCCGATCAGCATGACCACAATACCAAGTACCGGCAGTTTAACAGGCTCTGGATGCATTAATTTATGAACACATTCATAAATGATCCAAATCCCAGCAACAAAAATCAACAAAGTTTCAATCGTTCCAGAAATATTCTCAACTTTCCCATGTCCATAAGGATGTTTTGAATCTGCCGGCTTTCTTGAAATACGAACAGAGATAAATGCAATAAAAGAGGCCATTAAATCGAGAAAAGAGTGAATGGCTTCTGATAAAACCGCAACAGATCCAGTTAACACCCCTACAATGATTTTAAGGACCACAACAAACGTATTACTCATGACGGATAAAAAGGCTATTTTCGATGTCTTTGCTGATTGATCCATCTATTATCGTCCTCCTTCTGGAGATCGTATGCCTGTGAAAGCAATTCCCATGACTTGATTCTCTCGTTCTTTCAGTTTATACCGTTTTGCCTTATTCTAATCATCTTAAGCAGCGCTGTATTTTCCGAGCAGGTTACGCTATAATAAATGTTGCTCTTTCTTCATATATCACTCATGCTGTGATGGATAGGAGAATAGACTACATATAACGATATCCGAAGCCTTTCCGCAGGTGACATTTATGCAGTGAATGGTAAAATAGGATAAAAACATAAATTTTTAAGGTGATGAGAAATGGAGCATTTGCTGAATCCAAGAGTAAAGGATATTGAAATTTCAGGCATTCGAACATTTTCAAATCTCGTATCTTCATATGAGGATGTCGTTTCATTGACCATAGGTCAGCCCGATTTTTATACGCCGCATCATGTCAAAACAGCTGCCAAAACAGCCATTGACGAGAATTTCACCTCGTATACTCATAATGCTGGATTTTTAGAGCTAAGACAAGCGATCCAGCAGTACATCAAAAAGAAAGTCCATCTTGATTATGATGCAGAGACAGAAATCATTGTGACAACAGGTGCGAGTCAAGCAATTGATGCTGCGTTTCGAACCATTTTGACTGAAGGCGATGAGGTCATCCTGCCCGGCCCTGTGTACCCTGGCTATGAACCGATCATTCGGATGTGCGGTGCGGTGCCCGTGCATATTGACACAACAAATGCCGGTTTTAAATTAAACGCCAAGCTGATTGAAGATGCATTAACGGAAAAGACAAAGTGTGTTGTCCTTCCATACCCTTCAAATCCAACTGGGGTCACGCTATTAGAAGAAGAATTGAAAGAAATTGCACAGCTTCTTGAAGGAAAGGATATTTTTATTCTATCTGATGAAATTTATAGTGAGCTGACATTTGATCGTCCACATCATTCCATTGCTTCTTTCTTAAAGGAACAGACGATTGTCATCAATGGACTGTCAAAATCTCATAGCATGACCGGATGGAGAATCGGCTTTTTATTTGCTTCCGCTCCTATTGCTAAACATGTATTAAAAGTACATCAATATAACGTGTCTTGTGCCTCGGCTATCTCACAAAAGGCGGCACTTGAAGCAGTGACAAATGGTGTGGATGATGCACTGATCATGAGAGAGCAATATAAGAAAAGACTCGACTATGTATATGATCGACTCATTTCTATGGGGCTTCCGGTCATTAAGCCTTCCGGCGCTTTTTATATTTTCCCTTCCATTGAATCGTTTGGGATGAGTTCATTTGATTTTTGCATGGAGTTGTTAGAAAGTACAAAACTTGCGGTCGTACCTGGTTCTGCTTTCTCTTCACTCGGAGAAGGATATGTGCGCCTTTCCTATGCATATTCACTTGAAACGTTAAAAGAAGGACTTGACCGTCTCGAACAATTTGTTCTTGAAAAGCGTTCCATACAATCAACAGACGGATGAAACAACGGCTCTCTTGCCGTTGTTTTTATTTTGCGGGAAACATGATGTGAAACACAGTCCCTTTCTCTGGGTGGCTATCTACCCGGATGGTTCCGTTGTGATTTTCTAAAATATTAAATGTCACCATGAGCCCAAGCCCTGTTCCCTTTTCTTTTGTCGTTAAAAAAGGTTCACCGATCCGCTTCATGACCGATTCAGGAATACCAATTCCTTCATCTCTAATCGTGACAAGTATCCCTTCTTTTTCGGCTTTGGCGGTAATGTCTACCTTCCCTCCGTCTGGCATGGATTCGACGGCATTTTTGATTAAATTGATAAACACCTGCTTCAGCTGGTTTTGATCCCCATTCATCAGGAGATCCTCCTCAATATCACTTGTGTTCATCAAAATTCCATTTAAGTTGGCCTGTGTTTCTAGCAGAGCGGTGACTTCGCTAATGATTTTTTTCAAATCAAGCGTCTGCATGGATGCCGTTTGCTGCGGCTTTGCAAGCATTAGTAGCTCACTTAAGATGATTTCAATCCGGCTCAGCTCAGAGAAGACAATTTCAAAATATTGATCACGGTCTTTTGTTTTTGGTTTAATGAGCTGTAAAAAGCCCTTAATCGCCGTCAGTGGATTCCTTATTTCATGTGCAATGCCTGCTGCCAATTGACCTGCGATTGATAATTTTTCAGAGCGCAGCATGAGTTCTTCTGTTTGTTTTCGTTCAGATATATCTCTTAAAATAATTTGAACGGCTGTTTCACCAAAAAATGTGGTAGGGATACAAACCATTTCTGTATAAATCAACCGGTGTTTAAACGTATGGCAGCTCATCGTCACAATCTCAGAATCTGATGCTCTTTCGATAATACGTGATATGCTCTTTTTGACTTTTTGCTGATCACATGAATGGATTTGATGAAAGATATCTTTTCCGATTAATTTATCGTAATGTTCGGCTTCAAATAATTTAATACCTGATTCATTCATAAATACCCATTTATGATCGTGGATGACGGCGATGGTATCAATGGAATTTTGGATAAGCAGCTGATACCGCTCTCTACTTTTTTGAAGAACGGTTTGAAATTTTTTACGGGAAGAGATGTCCACTAATAGTAAAAGTTCTGCCCGTTGATTTTGATAAATTGCCGGAGATGACTTCACTTCAATATGAATCATGCTCCCGTCTTTCCTTTTCCATATTTGTTCAATCATTCCGACTGGAAGGCCTTGCTGCAGTCTTTTGATTCGGCTTCTCACAATGTCATGGTACTCCTCGGCAATAAAATCAAACGCAGACTTGCCGATCATTTCATCTTTTGTACATACACCCATTAATTGCAGCATCGCATCGTTGGCATACACAATTTTCCCAAGTGCCGTAATACATAACGGATTTGGCAGCATGGCAATCAGATTTTCAGCTTCACTGACATCTTGGAAAGCCGGTAGACTGCCTAACGACTGTTCTGACACTTCTGTTGGTTGAAATACTGCTTTTTGAGGCTCTGTATTCATTACCCTCATTTTCAGGATCATTTCTCTACTCAAATCGTTGTCTAACCCATCACAAGCAACAAAATCAATGCTTGCTTCTACCCATACAGCTGTAAGATCACTTCTAAGCAGTCTAAAGTGGCAAATCTCTAGCATGTGCTGATTATAGAAATAACTTTCGACGAGAAATTGATCTTCGGTATGAACAAAGTCTTTCAAAAAACACCCTAGTAAATCCTTTTGTTCATAGAGCAAAAGCTGCTTACAATTGGAAGAAATGTAGAGAAAGCGGCCATTAGAAGAAAGAACGGCATGTAAATCAATATTCGAGTACAGCTGATTCGAATCTTTCATTTTTTGTTCCATCGTCGTCCGACCCTCCTTTAATTTTTTTAGGGTTGTCCTTAGTTTGATGTATAAAAAGGATTCGCTAGAAAAACCGTATTTTCCTCCCAATCTCGTGTGAAACGTCCATATTTTCAGCAAAAAGGGAGCACTTTCTCTTGCTGTGCTCCCTGCTGTTTATTGCTTTTCATATTTCTTTTGTAATTCAACGTACTTATCAACAATTTTACTTGGAATGGTTTTAATGACAGGATCTTTATCTGATACATACGGTGTGACGACACTAAATGCCACTTTCGGATTGGAAGAAGGATAATATCCTCCAAAGGTTAAATTGTACGTGGCATTCCCCCACCAGCTCCGGTTGGCACCATAGTAGAAGGTTTGGGCTGTACCCGTTTTCCCTGCGACATCATGCTGACCGAACCGGCCAGCGGCAGTCCCGCCTGTTGATGTGACCATTTTTAGTCCCATTTTGACGCGGTCGATATCTGCTTTCGAGTTGTTAATGGTGTTCAGCACCTTTGGCTCATATTTCTTCACAACAGGGCCTACTTCTTCCTTATTCGTTGGAAAGTGAACACTTTTCACCACTCTTGGCTGAATACGGTTACCTCCATTTGCGATGGTCGACATGTATTGTGCGACTTGAAGCGGTGTATACGTGTCATACTGGCCAATCGCTTCATCAAGCAAGAGTCCGCCGACTGTCTTAGGATGCGTCTGCATTCCGCTTGATTCCTGCGGCAAGTCGATCCCTGTTTTTACGCCAAGTCCGAATTGCGCATAGTAGTTTCTCATTTTTTGTAAGTGTTCAGGTCTTGCCGGTAACGGGCCATTCTTTTGGTAGGTGATTCCTGCCATTCTCATCGCCACTTGGAACATGTAAACGTTGGAACTTTTTTGGAGTGCCTGAAGGTCGTTAACCCATCCAAGATCTTTGTAAGACCTCTTCGGTTTTCCACTTCCCGCAAAATACAGCGGTGTATCCGTATAGGATTGGTTGTGTGACATGCCATCTTGATAACCAGAGAGGACAGTAGCTCCTTTGACAACAGAGCCCATTTCATACTGTGTCGTAAATGTTCCGATCGCATAATCTGTGACGTCTCTGCCGTCCATTTTCTTCCCTGACATCGCGAGAACATCACCTGTGTTTGGGTCCATCATCACAACAAAGGCACGGTCCATCATATAGTTTCTTGCACTAGCGGATCTTAGCTCTGATTCAACGATTTTGTCGACTTCCTTTTGCAGCTCCATATCAAATGTGAGTGCAAGGTCAAGTCCTCTTCGTCCTTCTGTCCGCTTGATTTCATCAAGCAGTTTTCCGCCGACCTGTGTATATTGAACAGTTGCTTTTTCTGGATTGAGAAAATCCTCATATTGATATTCTAAATAACTTTTTCCTACTCGGTCATTTCTCGAGTAACCTCTTGCCATATAGTAATCTTCACGCTCTTTTATAATGCCTTGCTCTGGGGTGGTGACACCGCCAAGAACATTATAAAGGGTTTTTTCATACGGATATTTCCTTGTCCAGTCATTGATGACATTTACACCAGGCAGTTCATCAAGATGCTCTGATACAAGTGAGATCTCTTCGTATGTCAAACTTACGGATGATGTCTGTTTTGATTCTTTTGTTTCATCAAGCAGCGCAACTTTTTCGTCCCCTTTTTTCTCTTCGTTCGGGTCCATCGCTTTCACGATTTGAGGTTCAAAGGCATATCCGCCTGTAAACCTGCGATAGATCGCTGCAACTGCTTTTTCCTCTGCATCTTTTTCGATCGCCTTGACTTCTTTCTTAGGCACACGCTCTACTTGAAGTGGATAGACATCTTTTGATTTAAGATTCTTTTGCTCTGTTTTTGAAATGAGCTTATCCGCTTCTTCCGGATGGCTTGCCAGCCAAAAATCTCGAATGTCACGCTCTCTCAAAAAATCTGTATCCATTTTTATATAAGTCGCAAGTTTTCTTGCTACTTTAATCTTATCCTCCGCTTTCACACCGCTTTCTGATGTATAAACGATGGCAGGTACACTTTCGTTATCAACAACGACTCTTCCTCTCGCGTCATACATTTTTCCTCTTGGAGACGGGTATGATGCTGTTTTGACCTCAGTTCGGTTGGCTTGCTTTTTATAATCCTCACCATTGACGATTTGCAGCACGCCGAGCTTGATGACAAGTCCAGCAAATAAACTAAATACAGCGAAGAAAAAGAGATTAATTCTCCATGCGTTCCGGCGCTTCATTTTTTTCTGCTCGGCAGCACCTTGATGCTGTTTCTCTCCCACTTATGTAGCTCCTCTCATCCTTTCAATCTTTTACAATTACCACTCATTATTGTAACACTTTTGTAATAGTTGTTACAGCGAAACAAGTGAAAAAAAGCTGTCAATCCCTATTCTGCAAAAAAATATACTAACACTTTAAAATATTGGTATGTTTATGTCGTTTTCTTTAAATAGAAAGATTCTCCATTCATTGATATGAGGAGATTCTTTCTATGACTTTAACAAAAATGACAAATGGGCGTTGTCAATGGAGGATGCTGGTACGTTTATAACAAAAAGTCCATGTTATGATTTTCTGTGAGAAAACAAAACAAAGATTTTAGGAGGAGTTACAAAATGATAAAGAAATCATTCATTTTTTCAGCGCTGACAGCTGCTGCATTGATCACGTTCACTGGAGGGCATTCAGCTGATGCGAAAGAGCTTAACCTGAAACAAGTCATAAACGTACAGCATCAAGCCATTGATCTTCATACATTAGCTGCAAAATTACATATCTCTTCAGATGTAAACAAGCTAAGCACTTCAAATCAAAAAGAGATCGAAGCTCTATTAAACAAGCTGATCAAAAGTGGTCAACCTGTTACTGGTACAAAAGTGGTGAAAGAAGTAAACAAAGCAAAAAATGAGCAAAAACAAGAATCAGTGAAAAAACCAGCTACTTCTAAACCAAGCACACCAGCAAAAGAAAACACAACGAACAACAGCTCAAAATCTGATCAAAAAGACACAACTGCAACAAAAGCAGACAGCAGCTTAAATGCATTTGAACAAGAAGTGGTTGAGCTGACAAATAAAGAGCGTGCAAAACAAGGCTTAAAAGCTCTTTCTGTTGATTCTAAATTAAGCAAATCTGCTCGCGCTAAATCACAAGATATGAAAGATAAAAACTATTTCTCTCATACAAGCCCAACTTACGGATCTCCATTTGATCAAATGAAGCAATTTGGTATCACGTACAAAACAGCAGGTGAAAACATTGCGCAAGGTCAAAGATCACCTCAAGAAGTAGTAACAGCTTGGATGAACAGTGAAGGTCACAGAGCGAACATTTTAAACAAAAACTATACACATATCGGTGTAGGTTATGTAAAATCTGGTAACTACTGGACGCAGCAATTCATCGGAAAATAAGATCAAAAAAACCTGTCTCTTTTCGGGACAGGTTTTTAGTTTGTTTTCTTTTTTCAGCCATGTGAGGGCTTGTTTACACGCTACAAACTGTTCCACCTAGGCGGGGCAGTTTTTTTATTTCACCCATAATTTATAGATGCTTTGTGTTCCGCTGTTTTCTTCGCCCTGTTCACTGAGCTTTTCATATAATGACTTCGCTAGTGAAAGGCCTGGCATCTCTTCTCCCATCAGCTCTGCTTCTTCAAGTGCAATGCCCATATCCTTAATAAAATGCTTCACATAAAATCCTGGCTCGAAATCACCTTTCAGCATTCTTGGTGCAAGGTTTGACAAAGACCAACTGCCAGCTGCTCCTGTTGTGATGCTTTTAAGTACCTGCTCTGGATCAAGTCCTGATTTTTCCGCATAAGCCATTGCCTCTGCCACACCTACCATCCCTGCTGCGATAGCGATTTGGTTACACATTTTTGTATGCTGACCACTTCCTGCAGGTCCTTGATATTGTATATTTTCTCCCATTTGCTGAAATAGCGGCAGGCACGCTTCATAGGCTGCTTTTTCTCCACCAATCATAATGGCCAGCGTGCCATTTTGGGCTCCAACGTCTCCGCCAGAGACCGGCGCATCTAATGCAAATAGTCCTTTTTCCTTCGCTTTCGCTTCAATTTCTTTTGCCAGCTGAGGTTTCGATGTGGTCATATCAATGAGGTGTGTACCAGGCGCAGCATGTGCCACGAGTCCATCTTCTCCTAAATAGACTTCTTCTACATCTGATGGATACCCGACCATTGTGATGACGGCATCTGCCTCCTTTGCGATCTCCTTTACGGTCGATTTCCAAAGAGCACCTTTTTGAATCAATGTGTCTGCCTTTGCTTTTGTTCTTGTATAAACGAGAACTTCGTAGCCAGCATTCATTAAATGCCCTGCCATACTACGCCCCATTACACCGATTCCAATAAAACCAACTGTTTTGATTTGTGCCATCAAGAATTCCTCCTTATAGAGACTTTGTCAATCCACCATCAATGATGAGGGTTTGACCTGTCATATATGTATTGGCTTCAGATAAAAGAAAAGCCGCATATGCTGCAAATTCCTCTGGCTGCCCGTAACGGCCCAGCGGAATCATACGTTCAGCTTGTGCTTTGATCTCTTCAACCGATTGTTGCTCCTCTTGTGCACGGTGTTTGTCTAACTGTTTCACGCGCTCTGTTTCAATTTTCCCAGGGGCTAAGGTATTGATCAAAATGCCATCTTTGGCAAGCTCCTGAGCAGCTGTTTTTGTCCAGCCGGTAATGGCCGGTCTAAATGTATTCGACAGCATCAAGCCTGGGATCGGTTCTTTGACCGACATAGATGCAATATTTAACACGCGTGCACCTTGTTTTTTTAAATACGGCAAGGCTTCTTTTAATAACCGAATATAGCTGAGTAAATGAAGCTGAAATGATTCCATCCAATCTTCATCTGTTAAGGTTTCAAGTGTTCCTGTTTGAGGACCGCCTGTATTGTTCACGAGTATATCAAGACGTTTTTCATCACCTGCTGCTGCGACGACAAGCGCTTTAATTTGCTCGGCGTCAGATACATCACATACTTGATACGTCAGCTTCCCTTTTACAAGCGGGGATAATTCTTTGACCGCTTCTTGCAGCGTTTGCTCATGTCTTCCCGAGAGCATCACATCTGCTCCCTCTTTTGCAAGATGAAAGGCAATGGCTTTACCGATACCTTGACTGCTTGCTGCGACCAATGCTTTTTTGCCAGATAGATTAACATGCATGTTGGCACCCTCCTCTGTTCATATTTTATCATACAAAAAGAACCTTGCTCACATGGCAAGGTTCTTTTCTGCAAGATTATAGTTTAAACCGATTGACTGCCTGACGCAGTGCCTGACTTGATTCGTTCAACATTTCTGTTGATGTTTTCGTTCTTTCTAAAGCTTGTACTTGTTCGTCTGTGGAAGCATGTACTTCCTCAGCTGAAGCGGCGGATTCTTGTGAAATGGCCGCAATACTTTGAATGGAATCATTCATTTTCTGCTGTTCTTCAGTCATTTCATTGATTTGTGTATGAATGCTGTCAATGGAGCCGACAAGTGCCTGCATTTCCATTGTGATACTGCTGAGTGCCTCTCCTGTTGAATTGATGGCATCACCTTGTTCTTCATTCATTTTGCTTGCTGCTGTCATCGCTTCAGCTGCCTTTTTCGATTCATCTTGAATGAGTTTTACGGTTTCACTAATATGTTTCGTTGATTCCGCAGATTGTTCAGCCAGCTTTCTGACTTCTTCTGCAACAACAGCAAATCCTCTTCCGCTTTCTCCTGCTCTCGCTGCTTCAATACTTGCATTCAGTGCGAGTAAATTCGTTTGATCTGAGATTTCAGAAATCGCTGTTACGACGTTTTCAATATTTTTTGTTTTATGCTCAAGGTCAAGCAGCATTTGCTCTACCTTCTTCGATTCTTCATTCGCTTGTGTTGATTTTTGGACGAGCAGACCAAGAGCATCAAGTCCTCTATAGCTTGCATCTTCCGATGATTTTGAATTGGTTTGCATTTGCGTGGCAAGCTCACCCATATGACGAACTTTTTCATACAAATGCTCTGATTTTTCATTAATGGTTTCCGCTTCTGATGCTTGTTTCGTCGCTCCTACAGCGACCTCTTGAATAGCCGTTGCAATCTGTTCACTAGATAGCAAGGTCTCGTTTGAAATTTGTGTCACTTCATCCGTTGATTTCACAACCTGATCTGAAGACTCTTTCACTTTTTCAATTAAATCCCTGATGCCTTCAGTCATTTGATTAAAGCTTTTCGTCAGGAAACCTATCTCATCCTGAGACTTCGACTCAAGCGAGCTGGTTAAATCGCCTTCAGACACTTTACGAACATGCTCGATGAGGCGTTTAATTGGTGTTGTAATGCTTCTAGCCAATAAGTAGCTTAGAATCATGGCAAGTATAATGGCAATGACAGAAATAATGATACTTGTCTGATTCATTTGTTCAGTGATCCAAAGAAGTTTCTTTTTCTCGAAGCTCACACCGATCGTCCAGTTTGCCTCTTTAATTTTTGAGATGACGGTCAGCTGTTTGTCATCATCAATACCCGAGTTGTCGATCGCTTTTTTCACAGAAGCGACTTTTGAGATATTTTTTCCTTGCTCTGTTGGATGTGCCAAAATGGTCCCTGTGCCGTCAACTAAGAAAGCCGTTCCCATATAAGGAATCTTTTGTTCTTTTATATAAGACTGAATGGAAGCCAGTTTCAAGTCAAGTCCAGCGACACCGACTACTTTCCCGTTTCGTACGATCGCCTTCGTGGCTGAAACGACCATTTCATTTGTTGCTTTATCAATGTACGGATCTGTCCATAGGACTTCGTCAGGCTTTTCAGCTGCTTGAATATACCAGTCTCGTTTAGACGGATCATACCCTTCACCAAAATCGGACTCCGGGAAAGCGAACATTTTACCATCACTTGTTCCTATATAGGCAAGCGAGATGAGTTCATCCTGCTCCTGCAATCCTTTTAATTCATCGTTTTCAAATGCCAATGTCTGCTTTGTTTGTTTCTGTGCAAAATCTTCAGTAAGTGTACTTGTTGCCAATTTGTTAATCGTATCACCGTAATTCTCAAGCTTTAGTGCTATGATGTCTCTCATGCTTTCTGCCGTTGCTGCTGTCGTTGTTTTCGCATCTCGTTCAATCAATGGTCTTAATACTAAATTGGAACCCACTTGAACTGCGACAACGGTTAAAATTAAAATAACTGAGATGAAAACAGCTATTCTCACTTGAAGTTTCTTAAACATCTCATCACCCCTACATCCTACTTTCGCATCTTAATGTGTATATCGGCAAAATTGGTACCGCATTCAATAGTTGTAAGAAAATTTAAATAGAAAAAACAAGCCATAATGACTTGTTTTAAGTAAAATATTCAATTTTTGCAGACGGAAAGTACTGTTCGATATATGATTCTAATGTCTGTCTAAGTTCTTGTTCTTCATCTTTTTGATAGATATATTTTCCAATTCCATATCTACCCCACTTATATCTTCTCTTTTCTTCATCTAGTTCTAGTTTTGTTTTCGGATAGTTTTTTTGGATGACACGCTTCGCCGGTTTTGTAAAACGGTGCTGAATCATTTCAAAGGTGATATCTTGTCTCACTTCTTCAGGGAGAGCTGCATCGAGTTTTTCAAATAGGACTTTATAGCCCTCTTGCCACCCTTCATGAATGTAAATAGGGGCAATAATAAAGCCAAGTGGATAGCCTGCTTTTGCTACCTTTACAGCCGCTTCAATCCGCTGATCGAGTGGTGATGTTCCGGGTTCGAAATATTTAATGACATAATCGGCATTGATACTAAAGCGGAATCTTGTTCGCCCATTGTGTTTTGCGTCTAACAAATGGTCTACATGATGAAATTTCGTAACAAAGCGTAGTTTGCCAAGATCGGTTTGACCAAAGTATTCAATCGCTCGTTTGAGTGTGTGAGTCAAATGGTCAATTCCTACGATATCGGATGTACATGAAGCTTCAAATCGCGTGATATCAGGTGCACGCTCGTTCATGTACTGTTCAGCCTGATCTAAGATCTCTTCTACATTGACGTACGTACGAATATACGGCTTACTCCCCATCGTCGTTTGCAGGTAGCAATAATGGCAATGCCCCATGCATCCTGTCGCAAACGGAATGGCATACTCTGCAGATGGTTTAGATGTATCAAATTTTAAGGTTTTTCTCACGCCGATAACGAGCGTCGACTTTGCATTACGGTACTTTTGCAAATCATTTTTCCCCGGAATATTTCTCACTTGGTTGTGTGAGGTTGTTTCTCTAATTTCAATTCCCATACCTTCAAACTTTTCTTTCAGCTCTTGTCCTAATGGGTACTCTAGCGCCCGAGGTTCAATATACACAAGCTGGGGAACGAACGGTTTGATCATATTTAGCACATCCTTACCTTATAGGTTCATACCGTTACTTTAACCTCTCAGGATGGCTTCTATCCTTTCTAAAATCTCCCTTATTCAAATAGATCTTGATAAAGGGCTTCTGCTTCTTCGTATGTTGGAAATACGGCATCATCAGGGGCTAATGGGTGATATGTTTCAAGTAGAAATAGCGCAAGCTCTTGTTCATTGTAAGGGTGTGAAACGATTTCCGCTTCTTTAATTTGTGCAACATTGGCTGCATGTGGATTTCGATAAATGACATATACTTGATCACCTGGCTTATAGTCAGAGAAAGACAAACTGGTCACCTCCATTTTTTATGTTAGGATGCCCTTCTCTGCAAGCGATATGACTGATTATGATAAAATTCGACAAAAAAACCAGACAGTTTGACCTGTCTGGTTTACATCACCTAGTTATGTTGAAACGTTTTTTTCACGAAATCAACCACTTCTTCAGTTGTACTCAGTGATAAGATATGCTCTTTAAATGATGCAGCTTCTTCCTTAGAAAGCTTGCTTAACTGCGTTCTTGCTGGAAGAATCGATGTTGCGCTCATTGAAAATTCATCTAATCCTAATCCAAGTAGGAGCGGGATTGCGATTTCATCTCCTGCCATCTCACCGCACATGCCAACCCATTTACCTTCTTTATGCGCTGCTTCAATCACAAGCGTTATGAGGCGTAAAATAGCTGGATTGTATGGCTGGTAAAGATAAGACACTCGTTCGTTCATTCGATCAGCAGCCATTGTGTATTGAATCAAATCATTTGTTCCAATACTGAAGAAATCTACTTCTTTTGCAAATTGATCTGCGATAACAGCTGTTGATGGAATTTCTACCATCATTCCGATTTCAATGGAATCAGATACTTCTGTACCAGCAGCAACCAATGCTTCTTTTTCTTCAAGTAAAATAGCTTTTGCTTCTCTAAATTCTGATAACGTCGCGATCATAGGGAACATGATTTTCAAGTTTCCGTATGTACTTGCACGAAGTAACGCGCGTAACTGTGTTCTGAAAATCTCCTGCTCTTCAAGGCAAAGGCGGATCGCTCTATAGCCAAGGAACGGGTTCATTTCTTTTGGAAGCTGCAAGTAAGGAAGTTCTTTATCGCCACCAATATCTAGTGTGCGGACAACCACAGCTTTGCCTTCCATCTTCTCTAAAACGGTTTTATACGCATCGAACTGCTCTTCTTCTGTTGGGAGCTGATCTCTGCCCATGTATAAAAATTCTGTACGGTACAATCCAACTGCTTCGCCGCCATTTTCAAGTACACCTTTCACATCTTCAGGTGTTCCAATATTCGCAGCTAACTCTACGTGAACGCCGTCTTTTGTGACCGTTGGCTGGTCAACAAGTTTCGCCCATTCCGCTTTTTGAGCTAAGTAGTCTTCATGCTTTTTTTGATACGCTTTCACTTCATCTTCAGAAGGCTGAATGATGACGTCTCCGCTAATACCATCAACAATGATCAGATCATTGTTTTTCACCGTTTTTGTTGCTTCTTTTGTCCCAACAACTGCTGGAATTTCCATTGATCTTGCCATAATCGCTGAGTGAGAAGTACGACCACCGATATCTGTCGCAAAACCTTTGACGAATTGTCTGTTCAGCTGAGCTGTATCAGAAGGTGTTAAATCTTCAGCAATGATAATGACTTCTTCAGAAATCATACTTGGGTTTGGAATGTCAACGCCTAGCAAATGACCAGTGACACGTTTTGTAACGTCGCGAATATCCGCTGCACGCTCCTTCATGTATTCATTGTCCATTGCTTCAAACATTGTAACAAACATTGTTGCTGTTTCTTTTAAAGCAAATTCAGCATTTACTTTATCCGATGTGATTTTATCCTTCACTGGGTTGAGCAGCTCTGGATCACTTAACACAAGAAGGTGTGCAGAAAAAATATCCGCTTTATCTTGGCCAAGTTCTTTTAGCGCATGCTCTTTAATTGCTTCAAGTTCTTGCTTTGAAACATGAATTGCTTCTTCAAAGCGTTTCACTTCTGTCTCTGGATCATTGATGTCTTTTTGGTGAACTGTTAAATCTGGTTCTTCTAGACGATATGCTTTTGCAATCGCAACGCCTGCTGAAGCACCGATTCCTTTCAGTTGTTGCATTACTCGCCTAGGCCTTCACTTTTCATTGTGTCTTTTAGCGCAGCAAGTGCATCATTTTCATCAGAACCAGAAGCAGAGATTGTGATTGTAGCACCTTTCGCAATTCCTAGAGACATTACACCCATAATAGATTTCAGGTTCACTGTTTTACCATTATATTCTAAGTTGATATCAGCATCATATTTACTAGCAGTTTGTACAAGAACTGTTGCAGGACGTGCGTGAATTCCAGAATCTGCAGTTACTTTGAATGTTTGTTGAGCCATTTTTATCAATCTCCTTTTTATACATTTCATACATCCACAATATTATATCATACTGCCGAGCTTGTCATCTAACAAGAACGGCAGTTATGAAAATTATTTTGAAATTTTCATGATGTTTTCTTGGCCAGCTTTGATTTCACCGGATTCTTGAAGGTCAATAAATTGTCCTTCACTTAAGTTTGTAAATACAATTGGTGTCATTAAAGATGGTACTTCTGACTTAATTTTATCAATATCAACCTCTAAAAGTTTCTGACCGATTTCTACTTGATCTCCCTCTTGTACAAATGCTTCAAATCCTTCTCCTTTGAGGCTGACTGTATCAATCCCGAAGTGAATCAAGATTTCAAGTCCACCATCAGACTGGAGGCCGATGGCGTGTTTTGTTGGGAACACATTTAAGATTTTTCCTCTTACTGGTGAAACCACTGTTCCCTCTTTTGGCAAGATAGCAAAACCGTCACCCATCATTTTCCCTGAAAATACTTGATCTGGCACATCTGTAATTGGATGCAGCTCCCCTGTAATTGGTGAAGCAAACATTTCTTCCCCTTGTTCGTTTTGAAGCGGTTTTGCAATGACTTCTTCAACCTGCTGGCTAACTTCTTCTTTTGCAGAAGGGTCTTTCGCTGGTCGAGGTGTGCGCCCTGCAATAATGTCTTGCATTTGTGTTTTTAAATTATCAGAGCGTGGACCAAAGATGGCCTGGATGTTATTCCCTACTTCAAGGACACCTGAAGCGCCAAGCTTTTTCAAACGGTCTTTATCCACTTTTTTCTGATCATTTACAGTGACACGTAAACGCGTAATACAAGCATCTAGGTGTTTAATGTTTTCTTGGTCACCCATTGCTTCAAGAATTTCATAAGGTAAGTCATCGCCTTTTCCAGATTGAGCGCTGCTTGCACCGTCAGCTGCTTCATCTTCGCGTCCTGGCGTTTTCAGATTAAACTTGCGAATCGCAAATCTGAATCCGAAGTAGTAAATGACAGCCAGTACGAGACCGACTGGAATGACAAGCCACCAAGCGGTTCTATTCGGCAGGATACCAAATAGGAAGAAGTCAATTAACCCTCCTGAGAAGGTCATCCCGATTTTCACGTTTAGAATATCCATTATCATAAAGGATAATCCAGCAAATACACAGTGAATCGCAAATAATATCGGTGCAACAAACAAGAATGAGAATTCAAGCGGTTCAGTGATCCCTGTTAGGAAAGAAGTAAGGGCCGCTGATCCCATAATTCCTGCTACAAGCTTTTTATTCTTAGGTTTGGCTTCATGGTAAATCGCAAGTGCTGCTGCTGGAAGTCCAAACATCATGAACGGATATTTCCCTGTCATGAATGTCCCAGCTGTCAGCTGAACACCATCTTTGATTTGCGCCATGAAAATACGCTGGTCACCACGGATAATATCTCCTGATAAGCTCTTATAGCTAAAAAATTCATACCAGAATGGTGCGTAGAATATGTGGTGCAGACCAAACGGAATTAATGACCGTTCAATGACACCGAATACAAAGGCAGCCAGCGGCTCATTCGCTGCAAGCAGTCCTGTTGAAAATGAGTTCAATGCACCTTGGATTGGCGGCCAAATGACGAGCATCAAAAGCCCTAAAATAAGTGCTGAAATCGACGTAACGATTGGAACAAAACGCTTACCAGCAAAGAAGCCAAGATATTGCGGGAGCTCAATTTTGTAAAATTTATTAAACATATAAGCCGCTAATACCCCGACAATAATTCCGCCAAAAACGCCGGTAGACAAGGTCGGTATGCCGAGCATATTCACATATGCTGGATGACTTTCCTTAAAGAACTTAGCCAATTTGACTGAATCGGATGGAATAGAACCGTTGGCCATTAATACGGCACTCATCGTTACGTTCATGACAAGGTAACCGATGATCGCGGCAATCCCTGCCACACCGTCTCCATTGGCAAGACCGATGGCAACCCCTACAGCAAATAGGAGTGGAAGATTCGAGAAGACAATATTCCCCGCATTCTCCATAACACTAGCAACAAGCTGAATTGTATCATTGCTTAAAAATTGAGCGACATCAATCAGCTGCGGATTTTGCATCGCATTTCCGAGTGCTAGTAAAATACCAGCAGCAGGAAGGATCGCAACTGGAAGCATAAGTGCTCGTCCAATTTTTTGCAACACACCAAAAAGTGATTTAAACACTGGTTGAACCTCCTTTTGTTTTCGCTTACAACATACATTTCAATCACATATTGACGTACATTTCATAATTAACCGTTTACATTTCACTTTCAGAACACAAAAAAGGCATGGTGATATAAGGTTGCGCAAATAACAGGATCTTATCCTGTATTTACCTTAAGTCACTCATGCCTGATCGAATCAGTTACACGTTTCAAGGAAACTATGAAATTTTATTCGTCAATCTGTACAGGTGTAGTGTCAAGTAGACAGCTTCGGCATCTTGTACAGGCTTTTTCAATGCATGTTGCAAAATTTTGATCATTTTCCAAGCAGTATTGTAGCATAAAGGATATTCATTTTTCAATAGATGAAGCAACTTTTCTGGCTCCTCTAATGATTCTTCCCGTTTAATACGCTCAATCGAAAACGTAATATGGCGCAGTAAGCGTAAATAATGAATACTTTCTCTATCTACTTTCATATGAAATGCATCTTCTATAACTTGGACCATTTGTGTCATAAGCTGCGAATGACGGTTGACCTCGGATAAAGGCCGGTTCGTTAAAGCAGAGTGAATGTGGAGCGCAATAAAGCCAATCTCTCCTTCGGGCAGCTTTGTTTCAACATCTGGCCGCGCATTTATCAGTTCCACGACTTCCTTTGCGACCTCGTATTCTTTCGGGTATAAGGATTTCGTTTCAAGCATAAAAGGATTGGTGATATCATAGCCTTGCTTAACTCGCTTAAAACTAAAGGCAATATGATCTGTCAGTGCAATATGAATATGCTCATTTAAACGATGCCCCATTTTTTCTCGTATATGATAAATGACGTCATTGGCAAGCTCAATCATGTCCTCATTTATGTGGTGCAGCAATTGTTTGTATTCTGTTTGCTCTTTTGTATTCTTTAACACAAACATTTTCTCAAATGCCGCTTGATCGAGAACGTCACCCGATTTTTTCCCAAAGCCGATCCCTTTATCAATCAGGACCACTTCACCTAAAGAAGGGTGTTTTGCGATGATGACATTATTATTTAACGCTTTATCAACGGTGAAGGATTCCATGAACATCCCCACCTCCTTCTTATTCAATCCTTCTTATCGTACAAAACAGATGAAACGTGCGTCAACGATTGTTTTTCAAAATAGTCGTTGTGCGCTCAACGAGTCGATATGACAGCACTCTTTTTTCTGGTGCCTCACCTTGTAATGCTTGCTTGAACAAGTCAAATGCTTCCTGCCCCATTTGTTTAAGAGGAATGTCTATACTAGAAATCCCCAATGCTTCACTCAATTGATCGTTTTGAAAGCCAAGTATGGCTGGTGATTCTCCAACGTTTATTTGGTGACGCTGTGCTTCTAGTAAAAAACCTGCTGAGACATCATCGTTCGTGATCAGTAAGGCTGTCGGACGATTTTTCATCTCTTTCCATTCTGTAAATAATTGCTTGCCATCAAAAATGGTCAGTTTTCCTTCTATGATCCATTCGTCATCAATGTCCTGCCCAAGCGACCGCATCATTTCTTGATAAGTCTGAATGCGAACTTGGCTATTCTCCCCTTCTGTTCTAGCAAGAACGATTGCGATTCGCTCATGACCGCATGCCGCTAAGTGTTCAAGCCCTTCCTTAAAAGCCTGATCATGCGCAATCGATACCGATGAACATGTATCATGCGGAGTAGGATGACAAAAGATAATAGGACCAGATTCCTGCCACTTTAAAATGTCTCGATCACTTAACGCATTTGAGCAAAAGATTAAACCATCCACACGTTGCTCTTTTAAGCTCATTAATGCTTCTTTTTCCTTTACTGGGTCATATCCTGTTTGAAACAAGGCAAAATGCATTCCGCACTCCTGTGCTTTCTCTGCAATCCCTGTGACAATTCCGCTGAAATAGGAGTGATCAATTGTCGGAAGTACAATTCCAAGCATATTGGAATATCCCTTTGCTAAATGAACTGCCTGAATATTCCGTGTATATTTGAGCTCTTTCATCGCACTAAGTACGCGCTCTCGCTTTTCTTCTTTGACATAAGGATGATCATTCATCACTCGTGATACGGTGGTAACAGATACACCCGCTCTTTTCGCAATATCCCTTATGTTAGGCATTTTTTCTCCTACTTTCTCTTGATATGGTAAGCGTTTCATACTTTAAGATGTATGTGAGCTGAACAAATCACTGGGTGGAAAGGGGAATTCAAGATGGGTATTATCATATGGATCATATTATGTTTGACTATTTTGTTTTCTGCTCGATTCGCACTACATCCTTTAGGAAAAGAACATAAAATCAAGCCGTTTCAATCAATTGATGATTTCTTTGTTGATAAGGATCGCAAAGAGTGACAAAAAAATCACGATGACGCTCCCAATACTTGGACGTTCATCGTGATTTTTTTCATTACTTGATGATCGTCAACTCTTTTGGATAATTGGTTAAGGTGACTGGGCCATCTTTTGTAATGAGAACATCGTCTTCAATTCTAACCCCGCCGACTCCTGGTACATAAATACCCGGCTCGATCGTATAGACCATCCCTTCTTTTAGAAGGTCATCATTTGCTTGACTCATAGAAGGGAACTCATGAACAGAAACCCCGAGTCCATGCCCTAGACGGTGAGGGAAGTATTCGCCATATCCTGCTTCTGCGATCAGCCCTCTTGCTTTTAAGTCAAGGTCACCAATTCTCACACCCGGCTGGCTCATATCAAGTGCTGCCAATTCGGCTTTCAAGACGGTGTTGTAAATATCCTTTTGTTGTTCAGACGCTTCTTGATAGATGAAGGTTCTTGTAATATCTGAACAGTAGCCATCCACAATCACACCAAGGTCAAATAAAACAAAATCACCTTTTTTCAAGGCTGCCTGCCCCGGATTTCCATGAGGTTCTCCTGATTTTTCTCCGAATAGTACCATGGTTGAAAAGGACATGCCCTGAATGCCTTTTTTCTTCAGTTCATATTCGATGACAGCAAGAACTTCGGTTTCCGTCACCCCTTCTTTTAGGGCATGAACCCCAATTTTGACGCCTTCGTCTGCCAATTGAGCAGCTTTTTTCAATGTTTCAATTTCAGCTTCGTCTTTAATTAGTCTTAGCTGATTGAGCACATCTTCTGCCCGGAGAAATGTTTCTGCCCCAGTGACAGCTTGAAGCTGCTCTGCTCTTTGCAAAGGAATGGATTCTTTTTCAATCGCTAGGCGAGTCGCTTTTACTCCTCGTTTTTCTAGTGCCTTTTGTATGAAATCAAAGGGGTTTTCATGGTCTTCATATCCAATGAGATCTCCAGCCCATCCCGCATTTTTTGCTTGCTCAACTTCCATCTTAGGCAAAATGAAAAATGGATCTGCTTCCTGAAAAACAAACAGCCCCATCACTCTTTCATGCGGCTCTGTGAAGTATCCAGATAGATAGAATACATTCTCCTTTGTATGTATAAATGCACCTTGAATGTCTTTTTTCTTAAGCCAAGAAGACAAGTTTTTCATTCGATTCATCGTGATCCTCCTCACACGTTTGACTACTGATCTATTGTATCAGTTTTCACTGTATTTCGCACAAAAGCGCACTAACCTAAAGCTAGTGCGCTTTTGTGATTTGCTTAAGAAGCACGAAGCAAACGAAGTCCGTTTAAAATAACCAAAATCGTACTGCCTTCATGCCCAATGACACCAAAAGGTAAATCAAGAACTTGTAAGAAATTCGCACAGATTAACAAACAAATAACTGTTAATGAAAAGATGATGTTTTGTTTAATGATCCGGTTCATCTTTCTTGAAAGACGGATCATCTTTGTTAGATTGTTTAAGTTATTTTTCATTAAAATGAGATCTGCTGTTTCTAAAGCAACATCTGTGCCTCCGCCCATTGCGACGCCAACATCCGCTGTGGCGAGTGCAGGTGCATCATTGATTCCATCTCCGACCATAATGATCGAATCACCTTGTTTTTTCAGTTGATTGACTTCGTGTACCTTTTCATCTGGAAGACATTCAGCGACAACGGTTTGGATGCCTGCTTCCTCTGCAATCGCTTCAGCTGTTTTTTGCTGATCCCCTGTGAGCATGACGGTTTGGATGCCTAAATCATTCAGTTCCTGAATCATTTTTTTGGCCTCAGGTCTGATTTGATCCTTCAAACCGAGACAGCCGACAACTTCTTGATTTTTTTGAACATAGACAACTGTATATCCTTTGGATGAAAGAACATCACCATTCTCTTCAATGTCACGATCCATTGAAGCTTTTCCGGCAAAATCTTTCTTCCCAATCCGCCATGTGTCCTCATTTAATTGTGCTTCCACACCAAAACCTGATGTTTCTTCAATGGTTACGTGGTCTGCCCGCTCTGTATGATGCTCTTTTGCCATATCAGAAATGGCTTTAGCTAATGGATGGTTTGACTGACTTTCAATTTGATAGAGCGCTTGATAAAAGGTCGATTCATCTTGCCCTTTTGCCAAAACCACTTTTTCAACAGCTGGTTTTCCACTTGTAATCGTACCCGTTTTATCAAATGCAATCATCGTACTTGTGCCCAGTTTTTCTAAAAAGACACTTCCTTTTACAAGCATACCGTTTCTTGCACCGTTTGAGATGAGTGAAAGAGCTGCTGGCATAATTGAGGCAACAAGTGCACAAGGCGAAGCAACCACCATAAACACCATCGCACGGTAAAACGTTTCACTCATGCTCCAGCCAAGTACAAAATGAGGTAGGAACATTAAAATCGCTACAGTGATGAGCACACCTTTTACATATGCACCTTCAAATTTTTCAATAAACGCTTGGCTTGGCGATACACTTTCTTGTGCAGATTCCACCAGCTTAATGATTTTATGAAAAAGTGTTTCTTCATTATGTTTTGTTACTTCTACTGTTAATGAACCATTTAAATTCACTGTTCCTGCAAACACATCTTCCCCTTGCCCTTTTTCCTGAGGCACCGATTCACCCGTTAAGGCAGATTCGTCTACACTTGTTCTTCCGCTCATGATCACACCATCTGCTGCAATTCGTTCGCCCGCTTTGATTAAAATACGGTCGCCTGGCGTAAGTGAAGAAGCAGCGATTTGGATGGTGGTGCCATCTTCTTCAATTAAAGTGGCTTCATCTGGAGCGATACTCATTAAAGCCGTTAAGTCTTTTTTACTTTTATTTGACGTATACGTTTCTAGCGCACCGCTCAAAGAAAAAATAAAAATTAAAATGGCGCCCTCTGCCCAGTAGCCAATGATCGCTGAGCCTATCGCAGCAAATATCATTAAAAGTTCTACATTTAATGTCTTGGATGAAATGGTTTCTTCAATTCCTTCCTTTGCCTTTGCAAAACCACCAATAACAAAAGCAAGAATGAAAAGAGGAATACTCCACATCGTTTCATCCTTTAGAAACCATCCAATCAAGATGAGAATCCCCGAAATGCCTGCTGCGATTAATTCTCCGTGCTGTGCCCATTTTTGAAAGAGCGAGTTGGAACCCTTTTGATCTGTCGTTTGATAAAGTGCTGTATTCTCATTCATGATTACTTTCTCCTCTCTAATTGATAATGATTTTCACATTATCAATCGTTGCCCGTTCCGTTTATCATCTATATTTTCTGCTATTTCAAGCTTTTTATAGGTCTGTAACTCATTATAACAGGTTCTGATCAATTTTCAATTAATAATTATTATAATTTCTTTTTGATAATAATTATCATTATTAGCACCCGACATTTCTTCCTCTTTCTGAGCACATTTTATTCATCTGAAAGGTAATTGAACACAAAAAAGAACCAACGGATCGACCATTGGTTCTTTACAGAAAGCTTGTGTTCTAAGAATTTGTCCACTCTTTGATTTGTTTTTTCGTCAGCGGACCTACATGGTTTTTGACCACTTCACCCTTTTCATTGATGAAAAAAGTCGTCGGGATCGTAATGATTTGATATTTCTTCATCATTTCGCCGTGCTCATCGAGAACGATCGGAAATGTAAACTTTCTGTCTTTCACAAATTGGGCAACAGCATGCTTGCTTTGCTCAGCACCAAGTAAATTAACAGTCAGTATGTCTACATCACTTTGATTTTCTTTCACGATCTGTTCAAAGGCTGGCAGCTCCATTTTGCAGGACGGGCACCACGTTGTCCAAAAATGCAGAATGGTCCGTTTCCCTTTCACCGGGATCACCTGCGTTTCACCTGTTAATGTAGGAGCTTCTATCCTCGGCGCCATGACAGGCTCTTTTGCTTCAGCCTCTATGTTCATCAGAAATAAAAGAAGGGTCATCATGAGAAGACTGGCGGGTAGATATTTACGATTCATCAGCATCTTCCTTCCTGATTTTCCTATAGCTTGCCCGCTAGCTGCACATGACATTCAAGCTTTTTTCAATGTAAGAAACATGGAGACGCCGAGTTCCTTGCAAATCGTCGCATAATGCAAAGCAGTTAATAGCAGCATCCCCGTGTTCATTCCTAAGATAACGCCCATCATATTTAAGGATTCGATGGATCCTAGGAAATACACCATAGAGAACGACACCACGTGCACCCATATATTATGTAGGAACACATCTTTAATAAGACCCATACCAATTAAGCACGCTTGAAACGGCATCACGAACAGGTGGCATAAGAAGTAAGGCCATAGCAGCTGCAAGTAGACGGCTGCTTGAGGTGAGTCAAAAAAGAGCTGCGTGAGCGGATAAGCGAAATAATACATGATCATCACCGCTGGCACCCCGTATCCAAACGTAATGAGAATCGCTTGTCTGACACGTTTTTTCACGAGATCATACTGCCCCAAGGCATAGGCTTCTGATACATTCGGAATCATCACAATCATAATGGAATGAGCGATAAACGCCGGAAAAAAACCGATCGACATCGCTACGCCAGCAAGCATTCCGTAATGATCAACAGCAAGCGTACCAGAAATGCCCGCTGCAACGAGGGCTCCTTTGATTAAAAACGGTTCAATCGCATTGGCAATGGCATGAAAGATACGCATACCTGTTGTCGGAATGGAGACTGCTAACAAACGTTTTCTGACGTCAATCCCTCTTAACTCAACCGATCTGACATTCACAGCATTTTTTGCCATGACGTATTGGGAATATAAATAGATAAAGACGACGAGATCACTTGCAACAATCACACCAATCGCGATAAGCACTGCTGTTTCAATATCAAACGAATACCAATGAAAAAACAAAAACAAACAGATAAGCTGGATCGTTTTTTTCAGCATATTGGCTAGAGCAATTCTGCCCATTTGTTGCTTGCCCATAAAATAGCCACGTGCAATGGAAGTAAATGCGATGATTGGAATGAGTGACAGAACCAAGCCCTTCATCAGCGGATGATACGATTGAAATACAGGAATGAAAGGCAGTACAATGGCTGCTATTGCCGTTGTTGTGCATGTCACCACAAGCGTCATTTTAAATGCATGGCGAAGCATACTTTTATGAAGCCGCTCATGCGATTCTGCAATGAATTTTGAAATGGAGACTGGCAGCTCTAAGCTGGCGATCACAAGCACAAGCATGATGATGGGAAGGATGCTCATATATAAACCCATTCCATGTTCTCCAAGCTCTCTCGCTAAAATCATATTGACTAAAAACTCGATACACTCAGCAATGAAAGCTGCGACAGATAGCAGAATGACCCCTTTTACAAATCGATTCATGTAGCCTCCCCTTGTCTAAAAGCAAATTCTTTTCACATTCTATGAGACAAGTCCTGAAAATATTTTAATAATTGAAGACAAAAAAACAGCGACTGATTGATCGCTGCTTTTCTTTACACTGCAAACACATGACGGCCAATGCGTTCTACAATTTTACGAGAACGAATCCAGTTATCTGTCGCCGTTTTTGGATTATAAAAATATATCGCCTTTGTTGTTCTGTCATCTTCTTTGACAACCTGCTTCACAGCTTTTACGGAATCCTGGTCTGCCTTATCATTGATACTTCCATTTGATACGGGCTGAAAGGCATTTCGCTGATAAATCACGCCTCTGACACTGTCAGGAAAAGAGCGGTGTTCCACGCGGTTTAAGACGACGCTTGCTACAGCTTTTTTCCCGGCGTAAGATTCACCTTTTGCTTCGGCATGTACCAACCGAGAAAGCAAGTCCATTTCTTCATTAGAATAGTGTGATTGATTTCTTGAGCTTGCTGGCTTTGCCGTTTCCTTTTTCTTCGGCTTCGGTTTTGATGCCTTTTCCTCTGTTGACGTGCTTAGCATTTTCACTTTAGGCTGATGTTTCTCCTCTGAAAACGCTGGGATCACGGTATGCTTTTCATCTTGATCTATATATGAAAGCTGATGCTTTACAGGTGCTTGTCCAAGTTTCTGACTTAATGTGCCTTCTTGCTCTTGTATATTGTCCATCTTGATCGCTGAGATGAGCATAAGGATGGCAAAAAGAGCTGTATGAATTTTGATCATTCGCCTCATTCCTCCTTTAATCAATGTAGGCCGTAAGATACTTGTCCACTCTAACAAGAGCTTCTTCTATTTTCACGCACAAAGATTTGCATGCCTGTCCAAATTCCGTCATTAAATGGCATGTCCTAGTTGAAATACGCATGAACTGGTAATGTAAGCGTTTAATATAGTCTCTTTTTAGCCTATAATCATCCTTATGCTCCTGATTATGGGTTATTACATTTTCTTTTCATATGTATCAAGCTGGTTTGAAGTGTGACAAAAGAACCAAAATAAAAAGCTTTTTCTCATGAATGAGAAAAAGCTTTAGCTTCTTGCTTCTTTAAGATATTCAAAAATAACATCTCCACCATGCTTGGCGATTCCGCGAAAATGTTTAAAATCATCTTGATTGACCAATACAGAACGAAATGTTAAAAAATCATCCTTTTGAATGGTCACTTGTTTTTCAGTACCATTCCGTAATGATTCTAGTATTGTGTTGATGTGTTCTTCAGTCAAAAAAATCGCTCCTTTTCAGCCTTGATCAAATATTAAATATACCATTCGTTTTCAAAGCGTACAACGAAAACGAAAGAAAAACGTCTTTATCCTTTACATTGGTATGAAAATATTGCAAAATACTTTTTAATAGGGAATGAAATCTGTTTTTAAAGGAGAGGGATCGGTTGAAGATTGCAAAAATTGGGAATGTGATCGAATTTAGAAATGGTTTAACAGGTGTAGTTGAAAAAGTGAATGAAAACTCTGTTATTGTGGATGTCACCATTATGGACAACTATAGAGATTTAGAACTGGATTCACTAACAGTCGTTAATCATAAAAACTATAAAATCATCAAAGACTCCGTACATTAATTTGCAATCCTCAATTCAGCCTACCGTTACATAAGGATATACGAAGCAGAGCTGATCACAATACCTTACTTTTTATGTTTTATGTAAAAAAAGTGATCTGATGCAATATTAGCTCTAGATAGGAGAAACTAATATGCAACATTCAAATGATATCATTGTACGTTTTGGAAAAATAGAAGATGCTGAAACTACTTTAGAAATTCAAAAATCAGTGATTGCTGAGTCAGATTATTTACTGACAACGCCGGAAGAATACAAAAAAACCTTGTTAGAACACAAGGAATGGATACAGAAAAGAATAGAAAACGAAAATGAGACGTACATAGTTGCCCAAACTGGCGATCAAGTCATTGGATGGATAGCCTTTGAACAATCATCAAATAGAAAAAGAACTTCTCACGTTGGTTCTTTCGGCTTGATGGTTGATAAGAGCTATAGAGGTTTAGGCATAGGGGAAATGTTACTAACAGCATTATTAAATTGGGCAGAAAAGAACCCTTCAATTGAAAAGGTTAGTTTAGCCGTTTTCTCCACAAACCAAAAAGCTATTTCTTTGTATAAAAAGATGGGCTTTTTAGAAGAAGGGCGTAAAATCAATGAATTTAAAATAAATGATCATGAATACTGGGATGATGTATTAATGTATAAGCTCGTTTAATACGATGAAAAAGAATTGCAGAAATAAAGACATAATAAATTGAATCATCAATTTATTATGTCTTTTTCTTATTTTCTCTTACATCATTTGATGAAGGCGTCAGTCTTTTTGCGCGTGAAAGGTTTGCATTTCCGCTTTTGTTTTGTACATATCAACTTCTTCAGGTGTTATCACGCCTTTATCAATTAAAAGGGCGATCACTCCAAGTAATGTGGAGGCACTCCATTTATATCGTTCTTTGTTTTGATGTTCAAGCATTTGAAGCTCTTCCCTCAATTCCATCAGCAGCTTCTCTGTTTTGTCTTCTTTGTTTGCCAACACAAACGCCTCCATTTTCATTCGCTCGTTTCAATTTTATCTTAAAGTAAATATATCAAGAATAAAAGCATGATTCACCTTTACAAACATACGTTCTGTCGTGTATACTATACATACGAGCTGGTAGCCCCCAGCCGTCCTAGCAAGTTCTATTCCTATTGGTATGAGAAGAGTGACATGACTCTTCTCTTTTTTTATATGCCATCATAATCTACTCCATAAAAAAAGACATGTCATCCGCATATCTTTTTTTATTTATTAGCGATTATCAATCGTTTCTGGATACATATCGTGATTCATCATACGATACGATGCCATCTCTTCATACTTTGTCCCAGGTTTTCCGTAGTTCGTATACGGATCAATTGAAATACCGCCTCTTGGTGTAAATTTGCCCCATACTTCGATATATCTTGGGTCCATTAATTCAATGAGGTCGTTCATGATAATATTCATACAATCCTCATGGAAGTCACCGTGGTTACGGAAGCTGAACAAATATAATTTTAATGATTTACTTTCGACCATGATTTCATTTGGGATGTAGCTGATATACACGGTCGCAAAATCTGGCTGCCCTGTTTGCGGGCAAAGTGATGTGAATTCTGGGCAGTTGAATTTCACAAAATAATCTCTATTCGTATGTTTATTCGGGAACGTTTCAAGCACTTGTGGTGCATAGTCAAACAAGTAATTGGTCCCCTGGTTTCCTAGTAAAGTGACACCTTCTAATTCTTCTGGTTTTCTTGTCGTCATTTTGTCTCTCTTCCTTTCTATACGCCTCGTTTATTTCCCCACAATAGCGTGTGCAGTTGTGGTAAGACTCTCACACGATTCAAATCAGGGTCTTGCGCTACTTGATCTACAAGCATTTCGTATTTCTTTAATAAGTGCGTCAATAGGTACGCATCATCAGCTGTTGTTGTATCATCATTTCCCACCTGCAAATAAAAAGGAAGTTCTGGGTATTTCGCATGGACATCCTTTGCATAGGCTAGATCAAAATCATCAAAGATGACGACCTTCAGGCTTGCATGATGTAATCTGTTTCCATTTTTCAATTCATCTATGATACGCGTTAGTTTCGTAAAATCTGTTTTCATATTTGAACTTGGTGGTTTTGGAGAAATGGTTAAATCATCTATCTTCAAAAACCAATCTTGATACATCGTTCCCTGCGTTTCAAGCGCCGTATCAATTCCTTCTTCATGCAATAAATCAATAAGTGATTCCATTTGTTTCAAAAGCGCAGGATTCCCACCTGAAATGGTGACATGAGAAAATGCCTTTCCACCTATTCTCTTCAGCTCTTTTACAATGTCCTCTGCCTGAAGCCACTGAATATCATGCTTAGCTGATCCATCCCATGTAAAAGATGAATCACACCAGCTGCAAGAGTAGTCACAGCCAGCCGTTCTGACAAACATGGTTTTTTGGCCAATGACCATTCCTTCTCCTTGAATGGTTGGACCAAAGATTTCTAAGACAGGAATCGCTTTAGTCATTGAGCTCAACTCGTTTCGGACGGTAAATGCAGTAGCTTGTTGGTGTCTCTCTGACAAAAACTTGAACACATGTCGGCTTGTTCGCTAAAGTCGATAAATACGCTGCGACTTTGTCATGTACGGTCTTTGCGACAACCTCAGTGGTTGGCATCGCGTATCGATCGTTTGATGAGAATTCCTCATGATCATTGAGCAGCGTGTGATCGTACTGCCCATGAATAAGCTTCTTCAATGTACTGAAATTGACAAGGAAACCCGATTCATCTAGCTCGTCTCCCGCAATCGTGATATTGATGGTATACGTATGACCATGTACACGGCTGCAGGCGCCAGCATCTTCTCTTGGGATAAAGTGTGCTGCCGATACATGCATATCTTTATTCAATTCAAACGAAAATGGGTGATCCGTTTGTGGATAAATTTGAGAAAGCATTTAGTTTGCCTCCTTCATTTTCATATACGTGTCATAGCCATTTTTCCGAAGCTTACATGCAGGACATTCCCCGCAGCCATCAGAAATGATGCCATTATAGCAAGTGAGCGTTTCATTTTTCACAAAATCTAGCGCATTCAGTTCATCAGCCAGCTTCCACGTTTCAGCTTTATTCAGCCACATGAGCGGCGTATGGATGACAAATGGTTTTTCCATTGCCAAATTCACCGTGACGTTACAAGATTTCACAAACTCATCTCGACAATCTGGGTAGCCGCTAAAGTCTGTCTCGCACACACCCGTGATAATATGACGTGCTCCAATTTGATACGCAAGAATGGATGCAAAGGATAAGAAAACTAAGTTTCTCCCCGGAACAAATGTGGAAGGCAGTTCTCCTTCTTTTTCTTCAATATCAATGTCATCTCTTGTTAAGGCATTGGGTGCAAGCTGATTTAAAAGAGACATATCTAATAGATGATTTTTCACACCTAGTTTGTCAGCAATTCTTTTGGCGACATCAATTTCTTCTTGATGACGCTGATTATAATGAAAGGTTACCGTTTCAACCTCTTTAAATTGTTGAAGTGCCCATAGTAAACATGTCGTACTGTCCTGTCCCCCGCTAAAGACAACGACCGCTTTTTCATTTTTCATTTTTCCTTTTCCTCCTTTTGCAGACCCGTACCACCGCACAAAGCTGCATCTGAAAGGTTCATGAAAACCCCTATTTTCTCAAAAGAAAAGACACCTTTACATGTGTATGAGGTGTCCCAGCCATAAAAAATAAAAAATGCCACATCCAAGGATACGGCAAGTCCTTAGTTTTTTATAGAGGGTTTTGCTAGAACCTCTCCCGTTTTCACGGATTTTTGTTCAATTTTCACAGAGGATAGTGTACCACATAATTGGTGTACAAGCTATCCCTTCTTTACTTATCACCTGATGCAGGCACTTTTTTCAGACAAAGGAAGAGGATAAAAAAGATACTGACATAGCCAAAAACAGGGTAAACCGTTGAAATGAGTGTGCCGTATCCAATTTTACTGATCACATAACAGCAAAGAAGAATAAAGGATATCGTATACGTACTGTTCAATCGGATATACACCCTCACTTGTCTTTCGAGACCGTATAAATTCCCTATAACGGATGTAAAGACTTCACCGAAGATCACGAATAAATAGATGAGATGAATGGAGTTTGCGACTTGATACACCACTTGAGCCATCGGGATATCATACGCCTCCAGCATTTCTAATGAAGAAAGGGATAAAAAGCAGGCGAGCAGAATGAGTGTCAACATCAGACCTCCAAGCACCGCTCCCTTTTTTATAACGGCTTCGGATGTCATTTCGTTTGCGACCGGCACTAATACGGCTTGAGACAGCGCTAAATTAAATGCACCATATGAAATCGCAGACAACATCCATTCGCCCTCTCCCATTTGCAGCCCCAGAACGTGGCTTTCACCGCTACTAAACACAAATGAGTCTAGAAACACAATCAGCGAAAAGAAAATCAGCATTGGAACGACAAGTACATTGACACCAAATAACCCTTTTGACCCTTTAAAAAGGACAATGACACTTAAAATAATCGTTAAAAAAATACCATATTCTTTTGAGATGCCAAGTTGTTCTTCAAAAATAGCGCCTGCTCCAGAAATCATCACTGACGTAACACCTAGTAATATAAAAAACATGACGATGTTAATATATCGACTCGCAGCAGCTCCAAATAAAAACCGATTCATATCTTGATAAGACTCCGCTTCAATTCGTTTGGAAATCAGCATCATTTTTGCGCCAAGGCCGGTAAAAATAACACCGCTAATCAAAATCCCGATCAATCCAATCCAGCCAAAACGAACAAAAAATTCTACGATTTCTTTTCCTGTCGCAAACCCAGCTCCAACCACTGTTCCTACATATACAAAGGCAAGCTGAAAAGCGGATTCATTTGAACGTTTCATATGACCCCTCCGCACCCATCACTTTCGATTGTCTCTTTTTTATCCTATGAGACAAGTTCCTTGAAAAGAAGGACAAACCATGATTAAATGCAAAAAAGGATTTTTCATTCAGCTATGAGCAAAACAGTTGAAAGTCAAAATAGGTCAGAGTATACTATAGTCAAAGATGGTCAAACAACAGACCATTTTATTTAACATTCATTGGTCAAATAAAGTCAAACTTTATTTTAAGGAGGTCATGGCTCATGCGTTGTCAACATTGTCAAGTAAATGAAGCAACGATTCGCCTGAATATGCAAGTAAATTCGTCCCGTAGCCAAATGGTTTTATGTGAAGACTGCTATACCTCTTTGATGGAACAGTCAAAAATGAAAATGGGTCCTAACCTTTTCGGAGGCGGTTCATTCTTCTCTGAGCAAGCAGGACATGCGACGAGCCAAGAGCGGCCTAAACAAAAAGGCTTACTCGATGAGCTTGGCCGGAACTTAACGGATGGCGCACATGCTGGTTTAATCGATCCTGTCATTGGCCGTGATGAAGAAGTCACAAGAGTCATTGAGATTTTAAATAGAAGAAATAAAAACAATCCTGTCCTCATTGGTGAACCTGGTGTTGGTAAAACGGCCATAGCCGAAGGACTAGCACTAAAAATTGCAAATGGAGATGTACCAAATAAATTAAAGAACAAACAAGTTTATTTATTAGATGTCTCTTCACTTGTGGCAAACACAGGTGTACGTGGTCAATTTGAGGAACGGATGAAGCAATTAATCAAAGAATTGCAAAGCCGTAAAAATATCATCTTATTCGTTGATGAAATTCATCTTCTTGTAGGCGCAGGCTCTGCCGAAGGGTCAATGGATGCCGGAAACATTTTGAAACCAGCTCTAGCTCGAGGGGAACTGCAGCTAGTAGGTGCGACAACATTAAAAGAGTATCGTCAAATTGAAAAAGATGCTGCCCTTGAACGCAGGTTCCAGCCCGTCATGGTTGATGAGCCAACACAGGATGAAGCATTCGAGATATTAAAAGGCATTCAAGATAAGTATGAAGCCTATCATGGCGTCACCTATTCTGACGAAGCCATTAAAGCGTGTGTTCAATTATCTTCGCGGTATATTCAAGACCGCCACTTGCCGGATAAAGCCATTGATTTAATGGATGAAGCAGGTTCAAAAGCGAATCTCTCCATTGATGCAGCAAGTGAAGATGAATTAACAAACCGTCTTGCGCAAATCGCCGCTGAAAAACAAGCTGCTTTAAATGAAGAACGATATGAAAAAGCAGCGAAGCTTCGAGACGAAGAAGAAGCGATTGAAGCGAGATTGCAAAACAAAACAAATGTCAAAGAACATGTCGTCACAGCTGAGGACATTCAGTCGATTGTAGAACAAAAAACAGGTATCCCTGTCGGCAAACTGCAAGCAGACGAACAAACAAAAATGAAAGAAATTGATGTCCGCTTAAAAGCCCGCGTCATTGGTCAGGAACATGCGGTTGAAAAAGTGGCGAAAGCCGTAAAAAGAAGCAGAGCCGGCTTAAAATCAAAACATAGACCAACTGGCTCCTTCCTTTTCGTTGGGCCAACAGGCGTCGGGAAAACCGAATTGTCTAAAACATTAGCGGAAGAATTATTTGGCTCAAAAGAAGCGATCATTCGTTTAGATATGAGTGAGTACATGGAGAAACATTCCGTGTCCAAAATCATCGGTTCTCCTCCTGGTTACGTTGGACATGATGAAGCCGGACAGCTCACGGAAAAGGTTCGCAGAAAACCATACAGCATCATTTTGCTCGATGAAATCGAAAAAGCGCACCCTGATGTCCAGCATATGTTCCTTCAAATCATGGAAGATGGCCGTCTAACAGACAGTCAAGGCAGAACCGTCAGCTTTAAAGACACAGTTATCATTATGACAAGTAACGCTGGCAGCACAGATAAAAAAGCAGTCAAAGTCGGATTCCAGTCTGAACAAGAAGAAGCCATCGAAGAACAATCATTGATTGATTCACTGAGCGCTTATTTCAAACCGGAATTCTTGAACCGTTTTGACAGCATCATTCAGTTTGATTCATTAGATAAAGACGATTTAGTCAAAATTGTGGATCTTCTGCTCAAAGATTTGTCAGAGCAGTTAAAAGAACAAAATCTAACTGTTCACGTCACAAACGAAGCGAAAGAAAAAATCGCTGAACTTGGTTACCATCCAGCATTTGGGGCTCGTCCGTTACGAAGAACGATTCAAGAGCATGTTGAAGATCAAATGACGGACATCTTGCTTGAAGAAGAAAAACTTACTGGATTTACAGTCGATGTTGAACATGACGAAATTGTTGTGAAAAAGAGCTAAGTACATCCTAAGGAGGATCTTCAGCTCCATCATGTGGCAGTGTCTAAATTCCATCTGAGCGCCGACGCTCCCCCGCCTCTTTTCCTTTACGATAAAAGAAAAAGAGGTGGATCACATGGATCACATGATCAATTGGAACTACGATTTGATCAAAATCATACATGAAGAAAAATTAAAAGAATTGCTCTTAGATGAAACAGCTCAAAAAAGATGAAGTTTCCAGATTGTTGACAAAGAGCTAAAATGAACTTGATTTTAGCCCTTTGTCTTCTTTTCAGCGTGATAGAAAACCTTTGCAGCCCTAGGAAGGACGAGTACTGGCGCGGAGCGAATGTAACATTCGTGAGCACCAGCACGCAAGACTGACAAAGAATGCGAGGGTTTGCCTACACGCTGAAAACTCCCTTTTATATGAGGGAGTTTTCTTTTTTTACGGCTTCCAGAAAGCGCTTTTGTCAAAATTTCTTCACATAAACTGTCTTAATTTTATATTCTGACTAAAACCCTTCTAGAAGACACCGATATTAACTATAGAAAAAGATAGTTAAAGGATTTGGTGAGATAATGGACAAAACATCGTTAATTGGTATTATTTTAGCATTTATTGCACTGAGTGTCGGTATGGTTTTGAAAGGTGTGAGTCTAACCGCTCTTATCAACCCGGCGGCTATATTGATCATTGTGGTTGGGACAATTTCAGCTGTTGTCATTGCCTTCCCATCTAGTGAAATTAAGAAAACACCAAAATTATTCGGCAAAATTTTCAAAGATAGCAAGCTTCCAACGATACAAGAAATGATTCCTCTATTTTCAAACTGGGCACAAATTGCTCGTCGTGAAGGTCTTTTGGCATTAGAGGCAAATCTTGAGGAAGTCGATGACGATTTTCTAAAGAACGGCTTAAGCATGGCAGTTGACGGTCAAAGTGCTGAATTTATTCGCGACGTCTTAACAGAAGAAGTCGATGCCATGTCGGAGAGACATCAGTCAGGCGCATTAATCTTTACACAAGCTGGTACATACGCTCCGACTCTAGGGGTACTTGGTGCCGTTGTCGGACTTATTGCCGCACTTGCAAACATGGGAGACATTGAAGCACTTGGACATGCGATTAGTGCTGCCTTCGTCGCCACACTGCTAGGGATTTTTACAGGGTATGTGTTGTGGCATCCATTTGCCAACAAGCTGAAGCGTAAATCAAAGGAAGAAGTAAAGCTGCGTCTCATTATGATTGAAGGGATTCTTTCTGTCCTTGAAGGCCAGTCTCCAAAGGTCATTGAGCAAAAACTTCTGATGTACTTACCAGCAAAAGAACGTGCAAATCTTGTCATTGAAGAAGGAGAAAAACAGAATGGCTAGGAAACGTAAAAAACATGATCATGAAGACCATGTAGATGAGTCTTGGCTGATCCCTTACGCCGATCTTCTTACGCTTCTTCTCGCCCTCTTCATTGTGCTGTTTGCATCTAGCTCCATTGATGCGGCAAAATATGAACAGATGGCTAAATCGTTTAATGTTGTCTTTACTGGCGGCACTGGCGTAATGGACCAATCGAGCATGCAGAGCACCGAAGAAACAGAAAACAGTAATCAAACCAAAAAATCAGCAGAAGATGAAGAAGAAGAAGCAAAAGCGAAAGCTCGTGACCAAGCGGTTTTAACAAAGGTTAAAAAGCAAGTAGATTCATTCATTGCGGATAAAAAACTTGGTTCGAAGCTTGAAACAAAGCTGACGGATGAAGGTCTGCTTATTACAATTGAAGACAGCATCTTCTTTGATTCTGGGCGAGCGGTGATCCGCTCGCAGGATGTTCCGTTAGCCAAAGAAATATCAAAACTGCTCGTCATTAACCCTGCTCGTGATATCGTCATTAGCGGACATACAGATAACGTTCCGATTCGGAATTCTGAATTTGAATCCAACTGGTATTTAAGCGCCATTCGTGCGGTCAACTTTTTAAATATTCTCCTTGAAAACAGCAACCTAGACCAAGAGAACTTTAGCACAAAAGGTTACGGTGAATTTAAACCGATTGCCTCTAACGATACCGCAGAAGGCAGAAGTAAAAACAGACGCGTCGAAGTTCTTATTTTGCCAATTGAGAAAAAAGCAAAATAAATAGGAAGCCAGCAGCTTCCTTTCAGATCATGACAAAGGGCTAAAATGATGTTTATTTTAGTCCTTTGTTTTTCTTATGAGCGCGATTGAAAGCGCTTGTCGTTTATCGGTGCGCAGGACTGACACCATATGCGAGGATTAGTCTACATACTAAAAAGGAAGCCAGCGGCTTCCTTTTTTATGTGTTTATTCTTTATGATCATATAAATGCTTGGCACGCAGCCCTACATGTTTGAGCATATCGATGCAGGCATCCTTTTCCTCTTCACTAAGCACACTGATCATCTCGTGAATCTCTTTTGCATGATCTGGGAAGATGTCATCAAGCAAAGCTCTTCCCTGCTCCGTAATATGTGCAAATGTCACCCTGCGGTCTTCTGCACAAGCTTTCCGGCTAAGGAGTTCTTTTTTCTCCAATTTATCAACCACATACGTGATACTTCCGCTTGCGAGTAAGATCTTATCACCTATTTGCTGAAGCGGCTGATCACCTTTATGATAAAGCAATTCTAATACAGCAAATTCAGTTGGATTCAGACCGTGCTTCACAATATGTTTGTTCATGTGGTGGTTAATGGAGCGATAGGCACGTGATAGTACAATAAATAATTTCAAAGATTTCTCAACATTATGATTTTCCATTTTTTATCATCCTTTATGAAATGCAACCCACTAATGTGACATTAATAAACAATAAGTAAAATGTCAACATGTTGAACCATTTTTAGCATGAAAAAGAGACCAGAACGAATCACCTAATTTTTTAAAAATCTCACAAGTCATCGTAATAAAGATAGGTTCAATGCTATAATAAGTCTATTAGGTAATACGTTGGAGCGATGAATCATGAGTATACTGAAAGGGTTTTGGAAGAAGATCAAGCTTTACCTTATTTTGGTCGTGATTCCAACCCTCATCATTAGTTATTTTATCTACGAAAAAGAAACTGAGAAAATTGATGTAAAAAACAAACAAACCGCTACACTTATGTTAAATATTCACAAAAACCAAATGAATTATTTAATCAGTGAAACAGAAGCAAGATTAACTTCCCTTGCCATGGGATTTGACCAGCCGCTTGAAACGAAAAGAGTACAAAACATCCTAGAGAAAATCTATAAACAAGAACCTCGTTTTTCAGGCCTGTATCTCCTAGACCAAAAAGGAAATGTCACAGCCAGCACCACACCATTAAAGGAAAAAATCAACCTGTCATTTAGAGATTACTTTAAACGTATTCAAGTCACAAAACAGACCGTCATCACAGATAACTATGTAAGCCGCATTACTAAGCAGCGGATTCTCTCCATTTGTGTCCCTGTTTTGAATGAAAACGACGAAGTCACGGATGTGCTAGTCGCTGCGATTCAAATTGATTATTTAAGAAATATTATGAATGTATTAAACCCAGAGCTTCATTTTAAGATGCTGAATCAAAATGGAGACGTTGTGTTTACAAGTGGTCCACAGCCAGCATCTGAAAGTGATAGTACCGTGTCTACATATTTAGATGAAAACAGCTGGAAGCTGGAGGTTTTTCCGCAGCGTGCGACAACAAGTGAAGTACTGTCTGTGATGCTGTTTCCTTTATCCAGTGCATTTATTCTCTTAAATATCTTATTCACACTCGTCCAATATATCATTTTAAGACGACAAACCCAGCAGGAACGCCACCAAAATGAAGCACAAAAACTTGAACTCATTGGAACACTCGCGGCAAGTACAGCGCATGAAATTCGCAATCCATTAACAGGCATTAGCGGGTTTATTCAACTTTTGCAAAAGAAGTATCGTTCAGAAGAGGATCAGCTTTATTTTTCTGTCATCGAGGAAGAAATTAAACGGATTAACCAAATCGTCAGTGAGTTTCTTGTGCTAGGAAAACCAACGGCTGAAAAGTGGCAAAATAATTCTGTGAAAGAAATTGTGAGTGAGATCATGCCAATTGTATTTTCTGAGGCGAACCTTTATAATGTCGAGGTTGATTTGCAAATCAATACCATTCAAGATGTTGGCGTGTATTGCACGAAGGATCACATTAAACAAGTGGTATTGAATGTAGCGAAAAACTCGTTAGAAGCGATGCCAAATGGCGGTCATTTGAAGATTGTCATTGAGGCTGAAAAAGAACAGGTCATCATAAAAGTGAAAGATACAGGTGAAGGTATACCAGAAGAGATGCTGAAACATATCTTCCTCCCTTTTATTACGTCGAAGGAAAAAGGAACAGGTCTTGGGCTTGTTGTGTGTAAACGAATCATTTCGATGTATGGGGGGACAATCGATATCGAGAGCGAAGTGAATAAAGGAACAACCGTGATCATCATGCTCCCTTCTGCACACTAATAGCTGAAACATTCAGCCGGTTTTGCTAATGGCAAGACCGGTTTTTTGATGTCAATAAGAAGGACGATTGACAGAAAGGAGACTCATTTGTGATACAAGATCATGAAAGGAAGCAACAGATTGTTGTTCATGAAAAAGAAGATATTGATACTCATTCATCAAGTTGTCCAGTTCTTGACTATATTTAATTGTCGTCTCACCTGTATAGCCTTCTACTTGAGCAGCTTCTACCATTTGTCTTCTCTTTTCATCAATTGACATTAATAGCTGTTCTTTCCGTACATAAATATTCATGATCTCAGCTCCCGCTATGAATTCGTCTGTCTACGCTCTAAATGATCCGACACCAAAATTATACTTTATTTGTAAATTAAATTAAATATGCTTATTTTATTTAATTTTTTACAGCCTAAAGACCTTTTACCCAATGAATTCTGGGGGTAAACTTCAAAATTGGACAGGACTGACACATTGATTAAACAGAATTTTATCCTATGCAGAAGACCAAAATCAACTATTTTCTCTCTCATTTTATGTCTATTTTCCTAAAAAAAAGCTGATCTTCCGCCTCATGCGAAATGATCAGCTCCCACTATTAAACCGTTTCTTCTTCGTAAATTGGCACCCAGCCCTCAGTTGTGACAAATATACGAACGGCGACGACTTGACGATCTTCTTGAAGTGTAAAGTAGTGACGAATATTTGGAGGCACAGAAATTAAATCACCTGGATTCAGTCTCACATCAAAAAAGACGCCGTCTTTGCCTTGAATGGCAAAGATTCCATGACCGCTCACGATAAATCTGACTTCATCATCCGTATGATGATGCTCACGTTTAAAGTTTTGAAGCAGCTCATCAAGGTTAGGGGTCGCATCTGATAATGAAATCACATCCTGCGCTTTGTATCCTCTTCGCTCGGAAATACTCTTTATTTCCTCTTGAAACACAGTTAAAATTTCTTCCTTTTCATCATCTGTTAAATCGTACTTTTCTGATAACTGTTTTGGTAGTTTTTCAATATCCCAATGTTCATAAATGACCCCTTGCTGTTCTAAATACGCCCGGACCTCTTGTTCGTTCTCAAGTAACGTGTTCTCTTCATTATGAATGTAAATGGTCGCCATGTGTGTTTCCTCCTTTTTATTTAACAAGCTGCTTTTGATAAAGCGCTACTTTCAAATGATAGGTAAATAAAAATTCATAAGCCTCTAAGACTCGTTTGGCTTCAAATGCGGTTTTCCCCCAAACGGTGATGCCATGATTACGAATGAGTACAGCACCAGCATCGTCCGTCAGGTGCACTGCAAATTGCTCTGCAAGGTGCGGAATATGAGCTGGGTTTTCAATAATAGGAACAGCAACTTCTGCATCCTCTTCCCAATAACCAAGCGCTTTAATGATTTCGTTGCCTTTAAAACGAACTTCTCCTTTATCGCCATACAGCTCAGAAATGACATTGTTATCGATCGTGTGGACGTGAAGACAACATCCTGCTTTCGTCCGCTCATAAACGTATGTGTGAAGCAGTGTTTCAGCTGATGGCCTGAGCGGCTCATTCGGATGAACCGGCTGACCTGCTGCATCAACAAGAACAAAATCTTCATCGGTTTCTTTTCGTTTATCTTTGCCACTTGCCGTCACCAAAAACGTAATGGGATCATCCGACACTTTTATCGATAAATTGCCGCTCGTTCCGTAAAACCAGTCTCTTTGTGCCAATTCACGTTTGACGTCTGCTAGTTCCTTCCAGCGTTTACTCTTCTCGTCTGCCATTCCTTCACTTCCTTTATTTGATCAAATTGCGCTTTTAGATCAACAAATGTTTCATACTCTTTATGTACGAGCCCTAGCTCTTTACATTCGTTCAGTAAATAGTCACGCGCAAACGTGAGATCCGCATGTTTCGCTGCCTCAATATCAGTCACTGAATCTCCAATCATGATAATAAAATCATCTTCCTGCGTCAGCTCTCGAATAATGGAAGGCTTGCAGCAGCCACAGCCATTTTGGCATTCTGAATCACAGGCATGCGGCCATTCAATTTGAATATGGTCTTCTTTAAATGATGCATGGTTACAATAAATATTCTCTTGTTCGACAATCCCTTCAAGGATGGGATAGACAAAAAAGTCCATACCGCCGCTGAGTACATAGAAAGGAATGTCTGCTTTTTTGACATCATCGACAAACTGTTCAAATCCTTCACGAATCTCTGTATCCTCTAAAATAAATGACCGAATGGCTTCTTTCTGATCACTCGTCAGTAACTGAAACATCTGTCCGACGCCTTCTTGGATCGTGATCTCTTTTGCTAGAACACCATCCTTCCATTTCGTCCATTCTTTTGGAGCAAACTGCTTCATGATGCGAATGATATTATCATTTTTCGTAATCGTGCCATCAAAATCACAACATACAATTGGTTTTTTCATTTATTCTGCTACCCTTCCCCAAAGATCAAGTGCTGCTTGTAAGTCTTGACAAGTTGATGCTTTTTCTTCGATAGACTCTTTTTTGACCACCGCATCAATGATTGAACGAAAGGCTTTCCCTCCTCCGATTGCTCCCCGCGGATGTCCGTGAATTCCCCCGCCTGCATTAATGACATGATCAAGTCCAAAATCTTTGATTAAGATCGGCACCATACCCGGGTGAATGCCTGCTGAAGGAACAGGAAATGTTTGTTGAACTGTATCCTCTTTCACACATGCTTCGAAAATGCCCATGGCATCTTTTTTCGGAAGGGCGACTGATCCATAAGGAGAGGGAAAAAGACTTAAATCAGCGCCAGCATATCGATTTAATTTGCCTAAAAGAAGGGAATGCGAGAATCCATAGTCTGGAGAGGATGTCATTGCACCGCTCACTGCCGGATGTGCCATGATCGGCAATGGGATCTCTGGATCTTCAGCCAAGCTTTGCATGACATCAAGTCCATAGGCAAAAACGTTGAATAAAAGCGCATCAGCCCCGAGTTCGGCTGCCTTTCTTGCTCTATCTTTCAAATCAAAAGTTCTACCAGTTAAATTAACAGCATAAAGCGTGCGATGTCCTGTCTCTTCATATGTTTCTTTTAATATCTTTTTTCCTTCCTTGATTCGATCTTCAAAAGGCGCTAATGGGCTTTCAAATAAAATCTCATCATCTTTGATGAAGTCTACTCCACCTAAAGCCTGTAAGCGGAGCTGTTCTTTTAAATCCTCCATATCACGGCCGATCACGCCTTTAAATATACTCATCAATAGTGGCCGATCAAACACGCCTACTTTCTTTCGTATCCCCTCAATGCCAAATACCGGTCCTGGCAGACAGCGTTTAAACCTTTCCGAAAATTCGATATCGACTAGCTTTACTTTTCCATCCAGTGAAAGTTTACCAAAAATCGTCGTCAACACCGCTGGTATATCAGCTGAAAAGTTTGCCTCAGGATAAGCAATGGTCACCTCTGATTGATACAGACCACCATTTGCGGGAGACTGATCTTTTACGCTCACCACACGGCCTTTATGTTTTTTCAGCTGCTCCTTTTTGAGCTGCGGCAAGTCCGTCCATGACCCGACCGTTAACCCAAGTGCGATCTGCTCTGCTTTTCGGTCTATTTGTTCATCCTCTCGATGTGTTAGTACGTATGTTGCCAGTAGTTCACTCACTAGGAATCCCCTTTCGATTGCGTCCTGTATATGGTCAATAAAAAAACCTCTTTAAGTGCTTGATCAGCGCGTTAAAGAGGTTTCGTCTCATTCATCCGAATCTTATCTCTCAGCGCTTGCTGCAAGAATTAGCACCGTGCTTCATGGAAGTCGGTTGCCGGGCTTCATTGGGCTAGTCCCTCTGCCTACTCTTGATAAGAATATTCAATTTTCTTAAATATTGCCTGAATTATCGCACCATTTTTTTACGTTGTCAATGGCTTTTTTTCAAATAACTGCAAGGCAGCGATACGATCAGCGGCTTCCTTTAGTCGCTCCTCACTTGTTAAAAGTCCGATTCTGACGTAGCCTTCACCGTGAGCACCAAAGCCATTCCCGGGTGCCACAACAACATGTGCTTTTTCTAATAATACATCAGAAAAAGTTTCCGATGTATACCCTTCAGGCACCTTTAACCAAGCAAAAAACGAGCCCTTTGGCGCACTGACGTCCCAGCCAATCTCTTTGCATGCAGCAATCCAAGTGTTTCGTCTTTTTTCGTACCGATCATTTTGTACTTGGACGCACGTTTGATCGCTTAAAAGTGCTTCTGCTGCTGCATCTTGAGTTGCTTTAAACAGTGACACAAACAGGTGATCCTGATAAAGCTCAATGGCTTCGATAACAGAGGCATTCCCTGCTGCAAAACCGACTCTCCAGCCAGCCATATTATACGTTTTGGACAATGTATAGATTTCAATACCTGTCTCTTTTGCTCCGTCTATTTGCAGGAAACTGAGGGGCTTTTCGCCATCAAATCCTATGCCGCCATATGCAAAATCATGGACAACACACATCTTATTTTCACTCGCAAACGCAACAGTATCTTCAAAAAATGTCCGGGTTGCAGTCGCACCAGTCGGATTATTTGGGTAATTTAAGTACATCAATTTTGCTTGATCCTTATCTTCATCAGACAGTTGGTGGTAGTCAGGCAAAAAGTCATTTTGTTCAAGAAGAGGCATTGTGACCATATGAGCTCCGGCAAGCACAGCGCCTGACCAGTAATCAGGATATCCTGGGTCTGGAACAAGCAGCGTATCACCTGGATTCAGTAAACATTGCGGCAGCTCGACTAGTCCCGCTTTCCCTCCAAATAAGATGGCAATCTCTGTCTTTGGGTCAAGCGTGACGCCATATTCTCTTTCATAAAAAGCAGCTGCAGCTTTTTTTAGTTTCGCTGTCCCGCGGAATGAGGAGTATTGATGATTTTCAGGTTTTGCTACCGCTTCCTGCATCGCTTTCACAATATGTGGAGGAGTGGGCTGATCAGGATTTCCTTGACCTAAATTAATCACATCTGCCCCTTCCTGCACTTTTTTCTGTACTTTTTGTACAAGCGACGCAAAAAATTGTTTCGGTAAATGTTTCAATACATCTGATTGCTGGAATTCCATTTTTTCACCTTCTATTCAAGTTACGTGACAATACAATCACTGTAATGGATTGTTTTATGAATTGTAAAGCAATTTTGAAAAAAGATTGACATGTGAACTGCAGCTCTGATAATATCTAGAATTAAGAAATGCAAGCAGACATGAAACAATTACATATTGATTTCTCTTATCGAGAGTTGGGCGAGGGATTTGGCCTTTTGACCCCAACAGCAACCGACCGTTAATACCACTGTGAAGTGGGGCGCAGCAAGAACAGCGCCAAGACAATTCATTGTCTTATAGGGCACGGTGCTAATTCCATCAGACGTATGTGCTGAGAGATAAGAGAGGCTTCGAGCATACACGCCATCAAGCCTCTTTCTCTCAGGAGAAAGAGGCTTTTTTATATGATTTGGAGGGGAAGCAATTGGTTACACTTACGGCATCATATGAAGAATTAACAGAGAGTTCGGCAGTTGCACTTGCCATTAGACTTGGATTGATTCAGGAGAGCAGTCATTTAACATGCACTGAAATCGGTGACGGAAATTTAAATTACGTCTTTCATATTTATGATCACAAACAAGCAAAAGGACTGATTATCAAACAGGCCCTTCCTTACGCAAAAGTCGTTGGAGAAAGCTGGCCGCTGACATTAGATCGTGCAAGAATTGAAAGTGCAGCACTCATCAAGCAATCAGAGTATGCACCTCATCTTGTACCAGCCGTCTATTATTCGGATACAGCTCTTGCAGTGACGGCAATGGAGGATCTATCACACCTTGAAATCGTCAGAAAAGGGCTAATTGCCGGAAAACATTATCCGTATTTATCAGATCATGTCGGAGAATTTTTAGGCAAAACACTATTTTACACGTCTGACTTTGCCACAAATCCTAAAATCAAAAAACAATTCGTGAAACAGTTTACGAACCCTGATCTTTGTGACATTACAGAAAAACTCGTCTTCACAGATCCTTTCTTTGACAGCGAAACGAATGACTTCGAAGAGGAATTAAGAGAAGAGGCACAAGCACTATGGGCTGATCTTGAACTGCAAGCAAAAGCAGCCGAATTGAAACGGATCTTCTTAACCTCTGCTGAAACACTGGTACATGGAGATCTTCATACAGGCAGTATTTTTGCAAACGAAACGGAAACGAAAATCATTGATCCAGAGTTCGCTTTTTACGGTCCTTTCGGATTCGATATCGGTCACTTTATTGCCAATCTGTTCATAAATGCTTTATCTCATGAGAATGAGCAGGATCAGCAGCACCTTTTTGATCATGTCGTCAATGTGTGGGCAACATTCAAAGAAGTGTTCACAAAAGCATGGAAAGAAGACAGTATTGAAGCGTTTAGTGTATCGGACAGCTTTTTAGAAACAACGTTTGACCGTATTTTAAAAGAAGCCACCGGCTTTGCTGGCTGTGAGCTTGTTCGCCGAACCATCGGTCTTGCACATGCGGCTGATCTCGATGCGATTCCATCACATTCTAGAAGGCTTCAGCAGAAAAAAGCAGCACTTACACTAGGAAAAACATTCATCAAACAATATCAAGCAGTGGAAACAGCGTCTGACCTCGTCGCATTATTCCAGCAAACTGTAAAGGAGTGACGAGTTTTGTCTAAAGAATTTGAAGTTCCCCGTTCCGTCGAATGGGAAGAAAACCGTATCAACATTTTGAATCAGCAAAAATTACCCGCTGAAACCGTGTTTGAGCATTTATATACAAAAGAAGATGTGTATGATGCCATTGTGACGCTAAAAGTGCGCGGAGCACCTGCTATTGGCATTACAGCGGCTTTTGGGCTCGCACTCAGTGCACAAGAGATTGATACAGAAGACATTGATCTCTTTAAGCGAGAAGTCGCTCGCCTGAAAGAATATTTAAACAGTGCTCGTCCAACCGCTGTGAATCTTGCCTGGGCATTAGACCGGCTTTATCAGCGCATTGAGCGTGCTGCTTCGGTGAATGCAGCCAAAACTGATCTTGTCCATGAAGCCATTCAAATTCAAATCGAAGATGAAGAAACATGTCGGCAAATCGGTCAAAATGCTCTTCAGCTCTTTAAATCTGGTGATCGAATTATGACCATTTGTAACGCAGGCTCGATTGCCACAAGCCGGTACGGAACAGCGCTTGCACCCTTTTATTTAGCGAAAAAGAAAAACCTCGATCTTCACATTTACGCATGTGAAACACGTCCTGTCCTTCAAGGCGCTCGTCTGACGACATGGGAATTGATGCAGGGCGGTGTAGATGTGACGCTTATCACGGATAATATGGCAGCCCATACGATGAAAGAAAAACAAATTTCTGCCGTTATTGTTGGTGCAGATCGAATCGCTAGAAACGGTGATACAGCAAATAAAATTGGAACGTTAAGTCTGGCTATTTTGGCTAAACACTTTCAAATTCCATTTTTTGTGGCAGCGCCTCTTTCGACCTTTGATGTGTCAACTCAGGATGGATCAGATATTCCGATTGAAGAACGCGACCCGCAGGAAGTAAAGGAATTAAACGGCATCCAAATTGCGCCTCCTGAGGTGCAGGTATTTAACCCTGCCTTTGATGTCACTCCTCACCATCTCATTTCCGGGATCATTACAGAAAAAGGCATTATCACTTCCAACTATACAGAAGAGATTGATGCACTATTTACTGAAAGCGTGTCACTTTAATCAAACAAAAGCGCGGGATTCTTATCATTTAAGAGCACCGCGCTTTTTTGTTTCGTTTGTTTTTGCTAATATTTCTTTTTTCTGTTCTTCTGTCAACACGTTCATTTTGACACATAGTGATGTGACGGCGTACATTTTATCTTTTTTGCCCCATAACATGTTAGCAGCCTCCTTTTTCCCTAGACCAACTTTTTTAGCTTAATAAAAGGATATGTCGCTCACTAAACATTTGGAACAGGTCAATTCATTTATTTTTGAACAAATGGGATGCCTTCTAATTCTAACAGGATCGCTTTCATCCCTGTCTTCGTCCCTGCATAGCCAGTCAGAGTCCTGTCTTTTCCAATGACCCGGTGACACGGGATAAAAATTGGCAATGCATTGCGTCTATTAGCTTGTCCAATGGCTCTGACAGCCTTTGGATTGCCGATCGCTTCTGCAATATCAGCATAGCTTTTTGATTCACCATACGGAATAGTAGAAAGTGCCTCCCACACTTGCTCTTGAAACGGAGAGCCTGCTTGCTTGAGCGGGAGATCGAACACTTTCCGATCGCCCTTAAAATACTCATCCAGCTGTTTTTTCGCTTCTTTTAATACAGGCGTGTCTTCTTGTTTAAAATGGCCTCTCTGTTCTTTGACCAAAAACGATTCATCATCAAACTTCACTTCAATGATGGCACCATCTTTCTCTAGTATGTATAATGCCCCGATTGGTGCGGTATAGACTGTATAATACACATTAAAGCTCCCCTTCTTGTTTCTGCTGCCGGAGTGGAAGCGTGAGATGGAACACTGTTCCGACCCCTTCTTCACTCTCTACTTCAATGGTTCCTTGATGCTCTTCAATAATTTTATAACTAACCATTAACCCAAGTCCAGTGCCTCTTTCTTTTGTTGTATAAAATGGTTCTCCGAGACGCTTTAGTTTATCCTCTGTCATGCCGCAGCCTTCATCACGAAGAGAAATCACAATGTGCTCCTCCCCCTTCCTTTGAATGCTCACGTAAACATTTCCTTTCTGAGGCATTACTTCAATCGCATTTTTCAAAATGTTAATAAAGACTTGCTTTAACTGATTTTGTTCACAGTAGATGAGCGGAATATCATCCAGCACATTTAAGTGCATTTGCACATTGCCAAGATTGGCCTGTGCGTGAAGAAGGTCCATCGTGTCTTTGACAATTTGCACGACATTTTTTTCTTCATAGATGATGGCCTGCGGTTTCGCTAAAATCAAAAATTCTGTAATGATGGATTCGATTCTTTTTAGCTCTGATGTGATGACATTAAAATAGAGCGAATACTCCCCTTCAATGTTTCCTTTGAGCAGCTGAATGAAGCCTTTTAAAGCTGTCATTGGATTTCTAATTTCATGAGCAATTCCAGCGGCAAGCTCTCCGACAACATGAAGCGTATCCGATTTTCTTACCCGCTCTTCTAATTCCTTGCGTTCAGTCACATCTCTAAAGATGGCCAAATTCATGTTATGAATAATATTTCGTTTAAAAGAAAACTCCAAAATACGTTGATCTGGATGGTTAAGCACAAATGGAACTTCATTGTCCATCTCGTCTAATGACATCGCCTGAGCTGGCTGCGCCAAATTTTCAATTTGATATGGCGCAAGGATATGAAAAAGGTTCATTTCCGTTAAGTGATCATCTTTGAGGCCAAGCAGTTCACTTGCGGAAGGATTCACATCAATAATCCGGTATTGATTATCGAAAAGAACAATGCCATCCATAGAGCCATTAAATACTTTACGGAATTTGAGCTCACTTTCTCGCAGCTCCTCTTCCATTCGCTTTCTGTCACTGACATTCCGTAAAATGGTTAAGTGCTGCCCTTCTAATACCGCATGCTTAGAGGTGAACTCAAGCTCTTTGAATTGGCCATTCGCCATTCTAAAGAGGAGTTCTTCTCTGATTTCAAGATTCCTGATATACCGTCTTCTTGTCGGCCGGTATCTGCGATCAGATTTGACTAGAAAATCCATGAGTTTCTTGCCAATCAGCTGCTGCATCGGTAATTCGAAAATTCGGCAGGCGGATTCATTTGCCCTGACAATCTCTCCATCATCCGCCCAAATGATGATGGCATCCATCGCATTTTCGAATATTTCTCTAAAACGTTCTTCACTTTTTAGCAGCTTTTCTTCCATTAATCTTTTTTCTGTAATATCACGCATGATGGACATGTAAAAACCACTCATCACATTGGATGTGATGGTCAGTTCGAATAATTTGTTCTGCCCAGATTGAAGGGTAACAGGAAGTTCTCCCTTTGCTTTCCCTGTTTCTTTCAATGAAGTTAAGAGCTGCTGGAGCGCTGGAAGATTTTCTTCTTCAACAAATTCATTTAAGTAGCGATCTGTTAAATCTGTTTTTTGAAGTTCAAAGCTCTGGCAAAAAGAGTGATTGGCGTCAATCATACAACCATCCTGATCAAAAATGACCATACCGTCGATCGCTCGATCAAATAAATCTTTAAACAGCTGCTCATTCATCGAGCGTTCTCGCTCTAATATTTTCTTTGAAGAAATATCACGCATGACGACAATATATTGTTGATTCACCACGTCGTGCTCTGCTGCAAATTCAATATATTTTGTCTCTCCATTTTCTAGTTGAATAGAGATCTCTCTTTTTAAAGTTCCTTTTCGAAAAAAAATCTCAAGTGAGCAGTCAATTTTGTTTTTCGGGATGCCGTATAGGAAATCTAGAACGGATTTATTGAGGAGGTCTTCTTTCGGTGTTTGGACAAGCCTGCATGTCGCTTCATTGGCTTGGATAATGTTGAGGTGCTGATCAAATATAAAAATGGCATCTAACGTCTTATTTAACAGCATTTTGTGCTGTATCAATTCATTTCGCAAATATTCGTTTTCTTTTTCTAATTTTCTGATATTTTTCGCACCATCGAGCGTTTCAGTCATTCTCTTACACTCCTTTTCCAGCCTCATTCCTCTACAATATTTCTACAAGATTTTCATTGTTCCTTCATTCGACTCATAAAAAAAGAGAACTTTTTACACGAGGCTTGCTTCATTTGTTTCATTTGGATGACACGATTGTATAACGATTCTCTTTTCTTACGCTTCTTTTACAACCGCTCTACAATTTCACATCAAATAGCGAAATGAGCCAATTTGTATTTTAAAATGGGGCAAATGAGGGAACAGTGCACTTAGAACGTTTATGTTCGAAATGAAGCAGGAAAGGTGATGTTATGACGTCCACGAGAGACAGTTATTTTGATAATGCAAAATTTCTTCTGATTTTTCTAGTTGTTTTTGGTCATTTGTTACGGTCATTCATACATGATAATGACTGGATACTCTACTTATATAAATTTATTTATACATTCCATATGCCCGCTTTTATATTGGTGTCTGGCTTCTTTGCCAAAGGTTTTAGAAAACCAGGTTTTATGAAAAAAGTCGCAGTTAAGCTGATCATCCCATATTTGATTTTTCAGGTAATCTATTCTGTGTATTATTATTTCTTACAGGATCAAAGCATCTCTAACTTAAATCCGATTGATCCGCAATGGTCTTTATGGTTTTTAATCAGTTTATTCTTTTGGAACTTACTACTCATTCCTTTTTCAAAACTGCCATTCCACTGGGCAATGATCGTCAGTTTATCGATGGCGTTACTTGTCGGTTACGTGGACAGCATTAGCGATACACTCAGCCTATCTCGTACATTTGTCTTTTTGCCGATGTTTTTAGCTGGCTTTTATTTAAAAAAGCAGCACTTTGAATTTATCCGAACAAGCAAAGGGAAACTGACTGCACTTCTTGTACTGATGGCCGTGTTCATGTTTTGCTATTTTTATGAATTCGATTATTCCTTTTTATTTGGGTCACAGTCTTACGCTTCTCTTGGAGATGAAGGACTCATTGCAGCGATGAAACGAATGGCATGGTATTTACTTGCATTTGCTGCTACCTTTAGTTTCTTTGCATTAGTCCCTACACGCCGGTTTTTCTTTACCAAATGGGGCACAAGAACGTTATATGTCTATTTACTTCATGGCTTTGTGATTAAGCTTTTAAGAACGACTTGGTTTGATGATTGGGCTCTAAATACGGCAAGTGTATTGATTCTATTGCTACTTACGGTCCTCTTAACCTTTACCCTATCTAGTACATTTGTTAAAACTGTTGCACAACCAGTCATCGAGCTCAAAATGACCAGTCTAATGCGAACCATTACTGGCAGACAAAACAGTTATATTAAATAGAAAAAACGATCTCTCTGGATCGTTTTTTTCTATTTATTTTTTGTTTTTCTGTTCAGTGTGACATTCATCGTTTTTTTTAGGCTTCATTAAGGTATCAATCCATTTACTGCTGTTTATATCTCCCAGCTCGCTGCCAAATTCCTCTTCCAAGATATCGGGGTTCATCGGTTTTTTATGGTCTTTCATATCTTTACTTTTCACATGTTTTTTAGTCACGAGATGCTCCCCCCTGTTTCCCTTGATGAGAATTTCGGTTCGCCTGGCGGTCTTCTGATTGCTCGTCAAATTGTGTTTGTCCTTGATCGTGTGCCATGCTTTCTGTAGGCGTCATATTATTCGTGAGTGCTTCATTTTTTGCTGTTTTTCTTTTCATTTGTCATCATTCCTTTTTAACATGTTTAGTTCTTCGCTCAATTGATCAAATAGCTCTTTCATTTGTTTGACTGTCACTGGTTTTTCCTCAGGCTTTAACTCATATCCAATTTGCCCATTCGCTTCTAGCGTTGCTTTTTTGAGACTGCTGATGTCTGTGATGCCCTGCTGCTTTAAGCGCATTTTGAATTGGTCCCTTGTCAGCCGCGTTTTTTTCAGCTTGTGATCAAGCATTTCTCCATCCTCTAAAATCACCACAGACTTCCCTGAAACCAATTTTTCAAAAAAATCAAATTGAATCGACAGCTTTTCCATAATCACAAGCGCCACAATAAAAATGGCGGCCGCATAAATGGTTTCAAGTAAATTATGCTCAATAAAGGGTTGGATAATAATCGATCCAATCGAAATCATGATGACTGTCTGTTGAACCGTTAATTGACTAATGGATTTAGGCCCTGCTATTCTCAGCAGCAAAGTACCAACGAGCAGCATTACAATTGCTTTCCATAACACATCCAGCACGTCTCTTTCACCTCTTACCTATAGATTGCGAACATCCTTTGTGATTTAGCCAGTTATATAATGGAAATAAAAAACCAGCATTCAGTAGGAATGCTGGTCTGATTGTTGATAAAGAGTTAAAATGATCTTTATTTTAGCTCTTCTTCTTTTCAGCGTGATAGAAAACCTTTGCAGTCTAGGAAAGTCGAGCACCGGAGCGGAGCGAATTTGACATTCGTGAGCACCGGAGCACAGATTTGACAACGAATGCGAGGGTTTGGTCTACACGCTGAAACCAGTATTCAGTAGGAATGCTGGTTAGCCGATGATCACACGCTCTTTCGGATAATGATAATTCGCTTCACTTTCCCGGCGGCCAATTAAATACAAGAAGCTTGGAATTCCAATCCGTCCTATAAACATGACGACCATAATAATACACTTACCAAATACGGACAAGTCAGACGTAATTCCGAGCGACAGTCCTGTTGTTCCGAAGGCAGAACAAACTTCAAATAAAGTTTCAAGAAGTGTATGATGGTCTGATAAAGTTAACAGAAACGTAGCACCAAACACTAAAATAAAGGCCATCATCGTCACCATGAGGGATTTATTAATGTCCGCTTGATGAAGCTCTCTTTTAAAGATTTTAATGGACTTATTTCCTCTCGCAAAATGAAACAAAGCAAGTAAATTAAGGGCAAACGTGGTTGTCCGAATTCCGCCCCCTACCGAGCTTGGAGATGCCCCGATAAACATCAGCAAACATAAAAATAACAGTGTCGGCTCTGTCAATTGCGTAATATCTAATGTCGAAAGCCCGCCACTTCTAGTAGCTGTTGATTGAAACAAAGAATAAAACAAGATTTCATGCCAGCTCTTCCCTAGAAAAGTAAACCGAGCTTCAAGTGCATAAATCCCAATTGCCCCAACGACAACAAGGAGACCAAACGTGATTGTTGTAATTTTCGTAAACAATGAAAACGATGCATGTTTTCGGTCTTGATTGAATAAATAATCCTTTACTTCGACAAGTACCGGAAAGCCAATAGCGCCAAAAATGATGAGCAGCATCGTAATAAATTGGACGAAATAGTCATCTTTATAAGGAATTAACGAATTCCCAGTAATATCAAAGCCTCCATTGGTTGTGGCACTGATACTAGAGAAAAATCCGTGTAAAAAAGCGCCTTGCACATCGTAATACTTTAGAAAATACATACTTAAAATCAGACCGCCTACAAACTCAATCAGTAAGATTAAATATAAGACCTGCTTCATGAGTTTTACAATTCCTGATAAGTTGCTCTGGTTTTGGTCTGCCATAATTAATTTTCTTTCTTTAATGCCGATCCTTTTTCGCATAACCAGCCAGACGAATGTACCAAGGGTCATAATGCCGATACCCCCAATTTGCAAAACAAATGCAAGGATCCACATCCCGGTCACACTAAATGTTTGTGACGTATCGACAACAGTCAGACCCGTGACACTGACAGCACTCACAGCTGTAAATAGCGCATCAATAAATGTCCATTTGACTCCTTCTTGGTGAGCCACTGGCAGACTGAGTAGAATGAACGACACGGTCACAGCAAGAAAATAATAAAGGGCAATCAGCTGAAAAGCCGACAGCCGGTCGATTAGTTTTTTCATTGGATTCATGGTTATTCCTTCTTTTATCTTTCTTTTCGAATACTATATCATTTTAATGAAAAGAAAGAAGATTTTAAAGGTATTTTGTGCTTTATTTACTTTTTCATCAAAAAGAAAAAGACATCCTTAGGCAGAATGTCTTTTGATCTTTCTTATTTTGCTTCGAGTCTTCTAATTCTTTCGTTTAAATCAGGGTGTGTTGAGAAAAGAGAAGCTTTTCTTTTACCACTGATTTTCAGTGTAGCAACAGCTGTTTGATCATCATCTTTAATTCTTGATGTATACGCCTCTAGTGAACGGAGCGCATGAATCATTTTATCTTTTCCTGCAAGGTCCGCACCGCCGCGGTCTGCATGGAATTCGCGATGTCTAGAGTAAGCAAATACGACAAGGCTTCCTAAGATAGAGAAAATAATTTGGAAGACGATCACAGCGATAAAGTGAACAATCGGCACAAGCTCTTCACGTGGAACGAAACGGCTTGCGATCCATGCCGCAATTCTTGAAAGGAAGACAACAAACGTGTTGACGATTCCTTGAAGTAACGTCATTGTAACCATGTCACCGTTCGCTACGTGAGCGACTTCGTGAGCGATAACCCCTTCAACTGCTGCATCATCCATTTCATGAAGCAATCCAGTTGATACGGCAACAAGCGATCTTCTTTTAGAAGGACCTGTCGCAAATGCATTTACTTCAGATGATTGGTAAATACCGACCTCAGGCATTTTAGAAAGGCCTGCTGCTCTTGATAGTCTGTGAACGCGGTCAACAAGCTGCTGCTCATCATATGTTAGTGAATCCTTTTCTGGATTTAACACACGCACACCCATCATCATTTTTGCCATCCAGCGAGACATCGCTAGTGACATAAACGAGCCTACAAAACCAACAACTGCACTGAATACAAGAAGATAAAGGATATTAAGTCTTCCGTCTGCTCCTATATAAGAACCAACACCAGTTGCTGCACTAATAACCGATAGGACAATACCAATCGTAGTGATAACAAGAATGTTCGTTAATATAAACAGAAATATTCTTTTACCCATACATAACCTCCGCTGTCATATTAAGTTCATTTGAACTTATTAATAAAATTATAAAAATAAACGTCTCAAATTGCAAGGAAAAAGGAATCGTTTTCTATGTTTATCATACTGGCTAAAACCTCGTCATTTCAATGATTACGCTACTTGCATCCGCAAACAAGTGAACAAATTGTGACGCACCGGTCCTATTTTAGTTTATTTTGCATTTTCATTAAAAAGAGATTATGATGTTGAATTAGATCAATAATCACGTTTTTGACGTACAAAATGAGGTGGAACATGGTGACTTTTAAATTAACGAGAATTGACATGACGAGACTTCTGTATTCTCTAAAAGGCGAGGGAGATCTGACTCCGCTTCAGCTTTTGAATTTATCTGTAAAAAGCGATAAGGAACATGAATATGATGAATTAAGAATCCCTTCGTTTTTTGAAAAACTCGAACGGCGGAAGCAAAAATCAGAGCACGGGCTTTCAACGAACGAAATCGTTGAGCTTGGCAACTTGTGTGAACTGACTTCTCTTAAATCGACAGCCATTCAAAACTGGATCAAGCGCGATATTAAAGATATGATCGGCCATCCAGAGCTTGGCAAGAAGTACTCCATTGATCAAGTCGTTATTTTATTAATTGTCCGGGATTTAAAATCAGTATTTGATTTTGATTCTATTCGTACGATCTTATCTGCCTTATTTAATACGATCACAGATCGAACGGATGATATTATCAGCCCCATCCGTTTTTATGAAGCATATGCGCACGTCCTTGATTTTATTTATCACCATACACATTTTCCATTAAAGGAAACGAATTTACGAGAAATGACAGAAGAGCAGACGGACAAACTCCACGAAGAGTTTACAGAATTGACGAAGCCGCAATGGCATTTGATTAAAGGCATTATCAGTTCTACCGTGTTCTCCGTTTTCACTTCTCACTTGCAAAGCACAGCGCAAGAAATGATGTTGAATACGCTTCAGCTGAAAAAGGCTTAAAACTGAGCCCGAGGTGACCTTCATCACCTCGGCTTTTTTGTGCAGCAATTGCCAGCATAATTGCAGGCTGTTTTTTTCAAAATAAGAAGGCGCAACAAACATGAGGTGAAAGGAGGAATATGTGATGGCAAATCGAAATCAACTTCTTGTTCCTGGAGTAGAACAAGCTTTAGATCAATTTAAATACGAGATCGCTCAAGAATTTGGCGTGAATCTCGGTTCAGATACAGTCGCACGTTCAAACGGTTCTGTTGGCGGCGAGATGACAAAAAGACTCGTACAGCAGGCGCAATCTCAAATGGGCCATTCAACTAAATAAAGACATGGTGAAATACGCCGGATCTATTCTGGCGTTTTTTTACTGTTCATATGTAGGCTCATCCCGGTTTTCACGGTATGAGGGCGGTGTGTTTTTTTCTTTTTGTTTGACGCCATCTCTGTTACGTTCGACGTACGGACGATTCTGACCACTGTCGTTTTTTTTTACATGCTTTTCAGCATCACCACGTGATGTGCCATTTGGATGTCTTTTTTCATCAGGATCAGTCGAGTGATTTTTTTTTTGCTCTTTGTCTTTTTCAAAAGGGCGGTCCTTTTCTTCTTTTCCCTTTTTCTCTTTATTTTCATGATTAGGGCTTGTTTGGTGAGGCTTTTGAACAGCTCCTTGCTCTTCCCTCTCAACTTCCTTCTGCTCTTTGTCTTCGCCTTCTGGAGCCTCTTTATCCGGCTGCATCTCATCGCTACCGTCTGTCTTGATGTCTTCTTTTTTGTCTTCGTCTTTTTGATCTTCATCAGCATTTTTCGGCTCTTCTTCTTTGACAGCCTCATCATCTGCTGGATCTTCATCTTCTTTTTTAACGTCCTCTTGTTCGTTGTCTTGCATTTCTTGATTTCTAATATAAGTTCCTGTTGAGATGCCTGCTTTTTGTGCCTTTTCTCTTGTTTCCAGGTCACCTTCCACAGTTTCTAGCTTATAATTGCGCTTTTGATATTCCCCCGAGATGGTGCTGATTTTACTTTTTACGTTTGTTTTGTATGTATGATCCTGCTTGTTTTCATAAACAGTTGAAATATAAATGCTTTTAGAGTGGTTCACGTATCCCTTTTTATCACAATCATCGATGATTTCCTGCACGACTTTGGTCATGTCGTTTTTTTCTAAATCTTTCATACTGGCCAGTACTTGCTTCGCATCTTTATTCAGCGGAGTGACACCGATCACTTGATAATTGTGATCGAGTTTCAGCTCAAAGCTTGGGTTAATGTCAATCGTCATATATGCATATGCTTTTTGACTTGAGAAAGATGGCATCATAGTGAAAATCACGACAATAATTGCTGCAATTGATAGAATTCCTGCATTTAACGGACGTAAACGAAGCAGGTCAAAAAAACCGGCTCTTTTTCTTTCGAGACGTGATTCATTCGGAAACGTCACTTCTTGACCGATTTCATAGTCTTGCTGTTCATACTTTGTCCGCAGAAATTGTCCATCAGGGGTCAGCAGTGTGACATATTTTTTGTTTTTCTCTACTATAATGCCTCTTCTCATGAATTAAGCACCCCTTTTAGGTAATCTTTCAAATACACATAATCACCTGTCATAATGATCGCCATCGCAATAATATATTTTCTATTTCTCTCAATCGTTTTGCGGCTGACTTCCACTAGCTTTTCCAGCTGTTTGACTGGCAATTGTTTTTTCTGAAATAAAATGGTTCTCAGTTCATCGTGCTTCACGAGTGTATGGGCCACTTTAATGGCATTTTGTCTCGCATCCGCATGCTTTGGTGAATGCTCAAGCAGTTCTTGAAACGTAAGACCATATACTTTCAATCGTTCTTTAAAATGTTCAATCTCTTCTCTTCTATGTTCTTGTTCAATTAAACGCCTATATTCATTTGCAGAAAGCTCTGCTTCAATCATGCTTTGTGAGTATTCGCCATTCTCACTTTCTTGAAGGTCCATTTGAACCGTTGGCGCGTTTCTTGCTTCTTTTCGAATATAGTCGATTACTTTTCTTTTAATAATTAACTCCGCAAATGCAAGGAGTGAGTTGCCTTTTTCGGCAGAGTATTTTTCTATCGCTTCATTAAAGGCAATTAAGCCTACGCTAAATTCATCATCTTTTTCATCTATATATCGTTTACAAACGGATGAAACCGTCTTAGCGACAAATGGTTTGTATTGCTCGATTAATGCATTTTGCAGCTCGGTATCACCCTGTTGGATGTTGATTGCCGACTGCTCTAATGTTTGCTTTTTCTTTCCCTTTTTAAACAAAAGGCTAAGCAATGGTTTCACCTCAGTTCTCCCTATATTACTCATTTATGATAGCTAATTTATGAGGGAAGCGCAAAGGAAGAAATGAGGAATTCATTTCCTGTTACTCAATTGTGACATGTATTTCTTTATCTACTTTACAACGTTTCGTTTAAAAGCAAAGAAATAAGGGGGTATCCCCCCTTTTTTGTAATATACGTGTTATGAAAATGAAATGATATTTCTTTCAAAAAACCTACTCTTCCAGCCGCATCTCTTGTTTTTCCTCGTTTTGCTGGCCGCCTTTTCTTGATGGACTTGATAAAAACCAACCAAATGCTGCAATTGCGAGAAGAACCGTCCAGAAAATGACTTTCCATAATGTTGAATGAATGAAATGAGAGGACACGACCCCAATGGCTGGATGAGAAAGTGTATAGAGCGTCAGCTTCACGCCAACCCATCCGACAATGACAAATGCTGCTGTTTCTAGGCTTGGTCTCGTTTTAAGCAGTTTCACAAATACAGTCGCCGCAAACCTCATGATCACTAGACCAATGATACCGCCCAATAGAATGACAATAAATTGACCGCCATCAAGCCCGCCAATTTGTGGAAGGTTTGTTGCTGGCAGAGTCACAGCTAATGCAACAGCTGCTAAAATAGAATCTACTGCAAATGCAATGTCAGCAAGCTCAACTTTCACGACGGTTGCCCAAAAGCCGCTTTGTTTCATGTTTGTGTCTGCTTCCTTTTTCTTAAATACGTGCGATTTTAAAATATGGTGAATCGAAATATAGAGAAGATATATTGCGCCAATGGCTTGAACTTGCCACACATCTACTAAAAACGAAATAAGAAAAAGAGAACCAAATCGCATGACAAATGCTCCCGCAAGTCCGTAAAATAATGCCTTTTTTCTTTGTTTTTCAGGAAGGTGTTTGACCATCACAGCCATAACCAGCGCATTATCAGCTGCTAAAATCCCTTCTAATCCAATCAATACGAGAAGAACCCACCCGTACTCTAAAATAATTGCTGCATCCATCATCATTCCTCCTTATTTTTTATCTATTGTCCCACAACAGACAAAGGCTTATGAATGCAAAAAAGACCTTTGCCTGTAATGGCAAAGGTCTTGCTAGACATGTGATATGTAAATCATGCCAACAAAGCCGATGGAATGAGGTTCCATGTAATGACGACTTTGTTTCCGGTAAAAACCGGACGCTACTCCCCTTTGGTGGGATTAAGAATATTTAGATTACTTATATCATAATCAACAGACCCCGTATTGTCAACAGGTGACTTTTCATCTTCACCCACTGATTAAGCCGTTGGTGTTTCTGTTTTTCTTTTTCTTCGTTTCAGCCACACGTAGAGAACAAACAATAAGAGCATACCAATTCCAATCGGCAATACATATGGTTCTAAAATGGTTCCAACCTCTTGCCAGTTCTCCCCAAGGACAAATCCTAGGTACACATATACAAATGTAATTGGCGTAATCGCCAAAAACGTATACAGGCAAAAAACCCACACATTCATCTTCGCAATCCCGCACGGAATGGAAATAAGGGTTCTGACCCCTGGAATAAACCGGCCACTAAACGCAACAAATCCGCCATGCTTTTCAAAAAAGGCATCCGATTTATCAAGTGACTCAGGTTTCACAAAGAAATATTTCCCATATTTATTTAAAAAGGGTCTCCCTCCATAACGCCCTAACCAGTACAAGGTCAAGGGGCCTGCCACACCGCCAATAGAACCGGCAGCCACAACACCGATGAAGGCCATGTCCCCTTTTGAAACCCAGTAACCTGCAAGAGGCAACACCACTTCAGCAGGAACAAATTCAATGCATAATGCAAGAAAGATGCCGAAGTACGACAAATTCTTAAAGGCATCAGCTAATGAAATAATAAAATCTTCGATGTTTATCAATCCCTTTCACACATAATCAGTTTGACAGGCTATGCTTGCAAATCGTACCGTGCCACCTATTAAACGAATTTAAAACCAAAAACGATTCACTTTTCTTCGTTTTTTTACATTAAATTTGATTTTACTATAAAAAATGGTCAAAAAAAATGCTGAATGCCCTTTTTAAGTAAAGGAAAAGTGAACACAGGCGCCACTTGATCCGATATATTAAGTATATGTCTGTTTTTAGATACAGGAGGTTTTCTTACATGACACATTTAACAGGAAGCTACAACGGATGGCTTGTCTTTCTGTCAGTCGCTGTCGCCGCTGTCGCCTCCTACTCAGCTCTTCAATTAGCCAGCCGGGTGATCCAGTCGAGCGGCGCAAAGAAAAGAGTATGGTTGATCATTGGTGCGATGATCATGGGGATGGGGATATGGTCGATGCACTTTATTGGCATGATGGCGTTTCATCTACGCTCTGGTATCACATATGAAACACCCTTACTCATTTTATCGATTTTGGCCTCTTTTATCGGTTCTTTCATTGCTTTTTCAATATGTATTCAGCAGCAACTTTCCACAAGACGACTTTTGATTAGTTCGATCACGATGGGCTCAGCTATTTGCAGCATGCACTATCTCGGATTGGAATCAATGGCGAATGTCACCATCAGCTATGACCCTGTTCTCTTTTTTCTTTCGTTTTTTATTGGTGCGCTCGCTTCATTCTTTTCATTACACCTTTTTTTCCGGCTCCATCGCTCTGAGAAAAGGCGGGAGGATCAGCTGTTAAAAATAGCGGGTGCACTGATGATGGGCAGTGCTATTGCGGGCATGCATTACACTAGCATGGCGTCTTCGACGATGTTTTTTCATTCAGATGGTCAGGTCGCTGCGGGTGGTTCTCTTGAAATGTCACCATTTAGCCTGTCCATTTTCATCGGCCTGATGACACTTATCGTCCAATCACTCATGATTTTCGGCGCCTATATTGATCACCGGATTATGTCACAATCAGATCAGCTAAAAGAAAATGAACAGCGGTTCCAATCACTGATCAAGCATAATATAGATGGTATTATCGTATTATCTGTTGATCGAAAAGTGATATCTGCGAATGACCCAGGCAAACACATTTTGAAAATGTGCAATTCCTGGATTGGTGATGATGTGAGTCAATACGTCATGCCGACTGAGATGTGGGAAGACTTTATTTATCAATCAAAAAAAGCAATTACGCGTGAAGCAGAACTGAAAGCAGCAGATCGTTTTTATTATTATCATGTTACATACATACCCGTACACGTCAACCATACACTTGACAGCATTTATCTCGTTTTAAAGGATTTAACCCAGCAGAAGATTGCTGAAAAAGAAATTCATGTGATGGCACATTATGATGCATTAACTGAACTTCCGAACCGTCGTCACGGAATTAATCATTTAAATGATGTTTTATCCGCTCAAGAAGAGACAAAAACGTCAACGGCAGTTCTTTTTCTTGATTTAAATCGGTTTAAAATTATTAATGATGCCCTTGGTCATAACATAGGCGATCTGCTGTTGAAAGCCGCCGCAAACAGACTAACCAAATGTTTGCCTGACAATGGCTTTATTGCAAGAATTGGCGGGGATGAATTTTTAATGATCTTTCCTCACATGGAGCATAACACACATAAAATTGAACAGCTTTTGAAAAACATCATTCGCCAATTTGAACGTCCTTTTTTCATTCAAAACCATCAGCTCATTACATCCATTAGTATTGGAATCGCCATCTCTCCGCAAAATGGAAAGAATGGTATGGAATTGATGAGAAAAGCAGATATGGCCATGTATTTATCAAAGAAACATAAACAAAGCCGCTATGAATTCTTTACTGAATCTATGGAAAGATTGAGTGAGGACAGACTCAATCGCGAACTGGAGCTACGAGATGCCATTCAAAGAAAGCAGTTTGTGCTTCATTATCAGCCGCAAATCAGCGCCAAAACAAGACAGATGACAGGTGTTGAAGCTCTATTAAGAATGAAAGCACCAGACGGTTCTCTAAAATCACCCGAGGCTTTCATTGAACTTGCTGAAGAATCCGGCCTGATTATCGATATTGGAAGGTGGGTCATTGACACGGCATGTCAGCAGGCAAAATTGTGGTATGACAAGCAATTGAAAATCCCTGTAGCGGTCAATTTATCTGCTAAGCAGTTTAACTCTGAAGACTTAATTGATTTGATCAAACTAACGCTAAAAAAATACGACCTTCAACCATCACTTCTTGAGCTTGAAGTGACAGAAAGCATGACAATGGACAACATCAAGCAGTCAAAACAAGTACTGACATCTCTAAAACAACTTGGCGTCCGTATTAGTATTGATGATTTTGGTACAGGCCACAGCTCTTTAAGCTATTTGAAGGATTTGCCGATTCACCGCCTGAAAATTGATAAATCATTTATCGAGGATATTTTGAGCGATTCAAAGTCTGAGCAAATCACAGGGGCTATTATTGCAATGGGGCACCAGCTATCTCTAGAAGTCATTGCTGAAGGTGTTGAAACTTTTGCACAAGCACAACTTTTATCTGCGCAGGGCTGTGACGATCTACAAGGCTTTTATTATGCCAAGCCACTTCCAGCTAGTGATATTGAAAAATTTATCGCCTATCCTGCTCATCAGCTGGATACATAAAAAAGGTGCCCATCGTGGCACCTTTTCGTTTTATCTAAATAACAAATGCTGACTGTGAATACCTGCTTTTTTCAGCAGACTAATTAATTGCTCCTGTTCTTCACGCGAAAGACCAGAAAACGCCCGCGCAATTCGAAGAGAATGGATTGGATAAATTTTATCCAAATAACTGCGCCCTTTATCCGTTAAATGGGCATAAACTGACCGTTTATCCTTTGGGTCCTGTTCTCTTTCAATGAAACCATTTCGTTCTAACTTGTCAATTACGTACGTCACATTCCCGCTGACAAGCAGGAGTCTTGAGCCGATTTGCTGAAGTTTTTGAGCACCTCTCGTATACAGTAATTCGAGAACGGCAAATTCAGTTGGATTGAATCCATGCTCCTTGCTGTCTCTAATACTGTGTTCGGAAACGCTTTTAAATGCCCTTGCAAAAACTTTGTAAAGCGTCATTGAACGTTCTACTTCTTCTTCATTAAACGATAGTCTCATCACATATCTACCTCTTATAATATTTTTTTAACTTCAAGGCTTTCTTGCGGTGCAGTTGGAGCCTTTCGTAAAAAATAGAAGTACGTTTTTGAAAACCCTTTCAACCACATAAGTGACTCCATTCGTGTTATGTATAAGATTTCGATATAAACTTTTAAAATCCTTCTTATTTTTCACAATCATCTCGAAAAAAAGCTTTTCCAGCAAACCATCATGTTACGACAAATTTTAACATAATCTGTAAAGGCTCTATATTTTCTTACATTTGATTCGTCAAATTTCTACAAAATTCAATATTGCTATAATATTAAACACACAAAAAAAGACCCTTCATGTGACAACGCACATGATAAGGGATGTTAAAGATAGCGATCGGTTTTGTTGAAAAAGAAATGATACTCTTTTTTTAAGTCACTAATTGTCATGTTCTTGGTCATATCAGGGCTGTACACCCCAAGTGAGCAAAGCTGCTTCGTATAATAATGTCTTTCTTTCGCTAAAGCTTCTTTTAATATACGCCGCATGACATCTCCCCTCCTATCAATGGATATGGATCGGGTGCTTATGAGGACTTTTTATACAAATCATTTTGTACGGCTCTAAGAAGAGCATGTGCATTCTGACCCGCAGCCTGCATGAACTGCTCCAGCAGTTCATCCCTCTTCACATCTAATGCGATGATTTCTTTTGCCATACGGATGATCTGTGTTTCCTCCATCAAGTGCGCCTCCTCCTCATTTTTTCTTTTTCTTATCATATGTTTACGTGATATGATTTGCACTTTATATGTCAATTTTCCTTCCATTGTTTTTCACTTTATTCATTTTTGTGTTATATTATCTAACAAACGTTAGGTTTTTTTACTGACTGTTGGATATAATATGAAGAAAAGACTTGCAGGGGTGAGGATATGACGCAGGAAGATGTATCTTATAAAGATAAAAAAGTCATTTCAATCGGGATTGTCAGTGAATTAACAGGACTTTCCGTCAGGCAAATCCGATATTATGAGGAACGGAAACTCATCTATCCCCAGCGCTCAACAAGAGGCACACGGAAATATTCTTTTTCTGATGTAGAACGTTTAATGGATATCGCCAATAAACGGGAAGATGGTGTGCAGACAGCGGAGATTTTGAAAGACATGAAGAAAAAAGAACAGGCATTAAAAAGCGGACAATATAAGAAAAAGATGCTGGAAGGTCAAATTAACGCGCACTTCCGGTACAAGAATCGATGAACTAAATAACAATCGCTTACTCAGCAAAATAGACTTAGTATCTGATCGTCCTGAATATGAAACGATGAAAGCACAAACCGACCCAAAGACCGATTCTTGCTGAAGAGTTTCAGGTAGCGAAAACAAATGCGTTACAGCTCATCTGAATCATTGAAGCAACAAAACGAGGCAGCAATTGCAGCCTCGTTATTAGCTAAAACAACCATTCAACTATTTATCACCTAAGATACTTGATCTTTAACGATTTAGTTTTTCAAATTTGTTCAGGAATCGAAACAGTTCGTTCATTGAGCACATTCCCCGTGTTTAGCGTCGTTTTGGGTTCTATTAAGAGCAAGTGAACTTCTTCTTCAGCAATTGGCTGATGTTCAACTCCTTTTGGAATCACAAGAAATTCCCCTTCATGAAGCGTTATTTCCCTATCCCTAAAACGGATGACTAGATTGCCTTTCCACACAAAGAACATTTCATCCTCATCATCATGGTGATGCCAAATGAATTCACCCTTAATTTTCACCATTTTCATGTATGAGTCGTTCAACTCTCCACCTATTCTAGGATTCCAATAATCATTTATTTGCGAAAATTTTTCTTCGATATTTACCTTTGAAATCAATCGATTCCCTCCTCATTAAATGGAAACATCTGTTTGAATTGTCACAGCTAAAAAATTCTCATTTTCTCCTCTCGATCAGATAAAAGGGACGCAATGAGCCTCAACCTCTTCTATCATTTAGTTTACATACTTCTTTGGATCACGTAAAATCAAAAAATAGTATATAGATCATCACAATTTGTGATGCAAAAAAAGGAGAGTTAGTTTGGATATTAAATCTTTGGAAGTATTTAAATCCGTTGCCATTGAACAAAGCATCACAAAAGCTGCTCAAAAATTAAATTATGTGCAGTCCAATGTCACCGCAAGAATCCAACGTCTTGAACAAGAGTTAGGTGTACCTCTTCTCTATCGATATCATAAGAAAATATCTTTAACGCCTGCAGGACGTGAACTGCTGCCCTATGTAAATAAATTACTATACGATTACGAAGAAGCGATAGAAGCAGTAAAGCTTTCCTCTACTCCGCGGGGATCTTTACACATTGGATCTATAGAGTCTACCGCATCTACAAGATTGCCCAGCATTTTCACAGAATATCACAAAAAATTTCCACAAGTAGAATTGAGCTTGTATATGGCACCTACAGTCGACCAAGTTAGCGCTATCCTCAACTACAAAGTAGACGGGGCCTTGGTAGATGGGCCAATTCTTCATCCAGAAATCATCGAGTATCCTGTATTGGAAGAATCCCTCGTTCTCATTACAAGCTACTCCACGGAGCAATTCCAGGTAGAATCTATTTTACATGAGCCGTTGCTCTCGTCATTCGCCCATTGTATTTATTTAGGACGATGGCAAAAGTGGCTAGAGAACAACGGCTATCCCCCTATGAAGGTCATGGAATATGGTACGTTAGAGGGCGTCCTTAAATGTGTTGAAAGCGGGCTGGGAGTGACTATATTACCAAAATCTATGGTTGAATCTCGGGGAGAAGGCAAATTTACCTGTCATCCATTACCAGAACCACATCGAATCGTACCCACTGTGTTGATCAGGCGACGTGATTCGTACATGACCAGTGCCCTGTCACAATTTATGGAGTTAATAGGCATTACGAATATGTGATCTGAGACAGATCATTGTTTTCATTAATAAGATCATGTGTGATACAAAAAAGAGGATAGATAGAGCGACATTCTTTCAGCTCTTCTATCCTTTTACATTATCTCAACTTATGCCAAGCATATGAACGATTCTTTTTATTTAGATGAAGCATCAGTTCCTTCAACAACCCCTACAAAGTCAATTCGTACGCCGCCTTTTTCAGGATCTTCTTTCACCCGAAAGGCAAGCGCCTTTTTTTCTCCAGTGTTTGCATCTTTATAATTTGCATGAAAGACGTGGATGCTGGCTTCTTCCAATTGAAAATCTTCATAAGAAAGCGTCTCAATTCCCCATTCCTTTTTCGATTTAAGAATGTCACTTGGACTTGGGACTGCGCCTTCGACATAGACGTTGTCCATTTTTCGTTTATTTCCTTCAGTTATCGCTTCAAGCATATGCTCTGATGCTACCAGTCTTCTATCTTTTCCCTCGTCTTCTCTTGAACATGCACTTAGCAAAACAATGCACATGAAAATGAATAAAAGCTTCTTCATTTTTCTCTCCCACCTTCTCCTTAAAATGTAAAGGATGGAAGCGCTATATGCAATCTTTATTCAAAAAAGACTGTAAAACGTTACATTTTACAGTCTTTTGACTACATCAGTGTATGAAGAAATGCTGTTGCAATTCCAAAATAGATGAGTAAGGATAAAATATCATTCAATGTTGTGATCAGCGGTCCAGATGCAATGGCTGGGTCGACGTTTAATCTGTGTAAAATAATCGGCACGACCGTACCTGCCATTGTCCCAATAATCAGTGTTGCAAGAAGCGAGGAACCAACAACAAAACCTAAAATCATATTGCCCTGCCATACCATGGCAACGACCGTAATAATGATTGAACAAACAATCCCAATATAAATACTTGTTCTCAGCTCTCTGAAAATCAAGCGCATAATGGTTTTTTTCGTTAATTCTTCTTTTGACAATCCTCTAATGACAACCGCTAGAGACTGTGTCCCTGTATTCCCTGTCATACCTGCAATCATCGGCATGAAGAATGCTAAAGCAACGACTTGCTGCAGGGTATCTTCAAAATAATTTAAGATACTACCTGAAATCAGCCCAATGAATAAGAGCAAAATGAGCCATGGAAGACGGCGGTATGCCGCCACAAATGCCGGTGTGTCGAACGTGATATCTTTACCAGAGGCAGCAAACTTTTCATAGTCTTCTCCTGCCTCTTGAATCACAACATCAATGATATCATCGACTGTCACAATTCCGACTAAGACATTGTTCTCTTCTACAACAGGGATGGCAAGGAAATCATATCGTTCAATGAGCTTTGCGATTTCTTCCTGGTCTTGAAAGGCACCAACGGCAATGACTCTTGTAAACATAAGATCCTGCACTTTTTCATCTGGTTCACCTAAAATAAGATCCCTGTATGAGAGTACCCCTACAAGCTGTTTTTGATCATTTATGACATATAAGTAGTTGATCGATTCGGCAATTTCAGCAAAGCTTTTCAGCTTCACCACGGCATCTTGAACCGTATAATGCTGCGGAATCCAAACGTACCGATTGGTCATGATCCGACCTGCTGTCTCAGCAGGGTAATTCATGAGAAGCTGGACGGCTTTGGATTCCTCTGCCTCCATGTTAGATAAAAGCTGATCCTTCAGCTCATCCTCCATCTCATCAAACAAGTTGGCAAGGTCATCGTTATCCATTTTGTTTGTGACGAAGGTGGCTTTGTCTTTCCCTACTTTTTCAAGAACAATCTCTTGATATTCCCGCTCCAGTTCACCCATCATTTCCGTCACGTCATCGACTGTTAAAAAGCTGAGAAAGCGGCCGCGGTGTTTTTCTGGAAGCTCCTTGAATAAGTAGGCCATATCATAAGGCTGCAGTTCTTCCATAATGTTTTTAAATTCTTTACGTTTTCCATCTCTTAGTAAAATAATGATGCGTAAAATGAGTTCATCGTACGTAATGTTCTGTATCATCGCTGTTACCTCCCCAAAATCAGGAGATACCCGAATCCCTTAGATTGTGCGGGGGTCAGGATCTCCTCTATCTGATGCGTCAATCTGATCTTTTGACATACTCTCTATGTGTCTCGAATCGGGATGATCCATCCCCACACCTCCTTTTCTCATAAAAAAGCACCTTCAACCGAATGAAGGCGCTTTGTAAGCATGACAAATAAACACTTGCTCCTTCAATCGTAGAGCTTTAGCACTGTATGGCATAGGATTCATCCAGCTGCATTAAAAATCACCTTATGTCGATGATTCCTGTTGACCCATTGGCGTCTTTGGACATTTTTGGGCAGCAGCGTATCTCCATACAGGAGCCTCACCTAACGAAGTCTCATATTGTTGACACACTGAGATTACAGAAAAAGCGCAATGATGTCAATAAGCAAGATGCCAAGTTTCCTGATGTATTCGCTTACTTTTCAAAAAAAAGAGCGATAGACAAGTTGACCATCGCCCTTTCATGTCTTTTATTCCTCTTCTGGCTGATTCATATCCTCTTGGGAGAGGAGATGAAAGGAATCATGCAAAAACAAAGCATATCCCTCTCCATCAGGATGGGGAACATATTCCGCACGATCCATCGTCTGTTCTTCTTCTTTTTTCTTCATCATATTCTCTCGCCTCCTTTCCAGTAGTTTGTCCCAATGAAAAAACCTTACACATAAAAGTGTAAGGTTCATTTATGGCTTAATCGTCCCATTCTTGCTTGAGGATTTTGCCTGTTTTAGCGGAAATCTCAAAATCAACTTCTTCGCCGCTTGGTGTCGTAATTTCAATTTCATACAAGTACACACCATTTTCTTTATCTAATTCCGAATCTGTGACTGTTCCTTTTACTTTTGCAAGGGCAATTTGTTCAGCCTGTTTTTTGGTGATTTTTACATTTTGTTTCTTTTCTTTGACTGGATCATTGAGCGCTTTGCCTGTTTTGGCATCGACATATACTTTATATTCAAAGCCGCCTTTTTTAATCTCGACCTCATATACCCATTTTCCTTTTTTACGCTCAAGATCTACATCATCTACATAGCCTTTCACAACTTTTAATGCTGCTTTTTCAGCCTGTTTCTTTGAGACAAATGAAGATTTCTTTTGCACCACTTGTTCGGCATTTGCCGTTTGATTGGTATTTTGCGCTTGAAGGGTGAAACCACCTGCGACAAGGGCTCCTGTGAATGCTGTAGCTACTAGTACTTTTTTTATCATGTTTAACTCCTCCTCTGTTTGATTTCTCCTTTATCTTAAAAAAACAAGATGATAAAGGAAGGAAAGGAACATGAGAAAATCATGAGAAAATGATTAGTTTTCGTACGTAATGCCTTCAATATCTCCTGTATAGGCATTCACTAACACCTCTGCCTCTCTTCCATCCGGCAAATCGAGCTCTACCTCAAACACGAGCATTCCGCTAAAAGTTTCAAGATCTGCATCATCCACTGTGCCGCCCACTTCTTTTACGGCAATCTGAATGGCCTCTTCTACCGTTATTTTTGTCAGCTTCTTTTCTTTAGAGGTTGGCTTTTTCTTTTCTGCTTCAATCACCTTGAACGTGTCTTTCTCAACATCCACTTGATACAGTTCTTTTTTTGATTGAATCGTAAAGATAAAGCGATCCGATTTTTCTTTCTTTTGAATCACGGTACCCTTCACTTTTTTCACTGCCACTTCTTCTGCTTGGAGTTCGGCATTTTTCTCATTTGGTTTTTGATAGCTCTTTAACTGTTTCATCTCTTTCATTTGACCGCTTGAGGAAGATGCAATGATTTGATAGATGCCATTTGAATTTTCAAGCGTCAATGTATAGTCCTGTTTATGATTGATCAGATCAATATTTGTGATGTTTCCATTGTAGTCTTTTGCGATGATTTTTTTAATGTCTGCTTCGCTTAATATTTTTTTGTCAATGGTTTGAATCATGAGCATTGCAAAGGCCACAAGAATGAAAAGACATCCTGCGAGCGTAAGCAGCATTTTCATTTTTTTAGACATGCAGCGCCTCCTTCCTATTTCCTATTTTATAAGGAGGAAATGAGAAATTGATGAGAAAAGACCTACTTATTTCTGAAAAAGAATGGTCATCACGGTTCCTTCACCGATACGGCTGTCTACCTTTAGCTCAGCCCCATGCTCTTCAGCAATTTGCTTCGCAATTGACAGGCCAAGTCCAGTCCCGCCCGTCTCACTGTTTCTCGCTTCATCCACACGGAAAAAGCGGTCAAAGATTTTCGGCAGATCCTCTTCTTTTATGCCAATTCCTTTGTCAACAACCGAAATAAACGGTTTCTCTCCTGCTCGTCCGCAGTTCACATCAACTGGCTCTGCACTATATTTAACCGCATTATCAATCAAGATGGTCAAAAGCTGTTTGATCTTCTCTTCGTCTCCTTCAGCAATCACAGGCTGATCTGTTTGTACATGAGTAAGGATGGTTCGATTGGTTGCCACTTCAAGTGTATGCCCAACTTGGCTGCACAAATGACCAAGATCAACCGGCTTCATGTCCAAGTAAAGCGGCTGCCCATTTTTCGCCAGTGTGAGTAGTTGATCTGTCAGCCTTTTCATTTTTTTCGCCTCATCATGAATGGCTTGAGAGGATTCTTCTACGACCTCTGGCCGGCTTTGCCCCCAGCGTTTTAGTAAATTGCTGTAGCTCATGATGACGGTAATGGGTGTTTTCAATTCATGAGAAGCATCGTGCAAAAATTGCTGCTCTTTCTCATAATGTTTCTCGAGAATTTCGGCCATTTCATTAAAGGTTTGACCCATTTGATACAGTTCATCCTTTGAATCGCCTGTTAATTCAATTCGTTTAAATGCCTTTTCTCTCATACTTGCTTTCATCGTATTGGTCATTCGACTAATTGGGCGGACAATTTGTTTCGTTAAAATGTGGCCTGCAAAATAAGAAAGCACAATAAACAAAACGCCAGTAGCGATTAAAATCATTTTTAATAACGCCAAGTTCTCTTCTGTATTTTCAATTTCTTCATATACTTGCAGCGACACAATGTCCCCATTTGTCCAAATGACAGGGATAGCCGCGAACGCAATCATATGCTTATTGTATTCTTGAATTTCTGCTGTCTGACCAGATTCGTATGTAAAAGGAAGTGAGCTAAACGTAGATTCCTTCGTGACGGTCAGCTTTGATTCACCTTTCTCTGTGACGACACGGATCATACCATTTTGAGGCAGATACGCTTTCAGAAGCTCTGAAGATGGAAGCCCCTCTTCTTCTGACTTCTTTAGTGCAATCGCAATATTTTCAGCTACTTCCGACAGTCTGGACATATCTTTTTGCGTCAAGGTCATCGAAAAAATAAAATAAATCGCTGTATGAAACAGCAGCACCATTAAAAACAAGGACAACGATGTATAAAGCTGGATCTTATTTTTTAATCTCATGCTTTATCCTTTCATCACATAACCCACACCTCTCACTGTGTGAATCAATTGTTTTTCAAACGGGTAATCGATTTTTTTTCTTAAATAGCGAATATAGACATCAACCACGTTCGTGTCACCAAAATAATCAAAACCCCAAACAGCTGTTAAAAGCTGATCTCTTGTGAGCACTTGCTGTTGATGTTTCAATAAATGAACAAGCAAGTCATATTCTCTCGGTGTCAGCTCAAGCGTCTGATCGCCTCTTTGAATTTCTCTTGTTTTCTCATTCACCGTTAAATCTGCAATACTTAGCTCAATTTCCTTTTCCTCTTGCGCATTGTGATTGAACCTCAGCTGTGCACGAATTCGCGCTAATAATTCTTCTATATCAAAGGGTTTTGTAATATAATCGTTTGCCCCAAGATCAAGACCGCTGACCTTATCGGGAACACTTCCTCTTGCGGTAATCAAAATGATCGGTGTTGCCGTATTTGTCTTTCGAACCCTTCTAAGCACTTCAAGTCCGCTTAATTCTGGAAGCATGACATCTAGAAGCACTAAATCAAAACTCTCCTCCTCGAGTGCCTGGAGTCCTTTCATCCCTGTATCTTGGACTGTGACCTCATATCCTTCATATTCAAGTTCTAATGACAGCACTCTTGCAATTTTCTTTTCATCTTCTACCACGAGTATCTTCCCTTTGTTCATCTCTATCTCTCCTATCTGAAAGGCAAGCTTGTCTTTCCATTATTATATGTTGCCTTTCTCCATTGGAACAGTCACAATCTTCATATCTTATTTTTCATGAATAAGGAATTGTTATGTAATATGGTTGATTTTTATTTTCAGCTGATCCTTTCACATTACACAAATCAACAAAAAAAGCCTCTTTTCTGAGGCTGGTCCCTTACTTCTTTTTAGGTTGACTGACAAAAAGCTCATCTACAGTCGTATTCAAAACAGAGGCGATGTCAAAGGCTAATTGTAAAGTAGGGTCGTACTTATCGTTTTCAATGGCATTGATGGTTTGTCTCGAGACCTTACATCGTTTAGCAAGTTCTTCTTGGGATAATTTAATGGATTTCCTTAGTTCTCTTATATGATTTTGCAATTTAATCACCATATTTTTTTCTGTATATGAGTAATGTAACTAAATATATGACCGAAATCACAGTTAGGAACATGATGGGAGAAATCCCAAACCCCTTATTAGAATTGTTCCCTTGGATCGTTAAAAATATGGACTCTGCGACTTCTAATAAAAGCATACCAATGACCACCATAAATGCATACGATTGAGCTTTTGAGTAGATAAATCTCTTTCTTTCATCACCCTTTTGAATCATAGGCGCGATAAAAATGAACAGTCCGACCACTAATAAGATGACTGAATACACAACTTTGACAACATCCAACGGTTAGTCCCCTCCAATCAAAATGTCAAATACTTTTTACATTTCAATCATATCATCCGCTTAAAAAATGTCAAATACTTTTTACATTTTACATTCCTTCGATCATTATAATGAAAAAACAATCATCTACACATGGCATGTACCTTTTTCTTTTCTGTCATCCTCTATCTCTTTATATGATTGTTTTTTCGATCTGCCTTTTTTAGTTCTTTTCACCCATTTTCATCTGTACAGGTGCAAGCTCACTATGCAGCATTTCATTCTTTTTCATATGATACTAAGAGTTTTCTTCAAAAGGTGACTTCTTTCGGCAAGATATGAGGAGAACTGCACAATAAATAATTATTTGATTATTTGAAAAATTATTACAATTGACCCTTTCCGATCAAACATTTGTTTTATACAATAACATTACGCAACCTGAATCTACTTTGAAAACAAAATAAGGAGGGCTTTCTTATGAAAGGTGAAATTCGCTTAATTCCGTATGAAGTAAAAGCCAATGTGATGGAAGCGAAAGAGACGCCGGAAAGTATTCAGGAGATTAAAGCACCCGAACTTTGGTCAAGTGGCTTCAAAGGAAAAGGCATAACCATTGCTGTCCTTGATACAGGTTGCGACACGGAGCATCCCGATTTAAAAGATCAGATTATCGGAGGAAAAAACTTTACCGATGATGACAATGGAGATGCTGAGAATGTAAAAGACTACAACGGACATGGTACCCATGTATCAGGAACGATTGCAGCAACGGATCAAAATGGTGGCATTTTAGGTGTTGCCCCTGAAGCCAAGCTGTTGATTGTGAAAGTTCTTGGAGGGAAAAATGGCAGCGGGAAATACGAATGGATTATCAATGGCATTAATTATGCGGTTGAACAGAAGGTTGATATCATTTCCATGTCTCTCGGTGGGCCAAGCAATGAACCAGAACTGCAAAAGGCTATCCAACATGCGGTAAGCAGCGGTGTGCTTGTTGTCTGCGCAGCAGGAAATGAAGGTGACGGAGACGAGCGTACTGAAGAGTTCTCCTACCCAGCTGCATACAACGAGGTCATTGCCGTCGGCTCTGTCTCTCTTGCAAGAGAATCCTCTGAATTCTCCAATGCGAATAAAGAAATCGACCTCGTCGCTCCAGGTGAAGACATTTTATCCACTCTCCCTAACCATAAATACGGAAGACTAACAGGCACTTCCATGGCTGCCCCTCATGTGAGCGGTGCACTCGCCATTATTAAAAATGCCGAAGAAGAAGCGTTCCAGCGTAAGCTGACAGAACCTGAGGTATATGCTCAACTCGTACGGAGAACCCTTCCGCTAAAACAATCGAAAACCCTTGTAGGAAACGGGTTTTTATATTTAACTGCACCAGATGTGCTTCTTGAGAAAACTTTGGAAGCAGAACTTTTGTCTCTATAGGTACATGTTAGGTCCTGAGAAAAGATAGAATTTTCTCAGGATTTTTTTAATTAAAATTATTCAAAATTTACTTTGACGAAATGAAGTGAACGTTATATAATCGAACACAATAAATTCATAGTTTGAGAGTCGGTAATTCGATCACACATCGAATTTTAATTGGGAAGACCGGTGAAAATCCGGCGCGGTCCCGCCACTGTAAGTGAGGAGAGCTTTTCGTTAATAATCCACTGTCATTAAGATGGGAAGGATGAAAAGCTTGCAAATTCGCGAGCCAGGATACCAGCCGCTCTATCACATCAAACCCCCTACGGTTGATAGGAGATGTCGGAAAAGCGTTCGTCATTGATACTTACGCCTTCTTTCGCACACACATTTTGTCTTTTTAAACCAGACATTTGCCCTCATCAATCTTGACCATGAGTGTGAGTGTCTTTTTATATTTAGAGGAGGAATTGGAATTGACAATTGTTAAAACAAGTAATCTAGGTTTCCCGCGAATTGGTTTAAACAGAGAATGGAAAAAAGCACTTGAGTCTTATTGGAAAGGTCAAACTGACCGAGAAACCCTCTTAAGCACACTCGATGAACAATTTTTAGCCGCTATTAAAACTCAAATTGATCAACAAATTGACGTTGTTCCTTCTGGAGACTTTACCTTCTATGATCACGTGCTGGATACTGCCGTTATGTTCAATTGGATTCCAGAGCGCTTCCGCAGCTTGAAAGACCCGCTAGATACATACTTTGCGATGGCAAGAGGAACAAAAGATGCTGTCTCAAGTGAAATGACAAAATGGTTTAATACAAACTATCACTACATCGTTCCAGAATACGAAAAAAGCACAGAATTCAAACTCACACATAACAAACCGCTTGAAGCATACGAAAAGGTGAAAAAAGCGTTTGGTGTTGAAACAAAACCTGTCGTCCTTGGTCTTTATACATTTGTTTCTCTTTCTAAAGGCTATGAAGCCAATGAAGTGAAAGAGATTCAGCAGCGCCTAGTGCCGCTTTATACTCAGTTGTTAAAAGAGCTTGAAGAAGCCGGTGTAAAATGGGTTCAAATTGATGAGCCTGCTTTAGTCACAGCTTCAAGTGAAGACGTGAAAGCAGTAAAAGCCATCTATCAAACGATTAAAGAAGCTGTACCTGCCTTAAACGTTCTCCTTCAAACATACTTTGACTCAGTAGATGCCTATGAAGAGCTTGTCACGTATCCTGTTGAAGCCATCGGTCTTGATTTTGTCCATGATCAAGGACGAAACCTTGAACAAGTGAAAAAACACGGCTTCCCAAAAGATAAAATTTTAGCAGCCGGTATCATCGACGGCAGAAATATTTGGAGATCAGATCTAGGAGAAAGATTATCGTTTATTTCTGAAGTGATTGCTGACGTGCAGCCGAAAGAAGTATGGCTACAGCCTTCAAGCAGCCTGCTACATGTACCAGTTGCAAAACATCCGAGCGAACAGCTTGAAGAAAAACTATTAAACGGACTTTCTTATGCCACTGAAAAGCTGGCTGAATTAACGCTATTAAAAGAAGGCTTATCAAAAGGAGCGGCTGCCATTGATGCAGACATCCATGCAGCAAATGAAGCACTTCTGACGTTAAAAGAATTCGCGAAAGGAACGAATGCCGACCTGACAGCAGAGCGCAACAGCCTTTCATCAAAAGATTTTAAACGTCCAGTTGCTTTTGAAGAACGACTACGCATTCAAAATGAATCTCTTGAACTGCCGCTTCTTCCAACCACAACAATCGGAAGCTTCCCTCAGTCAGCTGAGGTGCGCAGTGCTCGTCAAAAATGGCGCAAAAATGAGTGGACAGATGCAGAGTATGATGAATTTATTAAAAAAGAAACAAAAAGATGGATTGATATTCAAGAAGAGATTGGCCTAGATGTACTCGTTCATGGAGAATTTGAACGTACAGACATGGTTGAATACTTCGGTGAAAAACTCGCTGGATTTGCCTTTACAAAATTCGCTTGGGTTCAATCTTATGGATCACGATGCGTAAAGCCGCCGATCATTTATGGAGATGTAGAATTTACAGAGCCAATGACAGTGAAAGAGACGGTTTACGCTCAAAGCTTAACAGAGAAAAAAGTCAAAGGAATGCTGACAGGGCCTGTCACGATCTTAAACTGGTCTTTCCCAAGAACAGATATCTCTCGTAAAGACATTGCCTTCCAAATCGCTTTTGCTTTACGCAAAGAGGTAGAAGCGTTAGAAGCAGCGGGTATTCAAGTGATTCAAGTGGATGAACCTGCGCTAAGAGAAGGTCTTCCTTTAAAAGAGAGTGATTGGGCAGCATACTTAAACTGGGCAGCAGAGTCATTCCGTCTATCGACATCGTCTGTTCAAAATGAAACGCAAATTCATACACATATGTGCTACAGCAATTTCGAGGATATTGTTGATACGATTGAAGACCTTGATGCAGACGTGATTACGATTGAGCATTCACGTAGTCATGGCGGGTTCCTCGATTATTTAGAAAAACACCCGTATTTGAAAGGTCTTGGACTTGGGGTATATGACATCCACAGCCCGCGCGTTCCAGCTGTTGAAGAAATGAGTAAAATCATTGATGATGCACTGAACGTCTGTCCGACAGATCGCTTCTGGGTCAACCCTGACTGTGGACTGAAAACAAGACAAGAACCTGAAACCATTGCTGCTTTGAAAAACATGGTGACAGCTGCTGAAGTCGCTCGTAAAAAGCTAGCGCAGCACGCATAATGGACTCACTCTTCCCCTGCTGAACATTTGGCAGGGGTTTTTTATGCGTAAATTGTCCTGTTCGATCTCCTCCTACAATGATTCCTTTTCTATCATGATTCGTTTATACTAGAGAAGTCAGTCGAATAAAGGGAGGAAGACAATGAATCACGAAGCTTTTTTACAACGCGCAATTGATCTTGCAGTAGAAGGAGTAAATAGTGGCACAGGCGGCCCTTTTGGAGCGGTCATTGTCAAAGACGGTCAGATTATTGCAGAGGGAAGCAACAATGTCACAACGAGTAATGATCCAACTGCACATGCAGAAGTGACAGCTATTCGAAAGGCGTGCCAAACACTACATACATATCAATTAGAAGACTGTATTTTGTATACAAGCTGTGAGCCTTGTCCAATGTGTCTTGGTGCTATCTATTGGGCTAGACCAAAGGCCGTATATTTTGCCGCTGGACACAAGGATGCAGCGACTTCTGGTTTTGATGACTCCTTTATTTATGAAGAAATCAATAAAGAATACGAATCAAGAAACATTCCATTTTACCAGCTGACCCTTCAAAAAACCCTTGCTCCATTTGAAGCATGGGACACATACGACAAAAAGAAAGAATATTAAAAAAAGACACCTGCTCCACAGCAGGTGTCAGTAGATTGTTGAGAAAGGGCTAAATTTCAGCCCTTTTTTCTTTTCATTATTCCGCCACTTCAAGCTCTACTTCGATGTTTCCTCTTGTTGCTTTTGAATATGGACAGAATTCATGTGCAGCCTCAACAAGCTCTTTCGCTTTGTCATGGTCAAGCCCTTTAGCGGAAACAATCAGCTTCACGCCAAGTTTAAAACCGCCATCACTTTCATCTTTTAATAGACTGACATGTCCTTCTACTTCTGATTCAATTTCGACACCTTGCTTCTTGGCGACTTGTTCAAGCGCCCCTCCGAAGCAGGCCGCATAACCCGCTGCAAATAATTGCTCAGGATTCGTACCAGTTTCTCCATCTTTCTTTGCGTTTGGCATCACAATGTTGTGGTCAAGCACACCATCATCAGAACGAACATGTCCTGCTCTTCCATGCTGTGCTTTTACTTTTGCAGTAAATAATGGTTTCATCTTGATCTCCTCCTTCTTCTACTTATACCTTTCACGTTCTATTCGTTGCTCAAACATTTATGGCACATTGAAGAATTTTTCATTTTTAGTCTGTATTTATTTTAAAAAGGAAGAAAATCTTATACAATGATAAGTATGACAAAAAATAGTTGGTGACAGATATGACAAATGAATTTGAACATATGAAGCTGGAAAATCAGCTTTGTTTCTTGTTATATGCAAGTTCAAGAGAAATGACGAAGCAGTATAAACCATTATTAGAAGAGTTAAATATCACATACCCGCAATATTTGGCACTGCTTTTGTTATGGGAGCATGGGACATTAAATGTGAAAACAATGGGAGAGCTTTTATATTTAGACTCCGGTACACTCACACCTATGCTAAAACGAATGGAACAAAATGGACTCATCATCCGCGAACGTTCGAAAGAGGATGAGCGTTCGGTCCAAATTCGTTTAACAGAATACGGAGAAGCTTTACAAGAGAAGGCCACTTCGATTCCATTTCAAATGCTGTCTGGAACAGGCAGATCAGAAGAAGAGCTGAAAACACTTCGCGCTTCTTTACATGAGCTTTTGCAAAAATTAACACAATCAAAAGGCTGAGGGAATATTCCCTCAGCCTTTTTTTGATGTTTATTATTGAGCGACAGCTACTAATTCTACTTCAATGTTTCCTTGCGTTGCTTTTGAGTATGGGCAAACGCCGTGTGCTTTATGAACAAGTTCATCAAGTGCAGATTGCTCAATGCCAGTTCCTTTTACTTCTAATTTGACACCTAGTTTGAAACCGCCGTCTGAACTGTCTTTGACTAAGCTTACATGTGCCGTTACTTCACTTTCAAAACGGATACGCTCTTGTCTTGCGACCATTTGAAGAGCTGAATCAAAACATGCAGAATAGCCCGCTGCGAATAATTGCTCTGGATTCGTTGCTTTCTCAAGCTTTTTCGCTCTTGGCGTTCCTGGCATTGCTACATCATGCTCTAGTACGCCATCTGTTGACACAACCTTACCTTCTCTTCCTCCTACAGCTGATACCGTTGCAGTAAATAAAACTTCTGACATGAATATAACCCTCTTTCGCTCTATTAATATTTTCTACAATTGAATTGTACACAATCTAAATTCAAGAGTCAATGAAAAACACTCACTTTCATCTTTCCTCCATTTTTTATTTTTATGAATGTGCAACCTACGATGATTGAAGCGGTCAATAAAAAAAGCCCTTTAAAAAGGGCTTTTTAGATCGTGATATGCTGCGGATTCGGTTTTTCTAGCGTATGGTTTCTGTTATCGGGGTCGGCATTAGGTGATGTGATCCATAATGCCAAGATTGTGATGCTTGTACAGACGACTGCCCATTTTTTAAAATTCATATAAACAATCCCCTCTCTGAATATAGATACGAGCATGTTCCGCTTCCCCATAGAACATGGAAGATTTTTCATAATCCTCCATTTCATTATAATACTTTGCGGTGTCTAAAGCCAGCTCTTCTATATCTGGATATGCATAGGAAGATTCTAAAAAATGGAAAATCCGTTTAATATGCTCTGCATCTTGTCGTAAGTACAATGCTTCTAAAAAAATGGTCTTCTGAATATGAATGTCATCCTGCAGAGCTTCTGCTCGTTTCATACATTCTTCTCTGTAATATAATGCTTCATTGTTTTTACCTTGTTTGTATAAGATCTGAGCGGCTGTATAAAGAGGGTCTATCGATCGACGAAGATGATCAGATTGGTTTTGATCAAATAATGAGATGGATTCTTTCATTAAGTCGAGTGCGCGGTTCAAGTCTCCCATTCTGTAATAGCTGTTGCCCATATTAAACAAAGAAGAAGCAATAAAACGCACATTCTGAAAGTCTCTTGATCTTGCAAGTGCTCTTTCGAGATGTGGCAATGCCTTTTCATGCCTTCTCATATCATCATAATTACCGGCTACAATAAATTCACACTGAATGGTACGAAGCGCATATAGTTCGTGCTGAATATAGACATCCAGCGCTAGTTTGGCATGGTGCATCGAAATGTGTGTTTGTTTCATGTGATAATATATTTCTGACATTTTAAAATGAAATTCTGCACGTTCAATATCGTCGGATACAAAAGAAAGCTTGTGCTCTGCCTTTTGATAGGACGATATGGCAGCAATGTACTCTCTCCGGCCGAACTCATACATGCCTCTGAAGAAATGATAGTAATATTCAAGCATGCCTGTGACATGCGTTTGATGCTCATCTATTTCTTTCGAAAGCTCGGAAAAGTTGGCGCGAAGCTTTCCTTCCTTTAATGGCTTTAAATAATCGAGCATGACCTCATGCCTGAATTCCATTAAAGAAAAATAGAGAAGCAAATTCTGATCTTCTTCCATTGAATCAAGAGAGGTGCGAATTTCCTGCTTTAACTGTTCTGCTTGTTCTGAATCAAATCTGCGGATTAATTCATACCACTTGTTGATTTTCACTCCAATATCCGAAGAGGGAATGATTTTCGCCATACGTTGCCTTCTCCAATCTTCTCAAAATATAAAACATTACCATATTTTATCATACTTGACCGAAGAAATACAAAAATGAAAGGAAAAAGAGAGCCTTGTGCGATAAGACTCTCTTTTTGAATCGGTTATTCTCTTATTTGTCCTTGCCCACGAATGACAAATTTTTCAGAGGTTAGGGCTGGCAGACCCATTGGTCCTCTAGCATGCAATTTTTGTGTGCTAATGCCGATTTCCGCTCCGTAGCCAAATTCAAAGCCATCTGTAAACCGGGTAGATGCATTATGATACACAGCGGCAGCATCAACGGCTGTTAAGAAAAGTGCCGCATGCTGGTCGTTTTCCGTAATGATCGCTTCAGAATGCTTAGAGCTATACATTTGAATATGCTGTATCGCCTCTTCCATGGTCTTGACGGTTTTAATACTGACAATCGGCGCTAAAAATTCCGTTTCAAAATCAGTGGTCGTCGCTAATGTGGCACTCGGTGCAATTGCACATACTGCTTCATCGCCCCGTATCTCTACACCATGTGTCTGAAGTGCTTCAAAGAGCGAAGCGCCATGTTCTTGTGCCCATGTTTCATGAATGACAATGCTCTCAATGGCATTACAAACAGATGGTCTTTGTGTTTTCGCATTCAGAACAATTTGTTCAGCCATTTCTTTTTGAGCTGTTTCATCAATGTAAATATGACAATTCCCTGCACCCGTCTCAAGTACTGGAACAGTAGACTCTCTCACAACAAGATCAATTAAATGTTTCCCTCCACGTGGAATCAGGACATCTAGATAGTCATTTAAAGTGAACAGGGTTTTAGCCGTCTCACGGCCTGTATCTTCAATCAATTGTACACTGTCTACAGGAATATCCGTTGATTGCAGCGCTTCATGAATGACTTTCACAATCGCTTTATTACTATGAATGGCCGATGAACTTCCTCGAAGAATCACAGCATTTCCAGTTTTCAAGCAAAGAGTGGCCGCATCGACTGTCACGTTTGGTCTTGCTTCGTAAATCATCCCAACCGTTCCAAGAGGCACACGTACTTTTTCAATGAAAAGCCCGTTTTCTTTTTGAATGGTCTCTAATGTTTCACCAATTGGGTCTTTGAGCTGAATGAGTTGATGCGTAGCGTCTGCAATCGCTTCAATTCTCTCTTCTGTTAATGTAATTCTGTCGATCACAGATGGCGTAAACTCTTTGTCTATAGCCGCCTGAACATCTTTTTGGTTCTCGGCAATTAAATACGCTGAAGATGCTTTTAATGCTTTTGCAATAGCGTCTAATGCAGCATTCTTTTGTTCAGTTGTTTTTAATAGCAGCTGATCTTTGGCTGCGCTTGCCTTTTTTGCTTTTTCTAGAACTTCATTCATCGTTTTCCCTCCTCAGTTTTGTATGTGCTGAACCCAGTGATCTCGGTGAATGACTTCAGGTTTTTCATAAGAAAGCTCCTGACTTCGCATCCCTTTAATGCCAAGAAGCTCATCTGAATCATACAATGTTTGCCCTTTACCGACTAACCCGTTTGGACCAACGACTTCGACGACCTCTCCTTTAGAAAATTCACCAGCTACATCAATGACACCAGCTGGAAGAAGACTTCTTCCATTATGCAAAATCGCCGCCTCTGCCCCCGCATCAATCATGATCTTTCCAGAGACTGGTGAGTGGAATTGAATCCATTGGCGACGGTTATTGACTGATGATAAGTCTTGTTCACCAATATATGTGCCGTCCCCTTGACCAGCGAGAATGTGAAGAAGCTTGTCTTCCCCTGCACCTGTACCAATGAAGACTTTAACGCCAAGGGAGAGAGCTGTTTGTGCAGCTGAAAGCTTAGATTTCATCCCGCCTGTTCCAACCTTTGAACCCGTACTCTTCGCATATGAGAACAATTCATCTGAAATGTGAGTCAGCACATCAAACCGCTTCGCATCAGGATTCTCACTTGGATTGGCATCATAAATTCCGTTGATATCTGTTAAAATGATCAATTGGTCTGCATGAATTAAGCCACTCACCAGTGCTGATAACATGTCATTATCACCAAAGGTAAGCTCCTCGATGGACACAGAATCATTTTCATTAATGATCGGTAAAATTTTTCTTTCGATCAGTTCCATCATCGTTGCGTAAGCATTTCGATATCTTGTACGATCTGAAAAGTCATTACGTGTTAAAAGCATTTGTGCAGGCGTCATCTGAAACTGTGAAAATAGTTCTGTATATTTCTGCATTAACAAGCCTTGACCTACGGCAGCAGCAGCCTGCTTTCCTTTTAAGGTTACAGGTCTTGACGGATATCCTAAACTGCCAAATCCCGCCGCAACGGCACCTGACGAAATGAGAATGATTTCATGTCCTGCCTCTTTTAGCTTTGCAATGGCTTTGACATGATCCTGCATTTTTTGTTCATCAATGGCTCCCTTTTGCTCTGTTAATGAACTGCTACCAATTTTTATGACGATCCTCTGCTTTTTCATCATTGATTCCCTCCGCTATACCTTTCACCACATAAAAAATCCCTTTTTCTCCTTATGTAAAGGACGAAAAAGGGATTTTCCGTGGTACCACCTTCATTGAATAAGCATACGTCTGCTTATTCCACTCAACTCCTGTAACGCCAGGCATGCGCTTAGATTTTTCCTCTAAGGCTCAAAGGGTAGGTTCAGCAGCTGTCTGCGGCAAATGTTTCAGCGTGTCATTTGCTCTCTTTACACAGCAGGTCCTGCTTACTATTCCTTCTCAACGCTCGTTAATTTTTTTATATTATCACCAATTGCTTCAGAAAAGTCAAGCGGTCAATTAAACACAATCGTTTTATTCTCATGGACAATGATTCGATCTTCTAGATGCCATTTGACAGCACGGGCAAGCACACTGCGCTCAATCGTGCGGCCAATATTTTTTAATGTCTCTGCATCATCTCTATGATCTACCCGCTCAATATCCTGTTCAATGATTGGTCCTTCGTCTAAATCATTGGTGACATAATGGGAAGTCGCGCCAATCAGTTTAACCCCTCGCTCATATGCACGCTTGTAAGGGTTAGCCCCTATAAAAGCCGGCAGGAAGGAATGATGAATATTAATGATTTTGTTCGGGTGCTGTTCAATAAAGGCTGGCGTCAAAATTTGCATGTATCTCGCAAGCACAACCGCATCAATATCATACTCTTCTAATAATGCAAGTTGCTGTTTTTCTGCATCTTGGCGAATGTCTTTATTTGCTTTCACGAAGTGGAATGGAATGCCGAGTGCTTCGACTGTATCTTTTGCCGTTTCATGATTGCTGATGACAACCGCTATTTCAGCCATTAAATTACCGCTTTGCCATTCCCATAAAAGTTCATGTAAACAATGAAGCTCTTTGGACACAAAGATCGCCAGCTTTTTCAGATCACTTGCACGCGACATGCTCCACGTCATGTGAAATGATTGCGCAATTGGCTCAAAGCTGCTTTTCAATTGATCTAAGTTGGCAGAAATGTCTTTCCAATCAAATTCAATTCTTAAAAAGAATCGGCCGCTCTCATGATCTGTTGTGTATTGACTAGATTCAATGATGTTTGCTCCATGTTCAAATAAAAAAGTAGAAACAGCTGACACAATACCAGGCTGATCCGGGCAGCTGACTAAAAGCCTTCCTTTTTGCTCATGCTTTTGTCTGTGTAATTCAAGTTTCTCTGTAATCAATGTTCTCATGTCTTATGACCTCATTTACATTTTTCATTCTAATGAAATATTATACTGGACTGGAAAGAGAAAAAGCAATTAAGCGTCGTGTTTTTTATTGAATATTCATTCAATTCTGCACCTAGCGTGATATAATATGAATAGACCTTTTATCACAAAAGGAGTGATGGAGATGAAAAACATGACTTTGTTTGGTAAAGTGAGCTTTTGGCTCGGCATCGTATGTCTCATCACGGGCATTTATCTATTTATGACCGGAGAAAGACTCATTCCTTTACTTACATTTGGTGTATGTTTTCTGCTTGTGAGTCAGCTTTACCGCAAAAATGAAAACGATTCCAATCATCATTCGATGTAGCAAAAAGGCTGGCACATGTTTGCCAGCCTTTTCTTATTCAATGATTTTTAACCCGACCGCTGCTGATAAAATGAGTGCGATAAATAAAATACGTTTTGCGTCTTTCGACTCACCATAAAACAGCATTCCGACAATCGCTCCTCCAGCTGCTCCGATTCCTGTCCAAATCGCATACGCCGTTCCCATCGGAATTGTATTCATCGCAAGAGACAGCATCAGAAAGGAAAGCGAAAAGCCAGCTGCTATGAAGAAAATCCATTTGACATGGCGATCTTTCTGGAATTGATTCATCATGGTGACACAAAGCATTTCTAAGATGCCTGCCCCAATGAGTAAAAGCCAGCTCACGATTCAGCCTCCCCTTTCTTTTCACCTGTGGTCAATTTGAGTCCTAATACACCGCTTAAAAGGACCATGATCAAAAGTAATTTTACTAGCTGTACCGGCTCACCCATGACCATCCCTACTATGACCGTACCTGCTGTTCCAAGTCCGGTGAAAACGGCGTAAAGTGTGCCAACTGGAAGTACCGTCGTGGCTTTCAGGAGTAGATAAAAGCTGACGACAATACAAACGATGGTTGCGCTCCATTCCAATATAGAGCCAGCATATTTCAACCCCATTACCCAGCCGACTTCAAATACGGCTGCAATCAAAACATTTCCCCATTTCATTCGATCTCTTCCTTTCTTACCGATTCCAAGCAATAAAAAAAGCCCGGAAATCGATCGTTTGATCAAATCTCCCGGGCTTTTATCCCTCCGTGTCCATACGGCCCATTCTTAGAGGACCCTATGTGTTTTCTCTCGGTCCAGACTGCGCTGCCCGCACGGAACCCTAGAAAACCAATTCATGATAATCAGATCTAGCATAGAGCCGATTCTGTATGAAAAAGTGTATCACACCCTGATATGCCGGTCTACCACTTTGCTTTTCCCCTTCAAATATACTTGTTCATTTTTCGAAAGAAAGTGGATGAAAGCGAAGTATACTAAATGTTAGAAAGAGGAACGACCACATCACTGATATAATAAAACAAGAGGTGGATCAAATGATGATGACCGACGAACAAAAACACGAATTTTATCAAGCACTTGTTGATAAGAATCCGCAATATGATGGCACGTTTTTTGCTGGTATTAAAACAACCGGCATCTTCTGTCATGCCACATGTACTGCTAGAAAACCAAAATATGAAAACTGCGAGTTTTTCTTTACAGCAGAGGAGGCGCTGCTTGCAGGGTATCGGCCGTGTAAGCGATGCACGCCTTTAACATATCCTAACAGCATTCCAGAAGAAGTCAAAACACTTGTATCAGCAGTTGAAGAGAGTCCTGAGAAACGGTGGAAAGAAGAAGATTTTCGCCAATTAGGGATTCACTCTGCAACAGCTCGGAGAAAATTTAAAGAAATCTATGGAATGACCTTTGTTCAATATGCTAGATCACGCCGAATGGGGTTAGCGTTTAAAGAGATTCTGAACGGAAAAAAAGTCATAGATCAGCAAGTCACCTTCGGTTACGAGTCTTCCAGTGCATTCAATGATGCCTTTACGAAAATCATGGGAAATCCACCCAAAAAGGCGCAAGTCAATATTTTGCATGCGAATTTTATTTCTACTCCGATTGGGCGGATGATGAGCATTTCAGATGCAACCCATATGTATTTGCTTGAATTTATGGACAGGCGAGGATTAGAAAGAGAAATTGAGAACATCAGAAAAAAACATCATGCCCGTATTTTAGTTGGAGAAACAAACGTCCATCAGCAATTAGCAAAGGAATTGGCCTTATATTTTGAAAAGAAACTCACGCAGTTTACTGTGCCACTTGCTATACATGGCACCCCTTTTCAGAAAAAGGTATGGGATCTTCTCTTACAGATTCCGCCAGGCGAAACGAGATCGTATCGAGATCTTGCCATCATGCTTGGCGATCCCCATTTGGTTCGGGCAGTTGGAAATGCAAATGGTGCCAATCAGTTGGCCATCATCATTCCTTGTCACCGAGTCATTCAAACAAGCGGTGAACTTGGCGGATATGGCGGGGGAATCGAACGAAAGAAATATTTACTTCAGTTAGAACAAAAGAAAAAGCGGCTCTCCTTATGATTCAAGCGAGCCGCTTTTTCCGTCACGAGTAACACTGTAAACATCAATCATTTGATCCCATTTTGAAATGGTTTTTTCTTTTTTCATCCCCATTTTCATTGCGACCTTGACTGACGCTTCATTGTCAGGGCGAATTAAGCTAACCATTCGCCTCACCTTCATTTCGTCAAAACCATACGCAAGACAGCCTTTTGCAGCCTCAACAGCATATCCTTTTCCCCATGCCGATCTCTTTAGCATATAACCAATTTCAAGCTCTGTTTGTCCTTCGACGTTTTGGAGAACAATTCCGCTTTGTCCAAGTGGTTCTTTCGTTTCTTTTTCTTCAATGATCCACAGGGATGTATGATACGTGCGGTCATTCTTTTGATTCCAAGCAATCCACTCTTTTGTCTGCTCTTCATCCTTTAGTGAAGGATAATACTTCATGACCTCTTCATCTTGGAACAGCTTTTCATATAAAAAAGGCGCATCGTCTTCATCCATTGTTCTCAGTCTGAGGCGCTCTGTTTCAAGCACGATCCGTGTTTGATATGCCATTTTTTATCCTCCTTGCTTACTTGCTAAAAATATCTCCGAACAACCCATTTGAATCTGGGGCAAAGTAATGGAACCCCGCACCCGTTAAACTAGCAGCTAATGCGGTCCACATGATTAAACTGACCGTCATCCACACAGTGACTTGTTTTCTTTTCGTACCGAAGCTCATACACATAAAAGCCGCTAAATGACTGCCAATGATAAAAGGACCGATAAGTGCCAAACCAGGGAGACCATACCGTTCCCAAACCTTTCTGGCTTTCAGCTGTTTTTTCTCTCCTTTTTCATCATGTTTCTCCTCTTTCCTCTTCAGCCACCACGCTTTAAATCGGTCTACGAAGACGATGAGTAGCAAGACGGTAAGAAAGTTGCCGACGAATCCAATAACTGCCGTTGTCACAGGATGCAGACCACTTAAAATCCCCAGCGGAACGACACCAACCACTTCAAAGAAAGGTAAAGCAGCCAATATAAAAACGAGTACATACCCCCATACAATATCCAATCACAGAACCCCTTTTCATTTTTGTCCTCTTCTCATTGTAAAGAAAAATGTGATCCCATATCTACATTTTTTTAGAAAAAGAAAAGCACATCGCAAGAGATGTGCTCCAGATTGTTGACAAAGGGCTAAAATGAACTTGATTTTAGCCCTTTGTCTTCTTTTCAGCGTGATAGAAAACCTTTGCAGCCCTAGGAAGGACGAGTACTGGCGCGGAGCGAATTTGACATTCGTGAGCACCAGCACGCAGGACTGACAAAGAATGCGAGGGTTTGTCTACACGCTGAAGCACATCGCAAGTAATGTGCTCTATTTACATTAAATGTTCATTTTTCTTGTTTGTTTTCCGTAAAAAAGCGATTGTGAGCAAGACTAAAATCAAAATGGATGCCAGACTTGTGAAAAGAAGCATGAGAGGTGATGTCCATCCAAGCCATTCGAATAGAAGTTGCGGTCCAAAGAAGATCACCGGAATGAGCGACACCATATTCGCCTTTAATATGGCATTTAATAAGATAATACACAGCAGTAACAGAAGAATGACGCCCCATCTTTGGCTCGAGGTCAGCACAAGTAAAGGAGTACCAAGTTTTTGGTCCAATAATTTCACTGTGATCAAGGCTGTCATCTGAAAAACACCTAATATCCAAAAGTAAAAGAATGCCCTCCTGCTTGTTTGAAAGGCAGAAGCTCTAAACATCACAATGGTCATGATCACATTGGCCACTATGATGAGCGGATAACCAATGAGTGCATACCAAGAATACGATAAACTTTGACTGATGGCATCTGCTAACATCATGTAAAAAAGAGACCCAATTAAAAAAGCACTGACAAACGGAACCCAGTCTTTATGATTTCTAGAGAGCTCTTTCGCTAGCTCGTCAGCAAAGCCCCGTGGATCTCCGCCAAATACATCTTCCCCTGTTTTCCCATCTTTCTCAGCTTCGACAGCATGTGTCGTTAATTCATCCATCACTTCGTCGATCTCGTCCTGATTTTTCCCTTTTGATATGAGATAGAGTTGCAGCTCTAATAAGATGTGTCTCGTTTCTTTTGTTACCATCTTCTCACTTCCCTTTATGTAATAATCGCTCTACATTCTCTGACAGCTCTTTCCATCGCATGATAAAATCTGTCAGCGCCTCTTCGCCTCTTTGTGTGAGCGTATAGTATTTCCTTTTCGGCCCGCTCGCCGATGCTTTTGTGGACGTACTGACCAGCTGTTCTTTTTGCATACGCAGCAAGATCGGATAAATACTTCCTTCACTAATCTGATCAAATCCATAGTGCGCAAGCTTCTTTGTCATTTCATAGCCATAAATTTCACCTTCAGAAATAATCGACAGCAGGCATCCCTCTAAAATTCCTTTTAGCATTTGTGTTGATTGTGTCATCATCGATCCTCCGCTTTCAGTACCTTGCATGACAAGATAGTTTGATCTTACCACACACTATCTTGCCATGCAAGATACCGACTCAAAAAAAAATCACCGCTTAAAGGGTGATTTTTACGCCCAAGGCTTATCCGTCCCAAGTGCGTCAGCCAAAGCTTTACTATGCTTCCGGCGGCTTTTTCTTTCCTCTGCCCGCTGCTTCGCTGTTTGATGAAGCATGATTTCTTCCTCTGTTTCCGGCATGACTTGTGGAACTCGTTTTGGCTTCCCGTTTTCATCAAGCGAGACAAAGGTAAGAAATGAAGTTGCTGCGAGTCTGCGCTCTCCAGACATCAAGTTTTCCTTAATGACTTTGACGAATACTTCCATAGAAGATGTGCCGACCCATGTCACATAAGATTCTAAGCAGACGGACTCTTTCTGTCCAATCGGCTCTAAAAAATCAACTGAATCCATTGATGCGGTGACTGTTTCACTACGGCTGTGTCTTGCTGCCGAGATGGAAGCAATGTCATCTATATAACTCATTAATTTCCCGCCAAATAACGTTTGGTGGTTATTCGTATCGAGGGGAAATACCCTGCTGGTTTTCACAACTTTCGATTCCTTGCAGTATTTGAAATTTTCTTCACTCATCGTCATAGCTCCTTCTTGCTGTTTTCGTTGATGCGGAACGACTTTTATTAAACACTATTCTATTAGGTTTGTCTAAACTTTTTGCTTTAGTCTCTCATGAGAGATTTTCTTTCGGAAATGTTTCAACATTTACTAGAAGGAGGAATAATATAACTATCGATAAACAAGGAGGCCCTTTGATGGATTCTATGAAATCAGAGAAAGTGTATAAAACGCCGCAATGTATGAGTGAATATGATGATTTACAAGAAGTCCTCTTATGCAGTCCAATTTATATGGAAATTAAACAGATCATCAATGAAACCCAAAAGCATTTTGCAAGAGAAAATATTTCTCAAATCAAAGCCCTCACGCAGCATAAGCAATTCATCCAAACGCTGAAAAACCATCATGTCCGGCCTGTCCTTCTTCCTGCAAATGAACGATTCCCTGAACAAGTCTTCACTCGGGATATTGGATTTACAATTGGACAGACTTTATTTGTTTCAAACATGGCAGCCCCTGTCAGACAAGGAGAAGAACATTCCTTAAAAGAATGGGCACAGACAAAAGGATGGACAACCATCACGCTGGATGATGGAACGATTGAAGGCGGCGATGTGCTTGTAGACCAAACACGGGTATTTGTGGGGATCAGCAAAAGAACAAATCTAGCCGCCATCCAGCAACTCAAAAAAGAATTGCCGAATCACGACATCATTCCTATTCATCTTCCTTCTCACATTTTGCATCTTGATTGTGTGATGAATATTCTTTCTCATCATGAGATCTTGATTTACCCTGAAGCTTTTACGGAAAAGGATCTTCATATGCTCAAAAAGCATTATGATCTCATTAAAATAAGTGAGCAAGAGCAGTTCACACTTGGACCAAATGTGTTGTCCATTGGTCAGAAAAAAGTCATCAGCTTACCAATCAACCAAGAAACAAATGCTGCATTAACAGCACGCGGCTACACCGTCATTGAAGTGGATTTTTCAGAAATCATTAAATCCGGCGGCTCTTTTAGATGCTGTACATTACCTATTAGGCGTTCATAAAAGCCAAAAAGCCAGCTTGTTTTTACTCGCTGGCTTTTTAAACGCTTGTCTACTTCCCTTTATCTATTTCCTATCATATAAATGACAAGCCACTTCATGTCCTTCTTCGACTGCTTGTAATACTGGCTTTTTGTCCGCACATACATCCATTGCAGCAGGACATCTTGTCCGAAATACGCAGCCGCTTGGCGGATTCACTGGACTTGGAATTTCTCCCTTTAAAATAAACCGCTTGCGTTTATCTTCCACATCAGGATCTGGAATCGGGATAGCAGACAGCAATGCTTGTGTATATGGATGAAGCGGTGTTTTATATAAAGCATCACTGCTCGTCATTTCCACGAGATGTCCTAAGTACATGACACCGATTCGATCGCTAATATATTTAACCATCGATAAATCATGGGCAATAAATAAAAACGTCAATCCTTCTTCTTTTTGCAGTTTTTTCAGCAAATTCACGACCTGAGCTTGAACGGATACATCTAGTGCAGAAATCGGCTCATCTGCCACAATAAACTTTGGCGATAAGGCGAGTGCCCTAGCAATCCCTATTCTTTGCCTCTGTCCTCCGCTGAATTCGTGAGGATAGCGCGTAGCAAAATCATGACTTAACCCCACCGCTTCAAGCAGTTCCTTCACACGCTCGAGTCTTTTCTTTTGACTGCCATACAATTGGTGGATCTCCATCGGTTCTAGCATAATATCTTTTACAGAGAGCCTAGGATTTAAAGAAGAATACGGATCTTGAAACACCATTTGAATTTGTCTATTGAAATCAAATGATTCTCGGTTCGATAAGTGATGGAGACTTTTCCCTTCATACAAAGCTTCCCCTTCTGTCGGGTCATAAAGCCGCATGAGCACTTTTCCAAGTGTAGATTTACCACAGCCTGACTCACCAACAAGACCAAAGGTTTCGCCTTGTTTCAGCTGAAAGGTGACACCATCTAATGCTTTTAACGTTCTTCCTTTCGATAGATGAAAATGCTTTTTTAAGTTGTTGACTTGCAGAAGTGGTTCACTTCCCATCACATCTCCCCCTCTCAGCTTTCAAATACCGCCTTGTTCCTGCCCATTCCTGTTCATATGAAGTACCAGCAAGAGTAAGAAGTTCAATCTGTCTGCCCGTTTTAGGCGAATGAAGCATCATTCCATCTCCAGCATACATCCCTACATGGCGAACAGCTCCTTTCCCATTGTCATTGGCAAAAAACATGAGATCACCTGGCGCCAAATGATTTGATGCGACTGGGGTTCCTTGAACTGCTTGGTCACTTGCGTCTCTCGGTAATAAACATCCACACGCTTTGTACATACTGTAAACAAAACCCGAACAGTCGTAGCCATAGCTGCTCATGCCGCCCCACAAATATGACAGTCCAATAAATTGTTTTCCTATGGCTAAGGCATCCTTACCGCTCATAGAAGAAGGTGATGAAGCACGGCGCACATCTTCTTTTTTGATTTCTCTTCTTCCTACTGGAGTTAGAACATCAAAGGAATCGCTCATTTCTTCAACAAGTGCTAGTTCTGTTAAAAAACTAACCTCCATATCCGGTGTTCCGTTTTGATATAAAACCGCTTTTTTCTGACAAACAATCAAGGGACTAGCAGGTGGTTCACTCTCTGATACTTCATTTAATTGCTCTACAGGGATATAACCTGGGTAGCCTTGCGGGTGTTTCCGGCTTGCCTGCTGCGGGATGACAACTTTCATCCAGCCATCTGTTTCCTCCAGCCCAATGACTCGTTCGCCAAGCAGTACTTGGGTTTGAATAAGATTTTCTTCACATAAGGCCAATTTCTGTTCATATGTTTGCTCATCAATCCATTCTTTGATCTGGACGGAACTTTGAAGAACGTGTCGATCTATTTCTCTCGGCGACTGCGGTGCTGTCCATATATTTGCGACTGGAACCTTTGATTCATATAACATCATAAGACCCCTTTCACTCTTTGAATGCCTAACCCATGATGCGGCGGAAAGAGAATATCTTTTCCTTGATAGATAATTCCTCCGTCTATTAAGTCCTCTTTGAGCATAAGCGGCGCATCAAAATCGTAACGGGTAATATTCGGTTGGCTTGCAGCAAGATGAGCGGCTGCGGAAATCCCTAGTTTTGATTCGATCATACTGCCAACCATGCACTTGACGCCGTATGCTTCTGCTAAACTATTGATTTTCAGCGCTTTTTTGATACCGCCTGTTTTCATTAATTTTAAGTTGATGAGATCACAGCTGCTCGTTTCTAACACCTTGATGGCATCATGGAGGCTAAAAATACTTTCATCTGCCATAATCAATGTGTCTGTTGCTTCCGTCACCCGGCGCAGACCCTCGATGTCTTCTTTAGGCACTGGCTGCTCGACTAGTTCAATATCGAGTGCCTCCATTTTTCGAATGGCGACAATCGCTTCCTTCCATGTCCAGCCTTGGTTGGCGTCAAGCCTGATTTGAATATCCGACCCGACTTTTTCTCGAATCCGTTTGATCCGCTGAATATCCGTATCTATATCATCTTTTCCCACTTTGATCTTTAAGGTACGAAAGCCTTCAGCTGCATATTGCTTCGCATCCTCTGCCATTTCTAGCGGACGGTTGACACTAACCGTGTAATCCGTTTCCAGCTGATTACGATAACCACCAAGATATTGATAAAGCGGCAGGCCAGCCTGCTTCGCTAAACCATCGTAAATCGCCATATCTATTGCAGCCTTTGCACTCGTGTTGCCTACAAGTACACGGTCGATCGCTGAAAAGATTTGTTCATATTGTGACAATGAGGCCCCAATCAAGATCGGCCTCATCACAGCGCAAATAGCATAGTCGATGCTTTCCAGTGTTTCACCTGTAATGACCGATGTCGGCACTGCCTCTCCATAGCTGACATCACCTTGATCATAGGTGATGATCACAATAAGAGATGCGGCGTCATACACCGTTCTTAATGCTGTTTTGAAAGGCTTCTTTAGCGGTACATTCGTTCTGCATGTGCGAACATCTACGATTTTCATTTGATCGCCTCTTTCGCTGCAACACCTGGGGAAATATGAAGTTTTTTCCCTGTAGCATCTAATGTTGCGTGCACGCCGATTGGAATGGCGAAGTTTGGAGATGAATGACCGATCCGAAAACCACCAAGTGCAGGTTTCTGTTGCGGAACAATATACGTCTCCCATAACTGATCGAGCGTTAACGACTGCTCTTTCTTTTTCGGCTCACATTGATGAAAATCACCAATGATAAATCCAGCCGCATCACGTAATTTTCCTGCAGAGGCTAGGTGCTGCATCATTCGATCGATTTTATATGGTTCTTCGTCAATATCTTCTATCAATAAAAGCTTCCCCTTTGTATCAATTTCAAAAGGTGTACCAAGTGTCGTGACAATAAGGGCAAGATTTCCTCCGGTGATTTCGCCTGAAGCCGTGCCATGGTAAAAAGTGTGAAGAGGTGACAGGTGGTTCGTATACGAAAAGGCTTTCGGAGTGAATAGCTGTAAAAAGGTATCCTTTGTATACGGGTGAACCTCTTCAAGTCCCACATCAGAGGAGAGCATTGGACCATGAAAGGTGACAAGACCCGTCTGCTGCTGAATGGCTGTATGTAAAAACGTAATATCACTGTATCCCCAAAAGATTTTTGGGTTCCGGCGAATCAAATCATAATCAATGGCTTCTGCAATTCTTCCTGTTCCGTATCCTCCGCAAGCACAAATCACTGCCTTCACGTCTGGATCTTGAAACATGTGATGAATATCTTCCACTCGTTCATGATCATGACCTGCTAAATAACCATACCGGGAGTCGATATACTTCCCCTTTTTCACCTTTAGCCCTAAGCTTTCTAAAAAAGAAATACCTCTTGCTAATTTCAGCTCATCTGGCGGGCTTGCTGGTGCAATGATTCCCACTGTATCTCCTGTTTGAAGTGCCACTGGCAGATGGTTCATGCCAATCCCCTCTTTCTCTTCGTTTCTTTCAATCTATGGGCATCTTCTTCATAACATGAACAAATAAAGGAACAGACGCTTTTTTCAAAGCGTCCCGTTCTCTCATTTTTTCATTTACTCTCCATCTACCTGTGCCCATTTCAAATCAATGTAACCAACAGGATGGCGGACAATGCCCTTTACGCCTTCTTTTTGTAAATAGACTTGGTTATAAAAATGAATGGGAATGATCGGTGCTTCTTCCATCAGAAGTGCCTCGGCATCATGCAGCATACGATTTCTCTTTTGTTCATCTGCTTCTTGACTCGCCTTTTTGATCAGCTGATCATACGTATCATTTGACCAACCTGTCCGGTTCATCGCATTTCCTGTTTGGAAGCTCTCTAAGAAATTGATTGGGTCTGCATAGTCAGCTAGAAATGAACTTTGCGAGAATTGGAATTTGAGTGCCTTTTGATCTTCTGCAAACACATTTGCTTCCATGTTGGCAAGCTTCACATCTACCCCTAGCGCTTCTTTTAATTGTTGCTGAATGGCTTCTGCTTTTTTCTTATTTTCAGGCTTTGTACTATATGTTAATGTGACGGGCGGAAGCTTAGAATAGTTCTCTTCTTTCAACCCTTTTTCTAATAGTTTTACAGCTTCACTCGTATCATGTTTGACAAGGTCGCCGCCAGCTTCTCTGAAATCTTCACCCTTTGAATCTAAAATTCCTGGTGAAACGAAGGCACGTGCTGGCTTCTCTTCATTTTTCGTCACATACTCTACAATATCCTGAGGATTGATCGCCATTTGAAAGGCTTTGCGAATGTTCTTATTTTGAAAAGGCTCCATGTTGACATTTAGACGATAAAAAAACAGCCCTGCTTGATCCTCAATTTGCACATCTTTGCTTTTTAACAGGTCTTCACTTTGTTCTGCCGGAACGAAGGCCGTATCTAAATCTCCTGATTGATACATTTGGTAATCTGTGTTTCGGTCACTGATCATGAGCCATTTCACTTGATCTAGCTTGACCGTTTGTTTGTCCCAATATGTGTCACTTTTTTCCATTGTAAAGCTTTCATCATGCTTCCACTCTGTCAGCTTAAACGGTCCATTGCCGACAAAGGTTTTCGCATCCTTGGCCCAGTTCGGGTCCTTTTCCGCTACCTTCTCATTCACTGGGAAAAAGGCAGGGTTTGCCGTCATATTTAAGAAAGATTTCTGCGGGTATGCTAGCTTGACCTCTAGCGTTTGATCATTAACAGCCTTGACTTTTACATCTTCTTTCTTCCCTTTTCCGCTGTTAAACGCTTCGCCCCCTTCAATCATATAAGCTAAGAATGCCGCAGAAGAGCCCGTCTTTGGATCTAGCAGCCGCTTCCACGCATATTCAAAATCACTTGCTTTGACTGGATCACCATTTGACCACTTAATCCCATCCCTTAAATGGAACGTGTACGTTTTTCCGTCCTTTGAGATGTCCCATTTTTCCGCCATGGCAGCAGATGGTTCGTGCTTCTCATTCAGTCTCGTTAATCCTTCCATTAAGTTATTGAGCCCTTGCCAGGACACATTATTAAAACCAATGGGCGGATCAAATGATGTCGGTTCGTTTTCGTTATTTAATGTTAAAACTTTCTCTTCACCCTTGCTTGAAGATCCTTTGCCTGCTTGCTCATTGGCTGTACATCCTGCAAGCAGCATCACTGTGATAAAGCACATACTGAGAATCCAACCTGTTTTTCTCATGAAAAACTCCCCCTTTGTGTTGAAGATAAAACCGTTTGCTTCGCTCGTTCATCTTGAAGCCAGCAATGTACTGCATGTGTAGGTGAACGCTGCGTTTCATGCGGCATAATATGATCACACACTTTCATCGCAGACGGACATCGATCGGTATATGGACATCCTTTTGGCGGGGCAAATAAATCAGGCGGGCTTCCTTCAATAGGAATGAGTTCATCTTTCATATCCAGCCTTGGAACGGATTGCAGCAGCCCTTTTGTATAGGGATGCTGCGGACTGTAAAAGATATCTCGCCTTGTCCCAACTTCAACGATTTTCCCCCCGTACATGACAGCCACTCGATCAGCGACTTGTGCTACGACCCCTAGGTCATGTGTGATTAAAATAATCGTCACGCCTGTTTTTTTCTGAATCTCTTTAAATAGTTCTAAAATCTGCGCCTGTATGGTTACATCTAGTGCAGTTGTCGGTTCATCTGCAATCAGCACCTTCGGCTCACAAATAAGAGCCATTGCAATCATGAGCCGCTGCCTCATGCCACCGCTGAATTGATGCGGATATTGCTTCAGTCTCTCTTTCGGCTGCGGAATCCCCACCAAATCAAGCATACGAAGCGCCTCTTCTTTCACTTCTTTTTTTGTCAGCTTCTGATGCACTTTTGCAGCCTCCATCAACTGATCTCCAATTGTCAGCGTCGGATTGAGTGCCGTCATAGGATCTTGAAAAATCATGGAGATATCGACACCACGTATGCTGCGCATGTCTTTTTCAGATAATGACAGCAAGTTGCGATCACGAAACCAAATTTCCCCTTGATCGACTTGTGCGCTGTATGCAGGGAGAAGCCGCATGATACTTTGAGACGTCACACTTTTTCCGCAGCCTGATTCTCCGACAATGGCGAGGGTTTCTTTTTCATACACATCCACATTCACCCCGCGTACCGCTTGAACAGAACCGCCATATGTCCGAAAGCTAACATGCAGATCGATAATCCGAAGCATTTTTTTCATCACGCCATCACCTCTTCATCTTCGGATCAAGCGCATCTTGCAAGCCATCACCTAAATTATTAAAGCAAAACATCGTCAGCGAAATAAAAAATGCCGGAAAGAATAAACGCCACCAGTGACCATTATCTGACAGCACTGTCGGCAAGGCATCATTGGCCATCACACCCCAGCTTGCAAACGGCGCTTGAATCCCTAAACCGAGAAAACTTAAGAACGCTTCAGCAAATATCGCTGTCGGTACAGTCAGCGTCATCTGGACAATAATCGGTCCCATCGTATTCGGGAGTAAATTTCTGCGGATGATGCGCAAACTTTTTGCGCCAAAGGTTTTCGAGGCAAGGACATATTCTTGGCTTTTCAGCTGAAGGACTTGACCTCTCACAATTCTTGCCATCCCGATCCAGCCTGTGACAGTGAGCGCCACAATAATAGTGACAAGCCCAGGCCCCATCAGAACCATCAATAAAATGACGACAAGTAAATACGGCAGACCGTAAAGCACCTCGACAATCCGCATCATGACATGGTCATACTTCCCGCCTTTATAGCCTGCAATACCGCCATAGATGACACCGATTGCAAAATCAATGAGAGCGGCCATCACGCCCACAAATAATGAAATGCGTGCGCCGTACCAAGTACGTGTAAACACATCACGTCCAAGCTCATCTGTTCCAAACCAGTGAGCAGCTGACGGTGGCAAGTTTTGCATGGAAAGCCGCTGTTCTGTCACACTATTCGGTGCAAGGAGTGGGCCTAATACAGCCATGACGAAAAGAAAAATCAGCACCGATAAACTAAACATAGCGAGTTTATTTTGTTTTAACCGTCGCCAAGTATCTGCCCAATACGAAAGTGAAGGTCTTTTAATGGCATGGACTTCAGATGTCTTTTGTTCTTTAGGAGCAAACCATTCATCTGGCACTTCATGCGCTTGATTCGTTTGATCATGCTGAAGATGTATACTCATGCCTTTCCTCCTTTCTGATGCAACTGGATCCTTGGATCAAGCAGACGATATGTCACATCTACAATGAAAAGAAGGGTAATTAAGATGATGCTGTAAAAAACAGTGGTTCCCATGATGACAGGATAGTCACGGTTGTTAATACTCTCGACAAAATATTTTCCCATTCCTGGGATCGCAAATATTTTTTCGATCACAAAACTGCCTGTTAAAATACTTGCGACAAGTGTGCCAAGGATCGTGACAACAGGTAAAAGTGCATTCCGCAGGGCATGTTTAAACACAATTTTATAAGGGGAAAGTCCTTTCGCTTTTGCAGTTCGAATATAGTCCTGCGACAGCACTTCAATCATGCTCGATCTCGTTAACCGGGCAATGATAGCCATTGGACCTACCGCCAGTGCAATGGTAGGAAGCACCATATGCATTGGACTTGTCCACATCGCTGTAGGAAAGAGCTTTACATTCACAGCAAGCTGCTGAATTAATAAGGTAGCAAAGATAAAGTTTGGTATGGATATACCGAAAACAGCAATCGTCATGGCGATATAATCAATCAAGCCATTATGCCGGAGGGCAGCCATGATTCCGAGCAAGATGCCGGAGATGACAGCAATCAAAATAGAGATAAGACCAAGTTCTAATGAGACTGGAAAACCTCTCGCCAATAAATCATTGACACTTTCAGAAGGCTTTTTAATGGAAGGACCAAAATCAAAAGTAACGATGGATTTTAAATAAATCATATATTGAACATAGAGTGGTTCGTCTAAGTGATAGTAGCTTTCGAGGTTTCGCTGGACAGTTTCGTTTGTATTTCGTTCTTCATTGAAGGGCGATCCTGGGATGACCTTCATTAAAATAAACGTTAAAGTTGTGATGGTTAAAATCGTGGCAATCATGGCAATCAAACGCTTGAGCAAAAAGCTGGCCATCTGCTGTCTCCCCCTCGCTTAACAAAATGTTGTACGTGCGGCAAGCTCTGTCATGACAAGCATCGCTTGGTAGGCTTCTAATATATTCTCTGCTTGGTACGTCACCGTTGTTGTCCCTTCGATGATGGCCGTACCCGGCATTAAATTCGCCCATTCGGCTTGTCCATAATTGGCAAACTCGATTTTCAGCACTGGCTGCTCAGGAGGCGTGAGCGGCTTCATTTGATGAATTTGTTTCATGGCAGCTTCCACTTGCTGCGAGATGAGGGTGCTTACTTTCGCTGGTGTTAAGCATTTCACAGCAGATCTTGAAATGGTTTCTTTCACCGCCACTGTTTTCACGCCAGGCATTAACTTTTCGGCTTCAAGTGCCGCTTGATCGTCTCCGCATACAAGAATGACTGGAACACCATAATAGCCTGCGACATACGCATTAAAGCCCATTTCACCAACTGGATGATCATTTATGTAAAAATGTCTGACACCAAAAATCATACTGTGAGACATCACACCTTTCATTGATGCCCTCGCATGGTAGCCTAAAAAAACAGCGGCATCATACGTTTGATCTAATCCTTGAACCATTGAATAAGGCTTTACATCCCCTGATATGAGAGATGCTTCCTCATGCAAATCTTCAATCAACAGATTATTCATTTTAGAATGGCTATCATTCACTAAAATCTCGGTCGCCCCATGTGTAAGAAGAGCTTCTACACAGGCGTTCACTTCACCTGTCATGATTTTTCTCCCGCGCTCATAATTGTGCTGGCGGCTATCAACAAATGTATGATCAGCTAGACCAGTAATTCCCTCCATATCGACTGATACATAGAGCTTCATCCCCATCCCCCTTTAATTAAACTTAAAATTTGTGTATATTTTTCTAAATTTTCTAAAAAATTATATGAGAACTTGATTGATTTTTCAATACAATGTCTGAAAATAAGGAAATTAGACTCAGGTAATACAGGTCAAAAGCATTGATGCGAAAGGATTTATTTGACAGAAAAAACACCACTAGCTATGTCTTTAGTGGTGTTTGTCTGCTTCATCGATTTGCGATTTTAGCTGCGCATATTTTTTCATCGTTTGTGTAAACAAGTCATCGAACATTTGCGGTGCCTGCTGCTGGATGACTGCAGCGCCTTCTCCTGTAATCCCGCCTTTTGTTGCGACCCTGTTCACCGTTTCAGCAAATGTCAGTCCGCGTTCAACAAGAACTTGTCCTGTACCGAGCAGCGCATATGTTAAAAATTCATAGGCTTCTTCTAAAGAAAGCTCACTATTCCGAACAGCGGCTCTTGCCATTTCTTCAAAGATTGCTGCAATAAAGCCCGGAGAAGAGCTTGTCAAATTACTCGCCGCATCAAAGCGGTCCTCTTCCACTTCCCTGACGATACTAAAAGCTGAAAGCAGGCGGTGGAGTCGTTCTTGCGCCTCCTGCCCAGCGGTTTCACCATGCGCCACAAGGGATACACCCGTCCCTACGGCTGATGTCAAAGTGGGAATGTATCTAGACACCGGCTGATTCGTATGTTGCATTAATTTGTCTAACGTGACAGCCGCTGCCACTGATACGATATGAAGAGATGTCTTTGCGGGGCTCAGCTGATCTAAGACATCAAGTACAGCAAGCGGTGGTACACAAACAAACACGACATCACATGATGCAGAGATGTCATCTAAAGAGCAAATGTTGACATGCTGGTTCTTCTCTTTCAGCTGTTGCAGCCGCTCCGTTTCACTTCTTGTATGGATCATAAACTGACTGGCATGAAGTACTCCTTTGTCCAGCCATTTTTGTACCATCATATCTGCCATGCTTCCATATCCAATGATTCCAATAGTCTCCACAGTTTAATCTCCTCTATTTTGCTTAGATTCACTACTTATTTTAACAATTTCCCACAATGTTTTCATTTTTATCCCACACTTTTTTCTTACGATAAAGTCAGTATCCACCACATACAGTCAAACATCTTGAACACATACATGTAAAAATCGATGAAAGAGAGTGATCTTAATGACACAACACAAAGATGAAAAGCACACTTCTTATGAATTACAAACGATTGAACAGCCGAAAAAAACACAGAAGAAGCCAAGTGGTTGGCTGAAACCATTTGTCAGCGGGATTGTAGGCGGTACGTTAGCGTTAGGTGTTTACGTTCTGACTCCATATGCTCAGCATTCAGAAAATCATTCAACTGATTCGTCAACGAAAACAGCCGCTGTATCGACAAATGATACAAGTACAAATTCGTCAAAAACAACAGCGTCACAAACATCGAATTCGACCAGCAGTATTTCCAGTATGGTCGAAAACGTATCACCAGCCATCGTCGGCATTACAAACTATCAAACACAAAGTCAAACAACCACAGATTTTGGTGATATGAACACACCTTTTGATGGATCACAGCAAAATCAAAACAGCAGCAGTCAAGAGCAAGAAAGCGGTACCGGATCAGGGGTTATTTTCAAAAAATCCGGCAGTAAAGCCTATGTATTAACAAACAACCATGTGATTGAAGGAGCAAATAAATTAACAGTCTCCTTGCATAATGGTAAGACGGTGGAAGGAAAAGTGGTCGGTTCTGATCCGCTAACTGATCTTGCTGTCGTGGAAATTAGCAGCAGCGGCGTTACAAAAGTCGCTGAACTTGGAGACTCCTCATCCCTTCGTGCAGGAGAAACCGTCATCGCAATCGGAAACCCGCTTGGTGAAGATTTATCAAGAACAGTAACGCAAGGAATTGTCAGCGGTGTCGATCGAACAGTGTCTATGGATACATCAGCTGGCGAAAGCAGTATTAATGTCATTCAAACAGATGCAGCCATTAACCCCGGCAACAGCGGCGGGCCGCTTTTAACAACAGACGGAAAGGTTGTGGGGATCACCAGTATGAAAATTTCTGAAACAGGTGTGGAAGGTATCGGGTTTGCGCTCCCAATCAATGATGTCAAACCAATTGCAGAGCAGCTTCTCACAAAAGGAAAAATCGAACGACCTTATATCGGTATCAGCATGCTGGATCTCGAACAAGTACCAGATGCTTATCAGCAGGAAACGCTTGGACTGACAAGCAGTCAGCTGGATAAAGGCGTGTACGTAAAAGAAATCGCTACTGGCTCACCTGCTGCCAAAGCTGGATTAAAGACAGAGGATGTCATCACCGCCATCAATGGCAAAAAAGTGACAACCGGCAGTGAATTACGCCACGAGCTTTACACGAATGCAAAAGTAGGAGATACCATCAGCATCACACTCGTTCGTAATGGAACAGAAGAAACAAAACAAGTGACATTAACACAATCTGAATCAAAGCAAGTCAGTTCTTAACGAAAAAAGCAGCTCAATTTTTATGAGCTGCTTTTTTCATGTTCACTTGATTGGGACCAATCTTTGTTCAATTTCTGCTCGTTTGTGCTCTAAAAATGGTGGAAGTGCTAATTGATCACCAAGTTCATCCACGCTTTCATCCACTGTGAATCCCGGACCATCTGTTGAGATTTCAAACAAAATGCCGTTTGGCTCTCTAAAATATAAGGCTTTAAAATAAAAACGTTCTACAACACCAGAGTTGGTGAAACCGGCTTTGGCTATTTTATCATGCCATTTTTCAAGCTCTTCTGCGTCCGCTACACGAAAAGCTACGTGATGAACACTCCCTCTGCCAGATCGCTCAACAGGTCCTTCTGCTTTTTCAATGACATGAATCTCTGTTCCAGCTCCGCCTTGTCCTGATTCAAAAATCGTTACGATTTCCCCATCATTTGATTGTTCACGTGCTTTTTCTGTGAAACCAAGGATGCTCGTTAACACACTGATCGTTTTATCTGCTTCTGCGACTGTTAATTCTACTGGCCCCAAACCTCTGATCGCAAAATCAGCAGGAATCTCATCATGCACTGGCGGCTTCGCTCCATCTTGCACGCTTGGTTCTACAGTCAAAAACAGCTGCTGTCCTTCTGGATCTGTAAATTTCAAGGCAGGTCTGCCACCTCTTAAAGAAGCTGTTTCTTTCTTTACACCTTTTTCTTCAAAGCGCTTTTCCCAAAAGGTGAGTGCCTCTTCTGAAGTGACAATCAAACCTGTGCGTGAGATCGCATTTGTTCCGTCCAGCCGGCGGGCGAGCATCGGTATTTCAAAAAACGTCAGCTCTGTACCAGGTGAGGCGACCTCATCTCCATAAAATAGATGATACATCGATGGATCATCTTGATTGACTGTTTTTTTCACCAGTTTTAAGCCGAGAATTTGGCGGTAGAAATCAACGTTTTTCTGAGCATTTGCTGTTAGTGCTGATACGTGGTGAATCCCATTTATTTTCATTGTGTTCACTCCTATTATAAAATATCTCGAATTCAAGATAATATCCTTATGAATAAAATAGGTCATTTTAGAAGAAAAGTCAACCATTCGGCTGCATCTTTATTGGATGTTCGGCTTTCGCCTATTAAATTAACATTACATCAAAAATATTCTTGTATTGTTCGCTTTTAAGATAACATTCATCCTAATATCTCCAATAAACGAACACTTTTAAACACAAATACGAAAATCAGAAAATTTTTTTAATTCTTTTTTTCCTAAAATCGTATTACAATAAACAAAATACATGTCACAGTAACGTATGAAAGTGATGCAGGAGGTCGTGTGTAATGAACAAAGAACAACCAGCGTTAAAACAAGACATCGGCTTATTTTTTGCCCTATCTCTTGTCATCGGAACAATTATTGGATCTGGCGTTTTTATGAAGCCTGGCAACGTCCTTTCTTATTCAGGAAGCTCAGGCATCGCCTTATTCGCATGGCTGTTAGGCGGGATCTTAACCCTTGCAGGCGGACTCACAGTCGCTGAAATTGGTACACAAATCCCACGTACTGGCGGTTTATATGCCTATCTTGAAGAAGTATACGGTGAATTTTGGGGCTACTTATGTGGCTGGGTGCAAATTATTATTTACGGGCCAGCGATTATTGGTGCTCTTGGTCTTTATTTTGGTTCATTATTAGCTAATTTATTTTCTCTTTCATCTATATGGGCTACAACCATTGGCATTATCACCGTTCTTTTTTTATGTGTGATCAACATCATGGGAACGAAATACGGCGGTTTTGTCCAAGGGCTGACTACGATTGGAAAGCTTGTTCCAATTGCAGCAATTATTGTGTTTGGCTTATGGAAAGGAAATGAACATATTTTCACAGCCGTCAATGAGAGTATCGCTCAGATGAACTTCGGTGCAGCAATTTTGGCGACATTATTCGCCTATGATGGCTGGATTTTGCTTGCAGCGCTTGGCGGTGAAATGAAAAATCCAGAGAAACTGCTTCCTCGCGCGATGGCAGGCGGTATTTTAATTGTCACAGCATGTTATCTCTTTATTAACATCGCCCTTTTGCATGTGTTACCAGCTGATCAAATCGTTCAACTAGGTGAAAATGCCACAAGCACAGCTGCTACAATGCTCTTTGGTCCCATTGGCGGTAAAATTATTAGTATCGGAATCATCATTAGTATCTTTGGCTGTTTGAATGGAAAGGTTCTTTCGTTCCCGCGTGTCATTTTTGCAATGGCAGAACGAAAACAAATTCCGTTTGCCAAAGCCATTTCACGTATTCATCCTACTTTTCAAACACCTTGGATCGCTGTATTTGTACAGATTTTGATTGCCATTGTGTTTATGATCGTCAGTAATCCCGAGAAGCTGTCAGAGGTTTCGATTTTCATGATTTACATCTTTTATGTGATGGCCTTTTTCGCTGTCTTTAAGCTAAGAAAACAAAACAAGGGAATGAAGCGCGCTTATAGCGTACCACTTTACCCGCTCACACCGATCATTGCGATTATCGGCTCTTTCTTTGTCTTAATCAGCACCATGATCACCGATTGGCAAAGCTGCCTGATCTCCATGCTGATCGGCATTGCCGGACTGCCGATTTATTACTATATGAAAAAAACACAAAATAAAGCAGAGCGCTAAGACAGCCTCTGCTTTATTTTTTATATTGCTTAATGACCTTATAAGATTCGTTTAAATATCTCATCAGCCGGTATGGCTTACTTAAAACCCGGATGGGGAGTCTTGAAATAAATCCATTCAGATTCGCCTTATACTCCTGCGTCATCCGCTTCGGCTTTGTGGCAATTTTTTCATATACTTCTTTGTAAAATTCCTTCATGATGTCGACTTGCACACTGATCTTCTGATGACACTCTGTACACTCAACGCTTTTCATCTGATCATTCACATAAACGATGCTGTGGAGGGTCTCTTCTTGGCACCGAGTACAGTGTAGGTTTGCTTCCATTTCGGTTTTCTTCAAGATACACAGCTCCTTTCTCGTTTGATGTTGCTCTTTTTATACAATACGATGGCTGTCAGCTGTTTATTGGACAGATGCTTCCTTTAAAATAGCTGCCGCAGTCAATTCATCGGTGACGAGCACCTGAATAAAGCCGCCGTTTAAGGCCCCTAAAACACTTTCAGCCTTATGGGTTCCTTCTACAACTGCGATGACTTTTTTCACGCTCTTTAATTGTTCTAACGATAATCCAATCACCTTTTGGTTCAGCTCATCTTGGACTGGTTTCCCTTCCCCGTCAAAGAAACGAAAACCAATATCACCAACAGCTCCTGATTGCCTTAAACCAGACAAATCCTCTTCTTTTAAATAACCGACTGTTTTCAATGTAGAGCCTTTATGCGGATTCCCAATACCGATGAGGGCAATATCGACATTTCTGCCTTCTTCAAGCACAGCTTCTATGTCCTGCATCGCCATCAGCCGCTCTTTTAATTCTTCTGTTTCTAAAATCGCAGGTGCATATAAATAGGAGCACGTACCATTCATCTTTTTTGCCAGCTCATATGCCAGCTGATTCGCATGAATGTCGACTGCCTGCCTGCCCATTCCGCCCTCTAAAGGAATGACTTTGACATCGTTTCTTCGTTCAAATGGATATTCCTTCACGAGCTCGGCAAGTGTGGTTCCCCATGAAATACCGATTTTCTCAGCGCCTTTCATGTTTTTAGAAAGATAATAGGCGCCCGCTTGACCGACTGCCCGTTTGACCATCTCAGACATTGTCCCGACACTTGGGACAACGACAGCATCCGTTAATTGAAAAGTCGTTTCCAGCTGTTTTTCAAGTTCCACTGTATGAATACTTTCGTCTTTAATGTACACTTCAACGATTCCCACATCTTTTGCTTTTTGTAAGAGCTTTGAAATGACTGGTCTTGAGACATTGAGTTTTTTTGCAATCTCCTGCTGCGTCCACCCGTCTGTATAATAAAGATGAGCAACCTTGACGAGCTGTCGTCTTTCTTCCCAATTCAGCATGTGACATCATCCTTTTAATATACTATGATTACCAGTATACCAAACATTCGTTTCTAATTGGAACAATTGTTATGAAAATGACAAAAAGAGCGATTAACTCTCCGCTCTTTTTCCCTCGCTATATTTAGGCTGATACGTTCTCCCGCCGTCTAATAACAGTATCTGTCCGTGCAAATAGCTTCCCTCGTCACTTGCGAGAAATAAAGTGACTCCAGCAATATCTTCTGGTTTTCCTAATCTCCCGATAGGAATAAGTGATCGAAGCTGACTTTTCTCAAGCTCAGTCGGATAGAGCGTATCAAGCATCTGAGATTCAATGACGCGCGGTGCAATGACATTGATGCGGACATGATGGGAACCCAATTCCTTTACGAGCGAACGCATGAGACCAAATGCCCCGGCTTTTGATGCGTAATACTGGATGCCGCCGCCAGAGCCTGTTATCGCAGATCCTGATCCAATAATGACGACGCTGCCTTCATTCCGCTCACATAGATAGGGTGCTAATGCTTTGATGCAGTAGAAAAGACCATATAGATTCACAGCCAGTGTCTTTTTCCAAAGTGAAAAATCAACCTCTAAAAAAGGAAGGGATTTCGTCATTCCTGCTGAATAGACAAGATGCCCAATGCCACCCAACTCCCTTTCAGCTGCTGACGCCATTTGCTGAACACTTTCCCACGATGAAACGTCAGCTTGGAACGTCAGCAGCTGAGGATGCTGTTGTTTTAAAAGCAAAAGTCCCTGTTCATCTATATCTGACACAGCTACACGATGCCCTTCTTTTAAAAAACGCTGAGCAATTTCTTTGCCGATCCCTTGGGCGCCACCTACGATGAGAACTGGTTTTTGTTGATTAGCCAGCGCTCTCACCCCCATCAAGCATAATCGCTGCTCCATCTGTAAATGCGCCGTACGATGTACTTAAGAAAACCGTCATATGAGCCACCGTCTCCTTGATTTGCTCTTTGTCAGGAAGCAAATGGAGAGGCGGCGGAAGTAGTGCCAATACCCGGATGCCTTTGTCTTTAAATTCGCGCGCTAATCCTTTTGTCATGGCATTCAACATACTATTTGATGTAGCATGTGAGATCCCGCCATCACCTGTTATGCTGCCTGATGAGGAAATATTAATGATACAGCCCTGCTTCTGATCCACCATATGCCACACTGCAGCTTGACTGGAAAGAAAGACTGTATTTACGGACCTTTCCACTTCATCGACCCATATCTCAGGACTTACGTCATCAATCTCCCCATCTGCTGTTTGCTCGGCTTGATTGACTAAAATATCAAGTTTGCCGCATGTATCGATGACTTGTCTTAGCATCAGCGTGGCATCACGCGGTGTCTCAAGCGGATTGATGACAACAGTCGATTGGCCGCCTAATTTTTCAATGTCTTCGCTTATCGACTTTGCTTTTGATTCATCACGAAAAGCGTGTATGAAAACATGTGCACCTGCCCGGGCCAAAGCCAGGCAGATGGCTTCTCCAAATCCATCTGTGCTATCTGTCACAAGTGCCACTTTCTGATGAAGCTGGACGTGCACACGGATCTCCTCCCTATCCCTTGTTTGGCATTTATTTTCTCAGCTTACTCACAATATCAAGAGCTGCTTCATAAAAGCCTTCTGAGATGGTTGGATGCGGGTGAATCATTTTGGCCATCTCTTCAGCTGTTCCTTCTAAATACATAAATGAGGAAGCCTCTGATATCATCTCCGTTACGTGCGGACCAACCATTGTAGCACCAATGACTTCACCATATACGGTATCGTACACGAGTTTAATAAAACCTGTTTGAACACCTGCTGCCAACGCTTTTCCGCTTGCAGCTAAATCAAATCGCTCTGCCCGCACGTTCAGCCCTTTGGCTTTCGCCTCTTTCTCAGTCAGTCCAACACTCGCTACCTCTGGCAATGTATAAATACATCTAGGAACGATGTCGTGATTCATTCTTTCAGGCTCGCCGCATATATTGCTAACTGCAACGGCTGCCTCTGCCATCGCCGCATGAGCGAGCTGATAGCCGCCGGCTACATCGCCAATTGCATATACACCTTCAGCACTTGTCTTCATCTCGTCGTTTACTTTAATAAAAGGGCCATCCAGCTGAAGATCCAGCTGACTGACAGCAGATACATTTGGTCTTCTTCCGACACAAACTAACAGTCTTTCAGCCGTAAAGATGTGCGTCTCTCCTTTATCGTCTGTCGCATGAATCGCTTTGACTCCTTCGCTTTCTGTTACTTCTGTCACCGTCGTTTTCTTTGCGATATGGATGCCTTTTTTCTTCAATTCTTTTTCTAGTAATTTCGACGCTTCTTCATCTTCCTGCGGAATAATCGACGGAGCGGCTTCTATAATGGTGACTTTTGATTGGAGACTCTGGAAGATGCATGCCAGCTCAAGACCAATTACACCCCCGCCAATAATGACGACAGATGCAGGAATATCTGGGATGTCAAAGATCGTATCACTTGTGTCAAATTGAATCTCTTTGAGCCCTGGAATAGGCGGAATAGCAGGTGATGAGCCAGTGGCAATGATCAGCTCTTTTGTTTCAATCGTTTCTGACCCATCTTGTTTTTCAATGTCAATGCGATTTTTTGTCACAGCTGTTCCTCTGCCGTTATATACATCAATCTTTCCTTGCTTTAATAAAAAGGCGATTCCACCCCTGAGTTTTTCGATGACATCATCTTTACGTTTTCTCATTTTATCGAAGGAAAGAACCATCTCACCTGTTTCGATTCCCCAGCTTTTTGCTTTCTCAATGGATTCAATGACTTCTGCATGTTTGAGCAGTGTCTTTGAAGGGATACAGCCTCGATTTAAACAAGTCCCCCCTAGAAAATCCTCTTCAATCAATGCAACCTTGTGTCCACGTTCAGCGGCTTGAAGGGCGGCAGTGTATCCGCCAGGCCCTCCGCCAATGACTGTCAGATCATACGTTTTTGTCATCCGATTCATCTCCTACATTAGCAATTCAAATGGTTGTTCAAGCACTTTTTTAAGGTCTGTTAAAAAGGCTGCTGCTGGTGCACCATCTACCACTCGATGATCAAATGATAAACTGACGCCCATCATTGGCCGCACCTGAATTTCTCCATCGATCACTACAGGTTTTTCTTGAATGCGTCCAACGCCTAAAATCGCCACTTCCGGCTGATTAATAATTGGGGTAAACGTGTCAATGGCATACATCCCTAAGTTACTAATGGTAAATGTAGACCCCTTCAACTGGTCTGGCAGTAGCTTTTGATCGCGTGCATTTCGACCAATTTCTTTTGCTTCTTTTGTGAGCTGTTTCAGCCCTTTTTGATTTGCATGAGAGATGACCGGAACCATTAAGCCGTCTTTCACAGCAACCGCAAGACCAATGTGCACATCCTCATGGAAATGGAGCTCATTTTGTTCAAACGTCATATTGATTTGCGGATGGCGCGTGAGGACACTGCTGACCGCATGGATGATGATTTCTGTAAACGATAATCTGTAGCCTGTCTCTTTTTCAATCGCTGGGAGCAGCTGTTTGCGCACTTCTTTTGCTTTTGTCATATCAATTTCACTTGTTAATGTGACGTGCGGCGCTGTAAAGGCACTTTGTGACATGCGATCTGCGATCACTTTTCTCATCCCGGCTAGTTTTTGTGTTCTCACTGGAGCAGCCTCTGCCTTTTGTGCGCCTGCTGCTGTCACATCACTCTTCATGATTTTGCCGTGAGCGCCAGAACCAGCAACATTCGCTAAGTCGATCCCTTCACGAGCAGCCACTTTTCCTGCAAGTGGTGATACGCGCTGGCCTTCCTCGCTCGTATGAAGGGCCGCTTCGACATCCCGTTTTTGAATTCTGCCTTTTGGTCCTGTACCAGATACTTCGTGAATGGCTACTTGGTGATCTTTTGCCGTTTTTCTAGCTGCAGGAGTTGCGCGTACTTTCTCACCCACCGCTGGTTCAGCTTCAGTCGAAACAGATGGTTCAGATGGTGATGACGTTCCGCTGTCTTCAGAAGATGCTTCATCTGACTGCGCTGGCGGCTCGCTCGGTACCTGCTCATTAGCCTCTCCGATATATCCAATGACAGCATTAACTGGAATCTGATCATCTGCTTCGTAATATTTCTTTAGAAAAACGCCATCATCATAGGCTTCAACCTCGATATTGATTTTGTCTGTCATAATCTCAAATAGAGGCTCACCGATTTCAACCGAATCTCCTTCTTCTTTAAACCATTGAAGCAAGGTACCGATCTCCATCGTACTGCTTAGCTTCGGCATAAATATCTCTTTTGGCATGATCTTCTCCCCTTTACTTAAGAGCGCACGAGCTCTTTTGCTGCTTCAATAATATCTGGCACTTGTGGAATGACTGCTTTTTCCAGCGTTGGGTTGTACGGTATTGGGACGGCAAGACCGCCAAGTCGTTTAATAGGTGCATCTAAATAGTCGAAGGCTTCACTTTCCGCTATCATACTCGCAATCTCTCCGCCGTAACCGCCTCGTTTCACTGCCTCATGCACAACGATACATTTGCCTGTTTTTTTCACAGATTCAATAATGGTTTCTTCATCTAATGGGACGAGCGTTCTCGGATCAATGATCTCGACATCGATTCCTTCCGCTTCTAGTTCCTTCGCTGCTTCGAGCGCTTTGTGCACCATAATGGCTGTTGCGACAATTGTGACGTCCTTTCCGCTTCTCTTCACATCCGCTTTCCCTAAAGGAATCGAATACTGCTCTTCTGGTACTTCACCAATTGTTTTATATAAAAGCTTGTGTTCATAGAAAATGACAGGGTTGTCATCATCCATTGCTGCTTTTAAAAGTCCTTTTGCATCATAAGCTGTTGAAGGCTGAACCACCTTTAGTCCAGGAATATGAGCCATCCACGCTTCTAAGCTTTGGGAGTGCTGCGCTGCGGCACCTGTCCCGGAACCTGCTGGTGTTCTGACAACAAGCGGCACTTTCCCTTTTCCGCCAAACATGTAACGTGTTTTCGCAGCTTGGTTTACAAGCTGATCCATTGCAATTGTAATAAAGTCAGAGAATTGTAGTTCTAAAATCGGACGCATCCCTGTCAAAGCCGCTCCGACTGCGCCTCCTGCGATGGCAGCCTCTGAAATCGGCGTATTGCGGACGCGTTCTGGACCGAATTCCTCGATCATCCCGCGCGTGACACCAAATGCGCCACCGTATACGCCTATATCTTCACCTAAAATGAAGACATCTTGATTTTTTCTCATTTCCTGACTCATTGCTTCTCGAACGGCTTCTAAATATGAAATCTCTCTCACTGTCGTGTTTGTCACGTGATTCCCCTCCTAATTAGGCGTATACATCCTCTAATAGTGTGTCAATTGATGGTTCTTTACTATTTTTCGCAAATTCAACAGATGCCTCGATCTCTTGCTTCGCTTCTTCTTGTAAACGAGCAGCCTGCTCTTCTGTCAGAACATCTAGCTCCATTAAGAGTGACTTAAAGCGTTTAATTCCGTCTTTTTGTCTCCATTCTGTCTCTTCTTCACGTGTACGGTATTTTTTCGCATCACTCTTTGAGTGCCCCTTCCAGCGATACGTTTTCATTTCAATGAGTGATGGCCCTTCTCCAGCTCTTGCACGGCTTACCGCTTCATCTACTGTATTCATGATTTCAACCATGTCATTTCCATCAACTGTTTTCCCTGGCATTCCGTAGCTTTCTGCTCTTGTTGAGATGTCTTCAATGTTGATCATTTCTTTCACAGGACCAGACATGCCGTATTGGTTGTTTTCACAAATAAACACAACAGGTAAATCCCAAATGGAAGCAAGATTCAGCGCTTCATGGAAGCTGCCTTCATTTGTAGCGCCGTCTCCGAAGAAACAAAGGACCACAAAGCCTTCCTGTTTCATCTTGGACGTGAGCGCCGCACCTGTTGCAAGTGGAATACCGCCGCCAACAATTCCATTTGCCCCAAGGTTTCCTTTTTCTAAATCGGCAATATGCATGGAACCGCCTTTTCCTTTGCAGTAACCTGTTTCACGTCCGAACAGTTCAGCCATCATTTTATTGACCTCTGCACCTTTTGCAATACAGTGACCATGTCCGCGGTGTGTACTGACAATCTTATCTTCATCCTTTAACACAGCAATAGATCCAACAGCCGATGCTTCCTGTCCAACACATAAATGGGTCGTTCCATGGATTAATCCTTTAGCAAAGAATTGATCGACCTTTTCATCAAAATATCTTACTAACCACATTTGTTTATATAAATCTGCTAATTTCTCATGACTAATCTGTTCAGGCAAAGTGATTTGTTTTTGCATTTCTTCTCTCCCCTTTACATTTGTTCTTATATGTTACATTTGTAATTATCATACGTTTAACTCTCATTGAAGTCAAGCATTTCCGTTTATTTTTTAAGCGTTTTCATCTTTTTTCAGAAAAAAAGAGAAAGGCAAAGCCCTTTTCCAAAGACCTTCTCTTTCTCTCCATCTCGTACATTCTCATTCATCTGGATACATCATGATTTTGACGCTTTCACCTTCTGGATGCCTAGCGCATTCTATCGCCTGACGAAGCTGACTTAATGGATATCGATGCGTCACCATTTTTTCTGTATGAACGACCTTTGCTTTTAAGAGCTCCAGCGCTTCACGATAATGGTATGGATGCGACGAATAAGCTCCGACTACTTTCACTTCATCATGGAAAAAACGTTCTGCTGGAATGGAGACATCCCCTTTCGGAAAGTGAGCAAAGACCAAAATCGTTCCGCCTCTTGCAACAGCTTGAAATGCTTCTTTTAAAAGCGCACTGCTCCCCACAGAAATAATGACAAGGTCCGCTCCCTTTCCATCTGTTTCTTTCATGACGCGGTTTTCTACTGGCTCAGATGCTGGATGAAAGGCGACGTCCGCCCCAAGATTTCTTGCTTGAAGGAGCCTGTTCTCATTTACGTCTGTGATCAACACTTTTCCAGCCAAATAATATTTGGCAAGCTGTAATTGAATGCAGCCAATTTGCCCCGCTCCAAGAATCAAGACAGAATCTCCAGGATGAACGGGCGCCCTTTCAAAGCCGTGAAGACAGCAGGCAACCGGTTCAACCATCGCTCCTTGTTCATATGAGACGCCATGTGGGAGCTTGCCCATTGTATGCTTAACATGTAAAGCAGGAACACGAATATATTCCGAAAAACCGCCCGGCTCTACATTTGTGGCTGCAAATTGCGGGCACATTGTATAAAATCCTCTTTGACAAAAGTCACAAGTAAAGCAAGGGACATGATGCGCTACATACACCCTGTCTCCCGTTTGAACATGTGTGACGTGACGGCCTGTTTCGATAATGTCACCAGCGATTTCATGCCCTAGCACTGTGCCAGGAGGTACCGTCTCATGTGTCGCTTTATAAATATCCGTCCCGCATAAGCCGCAGGCACGCATTTTTAATAATACTTCATCATCACCAATGGCTGGCCGCTTCCGCTCCTCGTAACGAATGTCCTCTGAAGAATAAAAGACAGCTGATTTCATTTAGCCGCATCCTCCTTTTCATCACATGTCGCAAGACTCTGCAAGGATTGAACGAGCTGCTTGTACTCACTCATCTCACTTGAAATCCAGTAGCGTCCGCCAAATATTCGCGCAGGTCCCACTCTGACATATACTTTCCCGATATGAGGATATGGTTTTAAAAACAATGTTCCTTTAATATCGGACACGGCATATGTGTGCCACCTACCAAAAGCACCTATTTTCAGCTCATCTTCACTAATCATGATATTCGTTGGCTGATTCAGGCCTGTGATGCTAGAAAGCATAAGGATAGGCAGCGTATAGACACCTAACACAGCTAATGGCTCAGGTCCTGCCGACATCAACGTATAAAGAGACCAGAGAAAAAACACACATATTAACAAGGCCGGAAGGAAAATAGAAAACATGGCAGACGTTCGGCTATAAGCATGCTGCTGCATGAGAGTTCCCCCTTTCAAATGACATGGAAGGAGCTTTCGCAGCTCCTCCACGCAATCATCGTTCACTTAATATGATCGATAATTTTTTCAATATCATCTTCAATGCCAAATCCCGTTAAAAAAGATAACGTTTGAATCACAGGCGTTCCTTTTGTATCACTAACAGGCGTTGTCGTCACAATTAAATCAGCACCCTCCGCTTTCTGCGGAACCTCAGATGCCTTACATTGTTCAACGATGACATCGTATCCTTTTTCCTTTAATGTCTCTTCTACCTTTTTTGCCACAACCGTTGACGTTGCAACTGCCGTTCCGCAAGATACTAATATTTTTTTTGCCATGAGAATCCCTCCAGGTCGTTTATTGATCTTTCTGATCTAAGCCCATTTCTTTTGCATACTGCTTTTTAATATCATTTCGCACCCAGTACCAAAGAAGCGCATATGCCAGTGCACAGACAATCGCTGCAATGAAGTAAGGATTGCTCGGATCAAGAAGTCTCACCATGATCCAAGGAATGACGTGTGAACCAAGATCGATACCAGAAATCATATTTGCCCCTTCTGGGAAGTCGAAACCAACTGCTTTCCCCATTGTTGTGGCGAGTGGTGCAAGGTTCGTTGCAATGAAGAAGACAATCATTAAGGTAAAAATACTGTTAATGAGGCCGCGAATAATATTCCCACGAGCGGCTGCTACTGCCCATACTACTGTAAATGGCAGAACCGATAAGTCTGCAAACGGCAGCATACCATTGTAAGGAAGAACGACAGCGAGCAAAATGGTGATTGGCACCATCAAAAGGGCTACAGCCATATTCGCTGGATGACCAATGACAATCGCTGTATCTAAACCAATATAGACATTTTTACCAGGGAAACGCTTTTGAATATAAGAACGAGCACCCTCAGAGATTGGAATAAGTCCTTCCATTAATAAAGCAACCATTCTTGGCATTAACACAAGCACTGCAGCCATTTGAATTCCAAGAGTCATGACACCTTTTGCATCATAGCCCCCAAGAAGACCAATAATGATACCAAGTATAAGACCCATCACAAGCGGTTCACCAAAGATGCCAAAACGTTTTTTCAAAGTTTCTGGATCCGCATGAATTTTGTTTAAACCAGGGATTTTATCAATCACGCGGTTTGACGCATACATGAGCGGAGCGAAGTTGACCGTTTCAGCATGAGCCATCGATACGCCTTTTAATCCGAAATGGTGTTCAATCGTCGGTGCCGTCCAATCGGCAAGTTTTAGTGTAATCGCAGAAACGATTAAACCAACGGCAAGAGCTAAGAACATATTATGATAAGCGTAGTAAGTAACAGAAGCAGCGAAAATCAAATGCCAGAAATTCCAAATATCCACATTCAATGTTTTCGTAAAGTTAACAGACAGCAAAATGACATTTAACAAGAGCACAAGAGGAATCATCAAAGGGGCAACAGGTGTACCAAATGAAATGGCGGCTCCAATCGGCCAACCGACATCTAAAATATCAAGCTTTAATCCAAGGGAATTGACCATGGCTTTGGCTGCTGGTCCAAGACCGCTTACAAGTAAATTAATGACAAGATTGACCCCGACAAATCCAATTCCGATGGTAATACCTGCACGGAAGGATTTTTTAAATCCTTGCCTTAAAATCATACCGAATAACGTCATAATAATTGGGAGCATAATTGTTGGCCCTAAGTCTAAGATGAAATCGACGGCTTGCTTGATCATACATCCACCTCCTGATTTTAAATAAAGCGCTTACATTATGTCTTGAATAACTATTGGTTTAATTCTTTTTGAAGTACATCAACGGCTTCTTCATACGATGTCATGTGAGATAATCTTGTCATTACTTCTTCTTTTCTGAAAAGCGTCATCAGTTTCTCTAACATCACGAGCTGCTTACTAGGTTCAGAGATTGCCAGAACGAACACAATTTTGGCTTGAACTGTCTCATGAGGGCTTCCCATCTTATGAAAAATAACAGGTTCCTTTAATGTCGCTACACTGATCGCCGGTTTGTTTACATGTTCAGGATCTGTATGGGGAATGGCTACCCCAAAGGTCGCAAGAGGAAGACCGGTCGGATATGTTTTTTCTCTTTCAAGCACTGCTGGTAAAAAGCTCGATTTAATATACCCTCCAGTTTCTAACCTTTCTGCTAAATAGGCAGTCACCTCCTCACTTGAAGATGCTTCGTACTGCAGCTCAATCAGCTGTTGATCTAACTCAAACAAGCTGTTCAAACAACCACCCCTTTCATTTGGTATAAATATGAACACATGTAAAAAATAGAATGAACATTTTAAAATAGAACCTTTTGTAAAGCGCTTACAAACAGATGTTTTATAAAATGTTCAATACTGTTACCTTTGTAAAGATATTATAATATTCGAAATTATAAGTCAATGTTCCTAGGAAAATTTTTATAAAAAAAGATGCAGCTTTTTGCCGCATCTCTTTCATTACATCACATCAACTTCTTGTTAAATATGGCTTCCTATATCTAAAAATTCAGCTACAAAAAGGTTGTCTGTCTGCTCTGTCATTTCTTTTTTTGTGCCGATTTTTTCGATTCTGCCCTCATTCATCACCACAACACGATCAGCGATATCAAACGCTTCTTCTTGATCATGCGTCACAAAGATGGTCGTCATTTGAAATTCTTGATGAACTTTTTTCAGCCAATGTCTTAAGTCTTTTCTCACCTTTGAATCTAGTGCACCAAAAGGTTCATCTAAGAGAAGAGCTTTCGGTTTGACGGCAAGTGCACGTGCGAGTGCTACACGCTGCTTTTGTCCACCTGACAGCTGCTCTGGATAACGATGTTCATACTGCGTTAATTGAACGACTTTCAGCAGCTCATGCACCCGCTCTTTGATGTCTTTTTTAGGCAACCTTTCTCCTCTAGGTTTCATCTTCAATCCATAAGCCACATTATCAAATACCGTCATATTTCGAAAAAGCGCATATTGCTGAAAGACAAAACCAATTTGCCGTTTTCGCACTGGAATATAAGTATAATCCTGTTCTCCAAATAAGATTTGCCCTGTATTCGCATCATCAAGCCCTGCAATAATTCTTAATAAAGTCGTCTTACCTGACCCAGACGGTCCAAGTAAGGAAATCAATTCCCCATTTCCGATCGTCAAATCCACGTTTTGCAAAACCTTCGTCTGCCCAAATTGCTTTGATATTTGTTTCACTGTAATCCCCAAGGCTGATCCCTCCATTTATTTTGAACGCTTGCCAAGCCTATGATCTCTCTGCTGAATGATCTGCTTGATGATTAATGTGATGACCGCAACAAACGCCATGAGAGAGGCCACGGCAAAAGCCGCTTGGAATTGATACTCGTTGTATAGAATTTCTATATGAAGCGGCATCGTATTCGTCATTCCGCGGATATGACCGGATACAACCGACACTGCACCAAATTCACCAATTGCCCTAGCCCCTGCTAAAATGGCGCCGTAAAAAAGGGCCCATTTTATATTTGGAAGTGTCACAAGGAAAAAGGTCTTCCACCCACTGGCACCAAGCGTAAGCGATGCTTCTTCCTCATGAATGCCTTCATTTTGCATAAACGGAATTAACTCTCTCGCAACAAAAGGAAATGTCACAAAGATGGTCGCAAGAATCATCCCCGGTACAGAGTAAATCACTTTCCATCCATTTGCTAAAAGCCACGGTCCTAAAAGTCCATTTGAACCAAATAAAAGTACAAATACAAGTCCTGCAATGACAGGTGACACCGCAAACGGAAGATCAATGACAGTCGTTAACAAACGTTTTCCCGGGAAATGAAATTTTGTGATGAGCCAAGCAGCACTGACCCCAAAAATCATTTGAAGCGGCAATGTGATCATCACAATCAAAACAGTCAATTTAATTGCCGCAAGCGTGTCTGGATGCGAGATGGCAAGAAGATAAGAACTCCATCCTTTCTCAAAAGCCTTTGAAAACACAGCAATCAACGGCATGAGTAAAAACAAAATCAAAAAAGCATACACCACACCAATCAACATACTCTTCACCGCTTTTGATTCCGTCACAGGACTCCTGTACTTGATGCGGTGCTCTTTAAGAAGCTCCCTTTCCAATCATCTCACCTCACTTCCACTTGTTTTTTCCGCTCGACAAACCACTGCAATCCGTGAATCAATAACAAAATGACAAATGATAAGAGCAGCATGAAACAGGCAATGGCTGCGGCACCTTGATAATCATACTGCTCAAGCTTAGACATGATCATCAGTGGTGTAATCTCTGTTTTAAACGGAATATTTCCCGCTATAAACACAACGGAGCCATATTCACCGAGTGCTCTTGCAAATGCAAGAGAAAATCCAGTCAGCACCGCTGGAAACAAGGCAGGCAGCAGTACATGAAAAAAGGTCTGTTTTCTTGTAGCACCAAGTATAGCTGCGGCCTCTTCCACTTCCTGCTCAAGCCCCTCAATGACCGGTTGAACCGTTCTTATGACAAATGGAACGCCAATAAAAATCAGTGCCAAAATAATACCGAGCGGGGTGTATGCCACCTTCACATGCAAAAATTGCCCAATCCACCCATTCGGAGAATAAAGAGTTGTCAAAGCGATGCCAGCCACTGCCGTTGGAAGAGCAAACGGCAAATCGATGAGGGCATCCAGGATGTTCTTTCCTGGAAACGAGTACCGCGTGAGAACCCATGCGATCAGTACACCGAAACCTGCATTGATGAGTGCAGCTGCAAAAGAAGTCGTAACCGTAAGCTGCAGCGACTTTAGCACCCGCGCATCACTAAAGACATTCCAAATTCCTTCTGCTCCTAATGAAGCCGTCCAAATAAATACCATAGATAAAGGAATCACGACAATCGCACTGACATAAACAAGTGTCACTCCGAGACTCAGCCCGAATCCAGGCAATACACGTTTTCTTTTATTGGCGGCAGCATAGCCTTTCTTCATCACGTCGCCCCCTATTTTTGTCCGCTATATATTTGATCAAATAATCCGCCATCATCAAAAAATCTTTTCTGCGCCTTTCGCCATCCGCCAAATGCCTGATCAATGGTCACCATATCAATCTCTTTAAATTGATCTTTATATTTGTTTAGCACTTCTTGATTTCTTGGTCGATAATAGTTTTTCGCCGCAATTTCCTGTCCTTTTTTAGAATACAAATAATCTAAATAAGCCTTTGCCACTTTCTCTGTTCCTTTTCGTTTCACATTTTGGTCGACAACGGCAACGGGCGGCTCTGCTAGAATACTAATGGAAGGACTGACAATCTCAAATTTGTCTTTGCCTAATTCATGCAGTGTTAAATAGGCTTCATTTTCCCAAGCAATTAACACGTCACCAAGACCGCGCTCGACAAAAGTTGTTGTGGCGCCACGAGCACCTGAATCGAGCACCTCGACATGCTCATATAACTTTTTCACAAAATCCTTCGTTTTTTCTTCATCCCCATGAAAGGTTTTATCGGCATATGCCCATGCGGCTAAATAATTCCATCTTGCACCGCCTGACGTTTTTGGATTTGGTGTGATGATAGATACACCTGGCTGAATCAAGTCATCCCAGTCTTTAATTTTTTTGGGGTTTCCTTTCTTCACAAGAAACACAATAGTAGACGTATAAGGTGTGGACTGATTCGGAAATTCTTTTTGCCAATCCTTTGAAAGTAGCCCTCGATCTGCAATGGCATCAATGTCGTACCCAAGAGCAAGTGTAGCCACGTCTGCTTCGAGTCCATCAATAATCGATCTCCCCTGCTTACCTGATCCTCCATGAGACTGCTGTATCGTCACATCTTCACCGGTTTTGTCTTTCCAATAAGTCTGAAAGGCTTGATTGTATTCCTGATACAATTCACGGGTAGGATCGTATGACACATTCAACAGCTCAATCTTTCCCTTTTGATTTGAGGCTTCATTCGCATTTGAGCATGCAGCACTTGTGATGATGAAAAGTGTCATCGCAATAGAAATCCATATCCATTTTTTCATGTTATCCGCTCCCTTGCACATTGAATAGTGACACCAACCTTGCCGTTTTCAGTTCTATACGCAAAAAAGGCTCTCAGCGATTGAAGTACAAAAAAGTTCTGTACGTCAATGCCAAGAGCCTTCGGTTGTCCGATCAGCTATGTATGATTGATGTTAGTCTATATATTATTCAAACTATTCACAGGTGTCAACTATGTTTTTATTATAATGAAAAAAAGAAACGCCGTCTTGATGAGGCGCTTCTTTTCCCGGGAAATGCTATTGATCTGCAGCTACCTTTAGATTGACACCTACAGCAGTTCCATTTCTCGTTGAATCAGCTACTCCAGTGAATGTCCCTGCTTTTCGATCAATCAGTAAAGCTTGCACATTCCCTATATCAATAGGGGAACTGCCAAACTGGTGACCCATATCATTTAACTTTGTTCTTACATCTAGAGGGACACCTACTTCATAACGATACGAAGTTAAGCTGTTTGTGTAGATTCTTGGCTCTTCTACCGCATCTTGAAGCTCCATGTCATATTCAAGTAAATTGAGAATCGTCTGTGAAACAGAAGCAATGATCGTCGTTCCACCAGGAGACCCAACAGTCATGACAGGCTCTCCATCTTTAAAAATGATCGTCGGAGTCATACTTGATAACGGACGTTTATTGGGCTGGACTTCATTTGCCCCACCAGGTCTTGCATCAAAATCAGTCAGTTCATTATTTAAGAAAAATCCATACTCTGGAACAAGTATCCCTGTACCAAATAATTGTTCAATGGTAGTGGTGAATGACACAACATTTCCCCACTGATCTGCAACAGTAAAATGGGTCGTCTCACCAATGGTTTTATCTTCTGGCTGAGGAACAATTGGGGATGGATTTTTCTCATCCTCATATGCCCAAGGATCTCCTTCTTTCGGGCTGCGATTCATTTGATCTAATTGAATGAGAGAGGCTCTTTCTGAAATGTAATCATCGTCTAGTAGTCCTTTTAGTGGAACATCTACGAATTCGGGGTCGCCGGCATATGCGGCTCTGTCAGCATAGGAGAGGTGCATTGTTTCAGCAAGCAGCTGATATTTTTCGAATGATTTGGGGTCATACTGAGACAGGTTAAAATGATCAAGTATTTTGAGAATTTGTAGCATAAACACCCCGCCTGAGCTTGGTGGAGGCATGCTTGCAAGCTGATATCCTTTATAGTCTCCCCAGATTGGCTTGTCAGTCTTGACTTCATAACGTTTGATATCTTTTGAAGTCATCGTCCCGCCAAAATCTTGAACTGTATTTGCAAGTGCCTTTGCTACTTTTCCTTCATAAAACGCTTTGCTTCCTTTTTTCGCAATGAGTTTAAATGTTTTTGCAAGACCTGGCTGGACAAGCAGATCTCCTTCTTCGAGTGGCTGATCATTTGGAAGAAAAATTGGCGCTGCGGCCGTTTTTTTCAATTTTCCTTGGTGATCATCAATCGCATTTGCCAAGACAGAATCAATTTCAAAACCATCTTCTGCAAGTTGAATGGAGGGCTCAATCAATTCCTTCATAGAACGAGTACCCCACTTATCTAATGCAGCTTCAAGACCTTTTACAGTCCCTGGAACACCTACCGCATTTCCATGTGTAGATCGCTCAGCAAACGGAATCACTTTCCCATCATCTGTTAAAAACATGTCAGGTGTTGCGCCCTGTGGTGCTCGCTCTCTGCTATTGAGGATGGAAGTTTCCTTTGTCTTCCCATCATAAACCATCATAAATCCGCCACCGCCAATTCCAGACATCATTGGCTCTGTTACGTTAAGTGCGTACTGAATGGCAACAGCAGCATCCACTGCGTTCCCACCTTTTTTCAATACGTCAGCACCAATCTCCGATGCAAGCGGATGTGCAGTAGCCACCATACCATCTTTGCCAACAGCTACTTTATTCCCATGAGTTTCGTTTGCAGTGACTTGGCTGACCGGCAGGAAAAACGAGAAAACAAACAGACATATGGACAAAACAGTTAGAGAAATGCGTTTCATGAACAACACCCCTTCCATATTCTTACTTTGACCTTACCGACTTCTTGACCAGAATACAATAGATTATTCTAAAATTTCAAAATTTTTCATTCTATCATCCTATATCTGCCAAACAAAACGCATGTTTTCAAAACATATGACATGCACATCTTGTAGTAATAAAGACATACGTTTTCCAAGTTTGAAACTTCACGATATAATAAACTCATAACAAAGGGGGAAAAAGAATGAACCACAAAAGCACTTTATTTTGGGAATCTTATTGGGAAGAAAAATCAGAAAAAACTCCTGATCACGCCTCTGTTTCTGCTTGGGCATTTGGCGCAAATCCAGATCACTTGCTTGACCTTGTACAACAAGGAAAAAAAACAGCCACTTGTTCCGGATACCTTTTTTACGAAAAAGAACAAGAGCCTCTTCCAAAACCCGGTCAATATGCGGTCATTTTGGACAGTCAGGAGGAACCAAAAGCCATCATAGAGATCACGCAAGTAGATATCATGCCAATGAATGAGGTTCCTGAATCATTTGCAAAAGCAGAAGGTGAAGGCGATCTTTCATATGACTATTGGTACAAAGAACATGAAGAATTTTTCACAGAAGCCCTTGAGCCGTACGGATTAACATTTAAGGAAGATATGCTTCTTGTTTGTGAGCGATTTAAGCTTGTTTATTCAGCTTCTTAACTTTTAAGCGGTGCCAAAAATGGTCCGCTTTTTTGCTTTCTTTTCCCCTTTCTGAAAAAGGTGAGTTGAGATCACATCTTTAGGTCAGAATAAGATCAAATAGAAAAAGTGAAGAAATTTTCGACTACACCTGTTTTTTTTCGACAAAAGAATATATAATTATTTGATGTGTGCATTGTCTCATTTATACAATGGAGGGTTTTTACATGTTAAAAAGGAAAAAAGACAAGTTTTCCGTCTTGTTAACGGAAATTGCTAAAAATTTAGATGAAACTGCTGAGTATTTTGTTAGCTATAAAGTAACAAATCAAACCACTCTGAAAGAATTTTCTGACACATTGAAGGAATATGAGACAAAAGGTGATAATCATGTTCATACCATGATTAAAGAGCTGAACAAAGCCTTTATTACACCGATTGAACGTGAAGACATTCTTCAATTGACGAATAGCCTCGACGATGTTTTAGACGGCATTGAGCATTTTTCAGCAACTTTAGAAATTTATTCAATTACAAGCTCTGACGAACATATCGACAAATTCAGCCACTACATCAGAGAATGTGCGAAAGAAATTTTAACGACTATTGAATTACTGGCTGATAATCGCTTGAAAGATATTCATCCGCACGCAATCAAAATTAAAGAGATTGAGCATAATTGTGACAATCTTCACCGCAAATCACTAAAGAACTTGTTTGGAAAAGAAACAGACCCAATTAAGGTCATTCAATACAAAGAAATTTACGAAACACTTGAAGAAATCGCAGATTCCTGTCAAAGTGTTGCCAACAATCTAGAAACAATCATTATGAAGAATGCGTAACGGGGTTAGTTAAACATGGATACATTACTCATCCTTACCATACTTATTGTCATTTGTGCACTTGCTTTTGATTTCATTAACGGATTCCACGATACAGCAAATGCCATTGCTACTTCAGTTTCAACAAAGGCGTTAAAGCCAAGACATGCTATTATTATGGCAGCGTTTATGAACTTCTTAGGAGCAATGACATTTACAGGTGTGGCAAAGTCCATTACAAAAGACATCGCAGATCCTTTTACACTTCAAAACGGATCTGTCGTCATTTTGGCTGCTTTAATTGCAGCCATTACTTGGAACTTGCTTACTTGGTATTACGGGATTCCGAGTAGTTCTTCACACGCACTGATCGGGTCAATTGCAGGAGCTGTTATTGCCTCCGCTGGTTTTGGCGCTTTAAACTATTCGGGATTCATTAAAATCATTCAAGCACTATTGCTTTCACCTATCCTGGCTTTTGTTTTGGGATATATCGTGTATACCATTATCAAAATTATATTCCGAAACAACAATCTCGCAAAAACAAATAAACAATTCCGACGTGTTCAAATTTTAACGGCTGCACTGCAATCGTATACCCACGGAACAAACGATGCGCAAAAAGCGATGGGAATTATTACGATGGCTTTAATTGCAGGTAATTTGCATACAACAGACGACATTCCTTTCTGGGTACAATTCTCTTGTGCGCTTGCAATGGGACTAGGTACGTCTATTGGCGGCTGGAAGATTATTAAAACAGTCGGCGGTAAAATCATGAAGATTCGTCCAGTAAACGGAGTATCTGCAGACTTAACGGGTGCAGCTATTATCTTCGGTGCAACATTTATTCACTTACCTGTTAGTACCACTCACGTGATCTCATCTTCTATTCTAGGTGTAGGTTCTGCACATAGAGTAAAAGGAGTCAACTGGGGTACGGCAAAACGTATGCTTGTCACTTGGGTGATCACATTACCGATTTCGGGAACTCTAGGGGCACTTATATACTTTGTGTTAAATGCGATTCTTTAATATCAAAGACCTGTTAGACAGGTCTTTTTTTATTTGTTTGCATCCTCAAATGGTCTTTTTCTGCAAGCCATTTTTTCATGAAGCAGGGTTTCCAATCATATCCATAGAAATAAATAAGTATCCATCTGTCTATGGGAGAGAAGAACATGCTATTATTTTTTCAATTGACTGTTTGGTTATTGCTAGGTGCTCTTGCTGTATATGTATTTGCGGTATGGCGCTTTGAACAAAAAGTAAAAGAAAAGATGTTTGCGATTCGTAAAACGTGGTATTGGATTTATGTAGCGGGTGCTGTTGTGTACTGGACAAATGACCCTGCTTCAATCTTCACCGATTGGATGCACTACCTGATTATTGCTGTTTTTTTCGCATTAACTGATGCCTTTATTTTCCTCAGCTCCTATATTAAAAAACTCGGAAATCATGAACTTGAAACCGACACACATCAACTCCTAGAACAAAATAACGATCTACTTCATTCTTACCTCAATAAACTAAAAACGTACCAATACCTATTGAAAAACGAACCGATCCATGTATATTATGGAAGTATAGAAGCATATATAGAGGGAATTGAACGACTGATCTATTCTTTTGCAGAAAAAATGAATATTCAAGCAGTTCTTTGTCCTTATGATACGCAGGAGCAAAAAGATGACCTGCTGCGGACACTTGATCAGAGAGCGCTCATTCAAGCAAAGCTTGACAGGCAGGAAGTGTATTACGATGATTTCGGCAAATTGGTTCTCATCCCGTTTTCAGTAGCGGATGCACACTTTGTGATTAAGCTGACCTCTGAGGAAATTGTCACTGAATTCGACTATTTATTAATGACTTCACTTACAACGATTTATGACCTAATCTTGCCTGACGAAGAGGAAGGTGATGAAGATGGAACACGCACTTCAAGGGGATAATAACAATCGCAAGAAAAACCCATTTAAGATTTTAAAGAAAAAGCGCCATATTAGTATGGCTGATTACAAAGTAAGTCCCCATACGGAGCGTATTTTCAAAAAGAATGAACAGCTCCTAGATGAGTATAAAAATAAAAAAGCTTGATTACACTAAAGGACGCGGAACTTCATCCGCGTCCTACTTCCGTTTTCACATCTACTTGCATACAATAAAACCAACTGCTGCAACGATTGAGGTGCCAATATGAAAAAGAAACTTAAACAAATGAGGTATGTTCAGTTTGCTGAATTTAAGCCATCCCCTTATGTCTGCCGATTACACGAAAAAAGTGTAGCCGTCATTCAAGCGGCCAAAAAGAAAGACTCACTGATTTAATAGTTGAAGCAACTTCACTTTTGTTTTAGGACCGTATACTCCATCACTTGTTAGACCATTCATCAGTTGAAATCGCGCGACGGCATTGGCTGTTTTTTCCCCATAAACGCCATCAATGCCCTTATCTACAGCTGTTTTGTCCGGATAAAAATACACAGCAGCAAGCGCTTTTTGGACGAGACGTACATGCTCCCCCTTTGTCAGAGGTGATGTCACCTTTAACACCCCATCTGGCAGTTCATAACTGAGCTTTTCTTCTGCATGATAAATCTTGAGAACTTGTCCAACTCGAATCATGTTCGGGTCACTAATCTGATTCCATGTCTGTAAGTCACTCACTGTGACACCATGGGCTTTGGCAATACTCGTTAGCGTATCCCCGCTTTTCACCACATATGTGATAACCGTTTCCGGATCACCTGCGGTCTCAATTCCTCTTTTAAATTCATCCCATGTAGCTAGCAGCAGACGTGGACATGTTTTTCCTGACCAATGCTGATGCGTCACCACATTTGCTAATGGAATGCCATGTTCTTTTAAAAGCTTTTGAATAAGCCACTGGGCATGTTTGACAGCTTGTTGAAAGTTTCCATCCTCATTTTCACAAATTTCAATGCCAATCGATTTTCGGTTGCCATCTCCATGTCCATCCCCAGCATGCCATCCATTTTCATTTAAAGGGAGATGCTGAAAAATCTCCTTGTCATCCACTGTAAAGTGCCAGCTTACCTCTGTTGTTGAGCGTTTGACATATGCCGCGTGACTTTTTGCGTCAGCTCCCTTAGATGTATTGGCTGTGTTATGCACAGTTACATAAAGCGGCGTCATAGCATATCCTGGCCGATTTCCGTTTCCAACTGGAATAAAATCTTGATAAATTTGTACCATGTTTTGCACTCCTTTTTGTTAAATTGATGTTTGATCTTGCTCATCAATCGGTGGCAAACGTAAGACAAATTTGTTTGTTTTCGTCATAAGACTATGGTAAAATTTGAATTCAATCGCTGTTTTATCTTTGTAAAATATAAAAAAATAGAATAAAAAACAGGAAAAACTTCCAATTTTCTTTGATTTTATGTTAAAATTGTTAAAAACAAGCCGATATAAAAAGTAAGCGATAGCTTTATTAGCCATTTAGTCCTATATGGACTTTTCTTTTACGGCAAAAATAGAACATACGTTTGTATGGAGGTTTTGACATGACTTATTTTTTAACCCATTTAGAAGAAGATATTAAACGGTTATACACTCAACTGCAAATAAGCGGTCCTGCCTATGTAGACATGCATAGGATCGCAGCTGAATTTCATGTATGGGTACACTACGAGGATACTGGCAGCATGATGATCAAACATCAAGGTCTTTACAGTATTATTTTGAACAGAGCCTTATCGTCAGAAGAACAGTGGCAGGATTTCGCCCACGAGCTTTGTCATGTGCTGAAGCATACAGGCAACCACTTTAACATGCACAAGCTCTTTCGAGAACTGCAAGAGTTTCAAGCAAAACAATTCATGTATCACTTTTGTGTTCCGACTTTTATGCTGTTGCAAATGACGCTCCCAAACCTTAGGCAGCAAGCCATTTTGCATATTGCTCAAACATTTCATGTCACTCGGGCTTTTGCTGAAAAACGGCTTGCTCTATTTGAACAGCGAAGAGCCGGCATTCAATTTCAAAAAGAATTTACTTCTTATTTAATGAGAGCAGGCAAGGTCGCAGAAAATGAAGCTGCGTATCAAACAAAAGCGTCTGCACACGTGACGTCAGAAGTTTATTCATAAAGGCTTAACACTTGTTTCAGTACATTTGTGTATTGATAAAATTGTTCGGTTTGTGTATCACGCCTACGGCTCCGCCTAAAGTCTTGAAAGAAAGCTCTTCTCTGAGCTTGGCTAATTTCAATTTGAACACTTTTTCCTGTGAGGCATTGATTATTAATATTTTGAGGATGTGTTCCAGCAAATTGATCCGATTCAGATAAAAGTAAGGCATGGAAGCCATTTTGTGTGAGATACTTCACTGTTTCAGCAGCTTTTTCCCTGTCGGTACCGCCAACTAAAGTTTGTAGGGCGTCTGTTTCTCCATAGCCGTGGAGTGCAAACGTATAATGATGTGTATGCACTTGAGAAAGACAAATCGGCTCATCAAAACGTGTGCTCGTAATATGAAGAACATGATTGCCTTTCACTTTAAGGCCCTCGAATAAATACATAGAATAATCGGTTGCTACTTCATGGACCAGCTCGCTCACGCCAGATTCAATTCCTCCCGCATGAGGTGACAGGACGAGAAGCTGATCCCCTTTCCGCTGATGAAGAATCTGATAGTCGATCCCTTTTCTTTCATGAGCGGAAAGCTCTTCATAATTTTGATACGTATCTATGATTTGATTCATTCCATCTGCCCCATTTCTCTATATGAGCATAAGTCTACTGATCGCAAATTCTTTTGTAAAGTGTTTTCGAATAACCAGTGTGATCTGAATGCATCCTTAAATTTTCCTTATCTTTACGGGCTAACTGTTGAATGTTGAGAAAAAATGACCGATAATTGAAATGAATAGAACTTTTGGACTATATGAATCTTTTTGTCATCTCTCTCATATATTAGAATATTGCGATCTACACCTGGAGGAATTCATGTTTAAAAAGAAAACCACCATCATCCTTACCATCTTATGTCTTAGCTTCGCCGGAATTATTTACTGGAAATGCTTCTCTCTTCAAGGCGTGTCTCACGGCACATTCATTCGCTCGATATCATCACCTGATGGAACCTATACCATTAACACATATCGACATAGCGGAGGAAAGCTAAAAGAGAATGCGGTCAGAGCAGAAATTGAAAACAAACTCACCCACCACAAAAAAACAATCTACTGGAAGTACCCTGATAAAGATCCTCTGATCAAATGGGAAAATGCACAGCTCGTTCAAATTGGACATGAGTTTTTAAATGTGGTCAAAGGTGAAACATACGATTATCGCTTTGATCAGAAAAATAGAAAATAACGAGCCAGCAAAAAAACGAACCCTTTTTGGATTCGTTTTTTACGTTGACATCACCTTTTGCATAAATTCTTTCATTTCTTTGCTAACCGTCGTCAACCTGTCTACAATTTCACTAAACTCCGTCACTAATAAAGCCTGTTCTGAAGATGACCCTTTCATATGGCCCATACTCTCAAGTAACGTATGTATATTAGAGGAAATCCCTTGCAATGAGCTTTCTATGTTTTCTGTTGCACGTGAGGTTTCGCTTGAGAGTTTTTGAACCTCGCTCGCTACCACACTAAAACCCGCCCCCTCTTTCCCTGCCCTGGCTGCTTCAATTGAAGCATTCAATCCTAGCAAACTCGTTTGTTTAGAGATACCTTTGATCATTTTTGTAATATCTGAAGTTTTTTTCGAACTTTCAAGTGTTTGCTGTGTTTGGAATGTCATTTCCTCACTTGTCGCAGAGAGCTCTTCTGAATGAGCCGCCACCACATGTACTTTTTCTTGAATACTTTGAATGATGTCGTTCAATGACTCCATATACGCCTCAAGTTCTATTTGATTTTTAAGTGGAAAACCTAAAGCGATTGCACCAATGACTTGTTGATTTTCATCGAAAATCGGCAATCCCATTGCATTTAAAGGCGTCCCATACACCGATTCAGGTACAAATGTACTTGATGTTTCGCCTCTAAGCGCATTTTTCATATTCTGATCATCTGGTTTAATGGGATCTCCTGTCCGTATTTGAAAATCCACATCTTTTGATGGCAAATACAGCAAGAATTTTTCTCGATCAATGACCCCCATCGTCACTTCATCTTTTAAAATCTTCATCATATAAGGTGCTGCTGTTACAATACTCTGTAGTATATCCATTCTCTCTACCCCCTTAATGTATTTATCGGTCATTCCTCTTAAATTTGATCATTATTTTTTAAAAATAATTATCATGATTGAATTTTTTTCATATTTACGAGTAAAAAGTATGACAATTCCTTTCTATATTCAAAAAAACGAGAATTTGCTATACTTAAAAAATCAACATATGATGAAATGGTCATGTAACCATTTTATATATTCACTGGAGGCGCATGTTGTGACACAACCCATGAAGTATGAGCGGGCGATCGTCATCGGAGGCGGAATAACTGGAATGCTCGCTGCAAAGGTTTTATCAAGTTTTTACCTTGAAGTATTGATTATTGAAAAGGACGAATTGCCCGACGCTCCTGAAAATCGTCTTGGCACGCCTCAAGCCTTTCATCCACATAGAATGCTGCCACTAGGCAAACAAATAGTGGAACGTCTATTTCCTGGTTATACAAAAGAATTACTAGAATTGGGCGGGTACAACACATGGCATCAGACATCTCGATTTATGACAAAAGATGGCGAGTTAGTACTCACCGATACTGAAGAAACAGCTGTCACACGACGTGCCATGCTAGAGTGGGTGCTGATGCAAAGAATGTTACGTGAGGATCGTGTTCAATTTTTAGAAAAACATGAAGCGATCGCTCTTCTTTTTGAAGAAGAAACGACTAAAGTGAGTGGATTACAGGTCAAAGATCGGAGGATAAAGCCTGGAATCATCAACAAAATGAGTGCGGACATAGTCATTGATACGTCTGGAAGAATGTCTAAATTGCCAAAATGGCTGAAAAGCGCAGGACGAACCTTGCCTCAGACAGATGAGCTAATCGTGTCTCTTGGCTATAGCACGAGATACTACCAAATACCATCTGAGGCACCGAACCTAGAACCAATGGTCATCGTTGGACAGCCAAATAAAAAAATTCCAACAGGACTGTTTGAACGAGTAGATCATGATTTAGCAGCGGTTCTTCTCTCAGCAGCTGGCGGCTCTCATTATCCAACAACGGACGCTGATCAGTTTGATGTAGAGACCGCTAGGCTGACCAATCCCTCGATAGCAGAAGCCATCACTCATTTAATTCCCTATACGAAACCAAAAGGATTTAGAGTTCCGGCTTGTGTCAGAAACCACTATGAACAAATGGAAGATTGGCCAAGCGGCTTATTGGTCATGGGAGATGCCTTATGCACATTAGATCCAATACATGGTCAGGGAATGACAAAGGCAGCTCTTGAGGCACAAACACTTGAGCGTATGCTCAAACAAGCACAAGAAGATGGGCTTATTTCTTTTGAACGGCATACCTTACAACAAATGCAGCACGCCAATGAGCTTGGCTGGTGGCTTTGTGCAATTGCGGATATGGCTTGGGAAGGCGTCGAATTAAAAGGAACCCCCATTTCCCATCTGACATTTGTACAAGAATTTTTCAATTATTATGTACAATATGCCGTTCAAACAAAACAACCTAAATGCCTTGAGGCGTATCATCGTATGCATTCATTCTTAATAGAACCGAGAAAAATCATCAACCTAGAGCAGCTGCAAGACATGATTCAAGCTGACTCCACTGGTGAGGTCGGCCACTGGTGGCATAGGTGGGATCAAAAAAATGATGAATTAAATCGAGCTTTCTTCTATGAAGCTGTTCCAGATTTTCAATTACATCAATTGCTAAAATCAAACTAACATAAAAAAAGCCCCTCAACGGGGGCTTTTAATTAACGTAATAATTGAAGTACGTTTTGTGGCTGTTGGTTCGCTTGTGCAAGCATTGCTTGAGAAGCTTGAGAAAGAATGTTGTTCTTTGTGAACTCACTCATTTCTTTCGCCATATCAACGTCACGAATACGAGACTCAGCAGCTGTTAAGTTTTCAGCAGAAGCGCTAAGGTTGTTGATTGTGTGCTCTAGACGGTTTTGGACTGCACCAAGTGATGAACGTTGTTTAGATACAGCTCCGATTGCCGCATCGATTTTTTCAATTTCAGTATCAAAATTGAAGCCATCAACACTTACATCAATATCTTTAACTGTTAATGTTTCTGCATCCATTTTACCAATTTCAACAATAATATGTTGTTCCTTGTTCGCACCAATTTGGAATTGGAATCCGTCTGTAACATCTCCATTTAAAAGGTTCTTTCCGTTAAATGCTGTGCGGCTTGAGATACCATCAATCTCTTCAACAAGTGCTTTAATCTCATCTTGAATCGCCGTTAAATCCTCAGTCTGCTGTGTACCTACGTTACCCGCTTGAACTGTCAATTCACGCATACGTTGAAGAATCGCATGAGTTTCAGTTAATGCACCTTCAGCTGTTTGAATAAGAGAAATACCATCTTGTGCGTTTTTAGACGCCATTTCTAACCCCCGGATTTGTCCACGCATTTTTTCAGAAATCGCAAGACCTGCTGCGTCATCTCCTGCACGGTTGATACGAAGACCAGAAGAAAGCTTCTCCATGTTCTTTTGCCCTGCTCCATTATTTGCAGACAAACGGTTCAGTGTGTTAAGTGCTGCGATATTGTGGTTAATTCTCATATTAAATGACCTCCATGTGTTTGAACCAATTAGACATCCATGTCCAAAAGTTCTAAATTAGAATTTTTTTGTAAGCCTTACAATCCATTTATCGAACTTTAATGGAATATGTTTAACAAAAAAGGAATAAATAAGGAAAAAGTCTTATTCATTATGATTGTTTCGCTAGAGTATGCCAAATTTAAAGGTCATTTTTCATGATTTATCAGAGGGATTTAAGAATCATAATTAAGGAGAAAAAACGAAGAAAAAACGGCATTAAAAAAAGCCCCATCAAGGGGCCTTTCATTAACGTAGTAATTGAAGTACGTTTTGTGGCTGTTGGTTCGCTTGTGCAAGCATTGCTTGAGACGCTTGAGAAAGAATGTTGTTCTTAGTGAACTCACTCATTTCTTTCGCCATATCAACGTCACGGATACGAGACTCAGCAGCTGTTAAGTTTTCACCAGAAGCACCAAGGTTGTTGATTGTGTGCTCTAGACGGTTTTGGACTGCACCAAGTTTAGCACGTTGAGAAGATACTTGGTTGATAGCTGAATCAACAATCTTAAGTTGAGTATCAAAACCAACATCTGCTGCATCTGCTGCATTAGTTGCAAAAGCTGTTACATCTAAATCTTTAATGGATTGGTTTGCAGTGATGCCACCAGTACCATTATCAACGCCTAATGCGTCTGCACCCATATCCTGGATATTAACTTTGATTTGTTGTGTTCCGTTAGCGCCAATTTGGAAAACTAAAGATGGATCAGCTGCTACTGGTGGAGTAGAAGCTTTATACGCACCATTCAAAAGTTTTTTACCATTGAACTCTGTACGATCAGAAATACCATCAATCTCTTGAATTAAAGCATCCATTTCATCTTTAATTGCAGTTAAGTCTTCATCTTGCTGTGTACCGGTGTTTCCAGCTTGAACCACTAGTTCACGAACACGTTGAAGGATTGAGTGAGTTTCAGTCAATGCACCTTCAGCTGTTTGGATAAGAGAAATACCGTCCTGTGCGTTTTTAGAAGCCATTTCTAATCCGCGGATTTGTCCACGCATTTTTTCAGAGATTGCAAGACCTGCTGCGTCATCTCCTGCACGGTTGATTTTAAGACCAGAAGAAAGTTTCTCCATGTTCTTTTGGCTCGCACCGTTGTTTGCAGACAAACGGTTTAATGTGTTAAGTGCTGCGATATTGTGGTTAATTCTCATTTCCTATTACCTCCATGTATGTGGGACCTGACAGACGTCCTTGTCTGAAAAAAGTCCTTTATTCTAGGGCTTATCAACCCTGACAATTCTATTATCGGACGTAGTTATAGGATGTTTAGCAGATTTTTAAAAAAATATCTTGTTTTTTTATGATGTTCATCCTAATTTTAACAATAATGTAAAATAAAAAGCTGCTAATCTATTATCAGCAGCTTTCATTTTATTAATATTGTTTGATATCAAACATTAATATATTTTGGTACACCACATAATCTTTCTTACTTGTGAAAGGTCCTTTATTATGTTCATCATTGATCTCATAAAAGTTCATTCCGATTCCAAAGCTTCTTTCTTTATACCAGTTAAGAAAATCGTTAATTTCTTTCATTGAGAGCAGATAATCCTTTTGTAACCCATTGATCATGGTAATGGAAAGTATACCTTTCGCAGTTTCTTCTCCGGGTTTTGTTCCATCTTGATCTTTCGGTTCTTCTGTTGTGCCGTCACCAGGTTTTGTTCCGTCCTGATCTTTCGGTTCTTCCGTTGACCCATCACCTGGCTTTGTTCCGTCCTGATCCTTTGGGTCTTCTGTTGTATCATCACCTGGCTTTGTTCCGTCCTGATCTTTCGGTTCTTCTGTTGTTCCATCACCAGGCTTTGTCCCATCTTGATCCTTTGGGTCTTCTGCTATCCCATCATCCGGCTTTGTTTCATCCTCAGTCACTTGTAAGTCTTTTAATGAAATAGAAATCACTGATCTGTAATCACTTTTTACAGAAAGATTTCTCATACTATAAGAGTAGTCACGTCCGCCAATGACATATAATTGATCATCAACAATTGCTGCAACAGCTGATACTCTTCCTTCTGGCAATTCATATGCTGAATTTTTAAATTGACCATCCTGTGGATTGAAAATCTGAACTTTGTTTACCATATTTTTCGAATTATCACCATATAATTGCCCACCAATAATAAAGAACTTACCGTTGTAAGTTTCATAGGAGGGTTCATATGTATAAGATGTCAATTGAGCATCGATTAGCCTCTTCCAAGTATCTGTTGCAATATCATATTGAAACAAATTCTTTTCTCTACTATGACCGATCGAATTTTCGCCACCTGCAACATATATTTTTCCGTCAATTGCTGAAATGGCTCTTCCATTTCTAGGTGGTAAACTAGATGAATTCAAACTCGTCCATTCACCCGTGGATGTATTGTATTGATAGACATTATTCTTATAAGCGTTTTTTGAAGATACAATATATATATTCTCTTTTACTGCAACTGCGTACAAAGTTCCCTTGCTATAAGATGGAAATACAGGCTCTCTTGGAATTTGAATTGGCTCTTCAGCCCACTGATCAAGTTCTGTATCATATATATCAATTGTGTTATAAGCTGTTTTTGTCTCTTCGTTTATTCCACCTATTAGATATATTTTCTTACCTACTGTAGCATATGTACCGCCTGTTCTATTTCTCGGCATGCTCGTTTTTTCTTCCCACACATCTTTCTTAGGGTCATACATAAATGTTTGATTATTTAACTTGTTTTTTTCACTTGCTCCACCAAATAAATAAATCTTTCCATCTACTACTCCTACACCAGCATTAATACGCTCTTCCGGTAAGTCCGCTCGCTTCGTCCAACCATTTGTCTCAGCTGCATGAGCTTTTAACGGATGAATTGTGACCATCATAAAAATGGTCAAAAGCACTAAAAATAATCCTTTTTTCATCGTTTCTTTCCTCCATCTCTTAAATTTCCCTCCTTTTATCGACATATTTGTAATAAAATTTAATTTTTACCGTTGTGCCTGTCATAAATTTAGGACGCTCTTATTTCTATTAATATCTTTCTACATATATCACTTTTATATGACATTACCTTTTCATAATCGCTTCTTCATTTTTCAACTGAATCATGAGTGAGGATTGAATATATAATAAATTGATAATACGTCGTGCCATTTCTGAGGGAGATGCATTGTAGTCATTTCTGATCCATTCAATGATAAAACCAAAGATGCCGTATGAACGATACTGGACAAAATAACTGTCGTTGATTTCTGCATACTGATCACTCACAAACGACATTCTATTTTGGAAAATATATTGTATTTTTTTAAGCAATTGTTCTTGTATGTGGGGAATTCGGTCTTCCATCACTAATAAATCATAATAGTCGCGATTTTCAACGATATATTGAAATACATCGGTGCCCTCTGGTTTCATGCGAGTTAAATCCAACAGTGGATTTTCACGAGTCGGCTTACAAAATTCATATTCGAAATTGACCATTTCCCGGTGAATAACATCTGCTGCTAATTCATCTTTACTTTCATAATGCACATAAAACGTGGTCCGATTATAGTTTGCCTTTTCCACAATATCCTTCACTTTTACGTGCGAATATCCTTTTTCTTTTACTAGTATTTTGAATGTTTGACGAAGTGTTTCTTTTGTTCGCTCAACACGGCGATCCTCTTTTTTGATCATGGGGCCCCTCCTTTAGACACTTTTTAAAAAATGTTGATTAGAGATACATAAATTCATTTGTGTTGAAAACCTATACAAAAAAGATTTTTTGCTGATTGAAACGGAAAATCTTTCGTCCTACAATCAACTTAGTCATAAAGAAATGAATTTTTTGTGACATTTGATCTAACCTTTCTTCAGAATATCATACTATACAAAAAGTGAGGGCACATGATATGGAAATTCAAGCGATGGTCACAACAAATGAAAAAGATTTCGAGAAACAAACACTATTACTAGATGATCCAAAAGCAGATGAAGTGCTTGTCAAAATCGTTGCATCTGGCGTTTGTCATACGGATGCCACTGTATTAGATGGCACGCTCCCTGTTCCACGTCCTGCTTTATTAGGACATGAAGGCTCTGGCATTGTCGTGAAAGCAGGTTCTAATGTCACAACCGTTCAAGAAGGAGACCACGTTGTACTAGGTTTCGCTTATTGCGGTCATTGCCATAATTGTCTTGACGGGAACGCTGGTGGATGTGAAAACATGATTCCACTGAATTTTTCTGGTCGTAATAAACATAATGAAACGCCTATCCATACACATGATCATCAAGATGTATCACAATTTTTTGGTCAATCGTCATTTGGTACATATGCAACGGTTGATGAGAAAAATGTGGTGAAAGTAGACAAAGAAACTGATTTACGTTATTTAGGACCATTCGGTTGCGGCTTAATGACTGGGAGCGGTACTGTCTTAAATTCACTTGCTCCAGCTCCAGGTACAAGTTTTGTTGTGTTCGGTACAGGTGCTGTTGGTTTAAGTGGGTTAATGGCAGCAAAAATTGCAGGCTGTGATCCGATTATTGCCGTTGATATCCATGATAGCCGCCTTGAATTAGCAAAAGAATTAGGTGCAACACATGTCATCAACAGTAAACATGAGAATCCAGCTGAAAAAGTTAAGGAAATCACAGAAGGAAAAGGAGCACATTACTCATTTGAAACAACTGGAGTACCAGAAGTCACGTTAGCTGCTCTTCACTGCCTGCGTGTCAAAGGAACTTGTGCAACAGTAGCAGTAGGAAAGCGCGATTTAACGTTTAATGTGACAAATGATCTCATGCTCAATGCGCTCACGTTAAAAGGTGTGATAGAAGGAGATGCCGTTCCTCAACTATTCATTCCTAAACTAGTCAAGTTCTTTAAAAATGGACAATTCCCAGTTGAGAAACTAGCAAAATTCTACGAATTAGAAGAGATTGAACAAGCCTTTGAAGATTCTAAAAATGGATCTACGATTAAACCAATTCTTATTTTAGATAAAGAGTATCGAGCTTAAGCCGAAATAAGACATGAAACTCAAAAGCCCCCTTGCCATATAAAGGGGATTTTTGCAATTTCATGCTGTCCTTACTTTCACACATACATCACCGGCGTCGATATTTTAATAATCTTCCCGCCTCGACGATAAAACCTTGGAACACGGCGGCTTAATGTTGCAATGACTTCATAGTTAATCGTATTGAGCATTTCAGCAATTTCATCAACAGAAATTTCTCCGCCCTTTTGACGGCCATAAATGACGACTTCCTCGCCTTGCTTTGCTTTCATCTCTCCTAAGCTGATCATCGTCATATCCATTGTGACTCGGCCAGCAATCGGCATTCTTTCTCCGCGGAAAAGCATAAACCCTCGATTGGATAAAGCACGTGAGTACCCATCTGCATAACCAATCGGTATGGTTGCAATGACTTCGTCAGGCTTTGCCACATAGGTTGCCCCATAGCTGACGGTTCTTGGCTTTGTCACCATTTTCTTCACGAACGCAATTCTTGCTTTTAAACTGAGAGCGGGCTCTAGCTGAACAGCGTCTAAGCTTTCAATGTATTGCGAGGGATACAATCCATAAAGTCCGATACCAAGCCGGATCATATCGGCACTAAATTCAGGAAACGCAATCGAAGCAGCTGTATTGTTCATATGTACGGTCGGCAGTTTGATCCCTTCTTCTTTCAAAAACCGAAGAAAATCAATGAAGATGCTGTGCTGCAGCAACGTGAAATCAGGGTCAGGCTCATCCGCAGTGGAGAAATGCGTAAATATTCCATCCCACCTCAGGTTTTCACTCTTTTCAAGCGCCTTCACCACCGCTAACAGCTCTTCCTTTGTCCGTACACCTAATCGCCCCATCCCCGTGTCAACATTGACATGAATCCCAAGCCGTCGCTTGCTTTCTTCTTTCGCTAAGATCTCGTTTGCTTGAGCAATCCAGTCTTCTCGAAGGCCGGAGAGGTCGATTCTCCAGGCTGCGGCCCTTTTCACACAGTCGAGCGGTGTAAATCCAAGAACCAAAATCGGCGCTTCAATTTTTGCTCTTCGCAGCACAATGCCTTCCTCTAAGCTAGCAACTGCGAGCTCCGTCGCACCGCTTTCTAGTGCCTGCCGCGCTACCTCCACTGAACCGTGTCCATAAGCATTCGCCTTCACGACAGCCATGATCTTACTCTTCTTTGGAATATGCGCTTGAATGGCTTCGATATTTCTTTTAATCGCATCAAGATTAACTTCGATCCAGACTTCCCGGCAAAGTTTTTTCATAATCGTTCCTCCTTTTAACATAAGTTTCTTCTGTAATTTGTGTTCGTTTTAACATATAGTCTATCTTTATTCATTTATACAAAAAACATTCAATAAGAACCAAGACCTGTTAATTCTTGAAAAAGCCTATATAGACTTGAATACTTACATTCACACTGAAATGACATTAATGATAGGACCTTACAAAACTGAAATAATTATGATGCTCTTGATAAAGCTTGGCTTTCACAATCTAGTTCAAAATAGAGTCCCGCAAACGGTCAATGCCGTGTCACTTCTTTAGTTGTAAATGATCTTTTAAGCGGCGAATGAATGAAGATAGAATTAGGAAATGGCTAGATTTTTTTCAATATCATCCATGGGAAAAGATTAGACTTTTCCTCTTCACAATTCTCTGAGGAAATTTCTTAAAATAGGTAGATATTCAAATCGAGAAGGAGCTTTAGCAATACGAGTAATGAGCAATATTCTTACTAAAAAATAATGTTTTAAATTTTTAATAGATAGATATTAAGTCGTTTTCTTCACAGAAAATTTCAATTCATCCCGAAAGGAAAATGTTCACAATTAATTAACACTTTTTAACAGGAATATCTCGATTTAATATCGAATTAATGACTTGTAAACTAATTTAAAAGGAGTGCTTTAGAATGAAAATGAAGAAATCTATGTATTCTCTTATTGCTGTTTCTGCATTGACTTTTACTATTGGAGGGGTTGCTTCTGCTCAAGAATCCGTTCAAACTAATCATCTTTCATCTATGCCTATTACGCTAAAATCTTTATCCGCGGATGCTCCAATTAAAACAAATGCAAGAAATATCACAATTAACGTAGGATCTAGTTATCCTATTGATGACATTGCCTCATATGCTGTTGTTGTGAAAGGATCACAGTATGTCTCTGTATCCGGTAGAGATATTAAAGGGTTAAAAGATTCAGGTAGTAACCAAGTAGAAGTATGGATGTATAAATCAAATGGCGCTCTATTAGGCGCTCTTTATATAACGGTTAGAAAGTAAATTAAAAAGCCTCTATTATGGAGGCTTTTTTTTAAGCAGGATCACCAATACCTAACGTGTGAGTCACATTAGATTATTTTACAATTTTATCCTTATTCATAAGCAAGCACCCAGTACTTCGCCCCAGGCTCCCCCTCCTCTACAACAGCCTTCCATCCTCTTTTTTGATAAAAAGACAAAGCTATGTGATTTTCGGATACACATTTGAGGGTGACTGGTGTTCCGAGCACTTTGATCGCATGTTTCAGCAACAGATCGCCAGCCCCTTGACCAACAGCTTCTGGATGTACAAACAAGAGATGAATAAAACGATCTGGTACATATAATGAGATGAATCCAAGGATTTTATTGCTCTCCTCAGCTAAGAAAATTTGCTCTTCCTGCGTATCTTGATCAAAATCTTGCAGTTTGATTTCTTCTGTATTGAGCCAGTGAAAGCTCTGACGTCGGGATTCTAAATAGATTTGTCTTAATTGTGGATAATCTTCTATGCTTGCTTCTCTAATGAACATCGCAACACCTCCTTTGTTTTTCATTTGAATGTTAATTCGCTTCTAAAATGTGTTTTGCCTGTGTTCTGCCTGCCATTAACAATTGATCACTGAACTGCGAATCATTGACAGCTCGTGCAAGAGCAATTGTACCAATCATGCTGCTTACTAGTGCGTAACTGGTAGAGAGATCTATGTTTCCCGTATCAGCTATAAACGCCATAAACCGTTTCAATTCATCGGTATAAGCTTTCCGTACCTCTTGCGATAATTGAGCAATCTCCCCTGCCAGTGCAGGCAATATACAGCCGATCTCCGTCTGATCACGGTGAACGGAACTTAAATAAAAGTCAATGATCGTCTGAATTCGAGGCTGGTCTGTTTTCTTGTCTGCAACACTTTGCAGCAGCTTGATCGTATCAGTAATAGCAAAATGAAAAGTCTCTATCACCAACTGATCCTTGTTCTTAAAGTGAGCGTAAAACCCTCCATGAGTTAGACCTGCCCCTTTCATAATGTATGGCAAACTGATACTACGGACGCCATTTGTTCGAAATGCTCGTGCAGCACTAGCGATGATCTGCTCTCTCACTTTTGACTTATGACCTTTCGGATAAGGCATCCTCTTTTCTCCTCCTTCCTTTTAACTCATCTAAGTGTATTTATTAAAATATTATATTCATCATATTATCATGTGTCAATTGACTGAAATCCATCTTTCCTCACTCAAATGGGATTGACTTCACCAAAATATGATGACTATAATATATTATGATCATCATATTTTGAAATTGGAGGTGCAAGAAATGATTCATTTAGAAACAGTAGATACATTAGTGATTGGATCAGGTCCGGGAGGCTACGTGGCGGCGTTACGTTCAGCTCATCTCGGCATGAAGACTGCGATTGTAGAACGTGATCAGTTAGGTGGCGTATGCACCCATGTAGGCTGTATCCCTTCTAAAGCGCTAATAGCAGAAGCAGAGCGGTTCAAACTCCGCACACAATGGGGTGGTTTTCAAGAAGGCGGTTCTTTCAATGAAGCTCAAGCGTTCAAAAAAGCGGTTGTGGAAAAACAAGCTGGAGGCGTCCAATTTTTGTTAAAGTCAGCGGGAGTTACTATTTTGGAAGGCGAGGCAAGCTTGTTCGATCAGCATACAGCGGTGATTCAACATGCCGAAAAAGGTGAAAAACGAATCAACTTCAAACACCTTATATTAGCAACCGGCTCTCGTCCAATTGAAATTAAATCACTCCCTTTCGGAGGTCGTATATTGTCTTCCACTGAAGCACTATCCCTTCCCGAAATCCCTAAAAGCCTTGTCGTAGTTGGGGGTGGATATATTGGTGTTGAACTCGGACAGATGTTTGCAAGGTTTGGATCAAAAGTCACCATTCTAGAAGGCGGCAATCAAGTATTGCCTGGCTTTGAAAGTGAACTTGTCTCTCCTGTTGTTCGACAATTGAAAGAAGATGACATCACCGTGATTACAGGAGCAAACGTCATAGGTGCCGAGCAGCGTATGAGCGGAATTGATCTTCATTATGAGAAACAGAAAGAAAGTTACACGTTGAAAGCAGATTATGCACTGATTACTGTCGGAAGAAAACCGAATACAGATGGAACATTAGGTCTCCATTCTATCGGTTTGTCCATTACCCCTAACGGACTAGTTAAAATTGATGAACAATGCAGAACTTCCATTCCGCACATTTATGCAATTGGTGATATCACCGAGGGTCCTGCTCTGGCTCATAAAGCTTCCTATGAAGCGAAGGTGGCAGCAGAGGCAATCGCCGGGAAACCTTCGATGATCGATTATAAAGCGATCCCACTTGTTGTGTTTTCTAGCCCAGAATTGACGAGTGTTGGACTCAGCGAAACGGATTGCAAACAAAGATCCATTCCGACTGTTATTGGAAAAACAATGTTCTCTATTAATGGTCGAGCACTGGCATTAAAAGAACCAGAAGGATTTGTGAAGATTGTGGCCCATGCTGAATCTGGCCTTATTTTAGGAGCACAAATCGTAGGTGCAGAGGCATCTACTCTTATATCAGAACTTTCTCTCTCTATTGAAATTGGTGCTACAGTAGAAGATTTAGCCATGACGATTCATCCTCACCCAACATTAGGTGAAATGATCATGGAAGCTGCAGAAATGGCCACTCGTAAAGTTGAAAAATACCTTTCACGATAATTCATTCAGGTGCATCTTTTAAAGATTGAGCAAAATAATCGCCATAGCCTACTTAGGAATAGGCTATGGCGATTTCAATTGAGTCATGATATAAAAGCAGCGGTATATTGATCTTTAATTGGATACCTCTTCACGTTTTTTTCCTAATTTCATCGATAACTGAACGCCAATCATCAGCATCACGATGGCGAGCATTGCGACAATAGCAGCTTGAAAATGTCCGCTGATATCGAAAATCAAACCGATTAAAAATGGACCAAATCCTCCCATGATGTACCCGCCCATCTGTGACATCGCGGACCATGTACCGGCTTCTTCTGGTGTACGCGTTTCAATAATAGGCAGCATAAGCGCCAAAGGAAATAATCCACCTGCTCCAATCCCTAGAAAAATAACAGCTGGCAGGATCGGCATTGGCAGTAGAAGGAATATGAGGCCAATCAGCTCTGACAAACTGCATAAGATCAGAAATAATTTCGGCTTTCCTAGACGATTGACGATGTTTGGAACGAGTAATGCCACCGGAATCTGAATGAGTGTAAATATCGTAAGTAGCATGGCGGCATACTGCGGACTATTCCCAAAATCAAGCGCAATGGGTGAAATCCACGCTGTTAACGAATAGAACATGCTAGACATAAAGCCAAAGAACAAGGTGAATTGAATGGCTTTTTTGTTTCGCAGCGGTAATCTCAGCGGCACATCTGCATGATCCGCTTGTTGGTTTTGACGAGCTAGACCGAGCCACAAAATCAGTGCAATAACGCCTAAAACCGCCCAGCAGGATAACGCAAGTGGAAGGTTATGCTCACTGCGAAGGTAAATCGGAATGGTCAAGCCCGAAGCAAGTGCAGCTCCAACTGTCATCGATATAGAGTACACACTGACAATCCCAGGACTTTTCGGGAAATACTTTTTAATAAAACTAGACAACAATGGTCCGGCAAAACTTATTCCAACTCCTCCTGCAAAAGCAGTCGTAAGAAGGATGGTAACCGTTTGACTTGTACCACGCAGTCCAGTCGCAATTGTGATAAGAAAAATCGAGAAAAAAAGAGTTCTCTCTAATCCAAACCGGCGGCTTAGTTTCGTTGCTACAGGGGCAAACACTCCCATGCACAAGACCGGCAAAGTGGTTAAAAGACTTGCCGTGAGTGCACTAACGCCAAGGTCTGATTGAATCATGCTCATCATAGAAGCTACGGATGTAATGATTGGGCGCAAGTTTAAGGCAGCTAAAAATAAAGCAGCTAAATAAAATAATTTTTTTATCAATACTCTTCTTCCTCTCTCATCTTGTTGAGGTTACTATGAGTATAAATCCGCTTCATTCATTGATCAATACAATAATTCGTATTATGATGATAGGAAAATACTATCATTAATGAAAGGATGGCATATGGATACTCGTCACATTACCTATTTTATGGCTGTATTCGATCATTTGCATTTCACAAAGGCTGCAGAGCAGCTAGGTATATCACAGCCTACATTAAGCCAACAGATTCAACTGCTTGAAGCTGAAGTTGGGATGCCGCTTTTTGACCGAATCGGTAAAAAAGTAGTTGCAACTGAAGCTGGTACGCTTCTTTATCAATATGGCATGAAAATGCTTCAGGCTGAACGAGATGCAAAAAATGCCATGAAAGAACTGTTATCTGAACAGCGGGGTACCGTTCGGCTTGCCGTCCTTCCCTCTGATCTTGACTTTCAGCTTGTTCCGCTTTTTGTAGAATTTAAAACGCTGTATCCAGAGATCAACCTAAAGGCTTTTTCGACCATCTTTGTTCGTGACGAGGTGCTCTCACATAAAGTCGATATCGGAATTGGGCTGCGCGGGCCTGCGGATAAACGACTGATTCAAATACCACTTGGCGATGAGCCCTACGAATTGTTTGTTCATTCAGACAGTGAACTGGCAAAAAGGCGTGAAGTGACGCTAAAAGAGCTGACAAAGCATGCACTGGTCATGTATCCAAAAGGCTATCTAGGAAGAGATTTGGTCGATGACGTATGTAAAGAACACGGTTTTGAATTGGACACGGTCATGGATGTTGGGTCTGCCACTTCATTATTGCAGCTGGTTGAAGCCGGGATCGGCGCCACCATCCAGCCAAGAGGGCTGTTAAAGCAACATTCAGCATGGCCTAATATTGTCTCTATTCCTATTTCTGCCCCTGCTCCTGTTCGGCATCTTGAATTAACGTATTATGCCGATCGATTTGTGACCAAAGCGCAAAAACAGCTATCTGAATGGCTAATAGACTTTTTCAAATCAAGAACAAACTAAAAAGTGAGGGTAACACATGAAGAATGCAAACAGCATATTTACAAGAACAAACCGGGTCGTGATTCGTCAGTTTGATCAGCAGGATATTGAAGCATTTTATCAATACCGATCAAATCCCTCTATTGCCACATTTCAATCCTGGGGAAACTACACGCACGAAGACGCTGAATCATTTGTTCAACACCAAATGACGCAACAACCTAATCAACCAGGGACGTGGTTTCAATACGCGATTGCTTTATCTGAATCCAATCAGCTGATAGGAGATTGCGCCATTCATACACTCGGCAGCGAGCCTAGAATCGTTGAAATAGGATTTACACTAGCGCCTGAATTTCAAGGAAAGGGCTATATTCACGAAGCCTTGAATTCAATGATCGAATATATTTTCACTACACTGAACAAGCATAAAATCATTGCCTTTACAGATGTACGCAACGAAAAATCTATTCGAGTGCTGGAACGTTTAGACATGAGACGCGAAGGACATTTGCTGCAAAATTATATGTCAAAAGGACATTGGGTCGATGAGTATCAATATGCCATTCTTCAATCTGAGTGGGCCGCGAAGCGTCATTAAACATTTATTTCCTATTTAAAATCCCTAAATAAGCGCTCCACGGTCCTACATCGGTTCGATATCGTTCCGCCATGATCCGAACAATTTGGGAGATATGGGTGAAATCATGGACAACCCACGCAGAAAGTAATTCGCTCACTTGCACGATGCCGAATTCTGGATGGACGCCCCTTTTTTCTAGGTCAAGACTTGAATGTGTCATACGCTGAATGTATGCCACATTCTCCATCCGCACATGATGAAACTCCGCTAGTGCTTGTTCTATCTGTCTTTCAGTTTGATTCAAATGGGCGTAGCGGTCAAATGCAGGAAATGGGGTATTCTCTCCATCAGCAAGAATGACATTTAATCGGGGAATCCAGTTGAATTTCTCTGCTTCAATCAAATGTTCAATGACTTCAACGGGATTCCACGTTCCCTCCCCTTCACGACTGTGGAGCCAATCCTTCGATAAACCTGACAAAAGACTTTCTAATGTACGAGGAGTTCGACTCAACATATCCAAAGCTTCATTTAAATTGAAATTCATATGGTTGCTCCTTTATCCATTTTCTTTTATTCTAATGGATTTTGGATAGATTGTAACTTAATACCTCAAGACAAACAAAGGCGCTTTTGATCAAACTTATATATACAAATAGAACTTTTCTATAACGATCACCATGCTTTCTTTTTTATAATAGAAAAAAATGAAATGTGGTGATATCTATGTCTATAACGATTGGTATTATGGACGGGATGGGTCCTTTAGCAACGATTGACCTGATGAAAAAAAATCATTTCACATACACCAGCTGTGAATTAGATTGAACAACTTAATGCATATTGAAGTGCCACATTCTTTGTTTACCATTTTAAAAAATCACCTTCATTTTCCCCTTGTAAACCTGTGACATAAAAAAGAAAATAATCAGGTGACAAAGAAGAAGTTGTGAAATTGAAATCAATGTCAAACTCTTCAATTAGAAATTCATCTGGGTATACCTTCCATATTTTTTGCTTTATTTTGGACTCAATCCAAAGATCTTCATAGTTTGATAGTTGAGAATCCAAAACAAGATAAACTTTGTTACGTTTTCTTCCTTTTTGGAAAACACCATAATTGACTAATAGAACATAAGGTAAATAATCTAATGTCAAACTTTTATAGAGCCAAATATTTTTCTCAGTAGCTCTAGAAACCATATCTTTAAAATCTTTTAGTTTAAGCTCTCCATCCAGCAAACTCCTGCATTTTTCATATACTGTCCACATGTTACTCAAAAATTGCTTTTTTACTGACTTGGCATTTTTATAATCTTTTTCGATAGGCTTGAGTTTGTTATATCTTTCTCTATTATTCGGAATAGATGGACAATTAGAATGAGGAAAATGAATAAAATGTTTAGCTGAACTGGGTGTATTACCTGATCTAATGTAAAGATCATTACCACAAATCATGCATCTTGGTTTTATCTCTTTATAATATAACTCCCAATCTTCAATCGATATTTTTTCATTTGTTTTAGGATGTAATGCAGATCTAGCCATAAATTTCCTCCTATTTAAATAACATCACGCAATTTTATTAGATCAACTACAAGAAACACTATTTCAATATTCAATTATGCCTACTCAATCAGAATAGGTTATGAGTTAATACGCAATAACTTTATAAAAAGTTTCAAAATCTCCCTAATTACTTAATCTAAATTATACCCTGCTAAGTAGCTTGCGATATGTATTCTGTACCTGCCAAAAATCCCTCTTTTATATTTAATAAGTACTAATATAAAAGAGATCTCACACAATCGAAGTTAGGATTTCTCTATTCAAAAGAACGTTGGTATATCATCTGTATTTTTATGTTAATTTCATCAAACCAATTATTCCTTAAATTTCTCTTAATCACATATGGTATAATTATCCTCATGTAAACAAGGGGGGATCCTAATGAAGGAAATAGTATATTTAGATACAGAACTAGTAAACTCAATTCTAGCCCAAATTGATCAAGGAATAATCACTGATTATGCTCAACATGATGACACTCAAAAATCTCTCTCATCTGGAACAAGAGATTCATCTGGGAAAAGTGCGACGTTAGCATTTAATGCTAGTGGAGGTTCTGGATGGCTTCCTGGTGTAAATATTGGTCTCTCAGGTAATATTGGAGGGAAATCTGATGCAATGTCATTAGATTCTGAAACTTTATTAGAAGGACATAAAGACATTCTCAATAAATCCTTTCATGATTATTCTCTTGTATTACTATTGGAAAAATTAAAATCTGGAAATTTATTAATGAGTAATCAAGATGAACTACATGAAGGTGATCTCTATTTCGGTGAGGGCCCTTTTACATTTTTTGATTTTGAGTTGTTAAGTAACGCATTAAATCCAGATGCATTAGAAACTTTTATGTTATATGAAGATGATCAATCAATAAAAAATGTTGAAGAAGCAGAAAATATTATAAAAAAAGCGAAAGGTACAAAACAAGATCCAACTTTGATAAAGGAAGCGAAAAACATGGTCGAAAAAAGAAAAGAACTAAGTCCTATATTAAATTTATATAGTACCCTAGATATTCTCAGTTCATATTCTTCCAAAATTTTAGGCGGTCATTCAATAATAAAATCAGAAACAAATATAGGACTTGTAAAAAAAGAATATCTTCGTGAGTCTCCTGAATCTTTATCCTTTAGAGGAAATAATGGTAAAAATATAAAATTCTTAGCTAGAATTATAAGAAAAAAAGATGAAGTTTATGATGGAACTGGTTTAGAAACAATCTCCCCAGATCAATTGCATGAAGTTCCTAATTTTATGCTGGATATCGTTTTAGGAAGCTTTAATATTATTAAATCAGGTGATTTATTAGTTACACCGATTGCAATTTATTTTGAATAATTTAAATGGAAAAGCGAACTTTTTCATGTTGGAAAAAAATTAAATGAACTGCATTTATACTTAACACTGTTATAAACTGATATATTAAAATTTTTTAACAGGTTTTTCTGATTTAAAAGGGATTTCTGCAAAAAAATGGAGAAGTTTAGTTGTATATAAAAACAGACCCCCTTAAGGTCTGTTTTTATCTATACATTTTCAGATGTTGCATTTCGGTCAATCAAAGTCGTGTTTCGATCAGTTTTTTGTTGTTCTTCCATTGTTGTATTTCGAATCGACTTTGTTTCAATGATCTTCATCGTTTCTACAGTTGATACACTCAATAATACAATGCTTACTATGAATAGCACCCTTTTAATAATCATATAGACACTCTCCTTTTTGAATATCATTTTGAGCCTTAAGAGCCTTTCTGTAATATTCGGCAGCTTTTTCAAAGTCCCCTTTTTTTTCATAAAATAATCCGACACTTTGAGCAAATGCTTCCACATAGACATGTAGTTTCTTTTCTTCAAAAATATCAAACACTTCTTTCAAAGCTTGTTCATTAGTATCCATATAAATAGCTTTTAATGCTTTAAATAACAAGACACTTAGCGAATCATTTACCTTTAAGGAATATATAAGTCCATCTTCAACGAGCAGATCCGCTTCATCAGTTTGATTAGACTTGTACAACGACCAACACAAACTAAATAAAGTAATTGGCTTTATGTCACTTTTTTCCGAAGAAATAACATCTAACACTTCTTTATAATGCTTTATTGCCTCTGTATACTTTGATTGCCTATCATATGTATTACCAATATTTAATAATGTTTTTGCTACTAAACGTTGATCGTTTGCGCCCACAGCAATTGAATAAGCAGTCTTTAAATGTTGCAACGACTTTTCATATCTCATGAAATCATCATAATTTCCTGCAATGACAATTAGACTTTGAATTTGGCGAACTTTATACTGCTCATGTTCTTTATAAATATCTAGCGCCTTTATGATGTGATGCATAGACACATGAGTTTGTTTCATAATATAGTAGGCTTCAGCCACCTTGAAGTGAAACTCCGCTTGCTCAATATCATCGACAACCAGTGCAAGCTGCCTTTCAGCGATCTTGTAATATTGAATAGCCTGTACATATTCTTTCTTACTAAATTCATACATTCCTCTAAAAAAAGCATTGTAATATTGCAACATACCCGAAAGTTGATGATTAGAATTCTCAATTTTATCAACCAATTCAGAAACAGAAGGCGATCGTTTTTCTGAAGGTTTAATATAATCGAGCATAAGCTGATGGCGAAAACACATCAATTGATAATAAATGAGCAGATCTTGATCCTCTTCCATTCGTTCAATTTCTCGTTCGACCTCAGCTTTCAAAATCTCTGCATCAGGTACACTGAATTGCCGAATCATTTTATACCATTCATTGATTTTCACACCTACATGTGAAGAAAGAACTTTCTCCATCCCTTATCCCCCTTCCACTGAACTCCCTTATATGACATTTATTATCACATACAAGAATTTACAAAGCACCGAAAAGAAACCGCAAAAAGAACAAATATAGCCTTAGTAAACCTTTGGAACATTTTCATTCTCATCACAAAACAAAAAGGCAGACTCATTTCAGTCTGCCTTCATCTTCTAGATTTCCATGAGAACACCTTTTGTCTTCAGGTAATTTGCATTGAATCATTTAACCACTCTTCACAATGTTCAATAAGCCACCTCATATATTCAACATATTGACCGACATGATAGCCATCACAAACAGCATGATGGACTTGAATCGCGACTGGCAAGATGATTTTTTCTTCTTTCATCTTAAATTGACCTAACGTAAATATTGGTAGTAAATAAGTTATATCTGTAGATACATTAAGGTTAAAAGAAGTAAAATCAATCCACGGCAGACTTGAAATATTGAACATGTTTTCTGGCATATGAGGTTTCGGAAATAGGCTGCTGCTTTTGCTATAAGTGTCCATGTCCGCTACACAGCTTTTATAAAACCGAGCAAAGTTTTCGTCATAAGGCGTCCAAATACTTGAAAACGTCTTTGTTTCTTTATTTAAAATCGTATAACTAGGATGGAGAATCTCCCAGTAACCAAGTGCATCGTTCACTTGATCCATCCGAAATTCCGGTATTTTTTGCACAGCTCTTGCTAACAAATAAATTTGCACAGGATATACTTTTAGCCTTTTTTCTTTTAATATTGCATACAATTTTGTGATGTCTAGATCGATCACCAGACTATATGTGCATCGGGTTACCGTCATATAATGATGAAAGTGCTCTTTTCTCGGATAATTTTCATCTATTTGTTCAAACATTTTTTATCTCCTCCTGAATGTTATTTCATGTATTCAGGAGGAAGCTTTATCTGTTTTTACCACCACAATCATCCTTTCACAAGATATATCATGTTTCTGTTTATTCAAAGTCTACCATTTCGCAACATCATGATTCTTTCATTATAAATTGGTGGCACTTCATGCTTGAAGCCTCGCCCCGCCATATTTGATTGTCCAATTAGTAAAAATGACTTCATATCTTTCCCCCCTCTAAATATTTTATCAAAAATGTATTTGCTTGAACGTAATCAGTTTACCCTTGCTCTGTGATTTCTAGAATTTCAACAATCTCTTGAAATTCCCTTAAAAACGATTACTTCTTTCTCGACTCATAAACATAGTTCAAATCAAAAGCAATCTCTTTTAATATATCAATGAAAATGTGAATGGCTGCTCCTAGATGTTTATCCTTCCTATAAACGATTCCTACACTTCTAATCAAATTAGCGTTCTTTATAGGAATAATCTTTAATTGAGGTTCGTTTAAGTATTCAAGATAAGGAGTCGGTAAGACCGTTATCCCTATGCCATCTACCACCATATTAATTAATGACTGCATAGTTGTTACTTCAAAAATAGGATTGGGTAGAAAGCCAATATCTTTACAACTTTTGTTGATAAACTGTCTGATGTAAAATTGCTCAGGAAACAAAATTGAAGCAGTTTCTTCTAATACTTCTAACCCCAACTTTTCACTTTGTGCCAGGGGGTGTTTAACAGGTACTGCAAAAGCCATATCTTCCGTGTATAAAGAGATTGTTTCAAATTCATCCCCTTTCATTGGTAAAAACACAATCCCTAAGTCCACTCTATTTTCTATTAAGTGTTTTTGAATATCCCCAGTACGGAGACCTAGTACAGAAATTTTAACAGCTGGATATTGCTGATGAAATTTAGATAATGCCGGTGGAATAAGATAGTTCTCGACTGTTAGTAATGTCCCAATTGAGATTGATCCTCTTTGAAGCCCATTCAATTCATTGATCGATATTTTTGCTTGTTCAATTTCGTGAAAAATATTGCGAGTATATTTTAATAGGAGTTTTCCTGATTCAGTAAGAGTCGTTTTCTTACCAATACGATCAAACAAAGGTGTTCCAATTTCATGTTCTAAAAGTTTGATTTGCTGGCTTAAAGATGGTTGAGATATTCCAACCTTTTCAGCAGCTTTTGTAAAATGCAGTTCTTGACACATTGTATAAAAATACTCTAATTGCTTTAATTCCATTCTTCCGACTCCTAAATAGAAATTTTCACAAGTACAAACTTTATGATTTTTAAATATTAACATCTAATATACATTATTATACAAATAAAACCATAGGTACAAACTATAGTTATTATATAAATAATTGAATTGTTCTATAAAAATAAGTGTCTTAGACTATTACATGAAGGCTAGACTTACATGCACAAATAATTTCTTCAAACCATGTAAAGGAGGTCAGTCGATATAACGAGAACAAGTAACATTTTTTAGAAAGTATAAAAATTTTAATGTAGGAGGTTAAAACAAGTGAAGAATTTAAATGTCGCGATTCCAACCCCCTTTCATGAAGATGAAAGTCTGTACTTGGATGGATTTAAACCAATCGTTGAGTATTTAGCTGAAAATGGTATTGATTCACTACTCGTATCTGCAACTACAGGTGAACAAAATTCAATGAGTATTGAAGAAAGGATACAAATTATTGATTTTTTTAATCAGCAGGACTTTAAACATGTTGAACTAATGTTTGGTGTATCAGCTACAACGACAAAAAATGCAATAAAATTGATTGAACATCTTGAGGATTCAGTTTTCGACTCGATTCTCATTCAATTTCCTCCTTATATCCTACCAACTCAGGAACAAGCGATGTCTTACATGAATGAATTGTTAGAGCAAACCACAAAACATGTTGTTCTTTATAATAATCCTTTGCGCACGGGGTTTGAATTAAGTGCTGACTCATTTCACACTCTTATGAATCAAAAACACTCTCATTTGGTTGGGATGAAAGAAGAGAGTGATGTTAGACGCCTGAAAAATACAACTTTACCAGATGACTTTATCATGTTCGCTGGAGGGGACGTAAACCTCACTGAAAAAATATTAAACGGATGTAACGGGCTTTCTAGTATGGTAGGAAATGTTTATCCAAAAGAGATTCAAACATTTTTTAGTGACTTAGTTGCAAATAAGCCTGTGAATCTTCAAAAAATAAATCAACTAATCGATGAGGTGACACGTGGACATGCGATTGTCAATATTAAAAACCATTACAATGCTTTAGGCATAAAGGTAGGTAGGTGTCGTTCTCCCATTCGATAATTATTAATTCATTGCAAGCAGGTTCGAATCGTTTCATCCAGCTTGCCCCAATTCGTTATAAAAGATTTGGAGGGGTCTATAGCTGCCATGAGTATTCCACAAACGGAGCAAAAGAAAAGATCGAGTATGCAGACAAATAAAAAGATATTAACTGTTGTTGGTGTTATTCTAATTGCAGCAAATCTTAGGGCCCCAATTACATCAGTCGGTCCAGTATTGTCTTCCATTCGTGATCATCTTGGTATCTCTAACACATTAGCTGGTACAATTCCTACAGCCATTTTATTCACATTCGCATTGTTTTCTCCTTTTGCCCCCAAGATCACTCGCCGTTTGAGTATGGAATTAACACTGTTTATGTCGATAGCATTATTATTAGTTGGAATTGGAATACGTTCTTTTGGTAGAGTGGACACGTTATTTTTAGGAACCGTCATAATCGGTTCTTCAATTGCGATTTGTAATGTTTTATTACCTAGCTTCATTAAACATCATTTTGCAAACAAATTAGGTTTGATGACAGGCCTATATGCTGTTTCTATGAATTTATTTGGCGCTATTGGTTCAGGGATTAGCGCCCCCATTTCTTCATCATTAGGTTTCGGATGGTCAGGTTCTCTGGGTTGCTGGGGAATCTTAACTCTTCTTACCATGATATTTTGGGTACCAAAACTAAGGAACAACCAAGAATCTTTGGATTTTTTTCGAAAAGAGAATAAGAAAAGACCTATCAGCCTTTGGCGTTCTAAGCTAGCGTGGAATGTTACATTGTTTATGGGGTCTCAGTCCTTTGTATTTTTCACAGTCATATCATGGATTCCTGAAATTCTTGAAACTAAAGGGCTAAATGCTAATGAAGGTGGATGGATGCTATCATTGATGCAACTTTCAATGCTTCCTGCTACATTTATTGTACCTATTTTAGCTGGACGTTTTAGCAAACAACAGATATTAGTATGGATTTCATTTCTCTTGCTTGTTGTTGGCTTAATGGGCATTTTATATGGCGTGTCATTCCTTATACCTCTGTGGATGATAATGATTGGGATTGGCATTGGAATGGCCTTTAGCTTAGCCATGATGTTTTTTAGTTTACGCACAAAAAATACACAAGAAGCAGCAGAATTATCTGGTATGGCACAGTCTTTAGGCTATCTATTAGCAGCGATAGGACCTATTTTATTCGGCTGGTTACATGACATTACTTATCATTGGACTGTTCCTCTGTTCATGCTAATCTTCATTTCAGTCATAATTTTAATTACTGGTGTAAATTCTGGTAAGAACGTATATGTTACTTCTGCTAAATAAATAGCAACATTCATTAAGAATTTTTATGACACATGCATCGTAAAGGTTTTGAGTTAGTAACTTCTTCCCCAATTCGTCCCTTTTCAAAAAAATAAAACAAATATCTGTTGTCAAAAAACCCTTGCTTAGCAAGGGTTTTAATGATGATTCCGGCTAAACTCGATCCTGCAACCTCTCCCCTGTCAAGGACCGTTCAACCCCTATAACAAATAACCCAATTACTTCATTTATTTACAAATGATAACATTCATTAGAGATGGAGAACCAATATGCATACATATTCATTATGAAAAAAACTTTCAAAAGGTTTAATAATATCCACGGTTTCAGGAACTTTTTTTATTCACACCTTCTGCAGAAGCAAAATTCGAAACCATTCTAATCACTCTTGAACACTATACAGGCGCTCTTAAAGTGAATGGAAGTGAAAATGTAGCATGGTGGGTTGCTAGAACCATCATGTTGTTCTTTTTTTAAAATGAACTAAAACACAATGCTGAAACAATAAGGAGGTACTTGATTAGTGACACAGGAAAATAAGGCATCAAAAAGTTTGTTAATTACTTTACCCGCCGCTATTATCGCTATTGTATTGATTTTAGGAAAAATTGATACACCTGTAACAAACATTTTATTTTATGTAGTAGCTTTTGTTGTAATTGGTTTAACTGTTTCAAGCTTAATAAAAGACTACAAAAAAAGAAAGATTGATGACTCTTCGAAGGTGTAGCTATGAAAAACAGGATAATGAGCCCTTCAATAGTAGAGATAAGGTTACCAAAATACGGTTTTATGATCTTAATCACACTATGAAACTATTGTATTGTTAAATGGCTCACCTGTCGTATCTTAAATTGACCACACTGAAAAATACAGTGTGGTTTTTCATTTCACTAATGTTTTTTTGTTTTAGAAATACAAAAGCCACTCTCGACTATCTCAAGAATGGCTCTGTATCAACATCTTTTCATATGAATCCGACTGGGTTCGAACCAGCGATCTCTCCCCGTCAAGGTGAATGACCTTATCCGAAACTTCCAGATGTTCTCTTAAAAAGACTGATTTAATAAGATTCTATGCTAAGCCTTTCTAATAAAAAAAGTGCACTCCTGAAGAAAACTGAAAGGGTTCGCACCCAATCCGTCCCCATAAAAAAACAGACCCTGCATGGTCTGTTTTCATTTTGCCTATACGTTTTGAGATGTGTTTCTAATACCTTTTGATCAGCAGCCGTAGCTTCTTCAAATCGACCTTGTTTCCCATGCTCATCTGCATATACTATATAGCATGCTTCTGCATAAGCGAAACACTGTTTCCGCTCTACATACTGAAAGACCTCGGGCAACTGCTTCTCATTTATATTAATAAAATAAATCGGTTTATACCATTTTAACAAGTAAAAATATCTCTTCCTTATTTTAATATTGGATTACGTTAAACTTGTGAAAAAAACATATTCATGTATAATACAATTGATGTATCATACATGAATTTTAGGAGGGTGACCTTTTTGAAAAGAGAAGATGCCTTAAAACTAAGATCAGATATTAAGAAAATGATTATAATAACTGGGGTTTTTGAATCTCAAAATTTGCCCAATGGACCATTTGAAAAACCTCTACCAACTTCTCAAATGATGGCGTTAGAGGAAATAGAGATGGAAAAATTAACTGTTTGGCAACTATCCAATAAACTTAGATTAGAGACTTCAACTGTAAGTAGATTGGTAGATAAGTTAGTAAAAAAGGGACTTGTTTATCGTGAAGTAAATGAAAAAAACAGAAGAGAACTTTTTCTGCACCTCACAGAAAAAGGTCACATTACTGTTAATCGCTTAAGAGAACAATCCCTTACATTTTATCAACGTATCCTCAATAATTTATCAGAATCAGAACAAAAAATAGTTGTGGATGGTTTTGAATTATTTATTGATTCTATTTCTAAGTCTTTTGATTAGAGTGAGGTAAATCATACCCTTTGGAGGATAAAATGAGTTTGGATTTTGAACGTCCTATTATTGAACTAAAAGAGAAATTTGATGAATTAAAGAAAATGATGAAAGAACATAATGTAGATTTATCATCAGAAATTCAAGAATTAGAAAAACGTTTAAATAAAATGCAAGATGAAATTTATTCTAATCTTACACCTTTTCAACGAGTTCAAATTGCAAGGCTACGTAACCGGCCCACGACATTGGATTATATACCTTTATTGTTTACAAACTTTTTCGAACTTCATGGTGATCGATTATATGGTGATGATCAAGCAATGATAGGTGGTATTGCAAAATTTAAAGGGATGCCCGTTACGGTTATTGGTCATCAAAGAGGGAGAAGTACAAAGGAAAATATAGAAAGAAATTTTGGAATGGCACATCCAGAAGGTTATAGAAAAGCGCTAAGACTGATGAAACAAGCTGATAAATTTAATCGCCCTATTATTACATTTATTGATACAATTGGCGCCTATCCAGGCAAAGGGTCTGAAGAACGTGGAATTTCTGAAGCGATAGCTCGAAATCTATTGGAAATGGCTACACTTAAAGTGCCAATTGTTTGTATTGTAATTGGAGAGGCATCAAGTGGTGGAGCTCTTGGTATTAGTGTCGGTAACCATATCCATATGTTAGAGTATTCATGGTACTCAGTCATTTCGCCAGAAGGAGCAGCCTCTATCCTATGGAAGGATGCTAAGTATGCTCCAGAAGCTGCTAAACACATGAAAATTTCAGCAAAAGATTTAAAGCATTTAGGAATTATTGATGAAATCATTCCTGAAATTAAGGGTGGAGCACAAAATGATATAAAATCACAGGCAAAATTGATTGAATCTGTGATTGAATCATCTCTAAAAAAATTGATACCATTATCCTCGGAAGTGCTTATACAACAGCGATATGAAAAGTATAGACAAATAGAGAATTATAAATGAAAATAGTGTGTGATCGGTATGGAAAAGGGATTTTTTGATTCTAAAAATCCAATCTGGTGGATAAAGTTCGTCCCCAATTCGTCCCCAACCAAAAGAAACAGAACAAAAATTCGTTGTCAAAAAACAAAAAACCCTTGCTAGGCAAGGGTTTAAACGATGATTCCGACTGGGCTCGAACCAGCGACCTCTACCCTGTCAAGGTAGCGCTCTCCCAGCTGAGCTACGGAATCGGGTTATGTATCAGTTCTGGGCTTTCTGTTACTGACAGTCTCTATTATATAACCATCATCGTCAGACGTCAATGGTTTTGTTCAAAAAAGGCACAAAGCCGGTATCTGCACCGGCTTTTCACTGACTTTTATGATTGGTTCACAAGAGCTGGCTTTAGTTGATCTAGTGCTTGTTTGAAGTCCCTTTTGAGGTCTTCTCCGTTTTCTACGCCCACACTTAATCGAAGTAAACCATCCGTGATGCCTCTTTTTTCTCTTTCTTCTTTTGGCATAGCGGCATGTGACATTTTGGCTGGGTATGACAGAATGGATTCGACGGCGCCAAGGCTGACAGCGAATACAGGTAATGTGACGCCATCGACCAATTCTTTGACAGCCGCTTGGTTTTCTAGTTCAAATGAAAGAACAGCACCTGCACCGCTCGCCTGTTTCCGCTGAATGTCTGCCCCTGGGTGATCATCTAATCCCGGGTAATATACTTTTTTGACCGCAGGATGTTCTTTTAGGAATGTAGCCAGTTCTAATGCGGTTTGACTGGCTTTTTCTAATCTGACTTGAAGGGTCTTTAATCCTCTAAGCACAAGCCAGCAATCCTGTACGCCAAGCACCGCGCCGAAGGAGTTTTGCAGCGAATAAAGTTCGTCTCCTAGCTTCTCATCTTTCACCACGGCTAAGCCTGACAGTACATCACTGTGGCCGCTTAAAAATTTCGTTGCGCTGTGCAGAACAACGTCAACACCAAGGTCCAGCGGACGCTGAAGCGCAGGCGTTAAAAACGTATTATCTAAGAAAGTCAGACAGTCATGTTCTTTCGCAATCTGTACGACACCTTCAATATCTGTAATACCGAGTGTAGGATTTGACGGTGTTTCCATGTAAATGACTTTTGTATTTGATTGAATACCTTGTTTCACTTCATTCAAATTGGTCATGTCCACAAAGGTATGCTCAATCCCAAATCTTGAAAGAACTTGGGTGATCATTCGGAAAGTCCCGCCGTACACATCTCTTGTAACAAGAACGTGATCTCCTTTTGATAATAGAAGAAAAGCGGTTGAAATGGCTGCCATGCCTGACGCAAAGGCAAGACCCCTTGTTCCTCCTTCTAGCGCTGCAATGGTATCCTCTAATGCCTGACGTGTAGGGGTGCCTGATCGGGAGTAGTCATATTGACCAAAATCATCGAAGCTGCTTTGGTGAAACGTCGATGCATGTTGAATCGGTACACTGACTGCACCTGTTGAACGGTCTGTTTTAAACGCATTATGAACGAGTTGTGTTTCTAGTGTCCAATCGTGTGTGGTCATTTCGTGTGTACCTCCTCTTTCACATTTGATAGTGCCTGTTTTAGGTCTGCTTTTAGGTCCTCCACATGCTCAATCCCGACTGAGAAACGGAGCAATTTGTTACACACACCGTTTGCGATGCGAATCTCTTCTGGAATATCCATGTGCGTTTGCGTTGCAGGATACGTAATGAAGCTTTCGACTCCGCCAAGGCTTTCAGCAAAACAAATCGTTTTCAGCTTCTTTAAAAATGGATTGACCCAGTCCTCTTTGGCTACTCGGAATGACAGCATGCCTCCCTTTCCTGGGTAAAGGACATCTTGAATTTCCGGCTGCTGATTTAGAAAGTCAGCTAATTCTTTCGCATTTGCTTCGTGCTGGCGCATTCTCAGCGCCAATGTTTTCATTCCTCTCATTAAAAGCCATGAGTCAAATGGAGATAAAACCGCTCCGATGGCGTTTTGATGCTGGAACATGCCTTCAGATAGATGCTCCCCTTTTGTGACGACAAGTCCGGCAAGAACATCGTTATGTCCGCCTAAATATTTGGTGGCACTATGAATGACAATGTCCGCTCCGAGTGTAATCGGTTTTTGCAAGACGGGCGTATAAAAGGTGTTATCCACAATGACCAATGCACCGTGTTCTTTAGCGATTTTCGCAACCTTTTGAATATCCGCTTCCTGCATGAGTGGATTTGTTGGCGTTTCAATAAAGACGGCTTTTGTATTTGGCGTCATTTTAGAGCGTAAACAGTCTTCATCTGAAAAATCATCATAAACAAAGCGCAGTCCGTACTTTTTCCATTCGTTTTCAAATAGACGGTAAGTACCGCCATATAAATCTGATGAAACAATGAGTTCATCCCCGCTCTCAAACAGCGCCATGATCGTTTGGATGGCAGCCATTCCCGAACTGAAGGCAAAACCGGCCGTTCCTTCTTCGAGTGAAGCAATCGCATCTTCTACAAGCTGCCTTGTTGGGTTTTTCGTCCGAATATAATCAAATCCTGTTGATTCCCCAATGCCTCTATGTCTGTAAGCTGTTGAAAGATAAACGGGAGGACTGACAGTTCCAGTCGCCTCTTCGCTGCGGTTTCCAATTTGCGCTAACTTCGTTTCCACATGTTCTGTCATTTGACACCATCCTAAGTAAAAATCTAATTTCAAAACAGAAAAACCCCTTCTTCATAAGAAGAAGGGGTTTAATCGCTTCCTCTTATCTTCCAAGCAAAAAAGCTGCTTGCTGGATTTAGCACCTTGGTACATCACATGAAGTGATGCATACCGGTTGCTGAGGTTTCAAAGGGCCAGTCCCTCCACCTCTCACGATAAGAATGTGTTGTCTGTCTGTTCTAATTCTTAATACTGTAACGCATTAAACCTCATTTTTCAAGGGGAAATGTAACGATTAATTAAAATTTTCTGTATTTTGCAGCAGATTGGATGCCAGCCAATTTGATTGCATGTTAGCATATAGGAACAACGCTGTTTTTCGTGTTACAATGAATGGAAACGTTTCACTTATGATGAATTTGGTTAGCTGGAGGAATGGATTATGGTGAAGAAAACAGGCATCATTCAAGAAGAAACCTTACAGTCAAAAGAACTTGGGGCAGATATGACCATTTTGATTTATTTGCCAGTCAATTACTCCCCCCTTTATACATATCATGTCATCATTGCACAAGATGGTCATGATTATTTCCGTCTAGGTAAAATAGGCAGACAGGCGGAAGAATTAATGCAAAACAAAGAAATGGAACGTTCGATTATCATTGGTGTCCCATATGAAAATGTGACTGAAAGGCGAAATACGTATCATCCAGACGGACCAAAGTTCGAGGCGTATAAACGCTTTTTGGCAAATGAACTAGTTCCGTATATTGATGAACACTATCCAACGTATCAAGTTGGATCAGGTCGTACATTTATTGGTGATTCATTAGGTGCTACGATCTCACTTATGACAGCCATTGATTATCCTTCGTTATTTGGCGGACTGATTTTGCAGTCTCCTTACGTGGATGAGTCGGTTCTGCAAGCAGTCAAACAGTCATCATCCCTTGCTCATTATGCCATTATCCATCAAATCGGGTTAGAAGAAACCGCTGTGAAAACGACAGATGGGCAAGTACTAGACTTTATTCAGCCGAACGAAGAATTAAAGGTCCTTTTGGAGAAGTCCGGTGCGGATTATTTATTTGAGACATTCGAAGGCGATCATAAATGGACGTTTTGGCAGCCGCTCATTTCACCTTCGTTAAAAAGAATGCTCCCATATTCGTTAATCAACTGAATTTTGTTATAATAAAAAATAATAAATACTTTCTTAATCAGGAGGGAACATGATGAAATACGGAGTTGTTTTATTTCCATCAAAAAAATTGCAAGACATTGCGAACTCTTATCGGAAACGTTATGATCCGAACTATGCACTCATACCACCTCATTTAACATTAAGAACACCTTTTGAATTAACGGATCTAGAAGCAGCTGAGGTCGTCTCCACCTTGCGAGAGTACGCAAAAAATGCTTCTCCTATTACGTTACGTATTAAAAAATTCAGTTCATTCGCTCCTGTAAACAACGTGATTTATATGAAAGTAGAACCGAACGAAGAATTAATGGCTCTCAATGAGAAGTTGTACACTGATCCGCTTGCTGGTACACCTGAATATGCATTTGTCCCGCATGTGACAGTGGCTCAAAAGTTATCAGACGATGAGCATTCAGACGTTCTAGGCACATTGAAGCTGAGAAAAATTGACCACGAGGAAACGGTTGACCGCTTCCACCTTTTATATCAATTAGAGAACGGTTCTTGGACCGTTTATGAAACATTTATCTTAGGAGAAGAGGGTTAAAGACATTTGAATACAGTCATCGTAAAAGAACAAACACAACGAGAAGATGCTTATTATGTTCGAAAAGAAGTTTTCGTAAAAGAACAAGAAGTCCCGTTAGAGATCGAAATTGATGAACTTGAGGACGAAGCCATTCACTTTATCATTTATAATGATGACAACAAACCACAAGCTGCTGCTAGACTGCGCATAATTGAAGGTCATAAGGCAAAGCTTGAACGAATTTGTGTATTAAAAGAGGCGCGCTCTTTCGGTCTTGGCCACCAGCTTTTAGAAGCACTTGAGTCTGAAGCGATGGCAAACGGGGCGAAAGAAGCTGTCATGCATGCACAAGTCCAAGCTCTTCCTTTTTACGAAAAGAAAGGCTACAAAGCCGTTTCAGAACCGTTTGAAGAAGCAGGAATTACACATGTCAAAATGACAAAAACACTATCCGTTTAACGACAATAAAAAGCCAGGGCATCATGGATGCTCTGGCTTTTTATTGATTCCATCTCGTTCGCTCAGGAAGAAAGCGCAGTCATTTAGACGTAAGTATTGATATGAACGCCCTTACCTTCTTCCATAAACATATCTCGTACAAAGCGTTCCCGCTTTTTTTGCTGTACTTTCGTTTCCGCTTCTGTCACTAAGTCCTCTTTTTTCTCCAGCTCTCTGTATACCTTGTCATGAAAGGTGCGGGTGACCTTCGTCACTTTCGCATAGTCTTCTTTATCCTGAGGAGCAGGACGATTGATATATTGAAAATACAGATCCGGCTGAATCGGGGCTATATATCCCATCAAGAACGCCTCCTTTGCTTCTCTTCTACTCTACTATTCCCTAATTATGACTGTTTGAAACACGCCTCATTTGATATGATTAGATGTGTTTCTTTTTAACATTGATTGACTATTGGAGGACTAGCTTTGAAATGCGCACGACGACATGATCGAACGATCTCATTACATACATATTCGAGAGAACACTATCAATTCCTCCATGATGAGGGCAAAAAAGGGCATTTATCTTGCCCATATTGCGGACAACCCGTCTTTTTCAGATTAAATATACATGAAGAACCTGCCTTTATCCATAAGCAAATATCTCAGCAAGAGATTTGCGAAAAAAGAGAACAACAAGAGGAAAAGAAACCGGCTGAACGAGAGGAAGAGGCATCCTACAAAGAACTTGGCGGCTTTCGCTTTCCAACCGGCAAACAGATCATCTCACAAACAGAAGAATCGGATGACTGGCAGGAACCACGGTCCATTCAATTTGGCGAAACCTTTCATTTAGAAAAGAATGAAGAAGTGCATACCATTGACCTCTTTCCACACATCACCTTTAGCGCACCGCAGCTTCAAGCAGTCACACACAAAGACGGTCCGATGCTTGTACTAGCTGGCGCCGGCAGCGGGAAAACAAGGGTACTGACGGCTAGAGCAGCTTATCTGATGTCATACCATCAAATCCCTGCTCACCATATCCTGCTCGTGACCTTCACCACAAAAGCAAGCAGTGAAATGAAAGAAAGACTACGTATGCAGTATCAGCTTCATCCTTCACAGGCGAGCCAAGTTGTGACAGGCACATTCCACAGTCTATTTTATAAAATGTTGCTTCACGATGATCGGGGCAAATGGAACGGACAGCATTTGATTAAATTCGACTGGCAAAAAGAGCAGTATATTCGAAAAGCGATCATGCATGAAGGACTTGATGAAAAAGACTATCCAACCGATCAAGTGCTGCAATCAATCGGCTATTGGAAAAATGCTTTTTTACCAGACGAACTTCCTGAGCTGAAAGATGAAAAAGAAAAGCAAATGTGGACAATCTATCAGTCATACGAACAGCAAAAGCGTGAAAATCAACAATTTGACTTTGATGACATGGCCATTGCCTGCTTACACATGCTGACTAAGCAGCCTGAATTGCTCAAACAATATCAAGAACGATTCAAGTATATTTTAGTAGATGAATTTCAAGATATTAATCCCGTACAATATCAATTAATCCAGCTTTTAGCTGGAGAATCCGAGCAGCTATTTTGTGTAGGCGATGATGATCAAGCCATCTATGCATTTAGAGGAAGCAATCCTGCTTTTATTCTTGACTTCAAACAGGATTATCCTTCGGCCGAGATCGTCCATTTACATGCAAATTACCGCTCTCATCATACGATTGTCGCAAGTGCAGACGCCATTATTAAGAAGAACCAGCATCGTTACGAGAAAACGTTAAAAGCCGTTCGCGTGGAGAAAATTCCGCCGACTCTTTTTTATCCATATGACGAGGAAGAGGAAGCGACCATGATCGTAGCAGATATTCAGGAGAAAATTAAAAACGGTGCGAAACCGAATGACTTTTGCGTGCTGTTTAGAACGAATACGGGAGGCCGCGCGATTTATGAACGTCTTCATCAATCGGCGATTCCGTATCAAACCGATGCTGGCGTAAAAGCCTTTTATAGCAGAAGAATTGTTCGGGTTCTGCTCGCTTTTCTTTCGCTCAGTCAGGATGCAGATGATGTCGCCGCAATGAAACTGCTGCTGCCCGTTTTCTTTTTAAAGCAGCAAACACTGAATACCATGAAGGCGCTGACCATTACGGAAGATTGTTCTATGGTAGAGGCACTTGGAAAGCTAACAGACATTCAGCCGTTTCAGCGCAAAAAACTGCAATCGATCGTTCCCCTGTTTCGAACGTTAAAATCGTTAAAGCCATCTGAAGCTGTAGCGTTTATTGAACAAAGGATGGGACTTGGTGATTATTTAAAAAAACGTGTGAATGATACGAATGTGCTTGAAAAAGGAACAGATGATGTACGAGATGTGAAAACAGCGGCGAAACGTTTTGAAACAATTGAAGCCTTCCTCGCTCATGCCGAACATATGAAATCTGCTGAAAAGGAAAAATCAGATAAACCAGGCGTTCAGCTCATGACGATCCACCGTGCGAAGGGACTAGAATTCCAAACAGTGTACATCACGAGCGTGGTTGATGGGGCGCTCCCTCATGACTTTGCACTTGATGAGCTGAGAAACGGTGATGAAGAAGCCATTGAAGAGGAGCGGCGCTTATTATATGTTGCCATGACGAGAGCAGAACAATCCCTTTATCTATCCGTTCCATCATATAGAAGAGGAAAAATGGCTCACCGCTCCCGCTTTTTGTACCCCCTTTTAAAGAAAAATCGTGAATTATTCACACAAAAACAACAGGCCCCCCTTTAAATGGAGAGCCTGTTGTTTATTTTTTGTTGTTCATCATTTTAGCGATTGTATTAAAATCAAGCTTTTCTTTTCCACTTGTAATCGATTGAACGATTTTGTCTTCCATTTCTTTAGGTACACGTTTGTTTGCAAGCTGCGCCACTTTTTTAATGACACCTCGAACGGTATTCTCATCTTTAAAGTTCGCGTTTTGCAAAGAACCTGCAAGCTTAAAGACATCATTCATATTTACACCTGTTTTATTTTCCACACTTTTAAAGAACTTATTATCCATTCCTTTGCCTCCTCTTTGTGGAGTAATCACCTTACTATATGAAAATAGGCGAGATATGTGCCTATCCTGCTGCCTTGTTAGCAAAGAGAAAGGAAAGCAAAAGGCTTCCCTATTGCTTCCCTCACCTTCTTACTGTTTAGTTAAAGAAAGAAGCACCAACGATGATTAGAAGAATGAAAAGCACGACGACAAGAACAAAAGTTGAACCATAACCGCCGCCGTAGCCGCCGCCATAACCTCCGCAATAACCGCCACCGTAACCGTAACAACTCATATTTAAGCACCTCCTCTTCTCCCTTACAAAATATGAAAAATACATGAAATGGTTTGGACGATCACATAAAAAAGTGCGGAATTTTTATTTCTGCTGTTTAAAGACGTAATCTGCCTCTCCATGGCGGATCATGAATGCTTCTGTTTCTTTCGCAAAAGTATCCATTTTCTCGCCAAATGCTTTTAAGTGCTCTTCAAGATCCTTCGCTTTGTTCGCTAGATCCATTTCAGCTTTTTCGTGCGCTTGCTCTTTCCCATCATGGGGTTTAGTGAACAAGGAACCGATTAATTGTTCGAATGCATCCATTCTGGTCACCCCTTCTCTCTTACATATGCATCACCCAAAAAAAGGGCAACAAAAAAACCGGATAAATCCGGCTTTTGTTTTTCTCTATTGAGGTTTCTTTTTCTTCCCGCAGCCGCAGCCCGTCTTCTTGATTTTCTTCGTATATACAGATTGTTGATTTGACTGCGCTGGATACCCTTGAAGCATATGTGACGGTGTTTCAGTTGGTTTCATCGCAACCCTTCCTTTCCTATTCCATGTTAGTATATGCATTTTCTTTAAGCGTGTCTGATCAGAATGCCTGTTTATTTCACAAGCTTTGACACGACTGCTTCAATCAAGCCTGCTGCGGCGGCAATCGCTAATAGTAAATTAAGCCACATGCTGATGACAGGAAAAAATATGTATATCGCAAGTAAAGCAGCAGTGCACCACATACCCGTACACCAATAACAGCTTAACAGCTCTCCTATCCAAGATCGCAGTCCCTTCCCCTTAATGACGATATAGGTCTCGACTTCACCTTGTTCGTTTACCTCTTCTTGCTCTTCATGAAATAGACGGCGAAAGGGGGCTGTAATCGTATCAAACACGATCAATCTCGTCAGCCTAAAGGATGCGAGGGCAAATATAGCAAATGACAAAGCGCCGCTCATGGAACCTCCACCTCCTTCATTCTTCTTTTTCCGTCCTTTCTTTATATATGCAAAAAGAAAGACCGCCATGATGAATCGGGTGTAAATAAAATTGGGTTGTACTTTTTCATGCTTTCCGATTCCACCTTGAGCCTCTGCTGCATTAAATAATGTATAGATAAGAAAGGAGTGAAAGTATTGTCTATTGAAGAAAGTGCTGATTTATTATACACACAACTGTTAAACGAATTAATCAGCAATTATGATGATTTCATCGAGATCAAGGATTCCGAAAATGTCACGATTCATAAAACAGATGTAACAGCCGCACTCTCCCTTCAAGCGACCGTAACGACAATCATTACTCTTTTAATTCAAATTCTTGTACCAGATGATGAATTGGCTGCAGACATCACAGAACAGCTTTTAGCTGCACAACAAGTGACAGTTCAAAAGAAAACAGTGATTCAAATCATCAATTGTTATAACGTCACGATTACATTATCTGATGCATCCATTATGAACTCCGTCCAAATTCTCACTCAAACACTGAATGTACTTTTAGTTGAAGCCGGCATTCTTTGACCCTTTCTTTTTCTAACATCATGTATGAAAGAGGTGAAATAATCGTGGCTGAAGAGAACGAAAAAAAGGAGTTTCAAATCAACACTGATGTTGATCCATTAACAAGCCTTCTTGTGAGTGATATTTTAAACAAAAATAATGTCACAGATGATCAGAAAGCAAACCTTTCAGAAGATCAAAGAAGGATGATTTTGAAGCTGGTTCAGGATTTACAAAAGAAAGCAGATGATTTCGTACAGCAGCAGCAGGAGAAAAAGCGTCAGGCAGAGGCAGCAAAACATGCAGAAGAGGTCGAGCCTGAACCACAAGTGCGCCCTAAACGAAATTCACTTCGAGATCGTATCCAGCAGCGCCGTCAAGCGCAGCAAAATAACGATTAAATAAAAATGGGTTGCCTGCTAGGATAAATGCCCGAGACAAAACCAATCATTCCAGCATTTAATAAAGTAAACGGAAGGAGGAAAAGAAATGGATTCTAAACCATACTCTTGGGTCGCTCTAGATCGCAACTGTACACACCACGGCGATTACCATCATAACTACGAAAGAAAAGCAGTTTGTGACGGCCACTATTATGATGATGAAGATGTTTTACAAGACTTTGATCAAGTGAGTGTCACAAAGCAGACATCTGAGGAAGTCATTATCGTTAGAGATTCTTGTGACATTAACGTCTCTTCTGTAGATGCACAGGTTGCAGCATCTATCCAAGCAGCTGTTCAAACAGCGATCATCACCATTACAAACATCTCAATCGCTGATGGTGACCTAGCTGACCGCGTCACGCAAGATCTCTTACAAGCAGCTAGCCACAAACAAACAAATCGCCAGAAACTTGTTATTGAAAATTCTAGAAACGTTACAGTCTCTACAATCGATGCGGACATCTCTATTGCCATCCAAACGCTTACACAGACACTTGTTGCGACGATCGTTGCAATTGGTATCCTCTAATGTACAAAAGCAGAGCGAAAAGCTCTGCTTTTCCTTTTTCTAAAAATACAACAAAGATAAATAGTCATTTACCCACACCAACTAGAGGGCGCATACATATGTTGTTAAGGACTAAAGTCAAATACCTTGTTAAAGGAGCTGAAATCCATGAGCTGCGGAAAACACCATGGCCGACATGATGAAAACTGTGTATGCGATGCGGTTGATAAGATTTTAGCAGAGCAGGAAGCTGTAGAAGATAAATGTCCTACGAGCTGCTACAGTAATTTATTAAGCCCGACAGTTTCTGGAAAAGATACGATTCCGTTTTTACTTTTTGATAAAAAGGGCGGATTGTTCTCTACTTTCGGAAACATTGGAGGATTTGTTGACGATTGCCAATGCTTCGAATCCATTTTCTTCCGGGTTGAAAAATTGCATGACTGCTGTGCCACATTATCTGTATTAAGACCTGTTGATGTACACGGACATACGCTAAGCGTTTGTCACCCTTGCGATCCTGACTTCTTTGGTTTAGAAAAAGCGGACTTTTGTATCGAAGTTGATTTGAACTGTTTCTGCGCGATCCAATGTTTAAATCCAGAACTTGTCGACAGAGTCATGCCAACAAAAGATAAAAAGCATCATCACCACGGCTAAACCAATCGCCCGCTCATCTATCTTGTCATAAGTCAAAGCATCCCCTTCCTCACGAATGACAACCAATCATGCGGAGCAGTCAGCAAAAGGCGGCCGCTTCCGCATTGATTGACATTAGATGCATCAACCGGCGAGACACGTAATAAAGCTTATAGATGATGATGACAGTGCTCAAACACTCAAACAAATTTCCTTGTATAGGAGGGTTGAATATGAGCCGCAAACATTCATGGAACTGTGTAGCAGAGGCTGTTGAAAACATAAACGACTTACAAAATGCCGTCGAAGAGGATTGCCCGACCAGCTGTTACAGCAATCTCCTTTCTCCATCACATTCATTAGGTGACACTGTCCCATTTGTTCTATTTACCTCAAAATCAAAACCATTCGTCGCATTCGGAAACGTCGGAGAAGTAGATGCTGGCCCTTGCTTCAGCACTGCATTTTTCAGAGTCGAACACATCTCTGATCACTGCGCAACACTCAGCTTGCTTATTGCATTTGACAAAGATCGTCATATTTTAGATTTTACAGATAAAGATTCCGTATGTGATGTGTTCCGTTTAGAAAAATCAAAATATTGCATTGAAGTAGACCTTGACTGCTTCTGCGCAATCGAGTGCTTAAATCCAAGACTCATCAACCGTAGCTGCTAACAAAAAAAGTCCCGTTATGGGACTTTTTTTATGTTCATTAAAAACCAAGTGGATGAATAGAAGAAATATCATCAATCGCTAATTCCACTGGATTACCGCCGCCTGCCGTGCGGATGACCACCATATTGTCTTTTCTCTCCATGATGATCCCTCTATATGTTTTTCCATCGGCTTCAATGAGGCAAAGCGCTCTCGGCATATTATGCGGCAGACTTGTAAGAAAATCGACTTTCTCCTCGATATTCATTTGGCTTAACGGCTTCTTCACTCGTTTTCTTCTTGGTTCTTCTTTTGTTTCATGAAATACGCCTTCTGGCTGTTTTTCTTGTTCTTGTACTGGCTCTCGATTTTGTGAACGCTCTTTTTCTTGATTGATCTCCCGCTCTTGCTGTAGCGCAGGCGGCTCTTCTTTTTTCTGCTTTACTTCCTGTGATACAGGTTCTTGCACGCTCTCTTCGATTGCATCCTCTTTGGCGCTTTTTTTGGTTTCTGAAGGTTTTTCTGACTTCTTTCGCTTTCTCACAATATTTTGCATGGCCGGCGCTGATTCATCATAGCTCGGCTGAACAATATACATAAGCGGCTTTTGATTCTCATCACCTTTATTTGACATACTGATCCCTCCCGAATGATTCATTCCTTATATATATGAGAGGACACCCCAAATCAGAAGAAAAATAAAAAACAGCATACCAGTGATTGGTATGCTGCAAATCATTTATTCGTTTAGCGGGCAATGATATGGAAGCCAGAATCAACATGAAGATTCTCACCTGTCATGCCGCGGGATAAATCACTGAATAAGAATAGTGCTGTATCGCCGACTTCTTCAGGAGTCGTTGTACGGCGAAGCGGTGCACGCTCTTCAATATCCTTCAGGATCGTATTAAAGCCGCTGATTCCTTTTGCAGATAACGTACGAATTGGTCCAGCAGAAATGCTGTTCACACGGATGCCTTCCGCTCCAAGATCAGCTGCTAAGTATTTCACACTTGCTTCAAGGGCTGCTTTTGCTACACCCATGACATTGTAGTTAGAGACAACTCGCTCTCCGCCTAGGTAAGTAAGTGTGACAATGCTTCCGCCTTCTGTCATGAGCGGACGTGCTGCTTTTGCTACAGCTGTTAGTGAATAGGCACTAATGTTGTGCGCTAAAAGGAAACCTTCACGGTTCGTGTTCAAATATTCACCGACAAGCTCTTCTTTGTTCGCAAATGCAATCGCATGTGCAACACCATGGATGACTTGTACTTTTTCTTTAATCGTTGCAAAACATTTTTCGATTTCTTCATCACTTGTCACATCACAAGGAAGAATAATGGAATCATCACGCTCTAGCGTGCTTGCTAGCTCTTTCACTGATTCTGCCAGACGATCTCCAACATAAGTAAAAATCAAACGAGCTCCTGCTTCGTGAAGTGAACGAGCAATTCCCCAAGCGATGCTTCGTTTATTGGCAACACCCATCACCACAATATTACGGCCTTCTAAAGAAAAGTTCATATGTATTAAAGCCTCCTATTTTTTCAAGACATAGTATTAGTACCTGATCATAATCTTATCACAAATCATGAGATATTGACAATTTCCGTTGAAAGAAAGTTTTCATTTCAGAAAAAAGACCGCCCTCACAAGTGAAGACAGTCTTCTTTTTATGCTTTGACTCTGTTTTGCTGATAAGCAAAGTGGTTAGTCGGTCCGTGCCCAGCGCCAATATTCAGAGGAAATTTGATCGCCTCATGGACAAAGGTTTCTGCCGTTTCAAAGGCTTCCTTCATGGAACGACCTTTTGCTATTTCTGCCGTTAATGCCGCTGCAAATGTACAGCCTGTTCCGTGTGTATGTGGTGTATCAATATGTTCATTACTGAGTTCAAAAAAGCTTTTTCCATCGTACAAAAGGTCTGTAATGAGGCCGCCTGAAGGACTATGACCTCCTTTGATCACAACATAGCACGTGCCAAGCTCATAAAGTCGTTCTGCTGCTCTATGGCGATCTTCTTTTGTCTGAATGCGCATGCCTGTCAGCACTTCTGCCTCAGGGAGATTCGGTGTGACTGCATAACTGACAGGCAGTAACTGTGTTTTCATAGCAGAGACCGCATCTTCATTTAATAAAGAGGCGCCCCCTTTGGCAATCATGACTGGATCGACAATTAGTTTCAAGTCATATTGCTTCGTTTTTTCAGCAACGACACTGATCATTTCAGCACTCCACAGCATCCCTGTTTTAGCGGCATCTGGCAACAAGTCTTCTGCTACTGCATCAATTTGACTTTCGAGTGCCTCGATAGACAGAGGATAAATACCGTGAACGCCAAGTGTGTTTTGCGCTGTAATGGCCGTAATGGCGGACATTCCGTACACACCAAGCTCCTGAAAGGTTTTCAAGTCTGCTTGAATACCTGCTCCACCGCCAGAATCAGTACCTGCAATGGTTAATGCTTTTTTAATCGTCATGTCATCTCACCCTCTCATTAGCCAATCCATTGATGATAAATCGTTCTCGCTTTCGCAATATCATTTGTCCCATGGACAAGCGCTCTGCCATCTTTGAATAAAACAAGCTTGTACTCATCCTTCTGACACGAAAGCAAATAAGGATTTTCCAGCACATCCATTCCTGCTTTCTTTAGCTGACGGGCTACTTCATGCAGCGCTGGGGGTGCCCCTAGTGCACTGCGAATTTGTACAGTATTTCGTCCACATAATACATCTGCTTTTGCTCTTTGATCATATGAGAGAAATGGATATGTCTTAAGACCGCAGCTTGGACATTTTTTCTTTTTTAAAGACGTAACGGATCGAATATCAGATCGCTCGTTTGTCCATAAATCAAACGATCTTAATACCGGCGTGATGTGGTGTCCTGTTAAAAGCTTCAGTGCATCCGCCACTTGATAGGCCGCAACCTGTTGCACAACTGGACTAATAATTCCTGCTGTATCACATGTCATGCCTTGTGCAGGTAAATGCTCAAGCAGGCAATGTAAACATGGTGTTTCACCAGGAATCACTGTGAATTGAATACCATAGCTTGCTACACAGGCCCCGTAAAGGAACGGAATTTGATGTTTGACGGCTGCATCGTTCGCAATCATTCTCACCTCAAAATTATCCGCTGCATCCACGATGATGGATGCCCCGCTGACGTACTCATCAATATTTTGAGCGGTCACGTCAATGACGATGCCTCTCACATGAACGTCACTGTTCACCTGCTTGAGTCTTTTCTCAGCAGCCACAGCCTTTGGCAGCCGATCAAGAACATCTTGCTCTGTGTATAGCTGCTGACGCTGCAGGTTGCTCCATTCAATATAATCTCTATCCAAAATGGTGACAGATCCTACGCCGGCACGGACGAGCATTTCAGCACTCGCTGTTCCAAGTGCCCCAGCCCCAATAATGACGGCCTTTGAGGCGTGTAGCCGTTTTTGTCCTTCTGTTCCAATCGGCCTAAACAGCTCTTGACGTGAATAACGTGTGCTCAAAATGCTGGCATTCCTTCCTGCGGACTGCTGGCTGTTCCATAGTTTTTGAGTGGAATACGGCCTGCCTCGAAACCGAGTCTTCCAGATTCAATCGCCAGCTTCATCGCTTTAGCCATTTTCACAGGGTCCTTTGCGCCAGACACGGCCGTATTCAGTAATACAGCATCAGCGCCCAATTCCATCGCATAAGCAGCATCCTTCGGCGAACCTACACCCGCATCAATAATAACTGGCACCTTTGCCTGTTCGATAATAAACGATAGATTCAGAGGGTTTAAAAGCCCTTGACCTGAACCGATTGGAGAAGCACCTGGCATAATGGCATGGACACCAAGTTCTTCTAATTTCCTTGCCAGCACCACATCATCTGACGTATATGGCAGCACGATAAAACCTTCTTCTAATAGCATTTCAGATGCTTTTAACGTTTCGACTGGATCTGGCAGAAGAGACCTTGAGCAGCCAATGACTTCTACTTTGATCATGTCACACAGTCCAGAAGCTTTCGCTAAACGGGCAATCCGCACCGCTTCTTCCGCTGTACTTGCCCCTGCAGTATTTGGCAGCAATGTATAGGCTGATAAATCGAGCTGCTCTAAAAAATTGGGCTGTGATGGTTCAAATATGTTCATTCTTCGCACAGCAAAGGTCAAAATTTCAGCTTCTGATACGTTGACCGCCTCTTTTTGAACTTCAAATGATGGATACTTTCCTGTCCCTAGTAATAGTCTTGATGTAAATGTTTTTCCGCCAATGCGCAGCATGGTGTCATCCTCCTCCTACAAAGTGAACGATTTCAATCGTGTCATTTGGTTGAATTTTTACCTGTTGAAAGGCTTCTTTATCTATAATTTCTTGGTTCTTTTCAACGATCACCACTCGGTTTTCAAGTTGATAGGCTGATAGCAGATCAAAAACCGTGCCATTTTCCTTATCGAAATCAACCATTCTTCCATTCAATTGAATTTTCATACGAACAATGCCTCCTTTCGCCCAATACGAAACGCATGAAGCCATTCCTTGTGAACAGACTCGCCCGCTATTAAGCCGCGAATGATTTCCCCCGTAATTGGCGCAAGTAAAATGCCATTTCGGTAATGTCCCGTTGCAAAAAGAATACGCTCGTCTTCTGGATGTTTTCCGATATAGGGGTGCCGGTCGCTTGTCGCTGGCCGAAGACCTGCCCAGCATTGATCAATCGGCATCTCTCGAATAGAAGGCATGAGCTGAGATGCTTTGTGAATAACTGCTTCAATACCGCCAAGTGTCGGAATGGCCTGCCAGTCATTCGGCTTCATCGTTGCACCAATCACTAGCTTACCGCTATCCCTTTGAACGATATAACAATGATCATGATAGATGGTGTGTGCAAGCGCTGGACCGTTATTCCAAACAGACACGCATTCTCCTTTTACGGGATAGAGAGAATGTGATAAACCCAGTTCTTCTAAAAAACGGCCTGACCATACACCACTTGCTACAGTCAGATGATCACATGTGAAGATGCCTTTAGCTGTACTGACTGTCAATGTTTCTTTTCCCCTCTTCACATCGATAACAGGGGTAAACTCCTTCACATCCGCTCCGTGCCGAACAGCCGCCTGCCAAAAAGCCCTGCATACCGCATATGGCTCGACATGTACATCATCTGCTATCAAGCCTGCTCCTACGATGTCATCTGCAATTTGAGGCAAACGTTCTTTTACGCTGCTTGCTTCAAGCCATTCAAATGTGGGCAAATGCTGCATCCGGCAAAGCGCACGCTTTTCTTGTTCTGTAAAAGCCACCTTCATAATTCCGCCCACTGATGTCCGAATATCAATGCCCGATTCATGCTGAAGGTCGACCGTTAATTTTTCATATAAAGCCTGACTTTGTCTGCCTACTTGAAAGAAAATATCCTCATCACCTTCTCCTTCAGCATGTGCACCCAGCATGCCAGCAGCCGCACTTGTCGTTTGCTTCCCGATCTCATTTGCCTCAAATAAGACAATCTGCTTTCCTACTTTTGCAAGGTGATAAGCGATCGACATCCCTATGATTCCACCACCAATGATTGCCACATCATAATGCTTGTTCATAAGGATTCTCCTTTCGCTTTTTAGAAAATGTTTGCGCCATTTTGCGCGGCTGAGGATGAGCAAAAATTCCCGACATGACGGCTATTCCCTTTAAATCAACATGCATCAATTCTGGCAGTCGTTCTGGTGTGATTCCACCAATGACAACGACTGGAATGGACAGCGCAGAAGTCATGTCTTCCACAATCTTTATGCCTCTCGCCTGAAGTCCAGGTTTGCATGCGGTATCATACACATGTCCAAACATGACATACTCTGCCCCGTTCTTCTCTGCTGCTCTGGCTTCTTCTATCGAATGAACCGATACCCCCGCATGGAGGTGAGGAAATTTTTGTCTTAATTCCTTTGGCGAAAAGCTGTGTCCTGGAAGATGAACCCGGTGAATATTGGTCAGTAGTGCAACGTCAACTCTGTCATTGATAATCAGCTTTTCTTTCGGAACACCTTCTGCTAGGAGTTGTTTCACGAGGTGAACCAGCTCACCTGCTGCCTTCGATCGTTCACGAATATGAATAAAGTCTACTTCAGACGCAATGTCTTTTACTTGCTTGATGAGCTCCCTGACAGGAAGCGTATCATTTGTCACTGCATGGAGTTCCATTTGCACCAACCCCATCTAAGCATGCTGTCTGCCACATTTCTTTTTCATACGCCATCTCCCAGAAATGGTATTCGTAATAGCTCGAAATCACGAAATTTTCTTTCATATTAGCCCGCACATGTTCTGGCGCTTTTTCTGCAAGTTCATCAAAACGGTTCACCTGTTCAAAAACAAGCTCTTTAAACCAATCCCCGCCATATGTCAAAATCCATTCTTGATAAATCGGATGGTCAGGTGTTGTTTGTTTCAGTTTTTCTCCTACCTCATAATAAAGCCAGTAGCACGGCAATAATGCGGCTAAAATTTCTTCAAAACGACCGCTTTTCACAGATCGGTACATATGCGAGGTATATGCATACGCAGTTGGAGAAGGTTTAAAGTTTGCCAGCGCTTCATCAGAGATCTGGAGCAGTTCTGTGAACTTTCTATGCAGTGATAGCTCCGCTTCATACGTACCCTGCGCATGATATGCCATTCTGCCTGTCGTATGTAAGTCCTCACTAATAGCGGCTCCATACGATTGTACTTTTGCAAAATGAGTTAAATAGTACGAATCCTGCATCACATAATAAGTGAAACGATCGAGTGAAAGTGTGCCATCACCAATCCCTTTCACAAAAGGGTGTGTAAAGCTCCCATTCCACCATCTAGCTGCTGCTTCTTTACATTCGTTCGAAAATGTCATGTTCCTCTCCTCCTGTTTTTCCATATAAAAAAACCACTTTCCGCGTGGAAAGTGGTTTGGAATTTGTAAAAAGCATAGTCAAACACCGCACCACTTCCCTACGCAGGTATGAACCTGTTCAGGTAATGAGGGTCTAAAAGTCTACACTTTTATCTCAGCCCTTTTAAAGGACTCCCCTAGTGGATCAAACATATATTGTTGTACCTCTATCTTAATCAGGATTTGTTCATCGGTCAAGGGTTCATTGCAACTCTAATTGGGCTCTAAGTCCTGCCACATACTCCCGGGAGCCAGACACAAGCACGCGGTCACCGCTTCTAAGCGTCGTATCCCCGTGCGGTACTAAGCTGTCAATTCCTCTAAAAATACGGACAAACACCAAATCGCCGGTAAAGGGAAATTCCCTCAGCATGACATTATGATACCGATGATTGTTCATTTGAATTTGATACAAAGAAGAATCCTCATTTGTTAACAAGCGAATCGCATCAGGTGCTTCAATCAATGCCCTCAGCACCGTTTTAGATGATAAGAAGTTAGAAAAGGTATCGATCCCTGCTTCCTTTAATGTCAGCTCGGCTTCCGCTTTGTTAACACTTGCAATGACTTGTTTAGACCCTTCTTCTTTTGCAAATAAAGCAATTTCCTTATTTTTCGTTTCACTGCCTGTAGCCACAACGAGCACATCCTCTTGCCCAATGCCAGCCTGCCTTAGCGTATCATCGTCATATTGTTCAATCGCTTCAACTTCAAAGATGGAGTCAGCAAGCAAGGCTTCTTTATTTTCCTGAAAGACGTGTAAAATACGGATGTCATATTCATCCTGATGCAAATCAAGCGTCACAGGTAACGTCAGCTGATTCGCTCCAATAAACGTCACACGCTTTTTATGATTGGTTTCACGTTCTTGTTTAAATAACGCCTTAAACCAAACAGGCGTTAAAATACTCGTGAGCACAGCGACTAGAATAAGGGCTCCTGACATTTTATGATCAATGACGCCAAGCCGCTCACCAATCGTTGCAGCAGCAATGACAAGGGATAACGTCGAGGTTAATAAAAAACCCGAACCGATGACTTTTTTCATGTCATACCATTTTTTTAAATAAAGAATCGGAACGAGTTTACTAAGCAATAATGCAATAAACAGCAGCGGAATCATGATCATGATGGTTGGATCTTTAAAGAGTGACCATATATTCAGGTCCACACCGACCATCACAAAAAAGATCGGAATTAAAAATCCATAGCCAAATGAGTCCAGCTGTTGTACGAGTTCTTTATTAGGCGAAAGAAGAGACACAAGCACACCTGCTAAAAAAGCCCCCAGAATATTTTCAGCACCGAGTGATTCAGATAAGGCAACTAAGACTATAATGAGAGTAAAGATGGCTCTTGTCCCAATTTGCACCGTTCCTTTTGACATGGACTGAAAAATGGACTTTGTCTTAAATACCCGGCCAAATAAATAAAGAAGAATACCTGCCGCAAATAATAATAAGAGCAACCACATGTTCCCTGTTCCATCGCCATAAATGGAGGAAAACACAGCAAGTAAAATCATTGTCACCAAATCAGCAATAACGGCTACAAGCAAAATGATTTGACCAATATTCGTTTGCATCAACTTTTCCTCTTTTAAGGTAGGAACTACCACACCCAATGAGATGGTGGAAATAATAAGCGTCATTAAAAAGGCATTTTGAATAAACCCTGCAAGAACAAACGCATAAGACAGGATAAAGGACATACAAAATACGCCAACAAAAATAATGGTCGCTGTTTTAAATGTATTCGGTTCTTTTAAACCATTTGGCAGTTCTCGCGCTTTCTTCTTTGATTCAAAAGAAGAAAAATCTATTTCAAGTCCACTTAAAAACATAAGAAAAATAAAACCTAGCATGGATAACGTATCTAGCCATGCGTCGTGTTCAACAACTAGTTGAAGACCGCTTTTTCCAATGATGAGCCCCATGATGATTTCAGCGACAACGACCGGGATGGTCAGCTTAAATCGGTGCAATAAAATGGGGGTGAAAAAGGCTACAATAATAACGACAACGAGTGATGAAACAGATGTATGCTCCATTGGCTAAAGCCTCCTAACATTCATGTTTAATTTTTAAGTTTTACGTTAAAGCATTGATTCTAACAATTGCCCAAATGAAATGAAAGCCATTCGTTATATTTTCTAAAATTCAAACTTCTTTATATCCGATAAATGGATGAAAAAATCAGGAGGAACCTTTATGAAATTCGATATCATCGGCGATATCCACGGCTGCTACGAAGAGCTGCTTACCCTCATACACAAACTAGGATACGAACTCAAACACGGACTACCTGTCCACCCTGATAAGAGAACACTGGCCCTTGTTGGTGATTTAACAGACCGCGGCCCTCGATCAGTTGCCGTGATGCAATTTGTCATACACGCCTATTCTAAGGGTGCCATCCGCTATGTGCCTGGCAACCATTGTTTTAAGCTGTATCGCTATTTGAAAGGAAATCCCGTAAAATTACTGCACGGTATTGAAACAACGGTGAACGAAATCAAAAACCTGCCGCATGATGAACAAACCATTTTATCACGTGAATTTAAACATTTATTTGAAAAGGCACCGCTTTATGATGTACTGATTCCGAATGAACTGATCATTGCACACGCAGCAATGAAGGAAAAGGATATTGGCAAAAAACCGAACAAACAGATGAGGTCTTATCTATTATTTGGAGCAGTCACCGGAGAAACATGGCCAGACGGTCGACCTGTCAGGAAGGACTGGGCAAAGGAATATCACGGAAAACCATGGATTGTGTACGGGCATACACCCGTAAAAGAACCAAGATTTATCGGTAGAACGGTTAACATTGATACAGGCTGCGTCTTTGGCCACAAGCTCTCTGCCCTTAGATATCCAGAGCTTGAGACAGTATCTGTTCCTTCATCTATGCCATATGATGATTCAAGATTTCAGCATTTCACGCAATAAAAAACCCGGTCCACCTTGACAGGTGACCGGGTTTACTTGTTTACTGAAGCAATAATGTCATATCATCCGGCAAAGGAGCCGAAAAGGTCATGGACTCCCCAGTTATCGGATGCGGAAAAACAAGGGTTTCACTATGAAGTGCCTGCCTGCCTATTCTCTCGCTTGTTCCACCATATAGCGTATCTCCAACAAGCGGATGACCAAGGAATTGCATGTGAACACGAATTTGATGTGTTCTTCCCGTTTCAAGGGTGAGGGACACATCAGACATATCTAAATGAGTATGTACCGCCAGCACCGTATAATGTGTTACGGCTTCCTGACCAGATTCATCCACCATTCGTTCAATAATGCTGTCCCCTTTTCGAGCAATTTTTGCTCTAATTGTTCCTTCCTTTTGCGTGATCATGCCATGTGTCATGGCTCTATACGTTCGCTTGACTTCCCCTTTTTTCTGCGCCTTTGATAAAAGGCTGTGTGCAAAGCGATGTTTAGCGACTAACATGACACCAGAAGTATCACGATCAAGACGGTTCACCAAGTGGACAGTCAGTCGAACGGACTGCTTAGCATAATGGTGAAGCAACCCATTTGCAATACTATGCTCAGGGTGCTCTCGAGAAGGAATCGATGGGATATATGGCTTTTTATTCAGCACAAGCACGTGCTCGTCCTCAAATAAAATATCAAGCGGAATGGCCGCAGGTTTTAGCCCTTCACTCACTTTTTCCTCGGGAAATAAAATGGTGAGCCTGTCTCCCTCGCGCAGCTCATATCTCACGGTCACATGCTCTCCATTAATCAGAAGGTCACCGCCGTCAAATTTAATATCTGTCAGCATTCGTTTTGAAATGCCAAGATCGATTAAGTATTCCTTCAGCAGCCTGCCTTCTTCTTTGGCTGATATGGTTTTGTTTATCTTAAAGTATTCCAGCGAGAACAACCTCTTTCTTATTCTCCTTTGCCGATAAAGGAATCTTGCACCCTTTTCCAAAACGGAAATGGTCTAAATCGGGCAAACCGGACATTCTCGTCTGCCACTCGGCATTGAATGGATTTCACATCTTTATGCAGCAGCGACAAATGATCTATCGTCACCTGAAAATCCACGTCATTAATCGGTTTGATCACACACGTATGGTGGTCCGGCAAAATGAGCGGCGAACCGACCGTTCTAAACACTCTGTTGTTGATTGAAGCCATTTCTGCCAGCTGGATCGCCCTAATGGATGGGTGAATAATAGCCCCGCCAAGTGCCTTATTATAGGCTGTACTACCAGATGGTGTAGACAAACAAAGACCATCTCCTCTGAATGTTTCAAAAAGCTGACCCCTAATCTCAACATCTGCCACAAGTGTACCTTCCATACTTTTAATTGTACATTCATTCATTGCTAAATATTTTTCTTCCCGGCCGCCATCGTTGTACCTGACGATGACTTCAAGAATCGGATATTCCACAATATGATAAGGCGTTTTGGCAATGGCTAACACAAGCTTTTCAATTTCACTCGGGACCCAGTCCGCATAAAAACCAAGATGGCCTGTATGTACGCCGACAAAAGCGGTTTCGTTTAGACGGTTACTATACCGGTGAAAAGCGTATAAAAGGGTTCCGTCTCCGCCAACTGTAATGACGAGATCGGGTTCCTCTTCATTTAATTCCATTCCAAAATCCAATAAGTAGGTCTGTATTTTATTTTTAAGTGTGTCAGATACAGAATTCCCTTTCGAAGAAACTGCAAATTTCATGAATTCTTCTCCTTTTCCACCTTGCTGCGACGAGAAAGCAGCATCATATTTGATCAAGCTTAGGCTCAGCTATCGTTTTTCTTTTTCCGGGAAAATGCCACTTGCGCTTCTTGAATTTCCCCTCTGATTTCAGACATCTCATCATCAAGAAGAGATGCTGCCTCAGAAGCTCTTTGAAGGCGCTGCTTGACCTTCTCCGGGATATTCCCGCTATATTTATAATTCAGAGAATGCTCGATGGTCGCCCAAAAGTTCATGGCTAATGTACGGATTTGGATTTCGACGAGGAGCTGCTTCTCTCCATTGATCGTTTGCAGCGGATATAACACAACAAGGTGGTACGAGCGGTATCCGCTTTCTTTATGTTCTGCAATATAGTCGCGTTTATCTACAACCACGAAATCTTTTCGTGACTGGAGCATTTTCTTGACGACTTGTATATCTTCTACAAATTGGCACATAATGCGAAGCCCTGCAATATCCTGCATCGTTTCAATCTCATGCATCGGGATGTTTTTACGCTTTGCCTTTTCCAATATGCTGGCAACGGGTTTCACTCGGCCAGTGACAAATTCTACTGGTGAATGGTCATCCTCAAATTCATACAGTTTTCGAATGCCTTTTAGTTTCACTTTTAATTCTTCGACTGCTTGCTTATATGGTGCGAGGAATTGATCCCATTGTTTTTTGTCCATGAAACTTCCCCCAATTCCAAATACCTAATTATTTCAGAGGAATGTGCTCTTCACTTTCTCTTCCATATCTCCGTAATTGGCATTGTCTTTAATATTGTCGATTAAATAATTTAATTCCTGATGAAGTTGAATGAGTTCTAGCGTTTGCTCTTCCGCCGCCAAATAGACAGGGATTTCACGATTCATTGCTTCTTTTAATGGAGCCCATGTATGTTCTCCTAAAATAAGATACGTAAAAGACTCCTCAGTCTCAAGTATGTAAACGAACGCAAAGTGATCAGAATCAACAAGCATTTGTCCTGATGCTTTTGCTTTTTGAATTTGCTCATCTGACTGGACCGTCAAGATCAGCCTGTCTTCTTTTAAAGTTGCTTCTGTGATTTCAATTCTGTTTTGCATCATGATCTCCTTTACAACAAAGTACAGCTTTATTTTATCATATCAAGTTCAATATTGATAAACCGAACTTTTTGAGAAAATTTGATTTCTCCATTTCGTTGTTCATTTTGCCTCATTTAGCATCTATATACGTCTCTTTTTAAGGAATAAATAAGAAAAAATGAAACTTTTCATGTACAATAATCATATTTCCTCTAAATGAAAGGTTGATGTCAAAATGGCACAGGAAATTGAGATAGAACTAAAACAATTATTAATGAAAGAAGAATTTGAACAGCTAAAAGAATATTTTCAATTAAAGGACGAGGACTTCCACACTCAAACCAACTATTATTTTGATACACCTCAATTTGATATAAAATCCAAATTCGCTGCATTACGAATGAGAGAAAAAGGCGGGCAGTGGGTCCTCACATTAAAGGAACCGCATGAGATCGGCCTTTTGGAAACTCACCAAACGATCGATCCTCCCGCAAGTCTTGAACATTTCCACCTGCCAGAAGGTGAAGTGGCAGACAGATTAGTACACCTTCACATCCAAAAGGATCAAATCGTGTATTTTGGTTCACTGGAAACGTCAAGAGCAGAAAAAATGATCAAAGAAGGCTTAATTGTTTTGGATCACAGCCGATATTTAACAGTAGAGGACTATGAACTTGAATTTGAAGTGAGCGATTTAGACATTGGACAAGCCGCTTTTACAGCATTGCTTCAGCAATTTCAGATCCCACCAAGACACACGAAAAACAAAGTCGTACGCTTTTATGAAGAAAAAATGAAAACAAAAGAATAGATGAATTCCTTGAAGGAGGAACATGATGAACGTCAATCAACTTCAATCCTTTATGCAGCTTCAAGCACTCAAAACGTTACAATCTGATAATGGACAAACACAACTCACAGCTGGACAAGAATCAAGCGCTGAGACTTCATTCCAGTCGCTGTTGCAAGATTTTTTAGGCGGATCAGAATTATCTCGTCTCCCGCTTTCCATTTCTGCTTTCATGGGATCGGACCCATCAACGTCTCCGAACACGCAATATGCACGAATGAACCCATATTTATCTGCGATAGCAGGCAGTGAACAGCTTCAATCTCAGTCTCTTTATGCAAATGACAGCCAATTGAATACCGCAAATGGTATTGGAAACGTCTTAAATAACAGCTACACACCGCCGCTTCAAAAAGCTGTTTCAGGCTCTTCATCAAAAGAGATTAATCAGATCGTCTCACAAATGGCTCAAAAGCACGGAGTTCCAGAAAAGCTGATCCACGCAGTGATCAAGCAAGAATCCGGTTATCGCACGAATGCTGTCAGCCATGCTGGTGCACTTGGACTGATGCAGCTTATGCCGTCTACTGCTAAATCACTTGGCGTGAACAATGCCTTTGATGCAGCCCAAAACATTGAAGGCGGAACGAAGTATTTAAAACAAATGCTGCAAAAATATAATGGAAATGTCTCACTTGCCTTAGCCGCTTATAACGCAGGCTCAGGGAATGTAGATAAGTACGGAGGCATTCCTCCATTTAAAGAAACACAAAATTATGTAAAGAAAATCACAGCTCAATATTTCGCCTAAACCGAAGAGAATAACCTCTTCGGTTTTTTGTATGTCGCTTTTCACCCTTTTTTGACTGAATGTGTTATGATATGGTCAATTGAACACGGAACCTGTCTCCCTCACTATTCCCAAAGGACCAAAGCGGTTTGTTTGTGGAATTGAGTAGAGGTTGTTAAAATAAGTATACAAGAATAGAAACAATAAAATAGAACAAACTGAATATCACTTTTGAAATACATGAAATTCGCAATAGGGTGAGCCATCCTATTAGCTACGAGTTAAAGGAGTAGTCAACATGGTACAATCGTTTAACGCACCTTACGAAGCGGTTGGAGAGGAACTTCTATCGCAACTTGTTGATACTTTTTATGAAAATGTAAAGTGTCATCCTTTGCTTCATCCTATTTTCCCGGATGACTTAAAAGAAACAGCAAGAAAACAAAAACAGTTCTTAACTCAATATTTAGGCGGACCGCCGCTTTATACTGAGGAGCATGGTCACCCAATGCTACGGGCGAGACATCTCCCTTTTCCGATTACTGAGGAGCGGGCGGACGCATGGCTTGAATGTATGGAGGATGCAATGGATCAAGTAGGACTAACCGGCGATATTCGTGACTTTTTATTTGAGCGGCTGTCTTTGACGGCTCGTCACATGGTCAACCAAATACCTGAAAAGGACGGACGATCTTGAGCTGCAATCCGCATGAGCAATATTTCTCACATTGTCACGGACATCCTCAAAAGCCGATTGAAATCTATGTATTCATTGATCCTCTCAGCCCGGACTGCTGGTTATTAGAGCCATCAATTAAAAAGTTGAAAATGAAATATGGCCGTTTCTTCACTTTACGAACGGTTACAAGTTCTAGTATTAATGCTTTGAACCGGAAACGAAAAAAACATTTACTAACCGAAGCGTGGGGGAAATTTGCCACGAAAACTCAGACCAAAAAAGAACAAATGCTGTCTGAACAAATTGTGACATCACCTTATCTCGCCTCTCTTGCATTAAAAGCAGCTGAACTTCAGGGCAGAAAATGCGGAATGAAATTTTTACGACTCATTCAAGAATCGCTTTTTTGCCATCAGCAGGACGTCACCAGTGAACAAGTCTTGCTAGAAAATGCAAAAACGGCTGGACTGGACATTGAAGAGTTCCAGCGAGATATCCATTCTCAAAGTGCTGTCAAAGCGCTCCAATGTGATATGAAAATCGCAGCTGAAATGGATGTGTCTGAGCTTCCCACTTTCGCCTTTTTTAATACGATCAATGGTGAAGAAGGATTAAAGATTTCAGGTGCATATTCTTATGATATTTACGAGGAAATTCTCTTTGAAATGATTGGCGAAAAACCAACACCTTCAGAACGACCGCCAATTGAATGGTTTATCGCTTACTTTCAATTTGCATCAGCAAAAGAAATTGCCGTTGTATATGACCTGACACTTGAAGAAGTTGAACGCGAGATGAAAAAGCTCGCATTCGCTAAAAAGGTAGAACGTGTACAAGTACATCAAGAAATGTTTTGGCGTTATACAGAAGGAGACAATCATTCAGATCTTGATGTCTACCGCTGTGAGAATGAACATGGGTGCTGACCCATGTTTTTTTCTTCACCCCCAAAAGAACACTTGTTCTATTTATAAGTACGAAGAAACCGCGCCGGGATAAGCGCGGTTTCACTATGTCTTAACGACAACAAAGGGGATGGGAGAAATTTTTCACGGTCAAACAAAGGGGTAATGTTTGTATGTGATTAATTTCACATCTGTAGTATATCAAATTTTGTCGACTTATGACAACCGATATACTATATGTTCATATTTTTGTCACAAAACATAAGAGGACTGTCACTTTCATATAGTGAAAGTAACAAAAAAATGGGGGGATCTGCATGCGCAGCACAACCATTGGACTTGTTGCCATTGGCTTATGTTTCTGTTTAAATATATTAGGCTTAATGAAGATGCTGCCTCTATACCTGACATCTCCACTCCTATTCGCTTCCATTCTCTTTACACTCTATCGAATGAATCACCGAAAAACCTTCAAAGGTTTTAAAGCGTAATCATTGAATGTACAAACCTCGTTCATATAGACGAGGTCTAGCGTGTAGGCAAACCCTCGCATTCGGTGTCAGTCCTGCGTGCAAAGGTTTTCTATCACGCTAAAAAGAAGTCAAAGGGCTAAAATCAAGTTCATTTTAGCCCTTTGTCAACAATCTGGTCTTTTTTATTTCAAGAAAAAACTCCTGCCAAAAGGTGAGTTTGCACTCACACATCTGACAGAAGTCTTCTCGTTACTCACTAGTCTTTGAGATGAGCTCTTCCATTTCCTTTAATTTTTCTTCAAACAATTGACATGCTGCCTCAATTGGTTCTTTTGATGCCATATCTACACCAGCTTTTTTCAGCACGTTGATTGGATAGTCAGAGCTTCCTGCTTTAAGGAAGTCTGTATAGCGCTCCACTGCAGGTTTCCCTTCTTCTAAAATTTGTTTACTTAATGCCTGAGCCGCACTATAGCCTGTCGCATATTGATACACATAATAGTTGTAATAGAAATGCGGAATTCGCGTCCATTCTAATCCGATTTCCTTATCCACAACCATACCGTCGCCAAAATACTTCTTATTCAGGTCGTAATACAGGTTCGTCATAAACTCTGGCGTTAATGCCTCCCCTTCTTGCGCTTTCACATGAATCAGGTGCTCGAACTCTGCAAACATCGTTTGTCTGAATACCGTCCCTCTAAATCCTTCTAACAAGTGATTGAGCACATACAAGCGCTGCTTTTTGTCCTCTAAATGATTGAGTAAGTATTCGCCTAGTAATGCTTCATTTGTTGTAGAAGCTACTTCCGCTACAAAAATGCTGTAGTTTCCGTACGGATATGGCTGATGCTTTCTTGTATAGTAGCTATGAACAGAGTGACCAAATTCATGAGCCAGCGTAAATAAATTATCAATATTATTTTGCCAGTTCATTAAGATATAAGGATTCGTACCATAGCTTCCAGAAGAATACGCGCCGCTTCGTTTCCCTTTATTCTCATAAACATCTACCCAGCGATTTTCGAGTCCCTCTTTTAATACCGAAACATATTCTTCTCCTAATGGCGCTAACCCTTTCAGCATATAATCCTTTGCTTCGTCATAGGTCAGCTTCATGCCAGCATCTTTTACTAATGGTGTATACAAGTCATAATTGTGCACTTCATCAAGCTTTAATACCTTTTTACGCAATTCAATGTAGCGGTGTAATAAGGGTAAATATTGATGAACTGTATCAATTAGATTGTCATACACTTCTTCAGGAATACTGTTGCGTGATAGCGCTGCTTCTCTTGCCGATTTGTATTGACGTACTTTCGCATAAAAATTATCCTTTTTAATCGAGCCGCTGAGTGTAGACGCCAAAGTATTCTTATATTGATCATACGTTTTATAAACGGCTTTAAAAGCATTCTTTCTCACTTCACGATCATCACTGTTTAAAAAAGTAATGAAGTTGCCATGAGTAATTTTCTTTTCTTCTCCATTTTCATCCTTAACAGAAGGGAACGAAATATCTGCATTATTAAACATACTAAACGTAGTGGATGATGTTGATAAAGGTTCAGAGGCTTCAGCTAATAAAGCTTCTTGCTCCTCACTTAAAATATGCGGACGCTCTTTGTTAATTTCTTCGAGAGCGTGAGAATAAAGTTTTAATTCTTCTTTTTCCAAAATAAATTGCTGCAGCTTATCTTCTTGAATAGATAAAATCTCCGGAACAATATAGGCAGATGTACTAGACAGCTGTGTAAATAAATTGGATGCTTTATCATTTAAAGCCTGAAATGATGAATTTGTTGTATCTTCATCATATTTCATATGCGCATATGTATAAAGCTTGCCAAGCTTTTCAGAAAGTTGATCCTGAAATGTTAGGGCTTCATACAAGACATCAGCAGAATGGGCCAGCTTGCCTTTAAATTGGGCGAGCTTCGGAATTTCTTTTTTTACAGCTTCGAATTCCTTATTCCAAGAATCGACACTTTCAAAAATATCTTCAAGGCGCCATTTGTTTTCTTCTTTTACTTCGCTTCTGTCTGGTAAATGATTGTTGTTATTTTGTGAAGTCATATGAATCCCCCTTGCATGAGTTGTGTTGAACCAACCTTTCGGAAAGTGAAAGAAATTGGTGTTGTATTTATCTTCTTTGTTTTGAACTATGTTTGTCAAATCATATGCAGAAATAAATACCAAACAAACTAAAAAAATGAGAAAAAAGCGTTTCTTTCTATTCAATAGCAGCACCACCTTTTTCTTATCATGATCAAAGTGGGCATGAAACATGCTAATGAAATAAGAAAGCATCTCGTTTTATCGCTTCATCTGCTGTTCGTATAGGCTTTTGATTCGACGTTACTTGATAATTACCCTCTTTCGTCATGTATAAAAACCCTAGATTCACAAGCGCCCGTACATATGAAATGATCACCCCTTTGATTTCTTCTTTTGTGACATTGGTATATCGGAGCTTCACTTCTTTATGCTGGACACATCGCTCAATTTCTTTTAAAAGAAGATGAATGGTCACTTGTTCTTTTCCCTTTCTAATCATCCAATCATAAAGGCATCCTTGCCACACATAAACAGGGCTTGAAAAGATATATGCTTCTGTCAGGGGGATAAATAATTCTGTCGGTAGAAATGGCCATGCTGTTTGATGATGCTCATAAAAAATGGTTCTTAAACGCTTGCTTTCATTTGCTAAAATGCGGGGTGGCCGCTCCCTAAATTGCCGAATACACTTGAGCCACTCTTTATACAATTGATGATTGCTCGAGAAAACAGATAAGAGTGCTGGTAGTTGGCGATAAGCTGAAGGCGGTCTAACGGTCATTGAGGCACATATTTTCGTTGGCTGAAACACGAGAAGTTGATCCAGGTGGATGAATCTATTTTGGATCGGACAATAAAAAATGAGTCTCTTATTCTTTGACTGCCTTAAAATTCCCCAATGAATGGAGGAGAATGAAAAGAGCTGGCCACCCATTCGTTTTAAACGATTCGCCCCTATGATCCATATAGGATAGAGCCCCGCAGCACGGAGACCTTCCGTTCGTTTATGTAGCTCTTTCCACGAAATATTTGCACATTGAAATTCGATGGCATAGCTTTTATTTTCTATAGCAACGGTCACATCAGGGCGCTGCTGAATGTTTGAAACATACTTCTCTAGTAACGGCTCATATCCAAGCTGCGTGAGCCAATCCTTAAGAGCCATTTTCCCTGCCTGATGATAAGCTGTTTCACCGGTGGACGCTAATGGACATGCCGAGAGCTGTTTATGTGCAAAATGATGGACACGATGCTCACCTAGCTTTAATAGAACCTCCTGCCTACATTCAGGACAGTAAAATTTGCACGTAGCTCTTACATGCTCTAGCCGCCTTTTAGTCAGATGTTGTGTGATGCGAATCAGCTTGCCATTCTCCATGATTGCTGCATTCATACATTTCGCCCCTTGCTCTTTGATGACCGTATTATAGCTTTTTCTCTCATCAGGAAGCGAATATCGAAAATGAATTTTTATCGTATCAAAACACGATTTCAACCTACTTTCCCTTAGTAAAATAAGAAATCCCCCTTTTAGAAAAGGGGGAAAATACAATTTTTATAAAAGAGGTGATAATAATCTTGCTGTTGATTCAAACAGCCTCACCCTCAAAGGTCTCTTCGCAAATTCTTCTGGAACAATTTCATGCGACTGCTCTAAATCACCTAAGAAGTCGTTGACCAGCTTCTCTGTACTTTTTGTTTTATAGAGGAAAGCATTCACTTCAAAGTTCAGATGAAAACTTCTCATATCCATATTTGCTGTACCAATTGATGCTAGCTCACTATCCACAATGATAAACTTACTATGCATAAAGCCTTGATCATATTCATATACCTTCGCACCTGCTTCTAAAAGTTCGGGGAAGTATGAACGGGACGCATGAAATACGATGCGTTTATCTGGATTTTTCGGCGCAATGATTCGCACATCGACTCCGCTCAACGCAGCAATTTTCAGTGCGGACAAAATATCATCATCAGGTACAAAATAAGGTGAAGCAATCCAAATTGATTTTTTGGCGGAGATAATCATGGAGAAAAAGAGATTTTTAATGACTTCCCACTGTTTATCAGGACCACCAGCAATCATTTGTACGCCTTCTGCTCTACTCTCCATATGACTGAAATCTTTAAAATAATCCACACCCGAGCATCTTTCATTGGTCATGTAATACCAATCCTGCATAAAAATCTGCTGCAAATCACGAACGGCCTCACCTTTAATCATCAGGTGGGTATCACGCCAAAATCCATATTGTCTGCTTCTCCCCATATATTCGTCCCCAATGTTAAGTCCGCCGACAAATCCTACTTCTCCATCAATCACCACGATTTTCCGGTGATTTCGGAAGTTGATTTTATTATTTAATAAGGGCAGTCTCACTGGTAAAAACGGAACGATCTGCACGCCAGCCTTTTCTAAGTCAGCAATATATTGACGGGAAAGTTTTAGGCTGCCTACATCGTCATATAAAAAGCGGACAATCACACCACTTTTTGCTTTCTCGATTAAAATGTCCTTTAATTCTTGTCCCAGATCATCATGACGGAGAATATAATATTCTAGGTGAATGTGATGTGTTGCTTTTTTGATTTCTTCAAAAATATGAGAGAACGTTTCTTCTCCATTGGTCAGAACTTTAGAGGATGTGCGATACGTAATAGGGGTATGTCCAAGTCTGTGGGCCAGCTTAAATAAGAGCTGCTGATGGTCACCCATATGAGTCATTTTTTCAATTGCTTCTCTGTGGATACGTTCATCTTCCTGGACAAGCTGTTCGTCTAGTACCGCTTTCTTTTCAAAAAGTCTGCGCTTTTTAATATTGCGTCCAAAGAAAATATAAAACAAAAACCCGAAAAGCGGAAAGCTCCCAAGCAGCACAAGCCACGTAATCGTTTGAGAGGGATTTCTGTTTTCTAAGAAAATGACAAACCCGATGAAGATAATCGATAAAGTGAATAGAACACTGACGGAACTTAATACACTTACCGCTAGATCACCGGCAAAAATTTGGATAATCAAATAAGCACCTATCGTAATGATAAGAAAAAATAGAACTTTGACTACATTTCTCATTTCATTTTCTCCTTGCCGATCACTTTATTTACTTTTTCATTCAGATAAAAAAGTCGATTCCTCTATAGAAATCGACTTTTGGTTGTTAAGAGAAGTGCTGTTGAATCGTTTCAAGCGCATTCTCTTTGACAATCAGCTGACCGTATTCTTGCAGTCTGTAGATGCTGACCACTGATTCATGAGCATATTCAAGCAGAATACTAAGCTTATTCTCCACCTGCTCATCTGACAAATCCTCGTGGAAGTCAACATATAGATAATAACGGTTTTCAAACGAATATAAACTTGTCGTAAAATCCTGCATATTTAATTGAGAAAGTGCAATCAAATCTTCAAAGTCATCCATTTTCAATACGAACTGAAGTTGAAGTTTTTTGTCCTTCTCATTATGATCTTCTTGATCTTGCTCTTCTTTATGAAAATCATCAAGCAGAGCATCTAAACTTTCTTCATCTGTTTGATCTTTTTTATCTTCTGGAATCGGCAATTCGAGCTTTTGTCCATCTTTAGAAAGTTGGGCTTTTGTCACGACAATTTCAAGACCTTTATCAAGTGCCTGTACTTGAATCCAAAGTGGTCCCTCTACTGCAAATTCTTCTTCTTCGTGCACTTCGTCCATCACTTCCCAGAACAGCTCTTCACTGCGCTCACGATTATACCAAATCTCTTCACGGTCAAAACCGCGATCTTCAATATCACCGTAGGAAATATAAAATTTGACTGTATGTTCATTTATTCTTTCGATTTCCATTTTGCCAACCTTCCCTTCTATATAAGATGTTGAAGGGACATACAAGCTCCCAATTAATAGTACTTTACTACACTTTACCCGTTCCGTCTACATGTTAACCATTTAAAGAAATGAGGTATTGCTGTGTACTGTCTATTTTATGATAAAACATGAATAAAAGAAATAAAAACGCATTTTTTGCAGAGAAAACTTGCAGAAACATATATTTGAATTGTCCTCATATATTGGTTGTACGAGCTATTTTAGTGAAATGAGGTGAACTGGATGGAAACAGAGTGGATCGTATCCTTACTGATGATTATTGGCATAGATCTTATATTAGGCGGAGATAATGCATTAATCATTGCGATGGCCAGTCGAAGCTTATCAAATGAAAAACGAAACAAAGCCATATGGATCGGCACACTTTTGGCAGTGCTGATGAGAATCACCATGACTGGTGCTGCCGTTTATTTATTGACCATCCCCTATTTGCAATTTATCGGCGGTCTCTTTCTCCTTTATATAGGATACAATTTGTTAATTGAACAAAAGAAAGAATCCATTCGGATTAAAAGCAGCGGCTCCCTTTGGCGTGCTGTTCAGACCATCGTGATTGCAGATCTTTTTATGTCACTTGATAATGTTATTGCTGTTGCAGGGGCGGCTAAGGGGAACATGGTGCTCACTGCCTTTGGCTTAATGATTTCAGTTCCGATTATTATTTGGGGGAGTAAGCTGATTCATGCAGCACTAACTAAGTTTCCGATTCTTTTATACGGAGGGAGTGCCCTTTTAGCTTTTACTGGCGGAGAAATGATTGTCCGTGATGTAAAACTGAATGAATTTATGGCACAGCATACAACACTTGAATTGTTGCTTCCCTTTTTAACCGTTGCAACCGTTATTTTAGCCAGTCTCTTTTACGAACAAACGGCTGAAAATAAATAAAAAAAGCTGCCAAATGATCGGCAGCTTTTCGTGTTCTCTATTAGTTAGCAAGTCGCTGAGCTTCTCGAAGTTGGAATGTACGAACCGTTCTAGGAAGGAAACGTCTAATTTCATCTTCGTTGTACCCAACTTGCAGTCTTTTTTCATCTAAAATAATTGGACGTCTTAGAAGACCAGGGTGCTCATTGATTAGTTTATACAATTGTTGAAGTGGCATTGTCTCAACATTTACATTTAGTTTTTGGAATACTTTAGAACGTGTTGAGATAATTTCATCTGTACCATCTTCCGTCATACGAAGAATCTCTTTGATTTCATCGATTGAAAGAGGCTCAGAAAAGATATTTCTCTCTTGGTATGGAATATTGTGCTCTTCTAACCACGCTCTTGCTTTTCTACATGATGTACAGCTTGGTGATGTGTATAATGTTACCATAAATCTTCACTCCTCAATTTGTAGAATGAATATTGATCTGTATTCTTAAATTAAAATTGTTCTAAATAAGTAATCTTTATAGTGATTATACTATAAAAAAGTAAGTGTGAACAGATTTTCTTGCAATTTTTGTGACAAAAACTAGACAATTTCATTCTTTTTGTGCTGATGTTTGAAGTCTGAACATTCTCATTTAGTCGAGATGATCGAAAATATTTTTTTGTTTTCTATTTTCAACGAGCTTCAGCACATCATCAACATCCTCATACGATTGTCCATACCATTCTTCGTCTTTATACGTATGGATTCTTTCGTACGTCTTTCTCATGGCCTCCATCATTTCTTCCTCATTATCTGTACGAGGCGACCAATAAAGAATTTCCATGCGGTTCACTTCATTCGTTGCAAGTGACCTGCGTTTATAACCAATTGATTCAGCATGCTTGAAGTGCTCTCTCTGATAAAACTTTAGGCGTTTTGCAGTATCTGCATCATCTTCATCTACAGGCTCGACCTCAAGCAAGATCGGTTTTCTTTTTTCCTTCAGCTTATGAATGAGCTTTGAGCCGAGGCCTTCACCTCTTGCATCCTTGGAAACAAATAAATAATCAATAAAGATGAAAGAATCAAATTCAGCGTACATCATCACATGATGAGGCCCTTCTTCTTTATGATAAATATCACTTCTTTCCTTTAATAAAGCTTCCATATGCTCTTTTGACTTCATTTCTTCTATCGGGAAGTATTCACTGAGCTTTTCATACCAATTCATGGATCCGCTCCTTATGATGTAGTTAAGAACCACTTCCTTATCTATTCCCGATTTCCTGCTATTTAAACGCCTGTACTAGTAAGACGCAGCAATGCCATTGGTGGTTTCACTTTTTTTTAAGAGAAAGCAAAAAAGTTTTATATCGAACGATTCATGAGTATTTGAAAGCAAGCAAACAAAAGAAGTGTCATGGCGATCTGAAACATGATGAAATAAAGGTACTTCATACGCCGGACTTCTTCCTTCTGTTTATTCGTGCGCCGATACAGAGCAAATTCAACTGAAAACGAAATGATGCAAATGAGCACTAAAAATGCGATCATCCACTTTCCTCCATTTGGTTCCATTAAAAAAGATATTGAAAAAAGCATCGTGACGATAAAAAAGTGAAGACATGAATAGCGAAACGTCTTCCATAACAACATTTGATTTCCTCCTGGTTTACTCATTTTACATAAAAATTACCATCAACTTGTTTTTTTGTAAAATAAAAAAAGAAGCACTGATATCGCAGTGCTTCTTCTCTGTTCTTATTGTTTTGCTTTGATCTCTTTGAATTCTTCCTCAGTACAGCTGACAAAGTGACCTGGCTTAACTTCACGAAATTCCGTATTTGTTCCTTTATGAACAGATGGATCGTATTTAATCCGTTTGCGGTTACGTTCATAATCAGGATCTGGAAGCGGAATCGCAGATAGTAATGATTTTGTATATGGATGAAGCGGGTTTTCATATAATTCATTCGCTGGTGCCAGCTCAACCAATTTCCCAAAATACATCACACCGATACGATCGCTGATATATTTGACCATGGAAAGGTCATGGGCAATGAATAAATACGTTAAGCCCTTTTCTTCTTGCAGTTCTTTCATTAAGTTGACGACCTGCGCTTGGATCGACACATCTAGTGCAGAGATTGGCTCATCGGCAATGATGAAATCCGGCTCAACAGCTAACGCACGAGCAATCCCAATACGCTGCCTTTGACCGCCTGAAAATTCATGCGGGTATCTATTCGCGTGCTCTTTATTCAAACCAACCGTTTCAAGCAATTGATATACACGCTCTTTACGTGCTTGTGCTGATTTTGCAAGACCATGAATATCGATACCCTCTGCAATAATATCCACAACTTTCATTCTTGGATTGAGGGAGGCATATGGATCCTGAAAGATCATTTGCATTTTTCGGTTAAATTGTTTAAGATCTGTTGTTGATTTTTTATCATGCACATTCTGCCCGTTAAAAATAACTTCGCCACCTGTTGCATTGTATAGACGAATGATGGTTCTACCAGTAGTGGATTTCCCGCAACCAGATTCACCTACAAGGCCCAATGTTTCACCTCTATAAATGTCAAAGCTGACATCATCAACAGCTTTTACTTCATTAGGTTTACCCACATTAAAATATTGCTTAAGATTTTTCACTTGTAAAATAACATCTTTTTCACTCAATGTGATCCCCCCCTTTTTGCGCATTAAATTGTCGCATTCTTTGCTTAATTGATTCAGGAGGTTCTACTTTTGGCGCGTTAGGATGTAAAAGCCATGTAGCAGCAAAATGAGTTTCTGATACTTGATATAAAGGCGGCTGCTGTTCAAAATCAATTTTCATTGCAAATTGATTTCTAGCCGCAAATGGGTCTCCTTTTGGAGGATTCAACAAATCAGGCGGCGTGCCTGGAATGGCAAACAATTTCTCCTCTTTTGCATCAAGACTTGGCATAGAGCTCAGTAATCCCCAAGTATATGGATGTTTTGGGTTATAGAAGATCTCATCTACGGTGCCAATTTCAACAATTTGACCACCATACATAACCGCTACACGATCTGCTACATTCGCAACGACCCCTAAATCATGTGTGATAAAGATGATAGATGTTTCAATCTTCTTTTGAAGATCTTTCATCAGTTCTAAGATTTGAGCTTGAATGGTTACATCTAAAGCAGTAGTTGGCTCATCTGCAATTAAAATTTTCGGATTACAAGCAAGAGCTATTGCAACGACAACCCTTTGTCGCATCCCACCAGAAAATTGATGAGGGTATTGCTTGAACCTCTGTTCCGGTTTCGGAATACCTACAAGACTCAAAAGCTCAAGTGCTCTTTTTTTAGCTTCTTCTTTACTTGCATTTTGATGTTTTAAGATGGGTTCTATAATTTGCTTACCAATTGTCATAGTCGGATTCAAAGATGTCATTGGATCTTGAAAGACCATGGCAATATCTTTCCCTCTTATTTTCTGCATCTGTTTGTCAGAAAGTTTTGTTAGGTTTTTACCTTGAAACAAAATCTCTCCTTTTTTCACTTCGGAGTTAGATTTAGGAAGCAGACCCATGATTGATTTAGAAGTTACCGATTTACCAGAGCCTGATTCTCCAACAATGGCAAGCGTCTCACCTTTTTTCAATTCAAAATTCACACCTCGAATTGCCTTAACTTCGCCAGCAAATGTGTGGAATGAAATATTTAAGTCATTTACTTTTAAAATCGTTTCTTGTTTATTCATCAACATCACCGCCCCGTACTAATCTTTCATTTTTGGATCAAGTGCATCTCTCACACCGTCGGCAACAAGGTTAAAGACGATCATGATAACACTAATGATAATTGCTGGATAAACCATCTGATATGGGAAAGCGATCATTGATTTAAACCCATCTTCAATTAATGTCCCTAGTGAAGCTTGCGGCTCTTGCAGACCTAATCCAATAAAGCTTAAGAAAGCTTCAAAGAAGATCGCACTAGGAATAGTGAACATTGTATTAATAATCATCACACCTGTTAAGTTTGGCAACATGTGCTTAAAGATAATTTTAAAGTTACTTAATCCCAAAGTTCTAGCGGCTAGTACATATTCCTGTTCTTTCAGCTTCATGACTTGAGCACGCACGACCCTAGCCATACTGATCCACCCGGTAATACTTAGTGCAATAATAATTGGAATAATCCCTGGTTTTAAGACGAGAATCATTAATATGACAACGATTAAGTTTGGAATCCCCATTAGAACTTCCAAAATACGCTGCATCGCATTATCAATTTTCCCACCGAAATAACCAGAAATAGCGCCGTAGGCAACACCAATAATTAAATCGATCACAGCTGCAACAACAGCAATAAGCAGTGAGATTTGAGTTCCTTTCCACACACGTGTAAATAGATCTCTCCCAAGATTATCGGTACCGAACCAGTAGTAATGTTCAATCCCTTTTTGTTCATATGGATTGACCACATCACCATTTTTTAATGTTCTTTCACCAGTAAAAGGTAAGAAACTAACATGCTCTAATCCTTGGATTCGCGGCGGTAAGTTCGCTTCAGACGTTGTTTGAGTACTAAAGTCTTTGCCACTAATTAATGGTCCAACGAGCGCCATGAATACAATTAAAAATAAAATCACCATACTAACAACAGCGGCTTTATTCTTTTTAATTCTAAGCCATGCATCTTGCCAATAATTTAGACTTGGCTTTTCAATTTTTTCAGCAGATAATGTATCAACACCAGCGGGTTCAAACAGACTTTTATCAATATTTTCTTCTTGCTGTTTCATTATTTGTTACCTCCCGCTACACGAATTCTAGGATCGATAATTCCATATAGAATATCGACAATAAATACAACCACTACAAAAAGAACGGCAAATAAGATAGTTGTACCCATGATGACTGGGTAGTCATTTACTGTAATGGCTTTAACAAACTGCTCACCAATTCCAGGAATTGAGAAGATTTTTTCTATTACTAGTGATCCCGTCATTAAACTAACAGTCAATGGACCAAGTACTGTGACAACAGGTATTAAAGCATTTCTCATTGCATGTTTAAATGCGATCTCAAAATAGCCTGCTCCTTTTGCTTTTGCAAGTAAAATGTAATCTGTCTCAAGTACTTCAACCATTTCTGTTCTCATAAAACGAGCACAAATGGAGATAGGGAACATTGCTAACGCTATAGTAGGTAAAATTGTATATTCAAACCCATTCCAAAATTGAGTTGGTAATAACCCCAATTTCACCGCAATATAGTACTGAAGTAATCCAGCGAATACAAAACTCGGAATTGATTTACCGATAACTGCCAAGAAAGTAGCAGAGTAATCCACCCATGTGTTCTGTCTTAAAGCTCCAACTACTCCCAAAAAGATACCAACAATCGTTCCTAAAATAATCGCTTGAAGGCCTAGGACAGCAGATGGTCCTACTCGATATGAAAGAAGTTCTGTTACGGAGGTATTGTTGAATTGGAATGAAACACCTAAATCCCCAGTGAATGTATTAATCATGTAATGAAAATATTGAACAGGAATTGGCTGATCTAGTCCATATTTTGCATTAAGTACAGCTTGTTGAGCTTCTGACAACTTTTGCGCATTAACAAAAGGAGAACCCGGAATAAGTTTCATTAAGAAAAAAGTGATTGAAACAATGATGAAGAGGGTAACAACCATGTAGGCAACCCGTCTAATTAAGTATTTCAGCATACTTGCACCTCCTGATAAAACTGACTTTTCTGTATATTTCGACATATTTCTCTCAGTGAAAAAGAGAGTATATTCAGAGAATACACTCTCTTTTCTATAAGATTGTTAATTATCCTTCAATTTTCATCCATTTGTAGCTGAATTCAGGTCCAACTTTGTGAATGACAAATCCTTTTACTTTGTTATTAATCAGATAGTTAGTTGCTCTCTGATAAATTGGTGAAAGTGCTGCGTCATCTTGTAATAATACTTTTTCAGCTTCTTGTAAAGCTTTCCAGCGTTCTTCAGGTTTTGCAGCTAATTTGCCAGATGCATCTTTTAACAACTGATCATATTTTTTATCTGAGTAACCCATGTGGTTGTTTCCGCCACCTGTGATGAACAAGTCAGAGAACGTGATCGGATCAAGGTAATCTGGACCCCATCCAGCCATCTGAAGATCGTAATCTTCTTTCTTATCACGATCAATACGAGTAGCGAAAGGAACACTTTGAATATTGATATCTAAGCCAGGTAAAGTTTTCTCGAGCTGATCTTTAATGAAAGCACCGATTGTTTTAGCTGTCTCAGAATCATCACCTAAGTAATTAAGCGTTACTTTAGACGTTCCTAATTCTTTTAACCCTTTTTCAAAAAGCTTTTTCGCTTCATCTTTATTAGTTTCTAAGTATTTAGGCATTCCATCACGGAAGTCTTTTCCGCTTTCATCATGTACGAAATCTTTTGGAATTTGATAGTATGCAGCAACTGAACCATTCTGCAATACATCATTTACAAACGCTTCTTTATCAATTGCTGTTGCAATTGCACGACGAACGTTTTCATTCTTTAAAGATTTATTTCCTTGGTTCATTTTCAACCAGAACACAGTAGGTTCTAGTAATCTTTTCATCCGCTTATCACCTTCGTATTGAGAGATGATGGCAGGTGTTGATAATTTAGGTGTAATATCAGCTTCTCCCGCTTCAAATGCGTTAACAGCTGCTTGTGGATCTTTAGATACTTTAAAAGTAAGTTTTGTCATAGAGACGTTCTTTTTGTCCCAATATTCTTCATTCTTTTTGTATTCCCAAGTAGTTGCTTGTGGGCCATCCCAAGAAGAAAGTTCAAATGGTCCGTTGTATACAAGGTTCTTTGCAGTCTTCGCATATTTGTCACCTTGTTCTTTAACGAATTTTTCATTCACTGGATAGAATGTTGGGAATGAAAGCAGAGATTGGAAGTAAGGAATTGGTTTTTCAAGTGTAATTTGCAGTTCTTTATCACTTACAGCTTTAATTCCTAGTTCCTCAGGCTTTGCTTTTTTGTTGTAAACCTTATCAGCATTCTTAATTTTACCAACCATCATATATGGGCCATACTCAGACTTTTGTTCTGGATCTAAAGCACGTTGCCATGCATATACGAAGTCTTGAGCTTTAACTGGGTCACCATTAGACCATTTTGCATCTTTAATTTTGATGTTGTAAACTGTTTTATCTTTGTTAGCAACTGGTTCCCCATCAGCCATACCAGGCACTAATTCTTCTTTATCGTTGAAACGATACAAACCTTCAAACACGTTATTCATAGTCGTAAAACTGATTGTATCACTCGCTTGGATTGTATCCATTGCAGGCATTTCCTGTGATTCTAAAATTGTAGCCTCTTGTTTTGAATCTTTGGATGCAGTGCCCTTGTCGCTACTTTGTTTACCTGAACATGCAGATACAAAAATAGTCAGCACCAATAAAAAAACTAAAAGCAGTGAAAATTTAGACTTTTTCATCTAGTTGTTGACCTCCCCTTCATAAATGAACTACAGGAACTATTATACTAGCAAATAAGTAATTGTGCATTCATTTTTTTAAGAAAATTTTCATATTTCCACTGTTTTTTAATATTTTTATTAAAAAATTGAAATAATTTGGTTATTTTTCTGAGATTTTGTGATCTTAAATACCTAATCAGAGGTAATCCTGTCTATACAATTGGCAATATTCATGATTCATTGTAAACTGATATCAAGAAATTGATTAAAACAACAGCTTCGTTCCTTGTTTCGTTTTTCTTATATAGTGAAAGTCTTGAATTAAATGTTTTTATTGCTATTTTAGTACAGTAAAGTTTTAATGCGCAGGAGTGATTGTTATTAGATTTTTTATTCTTTTACTTAGTTCTAATGGCCTTGTTTTCATTTTAAGTTTTCTCTTTTATGGGCACATATCTTTCTTAAGCATGATTAACATCACATTTTATTTAGCCTCTGGCACTTTGTTAGTGTGGTTATCGTTTATCACTTTAAAAAGTGGATTTTTTGATCAAATATCTTACAGCTTCCGAAAGGTGTTTGATTCTTTAAATAAGCAAAAGGACCATGTTGATGACAGTTTAAACAAACATTTATCATCATCTTTTCAAAGTAACTTTTCAACCTTAAGAACATTAGGTTTGAGTTTACTCATTGAAATGTTAATATTGCTCTTGATTTATTATATGTAGGTTTTGACTTTTGATTTTTGCTTATTTATAATGAATGAAATTACATTTTTGCGATGAAAAAGAAGAGTACATATATTCACCATTTACAGAGAGTCTGCGGTCGGTGCAAGCAGATAATGGCATGTATGGAATGGGCTTTGGAGCAGCTAACCGAACACTTGACAGAGTCAGTAGGCTTAGACGGAGCAGTCTCCGATATCAACGTCTTGAGTGATTTCGTATTGAAATAACAAGGGTGGTACCACGGTTCATTCGTCCCTTTTCTGTTGAAAAGTGATGGGTGGGCCTTTTTATATTGAAGAAAAGAGGTTTTAGTATGACAAAAAAGACGATTTTCTCAGGCATTCAGCCTAGCGGTTCTGTGACATTGGGGAACTACATTGGAGCGATGAAGCAATTTGTCGATCTTCAGCATGATTACAACGGCTACTTTTGTGTGGTCGATCAGCATGCCATTACGGTGAGTCAGGATCGTTTAGCCCTTCGACAAAATATTAGAAGCTTAGCCGCTCTTTATTTGGCAGTGGGGCTTGATCCAGAGAAGGCAACATTGTTTATCCAATCAGAGGTACCTGCCCACGCCCAGGCAGGATGGATGCTGCAATGTGTCGCTTATATTGGGGAATTAGAAAGAATGACTCAATTTAAGGACAAATCTGCTGGTAAGGAAGCAGTCGTTTCAGGACTATTAACGTATCCGCCATTAATGGCTGGCGATATTTTGTTATACGGTACGGACTTAGTTCCTGTAGGAGAAGATCAAAAGCAGCATCTTGAATTAACGAGAACACTTGCTGAACGCTTTAACCGAAAGTATAACGACATCTTTACTGTACCTGAAGTCAAAATTCCAAAAGAAGGCGCTCGGATTATGTCTTTAACAGACCCAACGAAAAAGATGAGCAAATCTGATCCGAACCAAAAATCTTTCATTACCTTATTAGATGAGCCAAAACAGCTTGAAAAGAAAATCAAAAGTGCTGTGACTGATTCAGAAGGGATCGTCAAATATGACAAAGAAAACAAACCTGGAATTGCCAACTTGCTGACGATTTATTCTGTATTAGGGAACGTATCGATTGCAGAGCTTGAACAAAAATACGAAGGTAAAGGTTATGGTGAATTTAAGGGAGATCTTGCGAACGTGGTCGTGGATGCGTTAAAACCAATTCAAGATCGCTATTATGAACTCATTGAGTCAGATGAGCTTGACCGCATTTTAGATGAGGGTGCTGAAAAGGCAAACCGTGCAGCAAACAAAATGCTGAAAAAAATGGAGAATGCAATGGGTCTTGGCCGGAAACGCAAATAAAACAAGCTTGCAGCATATTCAGCTGCAAGCTTTTTCTAATTCACTTTTGATTCATTTTCCATTTCCCAAAGTTTTTCAAAAAATGGCTGTCCTTTAATCATTTTTTCACAAAAGGCTAAATGGTTTTCTGACCATCCATCAATGGTTTCGTTATAAAGCATGTTCCAAATCTCCTCGAAAGACATTCGTTTGATCTGGTTGTACATGCGCGGATTCCATTCTGTATACCAATAGGCAATTTCTGCTCGGTTTTGAAGCCCCTTTAGTTGATCTAACGCCATAAACATCAGCTGCTTCAGCTGTCTTTCTTTTCTCGTTAATCCGCTGATATGCTGCGGTGGTAATGATAGGATGTGATATTCTTTCGTCGATTCAAGGCTGTCCGGCGTGAATTCATACTCCTCTGCCTTCACATCTTTCACCATTTCATATACCAATTGCTCCTGTCTTGGAATCAATCGGCTCTTTCTCACAGGAATGGAATAACCAATCGTATCCACAGCGATGATTCTTATCCCGTCCGTGACCACAAAGCAATACTCTAATTTACGGCGTTCATGATTTTTTCGAATATATGATTTCTCAAATACAGTCTCTAGCAGCGTCTTTGGCAGCTCTGATAGATCATTCTCTATGTAATCAAACAAAGGACTCTGCACCTTGAGTAAAGGTACTTGATCTAACAGCTCCACGCTGTCCTCCTTGCGCCACTCATGAAAATGACACACATTATAGCCATTCTCTTCCCCTTCAAACCAATTCACCCATACGTCATGAAGAAATAACATAACCAATCCCTCACTTTTTAAAAACTGTTGTCCACAGTATGGGCAAGGGATAGAGAAATTATTCCAACTTTATTAAAACTTCGCCCTGACGGAAGGACGGCTTTATTTCCTGGGAAAAGGAGAACGTCTCGCAGAGTCCTTTCACGATCTTCTATAAGCAGAACCTTATTTTAGCTTTTTAGGATCAAGGGCATCTCTCAGTCCATCACCTAAGAAGTTAAAGCATAAAACGGTAAGTAGAATCAGTAAACCTGGGAACAGTGGATACCACCATGCTTGCACCATGATGGAGAAATTTTGTGCATCTTGAAGCATGTTTCCCCAGCTCGCCGTTGGAGGCTGGATGCCAAACCCTAGATAGCTAAGTGTCGACTCAGCTAAAATAACAGAACCGACTTTCAATGTAGCAGACACAATGATAGGGCCGATACAGTTCGGTAAAATATGCGAAAAGATGATGACATGGTTTTTCGTTCCGATCGTTCTTGCTGCGAGTACGAATTCTCTTGTGCGAAGTGACAAGAATTCACTGCGGATCAGCCTGGCGGTTGTTGTCCAGCCAGTCAGCGCAAAAATTAAAATCAATTTATCAATACCCGGTTTAAAAATTGTCACTAGCGTGATCAAGAGAAAAATATCTGGAATAGACAATACCACATCCACCATTCTCATGAGCACAGAATCGACAAAGCCTTTAAAGTATCCCGCTACCGCCCCAATGACGGTTCCAATGGTGATGGCTCCGACTACCGAGACAAAGCCAACTAATAGAGACACCCTCGCTCCGTATAGCACCCTTGAAAAAATATCTCTGCCAAACTTGTCGGTTCCCATAAAATGCTCTGCACTTGGAGGCTGTAGCCGTTTCAATAAGTCTTGCTGTTCCGGTGCGTAAGGTGCGATCACCGGAGCGAAAATAGCCGAAAAGATAATGATCAATAAAATAGCGGAGCCGGCAACCGCCAATTTATTTTTGAAAAATTTCTCACAAAATAAACGAAGCATCGTCTCTGGTTTTGGCGGAAGGCCTTCTTTTAATTTGAGATCAACAGGAGGTGTTCCCATATTAGGTTGTGCCAATTGTGCCTCAGCTCCCTTCTAATATTCAATACGCGGATCAACGATCGCATAGAGAATATCCGCTATTAAGTTTCCAACGACCACGAGCACAGCAGAGATAACAGTCATCGCCATAATGACGGGATAATCTCTTGAAAAAGCAGAATCGATAAACAGTTTCCCAAGCCCTGGCCATGTGAAGATTTGTTCCACCACGACTGCGCCGCCAATAAAGGATGGAATCATGAGTCCAAAGATCGTAATAACAGGCATCAGACCGTTTCTCAATCCATGTTTGAAGATGACTTTGTTCTCTCTAAAACCTTTCGCTCGCGCCGTACGAATGTAATCCTGCCGCATCACATCGAGCATACTTGACCTTGTATAACGTGTAAGGCCGGCCATATCAGCCGTTGCTAAAACAAAGGCAGGTAAAATAATATGATGAAGCCGGTCAAATAGATTAAAATCTGCATTTAAGGTAGAGACACCCCCGGTCGGAAACCATCCTAAATTCACTGATAACACCATTATAAGGATCAAACCAAACCAGAAATTCGGAATAGCCAGTCCGATAAATGATGTAACCGTAATACCATAGTCAAGTTTTGTATACGGACGTTTTGCTGAAAGAACACCAAATGGGATGGCAATGATCAGGGCAACTAATGTAGAAAAGATCATGAGGATGAGGGTATTTGGCAGCCGGGCAAAAATCAAATCAGCCACGGGCGTTCCTTTTTTTACGATGGATGTGCCAAAGTCACCTTGAAGCATATTACCGAGCCATTTCATATATTGCACATATTCAGGATCGTTCAAGCCGTACTTATCAATAAAGGCTTCCCGGTCTGCGGCACTAATGGTTGGGTCCATCATGAGTGACATCGGATCGCCTGGTGCTGCTTTCATAATCGCAAAGGACAAAATCGTAATACCAAACAAAATCGGGATAGAAAGAAGTGTCCTTCTAATGATATATGTAACCATGTGCACAACTCCTTTTTCATCGGATGGCCATACTATGATGAAAAAAGGGGAGACACCTCCCCTTCTTCACTTGCAGACTACTGTTCAATCCACCATTTTTCGATTTTGTAATATTCATCTTTCGGGTGGTAAGAGTAGCCTTGTAGATTAGATGGCATCGCGCGATGTGAGTTGGCATAATAAAGGAAAGTATACGGCTGGTCTTCTGCAATCAGCTCATAAATTTTTTCATACGCCTTTGAATACTCTTTTCGATCACTCAAGTTTTTGGCATCAACTAGCAGTTTATCGACTTCTTCATTTTTATACCAAATGTTATTTAAGCCTTTTTCAGACTGACTTGAATGGAAAATGCTGTATTGGTCAGGGAATGTCGCTAAGCTCCAGCCGAGTAATAACGCATCATAATCCCATTTTGGCGGAGTTGTTTGTTCGATTAATGCACTGAACTCCACAATTTGCGGTTTTGCTTCGATGCCAATTTCTTTGAGCTGCTGCTGGACAACGACAGCAATATCTTCACGGACTTTGTTTCCTTGGTTCGTCTTCAAAACGAAGGAGAACTTCTTACCGTCTTTATCAAGATAACCGTCTCCATCTGTATCCTCCCAGCCCTCTTCCTTCAGCATCTTTTTCGCTTTTTCTTGATCAAATTCAAATACTGGGACATTTTCATTTTTAGGGTAGTTCCATGACAGCGGGCTTTCTGGGATGTTGGCTACTTTCCCGTCTCCATCTAACACTTGATCGACAATTGTTTGACGGTCAATGGCATGGGTAAGCGCTTGGCGGACTTTTTTGCTTTTGAACAGTTCGTTTTTCTGATTCCAGCCAATATATGAATAATTAAGCCCTAGATCAGATTCGATTTTGATGTTACTTACTTTTTCAGCTGTTTGCAGTTCTGCTCCAGGCACTGCAAAGAAATCAATATCACCTGCGGATAGCTGCGCCATGGCTGCATTTTGATCAGGAATCGTTTTAATGGTGACTGTATCAAGGTATGGGCGTCCATCCCAATAATCATCAAAAGCTTCTAGTTTGACATAGTCCCCTTCTTTCCACTCGGCAAATTTAAATGGGCCGGAGCCGATTGGATTTTTTCGGTTAAATTCATTTTCGCCAAGATCCTTTATAGGGACATCACCTAAAATATGCTTTGGTAAAATGCCATAGCTTCCTAGCGTGACATTATAAAAATATGGATCTTTTTTATTCAGCTTAAATTCGACCGAATAGTCCCCTGTTTTTTTGACAGACTCTAATACTTCAAAGCCTGATCCACGCTCACCATTGTAATCCTTATTGATCGGAATGCTGTATGTAAACACAACATCATCAGCCGTCAGTTCTTCTCCATCATGAAACTTCACGCCTTTTCTAATGGTCACATCAAACTGTTTGCCGTCATCGGATTCTTTAATATCTTCTGCCAACGCCAGCTGTGGGTTTAGCTTTCCATCTGTTTGCAGCAAAAAGCTATAGATTCTTTCTTCAATATCAGAACTTGCCACGTCTGTTGAGTAAAGTGAGTTAAATAATGTAGGCTCTGCAATCGAACCAATGACAAGATCGCCGCCTTGTACAGGTTTACCTGTGGATTTCTTTTCACTCTCTCCAGACGTTTTATTTCCACCAGAACAAGCAGCAAGGATCAATGTAAAGATCAGCAGCAAACTGACCAAAATGGACTTTCTCTTTCTATCTTTCATAGACAATTCCCCCTATCTTTTTTAAAAAATGATGACAGAAGCCCGTTTCATCCCCCCTCTCAAAGATGAGATCATACAAGCGTGATCAAGCGTCGTAGAGGTGGCAGGCCACAAAGTGGTTCGTTTTTAACTCTTGAAATTGTGGTACTTTTTCTTTACAAACTTCTTTCGCATGTGGACATCTTGTATGAAATACACAACCTTTTGGCGGATTTGCAGGGCTTGGTAAATCCCCTTGCAGCATAATCCGTTCCCTTTTCACCTGACCTTTTTTACGGGTGACTGGAACGGAAGATAAAAGCGCCTGCGTATACGGATGAAGCGGATCATCGTACAGGCTATGCTTATCCGCCAGTTCCATCATTTTGCCAAGATACATGACGCCCACTCGATCACTAATGTGGCGGACCACACTGAGATCGTGAGAGATAAAGAGATAGGTGAGGTCAAACTCTTCTTGTAGCTCTTCCATCAAATTGATGACCTGCGCCTGAATGGAGACGTCAAGCGCTGAAACAGGCTCATCTGCTATGATCATTTCAGGATTCATGGCAAGTGCACGAGCGATACCGATCCGCTGCCTTTGTCCACCGGAAAATTCGTGCGGGTATCGATTCGCAAAACTTGGGTGAAGACCGACTTTGGATAAAAGCTGTTCTACTTTTTCATTTCTTTCTTTTAAGGAATATAAGTGATGTGTTTTGTAGGGTTCTTTGATGATACTTCGAAGTGTTTTTCTAGGGTTGAGTGATGCAAAGGGATCTTGAAAAACCATTTGGATGTTTTTCCTTGTTGATTGTCTTAGTTTTGATTCAGATACATGAGAGATATCTTGCCCTTTAAATAGAATTTGTCCTTCTGTTGGTTCATATAAACGAATCATCGTCCGTCCTAATGTGGATTTACCGCATCCAGACTCTCCAACGATGCCTAACGTTTCGCCTTTATAAATGTTTAAGTCGATGCCGTCAACCGCTTTGACTGCTCCTACTTTCTTTTGCAGCACGCCAGCTTTAATCGGAAAGTGTTTTCGTATATTTTTTAATTCCAGGATGGTTTCTTTCTCAGATCGATCTGTCATGTATGGTTGATTTTCAGCAAGTGTCATGTTTGGCTTGCCTCCTCATATAAGAAACACCTGACGCTTCTACCATTTTCATAGGTTGTCAGTTTGGGCAATTCACCTATGCATCGTTCCATGGCTTTCGGGCATCTAGGCGCAAAACGGCATCCTGCGGGAAGCTGATCTGGCGCAGGGACATTTCCTTTTATCGCTGTTAATGGCTGAATGTCTCCGTCAATGACCGGAATGGATTCAAGCAGTCCTTCTGTGTATGGGTGAAGCGGCTGATCAAACAACTCTTCAACGGTTCCATTTTCAACAACCTGTCCGCAGTACATGACAATGACGCGGTCTGCTACTTCCGACACAACACCTAAATCGTGCGTAATGAGAAGTATAGATGTACCAAAGGTCGAACATAAATCTTTCATTAAGGTCAGCACCTGGGCTTGTATGGTCACATCAAGAGCAGTAGTTGGCTCATCCGCAATGAGGAGCTTCGGATCACAGCTTAGCGCAATGGCGATCATGACTCGTTGACGCATACCGCCGGATAAACGGTGCGGGTAATCTTTGATGATTTGTTCTGGCCTGGAAAAGCCTACAAGCTTTAGCAAGTCAATCGCTTTTTTGGTCGCTTCTTTTTTTGAAAGTTTTTTGTGGTAAATGAGGATTTCTGTTATTTGTTCCCCGATGGTTAAGACGGGATTAAGTGAGGTCATGGGTTCCTGAAAGATCATGGATACATCATTACCGCGAATACTGCACAATTCCTTTTCACTATATGTAACAAGGTCTTTTCCATCAAGCTTAATGGAACCATCCATAATCTTCCCACCAGTCCCATTAATCAGACCCATGATGGATAAAGACGTAATACTTTTACCAGACCCAGACTCACCGACTAATGCGACTGTTTCCCCTTTTTTGATACTAAAATCAACGCCATCAACAGCAGGTATTGGTTCCTTTTTTCGAAAAAAATAGGTTTTTAAGTTTTGCACTTCAAGCAGTGTGCTCATGCATTCGCCCCTTTCTCCATAGATCAAATGAACCGAATCGAAAAATTCCGTCTTTTTAGAATAAAAAGAATTATCAAAATTTATATTTGTATATTATTACATCAGCATGACGAAATCAAGAAGTATTTAGTAAAATTGTAATATGTCACTTTTTTTGTGAATGATTGTCTTTATCATTCTATCGCCTTTAAAAACGTTTCCGCTGGCTCCGCAATCATAGACTCCTCGCTGATTCGGTGCTCATCGAAATACTTTTTCACGATATAAAATCCAGTGGCATAGCCAAGCATTTTGGGGTAGTTCCCTTTTCCATAAAGGAGATTCTGTATCAGCCTTTCGTCGTCCTGCACTTTCTGATAAAGGTGACTGGATACCCATTTCTTGTACATGCGCTGCAGCTGCGATTCGTCATATAAAGTCGTCCACTTTGCTGTATAGCTTTCTCCATATCTATGATACACAGCATATTCAGCGAGCCCCTCCATCATGATTGTATCAAGGAATGTAAAATCTTTTTCTTCTTTCGTGAGAAAATGCAACCTGCATACATGGTGATATTCATGCGTCAGCAACGTACCGATTCGCTCCTTCGGTGTATGCGGGGATAAAAAAAGAAAGATTTTGTCATCAAATGCCATGCCGGATTGAAAGTAAAATTGTTCTCTGATCTCTTTGCTGCTCTCATTAACAGGCAAAATAAAGACAGGGACATCAGGACCTCCCCACTTTTTTTGCAGCGCTTTGTATTCTTTCATCACAAGCTTGAAATACCCTTTTTCTTTGAGCTTGTCGATCATTTCCTGGCAGGCGTTCCATGATCGAACCATTCCGTGATGTTGTAAATGGGCGAGAATAGATGATCCTTCTTTTTTCTCCGCTCCTTTAAAATAAGGGACAAAACGTGCCGCCAGCTCCTGAAATGATGATGATTGTTGGATGAGATATTGTGTATTGATCAGACCCATACCGCTGAACACCTCCATTTTCATCATATGCAAAAAGGCGGCGATCTGTTTATAGATCGCCACCTTCTTAAGACATATTACGCTTCGTATTTTTTGAAGATAATTGTCGCATTGTGCCCGCCAAAACCAAGTGAGTTGCTCAAAGCCACTTGTACTTCTTTTGAACGTGCTTCATTTGCTACATAATCAAGATCACATTCTTCATCTGGTGTTTCAAGGTTAATCGTTGGCGGAATGACACTGTCTTTAATCGCCAGAACAGAGAAAATCGCTTCTACTCCGCCTGCTGCGCCAAGTAAATGACCTGTCATTGATTTTGTCGAACTGATCGCAAGCTGATTCGCATGCTCTCCGAACACTTCTTTAATCGCCATTGTTTCAAACTTATCATTATACGGTGTGCTTGTTCCGTGGGCATTGATATAATCAATTTCTTCCACTGTTAAACCTGCATCACGAATGGCTTCTTTCATTGCACGTACGCCGCCTTCTCCGTTTGGAGCAGGTGCTGTGATATGGTATGCATCTCCAGTTGAGCCGTAGCCAACGATTTCTGCATAAATGGTCGCACCACGTTTTAACGCATGCTCTAATTCTTCAAGTACAACAATTCCCGCTCCCTCACCCATGACAAATCCGTCACGGTTTTTATCAAATGGACGGCTTGCTGTCTCTGGATCAGGATTTGTCGAAAGAGCTTTGTTCGCACAGAAACCAGCAAACGACATTTTCGTTAACGGTGCTTCTGTTCCACCTGTAATCATCGCATCTGCATCTCCGCGCTGAATGACTTTAAAGGCATCACCAATGGAGTTTGTTCCTGTTGCACATGCTGTTACAGTACAAGAGTTAACCCCTTTTGCGCCAAGTGCAATTGAAATTTGGCCTGTTGCCATATCTGGAATCATCATTGGAACGAAGAACGGGCTTACGCGTCTTGCTCCTTTATTCGAATACACTTCGAATTGCTCTTCGAATGTTTCAAGTCCGCCAATACCAGATCCAACCCATACCCCAACACGAGGTGCGTTTTCATCTGTAATTTCGAGGCGTGAATCTTCTAAAGCCTTTTGAGCAGCAACGACTGCATATTGTGTGAAGCGTGCCATCTTTCTCGCTTCTTTTTTCTCCATGTAATCTTCGATGTTAAAATCTTTTAGTTCTGCTGCTACTTTTGCTGTATATTCACTTGAATCAACACGTGTGATCGGGCCAACACCTGATACACCTGCTACAGCATTTTTCCATGTTGTCTCTACATCGTTGCCAAGAGGTGTCAAAGCACCTAATCCTGTAACAACTACTCGTTTCTTATCCATTAATTTGTGCACCCCACTCTTTTATCGGCCCCATCGCATAGCGATTGCGCCCCACGTTAATCCTCCACCAAAACCAACCATTACAATCACATCGCCGTCATGAATTTTTCCGGCTTCGATTTCTTCACATAGTGAAATTGGAATGGATGCTGCTGATGTGTTTCCATATTTATGGACTGTTTTCGACATTTTTTCAACTGGCAGCTCTAAGCGTTCGCGTGCTGCTTCCATAATGCGAATGTTTGCTTGATGCGGAATCAAGAAGTCTACGTCTTCTTTTGATAGTCCAGCTTTTTCAATCACGTTTACGCTTGACTCGCCCATTTGTCTCACAGCAAATTTAAATACTTCTCTTCCATTCATGATTGTATGATCTTTTTCATCTAAGTACAAGTGCTTCCCGCCGCTTCCATCGGCTCCAAGCTCAAATGATAGAATTCCCTTTCCTTCGCTGACTGTTCCTAGTACAGCAGCACCTGCTCCATCTCCAAACAAAACAGCTGTGTTGCGGTCATCCCAGTCGGTAATGCGAGAAAGCTTTTCTACACCAACGACAAGCACGTGTTTGTAAGTGCCTGATTCGATAAATTGTTTTCCAGTAACAAGCCCATACATAAAGCCAGCGCAGGCAGCGCTAATATCCATTGCACATGCTTTATGTGCACCGAGCTGCTCTTGAATCATACAAGCGACTGTCGGAAATGCTTGATCTGGCGTAACTGTCGCTACAAGAATCATATCAATATCTTCTGCAGCCACATCTGCGTCAGCTAATGCTTTTTTTGCAGCAGCAAGCGCCATATGAGATGTATTGACATCATCAGATGCAATTCTTCTTTCTTCTATACCTGTTCTAGTACGAATCCACTCGTCAGAAGTTTCAACCATTTTTTCTAAATCATGATTTGTTAATACTTTTTCAGGTATATAGCGGCCAAGGCCAATAATTCCAGCATTCATTGAATAAGACTCCTTTTACTCATACGAGCATGTGATATTGTGATCTTATATTAGTATCTGGTACTAATTTTACCTTATTTTTTTCTCCTTGGCAATACAAACGTCTAACCTTTCCTCTCACTTTTTTCATAGATTAATGATATACCAATAGTAGAAAGGAACATGTGATATGGCGCAAAAGGATATTTTCTCAGCAATGATGTTTGGTCAGCCGCTTGAAAAGGAGAAAAGCAAGACAGAAAAAAAGGAGGAGCGTGCAGAGACTTCTTCAAGTGATGACTCCATTGACTACATGCATGTCATGAATCAAATTGGAAACATTATGAACTCCATCGATGAGCTGAAGCCTGTGTTTAAAGATGTTGGCCCTATGATTAGTGCCTTCAAGAAAAAATTATCATAAAAAAAAAGCCACTATTCTGTGGCTTTTTCTGATGCTGCATCTGCTTTTCCAAGCTCATATGCCTCTTGCATGACAGATGTAAACAAAGAGAGAAGTGGCTGAAGTGCTTGTGGATCAAGCTGAATCCCTGCTTTATCTAATTCTTCTTTTGCTTGTGGAAAATACTTCATCGCAATTTGTAAAAACTCCATCGATTTTTCGTGCTGCATGTTCAACGTCCTCACTTTTCATTTGGCAGTTTGCCTGTTTTTTTGTAATTCGCAATATCCTTCTCAATGTCTTTCACAAAAGCGCGGTCTATGGTTGAGCTAAATTTCCCCATTTCGATCACTCCTTCTTTAAAGTCAAAGGAGTACTCACCTTGTTCGTTTAGCTTGCCTTCATTAAACTTCTTCGCAATGATACTGTACGCTTTATCGACATGCTGGACTGTGCTAGTTAACACCGTATGGCTTCCAAGGTTGGATTGATCAGTGACATATCCGATCGCAAATAAATTGTCGGTTTTGATTTGTTCAATGACAGGGATATTATAACCATCACCTGCTGGATACACAACATCTACACCTTGTTTTTTCAATTTTTGATAGAGGTTCACGGCTTTGTCAGCATCATCCCAGTTTTCGACAAATTCCGCTAGGACTTGCACATGTTCGTCCTGATATTTTGCACCTTTGATAAAACCGTCTACTTCACTTTGCCAATCATATGTAGCCAGAATACCAATCTTTTTTGTTTTGGACATATGTGCTGCTGTCATGCCTCCGAAAAAGCCCATAGCTTCTCCTTTAAACGTGACGTTTGTGACATTATCAGCTTGAGGCTTGCCTCCATTGACCGTGATAAATTGTGTTTTCGGATAATCTTCACTGATCAAGTTGAAAATTTCGCTGTATTCATTGCCATGGCCAATAATCAAATTGACTCCTTTTTTATGAAATTCTTCAATGGCATCAACGATTTTCTCCTTGTCGACCATCCCTTCCTTATAATAAACATCTACACCAAATGTTGATTGGATATTTAATAAGCCTTTATAACCTTTCGTTCCCCAAACTTGATCATTAATCGTATCGGGGACGAGTAAACCCACCTTCTCAATATGTCCTTTTAACGGCGCCTGCGAGCAGGCAGATAGCATAAGAAGAAGGAACGAAAAGATCATGACAAGCCGCTGGTACTTCATGCCATGTTCAACTCCCTTTGCAACACGCAGGCATGAACCTGTATGTTAAATATAGGTTTATTTTATACTGAAAAAAGATAAGATGGAAGATCATTCTTGCTTTTTGTCGAAAAATGTTGAGTTTTGTCTTTTCCATTCTGCTATGATTTCTTCTGCTTGTTTGTCACCTGTTTGTCTTTCTACCTTTAATTGATGGATCATTTCCTGCCTTTGATCGGTGCGTGCCCACTTTAAAAGCTCCTTTGCGACATCTTCTACAAAAAATGTGTGATCATCCTTTATTCGTCTCTCTTCATGGAGTGTCCACGGACCAAACATACGTGGAAGGATAACAGCCGAAACGCTTTGTTCATGCGAATGGCTTTCGGGTTCTTCGTAAAACAAGCGGTATACGCCATGCTTCGCTTCGAGGTCTATCTCTCTGTTCATTGAATCATCTGATTGAAAAAAGATCAGGTCATATGCCTCTTTCCTATCTTGACCATCAATAAAGCGGACAAGATCATTGCGGCCGAGCCACATCATCCGCTCTTCTAATAACATTTTTTGCTCCTCTGACTGCTCCTTAGGATATGTGATATCCACTTGTATGCCCTCTTTCATCATATATTCACAAAGTGTCAGTCCAAAAAATTCATCTGCACCTATGATCAGTCCTGTTTCCATGTTCATGTCCCCTTTTTTAGCATATCGAATAAAAAGAAGAGCCCTTTCCATGAAGGGCTGTTATCATCCTATTCATTACAATTCTCTTTCATGCGATTTATAAAACTTGTGAATGGACTGAAAGATTCTTCTTGGATGATCAAACATATGCAAAGTAAGGTCCATCTGACAATGGTCTGGATTCATCATATGCTGATCAATAAAAGGCTTTGCGTGTAGTTCATAGGCATACGGTGCGCCGTTTAGTCTCTGCCATATATGAATCGGTACATGAGCTGAATGAACGGGGCAAGAAGGAAGTGGATACGTTTCAGCTTCCTTTGCAGAGCACCCATAGCTCTGTGCGAGTTCTTTCATGAACTGTTTGTAGAAGAATTTGTGTTCCTTTTCTCTTTCTCTTTGTGCTTGCAGGTGTAAACATGGATTCATCATGGCTATAGACCTTAGCACTTCTGGCATTTCTTCGGCAAGACTCATGGCGACAAGTGCGCCCATTCCCTCTGCCAGCACATGAATTTCCCGGTTTAATATTTCTTGTTTTAATGTGTGATGAACAAGCTGTTTCGCACTAAAAACAGCATCTTCACATCCCCAGTGATTCCCATGAAGATGACTATTAAACAATGTATATCCTTCATCCTTTAAAGCAGTTAAAAGCTGGTTTCTTCCGTAATGCTGAAGCCAGAATGATGTATTTTCCTGCACAAAGTGATTTCGGTCACCGAGGATTAGAATGCCAAAGCCATTTGGTTTTTGAGGAAGGTGAATGATGTTCCACTGGGAACCAAGCTGGAAAAAACGTTCGCTTACACCCATATGGCCAGCCTCCTTTCAGTGATTCTGCTTTCTATGATATGAACAACAACTCTTGTAGGAATAAGGAAATCCCCTAAAGACAGAAGAATTCTTTTTATTTTTATAGTAGAAGGTCTCAAAATGGTCACATAAAGGCGGAAAACAGTCTTTTCTCTGAACTCGTATCTATGGTATGATAGTCAATAGATTGTTACATAAAGGACGGTGGAATAATGCATTACATTATCACCCTCATTTGGACTTTTCTGCTGACACATATGGCTGGTTACATCGTTGCATCTATGAATGGAGCTGCTTATGATTTTACGTTAACTTCCATTCTTGCCATAGTGTTTACGGTTATTTTATTCATCTTTGCTGAAGTAAGTCCAATGAAAGAAACAGAAAGTTCAACAGAACATTCTTAATATTGGTGAAAAAGAGCTAATGATTTGAGATTAGCTCTTTTTCTTTTTTTCAGAATGATGACTAGAAGTTGAGAGCGCACGCCAAAACCCCCTGCCGTCAATTACAGGGGGTTTTTGAGTTACACCTCAACCGTTTCGGACTTCTGTTTGTCTGCTGACAAATGGCTTTTCGCTAGCCCTGTGAACAGGAAGATCGCGATGCCCGATAAAATTTCAAGCACACCCCCCCCCGCAATGACAGGGCCTGCTCCAAAGCGTTCTGCCAGGACGCCCGATATGACGGCTGCAAGCGGGAGAAAGACATTTGATGACGCATTGATCACGGCATATACTTGCGGCTGATCTTCTTGGTCAACAGACGTTTGAATAATGACCATCTCTGGGACATTGATTGCACTGACGGCTGCACCAAAAATAAAGGAAGCTAGAAGAACGACTGGAAGCCATGTACTCATTCCAGTGATAAAGAATGCTGCTCCTTCAATCATGCCTGCGACAATAAAGAACAAGCCGAATCTTTTGATTTTCACCTTCGCCAGTGCAAAGCCCATCATAAACGCACCAACTGCGGCGACACCTCTTAAAATGGAATACACCATTGAATCACTTTGCAGCGCTTCTGCTACATATACAGCGGATAATGCCTGCCACGGAGCTGCAGCGACATTCATTAAAATACAATAAAGGGTCAGTGCAAATAAAATATGATGATTTTTAACGACTAGAAAGCCTCTTTTTAAGTTATACAGATATGTATTCTTTGCTTGTTTAATGTCTGCTGCTTTTTCTGCATCTGACTTTTGGAGTTTAACGCCAATAATGAACAAGCCCGATATGATGAATAAAGCAGTGGTGATCAGGAGCGTATCTGCAGGTCCAATTAATTTGACCAAAAGACCAGCGACCATCACCGCAGCAAGTGCGACAATTTCAAAAGATGATTGCAGGATCGCATTTGCTTTTTGAATGAGATGCTTTGGAACAATCTGAGGCAGGATGGCCACAGAAGCCGGGTTATATGCTGCACCTGTTGCCGATTGAATAACCATTAATGAGATCAATAACCATAGAGGCAATATGTGCGAAAAATGCAGTAGTGGAATAATGAGTACAATGGTTGCTCGAATGACATCTGAAGCAAACATCCATTTAGATAAATGATGTCTTTTCATAAGAGGTCCTAGTATTGGGGCCAACAATGATGAAGGAAGAACTGTCACTGCTAGAAGAAGTCCGGTACCGAGCGCTCCATCCCCTCTTAAAATCAATAACCAAAGAACGGATGTAAAAGCAAAACTTTCTCCTGTATTTTTTATGAGTCTTGATATGAACAATGAGGTGAAGCGTTTATTCCAAACACTTTCACTGAGATTCATCTTTTCCATCACACAAATCCTTTCAACCTTATACTATTCTTACATATTTTACCTTAAACTTTCTTTTTTTCATACTATTTATTTGAAAATTGGAACTTAATTGTTTTTTATTATAAAGAAAAAAGAGGCATGACACATGCCTCTAAAGACTTATTCATATGGACTCTTAGTCAATTGCTTAAGGCTTTCTTTGGTAAGTCCAAACACGGTTATGGTTCGAGTTATCCGGAAAGACGTCTCCTGCTTTAAGCTTTATCTTTAAAGGATCTTTCACCATACTACCGGTCTCACCGATTTCGATATAAACACCATTATTAGGTGCCTTATTACCAGATTTAAACTGATGCTGTTGACCCATTTCCATCCTCCTTTCTCGATTGATGTTATTATGTCCCATCCATTGTCTCTCCAATCCAACATGTAAAAAGTCCCTGCTCAGTCGAGACAGGGACACTTGTGATTTATTTAGGTTGTTGATACATGAGCTCTTTGATTAACGCTTTTTGCACATGCAGGCGATTTTCTGCTTGCTGGAATACTTTAGAGTGTGGTCCATCAATGATATCAGCCGTCACTTCTTCTCCGCGGTGTGCCGGCAAACAATGAAGGAAGATATAATCTGCTGCTGCATGTTGCATGAGTTCCTCATTGACTTGATATTCTTTAAATTCAGCTAGACGTTTCTCTGTTTCAGCTTCCTGTCCCATGCTTGTAAATACGTCTGAATAAATGACATCTGCATCCTGAACAGCAGCTACTGGATCTGTTGTGACGATGACTTCTGCGCCTGATTGTTTTGCAAACGCCTGGGCAGTCTCTGTCACCTCTTGAAGAGGTTCATAGCCTTTTGGTGATGCAACGGCAATGTCACAGCCTAACTGCGCGCAGCCGACCATTAAGGAATGAGCCACATTATTCCCATCACCGATGTACGCCACTTTCACACCTTTTAGTGTGCCTTTTGCTTCTTTAATCGTCAGTAAATCAGCCAGTGCCTGACATGGATGAGAGTAGTCCGTTAGTCCGTTGATCACTGGAATAGAGGCGTATTTTGCAAGTTCTTCTACCTTCTCATGTTCAAAGGTTCGAATCATAATGCCATCTACATACCCAGACAGCACCTGCGCTGTATCACCAATCGTTTCTCCTCTGCCAATTTGCAGATCATTTGAGCTGAGGAAGAGCGCATGTCCGCCTAGCTGCGTCATGCCCGCTTCAAACGAGACACGGGTTCTAGTTGAAGATTTTTCAAAGATCATCGCTAATGTTTTTCCTTTAAATAAATCTTGATATGGATATTGTTTCATTTCTTCTGCTTTTTCAATTAAGTACGCAATGTCATTGATTGAAAAGTCTTTTAACGATAAAAAGTCTTTTCCGTATAATGCCGGTTGCACGTCGACTTGGCTCATGCCGTCACTTCCTTTTTATATAATTCGTGGAGAGATACTGGTGATACATCTCCATCTTTTCCTTGCAGGAACGCTTGCGCTGTTTCATATTCGGTTAGAACTTGAACACCATGTGTAAGTGCTTTTACACGCTGTTCTTTTGCCTCTTCATCATCACCTAAATGAATGTGAAGCGATTTATCGTCTTGTTGCAGCCACGATTCAAAGCTGCCAGTCCAGACGTCAAAGCCTGCTCGTTTTGCTTCATCTACGAATAATTCACTGCCTTGTATAAAGAGGCTTCCTTTCTGTTTCCAGATCGGTGCAAACACTTTTTTCAACGCGCTTTCGACGTTCTTTCCTACACACATTCCTTCACCCGTCGCCTTCATTTCAGGTGTGAGCTTTAAATCGATATCTTGAATGGCGTGTGAGGAGAAGACTGGGAATTTAACAGCTGTGCCCCCCTTATTCTTCGTTGCCGGTTTCAATTCTTCAAGCGTTGCACCAGCTAACAGCTGAGTCGCCATTGGGATCATGTCAACACCCATGACTTTACTTACAACTGGAACAGTCCGGCTTGCCCGAGGATTCACCTCTAATACGAGCGCCTGGTTCCCTTTTATCACAAATTGAATATTCATAATGCCTTTAAAAGCTAATTTCTTTGCGATTTGTTCAGAAGCGTTATACACCTGCTCTTTGATGTCTTCACTAATAGAGACACTTGGTAAGATGGCAAAGCTGTCACCTGAGTGTACGCCCGCTTTTTCAATATGCTCAACGATTGTTGGAATGAATGTCGTTTGTCCGTCTGAAATGAGATCCACTTCCACTTCTTTTCCAGTGACATACTCATCAATTAAGATCGGATAAGGTAAATGATCTGGCTGATCAAGTAGTTCTGCCAATTGAGCTTCTGTATGAACAACGATCATGCCCATTCCACCAATGACATATGATGGACGAATAAGAACAGGGTACCCGATGCTTACAGCATGCTCCAGTGCTTCTTCTTTTGAATGTGCTGTATCTCCTTTTGCATGAGGAAGATTCAGTTCATCAAGAAGCTGATAGAATAAATCGCGATCTTCTAATGCATCTAGTGTGTCAAAGGACGTGCCTAACAAGGTAACGCCGGCTTTTTCTAAACCTTCCGCCACATTGATTGCCGTCTGCCCGCCAAATTGAACGATGACAAAATCAATTTGCTCCGCTTCAACTACGTTTAAAATATGTTCTAACGTGATCGGCTCAAAGTATAAACGATCTGCAATCTCATAATCGGTACTAACCGTTTCTGGATTGTTGTTCATCATGATGGTTTCAAATCCAAGCTTTTGTAGAGTAAGAACGCCGTGAACGGCACTATAATCAAACTCGACTCCCTGCCCAATTCGAATCGGACCGGAGCCAATGATGAGTGCACGCTGCTTTGTTTTCTCTTGATGCTCTCCATCACTTTTGCCAAAGTACGTAGAATAGAAGTAATTCGTTTTTGCATCGAATTCAGCCGCACATGTATCGACAATTTTAAATGAAGCGGCAATGCCATACTCTTGGCGAAGCTGTCTGATATCTTGTTCACTGCGATCCGTCAGAGAAGCGATTGTTTCATCAAGAAAGCCTTTTTCCTTCACTTTTCTTAAGGTGTCTTTGGATAGCGTCCCCTGATGATTCTTCAATTCTTGTTCGAGTGTGATCATATTCTTGAAAACATGTAAGAAAAACAGATCAATCTTCGTCGTTTCATGAATCGTTTCAACGGTTTCTTGTCTGGAAAGCAACTCCATGACAGCGAAGAAACGGCGATCGTCCGGTGTTTTGATTAATTCAAATAACTGTTCAGTCGAATGTTCTTTCAGTTCAGGCAAGTGGAAGCCCTTTGTTTTAATTTCAAGTGATGCGACTGCTTTTTGAATGGCAGATTCTAAATTACGGTCAATCGCCATGACTTCACCAGTCGCCTTCATTTTTGTGCCTAATTTCCGGTCTGCCTGTTTAAATTTATCGAACGGCCAGCGCGGGAATTTCACCACGACATAATCGAGTGCCGGTTCAAAGCTAGCATACGTTGTTCCTGTAAGCGGATTTTTCAATTCATCTAGTGTATAACCGACCGCAAGTTTTGCCGCCATTTTGGCAATCGGATAGCCTGTTGCTTTCGATGCAAGAGCAGAAGACCGGCTGACCCGAGGGTTGACCTCAATGACAAAATATTCTTTGCTGAGTGGATCGAGAGCGAATTGGATATTACAGCCGCCAACGACATCAAGCGCTGAAATAATTTTTAAGCTCGCTGAGCGGAGCATTTGATAATCCTGATCCGTTAATGTCTGTGACGGCGCAACGACAATCGAGTCACCTGTATGCACACCAACTGGATCGATATTTTCCATGTTACATACAGTGATACACGTATTTTGACGATCTCTCATGACCTCATACTCGACTTCTTTAAAGCCAGCAATGCTTTTTTCAACTAAGCACTGATGAATCGGACTCGCTAGAAGAGCACCTTCAATCAGCGGTTTAAAAGCCTCTTCAGTTAAAGCGATGCCTCCCCCTTTACCACCAAGTGTGTAGGCTGGTCGAAGAATGACAGGAAAGCCCACTTCTTTTGCAAATTGAAGGGCGTCTTTCGCATTATCCACAATTTCACTTTCTGGTACAGGTTCATTCAAATGCTTCATGAGAGCACGGAATTTCTCACGATCTTCACCGTTTTCAATTGTTTCAACTGACGTTCCGAGCAGTTTTACCCCATGCTTTTTCAGCACACCGGCTTTTTCTAGCTCGACAGCAAGGTTTAAAGCTGTCTGTCCGCCAAGATTGGCTAAAAGACCATCTGGTTTCTCTTTTTCAATGATTCTTGTCACTGAATCAACTGAAAGCGGTTCAAAATAAATTTCATCAGCAAATGACTCGTCTGTCATAATGGTTGCTGGGTTGTTATTCACTAAGATGACGTTGTAGCCTTCTTCTTTTAAGGCCATACAACCTTGTGTTCCTGAGTAATCAAATTCTGCTGCCTGACCAATGATGATTGGACCAGACCCGATGACTAGAATGGTTTGTATGCTTTGATCTTTAGGCATGTGCGACTTCTCTCCTTGCTTGTTTCACTTTCTCAATAAAATCATCGAATACCCATTCACTTTCTGCAGGGCCTGGGTGTGCTTCTGGATGAAATTGAACGGACATAATCAGCTTCTCTTTATGAATGAATCCTTCAACAGATCCGTCATTCACGTGGAGGAATTTGACGTCCACTTCTTTGTCATTCATGCTTTTTTCATTGACCACATAGCTATGATTTTGGCTTGTCATAAAGACACGTTTTGATTCTGTATCTTGTACAGGATGATTCGCCCCGCGGTGGCCAAAAGGAAGCTTATACGTATCCCCGCCAAGCGCAAGAGCAATTAATTGATGACCTAAGCAAATGCCTAGTGTCGGGAAGGTCATCATGATGTCATGAATGGTTTTTAAATATGGCTTCATTGTTTTTGGATCTCCAGGTCCATTTGACAAAAGGATCGCATCTGGCTTGATATCAAATACCTTTTCCATTTGTTTGTACGGAATCACTGTGACTTTACAGCCGCGCGCTTCGAGTGAGTCCGCAATTGATTTTTTAAAGCCAAAATCAATGAGCGCTACATGTTCCTCACCGCTGCCTTGTGTGTATACTTCATCTTCTGTGACCTGCTCTACCACATTGTCTTGCTTCATTGCAGGTGGCGTTTCATTTTCGTCTAAACTAAGCACTGCATTCATCGTTCCATTGGCTCGAATGTTCTGCACGACTGCGCGAGTATCTGTATGTGTAAGAAGCGGAATGTTCCACTTCTGTAAATAATCTTTTAAGCTTACGGCTGCAAGGTGATGAGAAAAATGCTCAGCTGCCTCATAGACAACGACCGCTTTTACTTGTGGTTTTTTGCTCTCAAAGTCTTCATGATTGATCCCGTAGTTTCCGATGAGTGGATATGTGAAAACAATGATTTGTCCTTTATAAGAAGGATCTGTGAGCACCTCTTGATAACCTGTCATCCCTGTAAAAAAGACCACTTCACCTGTTATGCCAGCTTCTCCTGTCAGATCTCCTTCAAAAGAGGCTCCATCTTCTAAATTTAAATAACCTTTCATGCTTGTGTCACCCCGTATTGAATAATTAATAATATAAATGTATGTTTATACGTTTTGTTGCAAAAAAATTTAGACCGTTACTGTTTCATTTGCTAACACTTGAATGATTGCTTCAATGGCTTGATCCAATTCAACTTTTTTGACATTCAGTGGAGGTAATAAACGAATGACATTCGGACCAGCTGGAAGCACCAGCAAACCTTGCTCTCGAAGGGCTGTGATGTAATCACCTACTGGCTGGTGACACTCAATCCCTGCCATTAATCCTTTGCCCCGTACTTCTTTCACGATATTCAGCTGTTTGACTTCTTGCAGTCTCTTTAAAAGGTACGCACCCTTTTCTTTCACTTCTGAAAGAAAGTCTTCTTTGAATATTACATCAAGGGTTGCGTTCACAGCTGACATAGCGAGCATGTTGCCACCAAATGTTGTGCCATGAGAGCCTGGAGAAAAGGCATCTCCTAAAGCTTTTTTCCCTATCACTGCACCGACTGGAAACCCACTTCCTAAACCTTTTGCGGATGAAATAATATCAGGATCAAGTCCCGATTGCTCATAGGCAAATGCTGTCCCTGTTCGCCCAATACCCGTTTGGATTTCATCTACAATCAGCAGTGCTTGATGTTTTTTGCAAAACGTTTGAACGGCTTCTAGAAATTCAGCAGTAGCAGGATTCACTCCACCTTCACCTTGCACCACTTCCAGCATGACCGCTGCGACATCATCGATTTCACACGCTGTGATCGCTTCAGGGTCATTAAACGGTACATAATGAAAGCCTTCCAGCATCGGTCCAAAACCAGTTTTGATTTTATCTTGACCTGTGGCAGCCATACCAGCATACGTGCGCCCATGGAAAGAGTGCAAAAACGTCACAATATTTGTTTTACCTGTTGCTTTTCGGGCCAATTTGATAGCCCCTTCATTCGCTTCAGCCCCGCTGTTGCAGAAAAATACGAGATCTCCTGAACTGTTGGCTGCCAGCTTTTCCGCTGCTTTTTCTTGCAGTCCATTTTCAAATAGATTTGATACGTGCCAGACCTCGTCAAGCTGCTTCTTGATGGCTTGATTGACCTTTGGATGATTGTGACCTAAATTCGTGACCGCAATGCCTTGTATAAAGTCTAAATATTTTTTCCCAGTTGTATCAACTGCCCAAGAACCTTCTGCCTCTTTAATTTCAACATTCCACCGTCCGTACGTTTGAAAGAGATGACTCACAGGACCGCCTCCTTTTGTTTTACAATTCGAGTTCCTTTAAAGGTATCTCCTGTAAAAATACTACCTTTTCCATTCACAATCATGACTTCATCCACATCTCCTGATAAAGCACTTAGCGCAGATTGCACTTTTGGAATCATTCCCCCGGAAATAATGCCTTCATCGATGAGCTTGAGAGCTTCTTGTTCGGTGACAACGTCTAACAGCTCTCCATTTTTTAAAATTCCTTCCACATCTGTGACAAACATGAGCTTATCAGCTTTCATAGCTCCTGCGACTGCTGATGCTGCAAGATCAGCATTTACATTTAACGTTTGGCATTCTTCGGTCATAGATAGCGGCGCAATGACGGGAATGAATTGTTTCTCCATTAGTGCTTCTGCCATCTCTGGATTAACTTCTTTGATTTCGCCAACATACCCATATACATCTTGATCGAGAAAATCGGCGACAAGCATCTGTCCATCTTTACCAGATACACCGACAGATGATATATCATGCTTTGCCAGCTCTGAAACAAAGTATTTATTCACCGTTCCTGAAAGGACCATTTCGGCTACCTCTAACACCGGCTTTGTTGTTTTGCGCTGTCCATCTACAAATTCCGTTTTCACTTCTAATTTTTGCAGCATGCTCGTGATTTCAGGACCCCCGCCATGTACGATAGCCAGTTTAAATCCAGCAGCTTGAAGTGAGCGGACATTTTCATAAAAGGTATCGGAAAGTTCTCGAATGACACTGCCTCCACACTTGAACACGATCGTTTTATCCATGTCTATCTCCTTCATTATGTGCGATAGCTCGCGTTAATTTTCACATAATCATAGGTAAGGTCACAGCCCCATGCGGCCGCTTCACCATTTCCTTCATTCATTTGAATGAAAATCGTAATCTCATCCTGCTCTAGATACGCTTTTGCTTCCTCTTCTGAGAAAGACTGAGGTTCATTATGTTTAAACAGACATTGCCCGCCTAAGTAAACTTCCACCTCTTCTGGCGTGACAGAAGCTGCGCTATGACCGATTGCTCCGACAATCCGGCCCCAGTTGGCGTCCGTACCGTATACGGCTGTTTTCACAAGACTTGAACCTACGATTTTTTTTGCAATAATACCAGCTTCTAAGTTGTTTTTTGCACCAACAACTTTCGCTTCGATTAATTTGGTTGCGCCTTCTCCGTCTCTTGCAATCTCTTTTGCTAGATCTTCGCAGGCTAGTTTTAATCCTTCTTTAAACAATGGCCATTCTGGATGTTCTTCATTCAGTGCCTGGTTTTCTGCCATTCCATTTGCCATCACAAGCACCATATCATTAGTCGATGTTTCTCCATCGACGGTAATTTGATTAAACGTCACATCTGTAATGTCACGAAGAGCATTTTGCAAAGCTTCTTGTTCGACATTTGCATCGGTTGTGACAAACCCGAGCATTGTGGCCATGTTCGGATGAATCATACCAGAGCCCTTTGCTGCACCAGAAATGAGAATCTCTTTCCCGTCTATCGTCAAGGAGTATGTCGTATTTTTAATGACTGTATCTGTTGTTAAAATCGCTTCTTCAAAGTGGCCATTTCCTGCTTTTGCTTCTTTTAGCTGAGCGATGCCTGTTTTGATTTTATCCATATCCAGACACTCTCCAATGACACCAGTAGAAGAAACAGCAATGTAATCAGGCTCTGTCCCTAACATGTCTGCACAGGCTGCCTGCATGTCGTATGCATCTTTTAATCCCTGCTCACCTGTACATGCGTTGGCGATGGCACTATTGACAATGACACCTTTTAGTTTGCCCGTCTTTTTCAAGCTTTTTTGTGTGACTTGAAGAGGCGCAGCTTGAAAGTGACTTTGAGTGTATACCGCTGCACTCGCTGCTGGTACTTCACTGATGATCAAGCCAAGGTCTTTTTTTGAATAGCGTAATCCTATATGAATCCCCTTTGCTTCAAAACCTTTTGGTGATGATACGTCCCCGTCTATTTTGACAATACTTTTTTCATTCAATTCGATCATGTTTGTTGTCTCCCCTGTTCTTATGGATAGAGAGGTGTCATTGTGAGGCCCGCCTCTTCATGTAAGCCTTTGATGATATTGAAGTTTTGAACCGCTTGGCCGGCTGCGCCTTTCATGAGATTATCTATGACAGATACAATCGTCAGTCTGCCTGTTCGCTCATCTAAATGAAAACCAATGTCACAGAAGTTACTGCCGTATACTTCTTTTGTTTGTGGATATATCCCATGATCTCTCACTCTTACAAAATAGGAATCTTCATAAAAATTCTTCATCCGTTTCATTAATTCTTCTTTTGTGACATCTGATTTCAATTGTGTATACATCGTCGCCATAATCCCTCTTGTCATCGGGACAAGGTGTGTTGAAAATGTGATGTTCGCCGTTTGCGGGTTCCATTCTCTAAGTACTTGTTCTATTTCAGGTGTGTGCTGATGTTCATTCACCTTATAAATTTTAAAGTTATCGTTCAGCTCTGAAAAATGTGTGCCAAGTGAGGCTGATCGCCCTGCACCGGACACCCCGGTTTTTGCATCTATAATGATCATAGATTCATCGATTAAATTCTGTTTCATCAGCGGTGCTAAACCTAGAAGAACTGCAGTAGGAAAGCAGCCTGGGTTTGCAATGACTTCCGCTTGCTTAATGGTTTCACGATTCAATTCAGATAATCCGTATACAGCTTGTTGAACCGATGCTTCATCCGCTGCCCTTCGTTTATACCACGCTTCATAAACAGTTCCATCTTGAATGCGCAAGTCACCTGATAAATCAATAATTGGCACCCCTTGATTCATGAGCTTCGGTGTGAGTTCACTTGAAACGCCTGCTGGTGTCGCTAAAAACACAGCATCTGTTTCTTGCACAATACCAGCCGGATCAATGGCTTTTAATGTTTGGTCAGTAATCGTTGTCAGATGCGGATAAGATTGACTGTATAATTGCCCATCACCACTTGATGAATACAATATACATTCCTCCACATGTGGATGCTGCTTAAAGATACGAACTAATTCCGCACCACCGTACCCTGTAGCACCTATAATACCTATTTTCAACGTCAATACACCCTCTTGATCTTTGTGAAATTATTTAACATTATAACATGTATAAAAATTAATTCAATTGTATATTTAATATTTGTTTTCATTTTTTTTCATAAAAAAATCCACATATCTTCGTGAGACATGCGGATTTTATCTATTGTTCTTCATATTGAGGACCAGAAGCGCACTGCATAAATATAATAGGGAACTTGCATAAAAAATCAAATGAATGGTGAAGAAATCAGCAAACAGGCCGCCAAGCATAATGGCGATAGATGAAAAAAGCGCTGTCCAAAAATGATAGTGCCCAACTTCTTTCATTCGCTTCTTCTCATTTGTGAGTTCGGTGACGAGCAGTTTCTCTCCGTGCTTCTGAACACCACCTAGCACACCTAAGGCAAGCTGAATCATATAAACTTGCTCTACTTCTGTGATATGTGGAAAAAGGAGAAGAAGAAACGCCATACCAAACGAATGAATGATTAAAAAGAGACGCCTGTCGGTCGTTTCAGGAAGTTTTCCTAATAATAAATGAATGAACGCACCGCTCAAACCAAACAGACCATAAGCAAGACCAAATTGAGAATAGCTCGACCCAACATTTTTAATAAAAAGAATATAAAAAGGGAAAATGAGACTACTGGCGAAAAACAGTAGACTTTGTGAATAGACAAACCATTTCATTGCTTTAGCATTCATTGTGTATTGTACCTTTCATAAAAGTAGTTGATAAATCTGCCATCTGGATCTGCTTGCTTTTTCTTTTGAAAGAATAGATCGGTTTTTGGATACGCTTGTTTCATTTGTGCTTTCGTTTGATAAGGCATGTATGGTAAGTAATAGCTTCCATGGTGCCGTAAGGTGATATCTGTCATTTGCCGGATGACCCGCTCTGCTTCTGCCTTCTCTTCTTTCTCAAAACCATAATTCACTAACAAAACAAGTGCAAACATATCTTCTTTCGCATATGAGAGATCCGCTTTTTCATTTTTTTGTACGTAACGGATCGTGATGTTCATTAAATTCAATTCTTCCTGTTGTAAAAAGCTTCTCATGTCATCGATATACGCACGAAAACGATCAACTGGAACAAAGTATTCTTGAAGCACATCGGTATCTGACTCATTTTCATATTCTAAAAAAGCAGAATCAGACCGCATCACGTTATTTCTTGTGATCAGCTGGTCATTTTGACTTTGAAAATACTTCTTTTGCAAGTTCCATAGCAAATCTTTCCCCATATCAAATCTTCTCGAAAGGCCGAGCATAAATTTTAAAGGGATGACGAGCTGATCTTCTTTGAGCTCGCGGTATGGATCGATCTGTTGATCAGAAGTAAGTGAATAATTCGTCACATACATCTCTTTCAAAAAATTTGTTTTCGCTGTAGAGATTCTTGCGAGATGCATGCGCACTTCTTTATTGTTCTTTACATGCTTTTGAAAATAATCAGTGTATTCATCGTAGTGTAGAGAGGTTGTCTCCATTTTATATAATTCATCCTTTGTTAAGGAAAGCTCAACATCTAAAATGACACCGAATAAGCCGTATCCTCCAATCACGGCAGTAAATAAATCATCGCTAGGCTTTACTGTGATGATCTCTCCATCTGCTTTTAACAGTGTGAAAGAGCGCACAGTGTCAATAAGTGAGCCGTAGCGAATGTCACGTCCATGTGCATTTGCACTTAACGAGCCACCAATCGTAAAGATGTTTTGAGATTGCATCACCTTTACTGCAAGACCATATGGGTTCACATATTTTTGAATATCATCCCATGTGGCGCCGCTTTGGACCCGAATGGTCTTCTTTTTTTCATTAAATGATACGATTCGGCGAAATTTCGTCATGTCTAGTACAATGCCATTTTCATAATACGTGTGGCCACCCATACTATGCTGCTTTCCGGCGATTGAAATGGGCAGATTCTTCTCTTTTGCTTCTTCTAATACTTCTTTTAAAGATTCTATTTCTTTTCCTTGCACGACTTTTTTTATTTTGACCGGCATGAGGTGACTCACATCTGTAAACGCCTCAAGTCCTTGTCTTTTGTGTGCTTGACCTTCACGTATAGAGACTGATGCAAAAAAGGCAGCACCATATCCCATCAAAAGGACGATCCATATCCACTTTCGCTTCATTATAGGTACTCCGTTCTATAAAATTACATCCATTATATCATTCCATACTCCTCCTCTACCTTAATTTTTCATAAAAAAAACCTGGCATGAGTTCAACTCATACCAGGTCGTATTTACTTATTGAATACCAAGCGCAATTTTTGCGTATCTTGACATTTTGTCACGTGTCCAAGGTGGATTCCAGACGATGTGAACTTCAGTTTCCTTCACTTCAGGCAAGTCGCTTAATGCTTTTTTCACTTCATCCACGATAACTGGTGCAAGGGGACACCCCATTGATGTTAAAGTCATTGTGATATCCGCTTTTCCATTCTCATCAAGATCGACATCATAGACAAGTCCAAGGTTGACGATGTCTACGTTTAACTCAGGGTCAATCACCTGTTCTAGGGCGCCTAAAATATTTTCTTTCAATGCTTCATCCATGATATCCACTCCTTTTTCAACTAGTATAACGTACTTTTCCTTTTGGCTAAACGTTTCTGCTTTTCAGATGTGTCACAAACCAGTCAATGGTTTCAAACATCGCTTGTCTTGAGACCTTATGGCCAGCCTGTCCATCTGTGATAAAACGAATCAGGTGAGGATCTTCTTTATATTGGGTTTCTGCTAACTCGTCATAAAGAGCTTTTGCATGTCTGTAAGGGACAACTGGATCGTTTTCTGCATGCCAGAATAACAGCGGTCTTTTGTTTAATCGATCTGTTTGCAGCGTTAGATCATAGGGACGCAGCGCGTCTAATTGCTGATGAACCTCTTCATCTGTAATCTCTTTCATCAACCCTTTGTGCCGCATGTCCATAATTTGTGCTTGTAGGAATGTCGTATATTTCGGACTGCCCATCAAGCTGACTGCCGCTTTAATCCAATCATGTTTTGCGAGTGCACCAAAGGTCGTGATCCCTCCCATAGATGTACCCGCAACACCTATTAGATCGGCTTCAATCAATTGTTTTTCTTGAAAATGTGTCTTAAGTATATCGATTTCTCGGATTTCGTTCAGGACGATTTCCCAAAACTTTGATGCCATTTCCTCTAAGCTGAGGTTTTCTGATCTTACACCATGATAAGCACAGTCAGGCAAAATGACTCTCATGCCTTTTTCTGCCAAATGAAAGGCGAAGTGTAAGTTGTGCTCGCGTGCACTTGTGAATCCATGTATAAAAAATACAAGTGGCAGTGGTTTGTCTTTATTTTCAGCTTTTACGATATGTAAAAATGGAATATCGTGCGTCATTTGCTCATCAATGGTGATCACAGCCTATGAATCCTCCTTTATCATTCCCGTCTTTGTTTATTTTAACATGTAGACAACGAAGATGTGATAAAGATACACTATAGGTGGAGGCACCCGCACTAGCTGCCTCCTATTACTTACAGATCAAAGGAGATTTTATGGAGACTAAACCTTATCTAATCGCACTTGACCTGGATGGCACGTTATTAAAAGACGATAAAACGATTTCAGCACACACACTTGATGTCATTCAAAAAGTGAAAGACAGCGGGCATCATGTCTGTATTTCAACTGGCCGGCCATTTCGTTCCAGCTCTCCTTATTATCAGCAATTGCAGCTCGATTCACCGATTGTGAACTTTAATGGAGCGTTTGTCCATCATCCTCTTGATGAAAAATGGGGCAGATTTCACACATCACTTGATCTTCAAGTCGTGAAACAGCTTGTGGATATTAGTGAGGAATATAAAGTGCACAATGTGTTAGCTGAAGTGCTAGACGATTTGTATTTCCATTATCATGATGAAAAGCTCATTGATATATTTAATATGAATGCAAACAAAGTGACCGTTGGAGACCTTCGGGACAATCTTGGAGAGAATGTCACAAGCGTCTTAATTCACGCAAAAGAAGAAGACGTCGGAGCGATCCGGAGCTATTTGACAGATGTTCATGCAGAAGTGATTGACCACAGACGCTGGGCTGCTCCGTGGCATGTCATTGAAATTATTAAAACAGGTATGAACAAAGCCGTTGGACTGCAAAAGATCAGTGATTATTACGGGGTACCTCAGGAGCGGATTGTGGCATTCGGAGATGAAGACAATGATTTAGAGATGCTTGAATTTGCTGGATGCGGGGTTGCCATGGGCAACGGGATTGATGCAGTGAAACGTGTCTCTAATGAAGTGACAGATACGAATGAACAAGATGGGATTGCAAAATTCCTAACGAATTACTTCTCGCTTTAATTTTTCCATTCATACATAACAGGTCGAAACGGGCATACTATCGTTAGACAGGTTGTCCTGTCAGCTTGTGTAAAGGGGCGGATTCCGAATGGGTAAAAGAAGCAAATCGAAACGCTTTATACAACAAGGTAAAGATTCAGTCAGTCTGCATGACGCACGTTTTCCGTATCGTTCCACACTTGAAGAAGCTGCGGAGGACAGGGGAAATATGAAGACTGATGCTTCTGGAGGTTCATTGTGAGAAACGAACTTTTTGATCAAGCCAAATCATTTACTGAAGAAGCCCTTACTTCTTCATTTCCATCTGGTTTAGAGCGTCAACAAGCAGTTCAGCGAGCTAAAAACGCCGTATCATCTGCATTTGCTAATTCGACAGATGCAGAAAGAAACCAGCTGCATACGTTCCAAGACCTGCTTGATGATCTTTAACGAAAAAAGCTGTCCGCTTTGTGGACAGCTTTTCTTATGCTTATTTCACTTGGAACGTTTTCTTCTCAGTGATTTGCTTTAGCCCTTCTGCTTTTCCTTTAAATGTGACGACCGCTTCATACGTTCCCGGCTCCACACCGTTTGACCACGTATCTTGGAAGTCATATGTTTCATCTGCTTTCAGCACAAAGGATTGGATGGCTTGTGTGAACATACGGTCTTTCGAGTAACGGTATTTTTCATTACCGTCTTCATCGTACACACTCAATTCGAATTTTTGGCTTGTGTTAAACGTGAATTCAATATCTCGATCTGATTCATTTTTTAGTGACATATGAAATTGAACCGAAGAACCTTTTTGGACGGGGTCTACTGTGAGTACAACGGTTTTTTCTCCCATTTGACCGGATACCTCCTTGTCTGGTTCATCCTTTTTTTGTTGTCCACAAGCTGTTAAAACCAATAGAACGAGAAAAAGCACTAACCTTTTTTTCATCTTCTACCCACCTTTTAATCTCGTCTGAAAAATCCAAGAATATTGGTTGTTTGAACAATATTTGTAAAGGCTTTTGGATCGACTTCCTTTATAATTTGTTCAAGTTCATACAGCTCATACCTTGTAATGACAATGACCATCATTTCTTTTTGTTCATTGGTAAATGCCCCTTTTGCCGGAACAGTCGTAATCCCTCTGACCATTTTTCCATAAATGGCTTCTTTGATTTCATCTGCTTTCTTTGTCACAATCATGGCAGTCAGCTTTTCATGTCTCGTATGGATGGCATCAATTACCCTAGTCGTCACATATAATGTGACAAGGGTATATAAAGCTTTCTCCCAACCTTGTAACAATCCTGCTGTAAAAATGATAATTCCGTTTAAAATGAAGAAATACGTGCCCACTGGTTTGTCTTTCCATTTCGCTAAAATCATCGCAATAATGTCAAGGCCGCCTGTAGAGGCCCCATATTTCAGTGTAATCCCAATGCCAAGTGCAGAAATGACTCCGCCAAATACAGCATTTAATAAAATATCTTCAGAAACACTTGTCTCTGGTAAAATGCCGAGGAAAATCGTTGTCAGTGCCACACTAATAATGCTATACAAAGTAAAGGAACGACCAACCTTCATCCAGCCTAAAATGCCGACCGGAATGTTTAAAATAAATAATAGGATCCCTGTTGATAAATAAAACGGTGCATATTGATCGATTAAACTAGATAACAGCTGGGCAACCCCTGTAAAACCACTTGCATATACGTCAGCAGGGATTAAAAATAAATTCAGCCCAATCGCATTGAGTAAGGCACCAATGACGACGACGATGAATTTTTTTGCTTCTCCAATGAACATGTTGTCATTCCTCCACTTACCATTCTCTCTATGGTTTTCCCTAAAATTTAGAATTTGAACACGAAAAAATGATTTTCTATGATATAGTTAGGCTAAAAAGATGTAAAATATGGTTGATTTTTTTTAGAAAGAAGGGATTTTGATGACTGTTCATATCATAGCAGACAGTGCTGCTGATCTGCCTCTTTCTTATTATGATGAACAAAACATGACACTCATTCCGCTGCGTGTGTTACTCGGCGAGCAGGAATTTGAGGATTTGATCACCATTGAACCAAAACAAGTATTTGATGCGATGAGACAAGGTGCAAGTCCAAAAACATCACAAGCTTCACCGAACCGGATCAAAGAAGCCTTTGTTTCTGCGGCCCAAACCCATACATCGGCTATTTATGTTGCCTTTTCATCAGAGCTTTCAGGTACATACCAAACCGCTGTGATGATGGCAAACGAAGTGAAGGAAGAATACCCTGATTTCGATTTACGAATCATTGATTCTAAATGTGCTTCACTTGGTTATGGACTAGCTGTCAAACACGCTCAATCACTTGCCATTGACGGAAATACAATACAAGAAATTGAAACGTCTGTAAAGCATTTTTGTGAATCTTTACAACATATTTTTACTGTAGACGATTTATCGTATTTAGCAAGAGGCGGAAGAATCAGTAAAGCGTCCGCATTTGTTGGCGGATTGTTAAGTATTAAACCCATTTTACACGTTGAGGATGGAAAACTGATACCCCTTGAAAAAATTCGTGGCCGTAAAAAATTATTGAAACGCATTATCGAGCTGATGAAAGAACGCGGATCTGACTGGTCTAGTCAAACTGTTGGCATTAGTCATGGAGATGACCCTGCACTTGCAGAAGAAATGAGACAATTAATCGAAGCGGAATTTCACCCAAAAGAAATCGACATCCAGGTCATCGGCGCGGCTGTTGGGTCCCACTCAGGCCCTAGCACACTTGCCATCTTCTTTACAGGCAGCCCATCATAAAAAGCACCCTTCCCTGAAACATCACGGGAAGGGTGCTTTTCTTATGATAGCTTAAATCGGTGAACGGTTTCGTTTAACCTTGCTGTCATACTCATCAGTTCTTCTACTTGTTTGTTCATTTGATGGAAAGATTGCAGCTGTTCGTTTGCCGAGGCAGAAATTTCTTCGCTGCCCGCTGCCGTTTCTTCTACAACGGCACTAATATTTTCAATCGAGTGCAGCACTTGTCCGCCAAGCTCTGTTGATTGAATAATTTGGTCATTTAAGACCGCCATTTCTTGCTTAATATGTTGTGCTTTTGTTTCTATATCTTCAAAGGAGTGTGAGGTTTTGTCCATTGCATCTTGCTGCTGAAGTGATAGCTTGACCCCTTCTTGTACAGTTTGGCTAATGGATTGAATGCCTTTTTCAATATGACTCACCATGTCAAAAATTTGTCTTGTTGCACGAGACGATTCATCTGCCAACTTACGGATTTCGTCCGCTACGACGGCAAACCCTTTGCCTGCTTCTCCTGCTCTTGCCGCTTCAATCGCCGCATTGAGCGAAAGGAGGTTTGTCTGGTCCGCAATATCAGAAACCGTTTTGGCCATTGCGGAGATTCCGCTTGCGTACTGAGTGAATTCTCCTGCAGACTCTTCAATTTGTCTCGTCGCACGTGTATTTTTTTCAATGGCTGCTTTTGTTTCTGTTAACGTGTGCTTTCCGCTTTCCACCGCTTCAATGGCATCCTCTGTACTACGGATGACTGTATGTGATCTTTCGGAATTCTTACGGCCATGTGAATCCATTTTCTCAATCAAACTAACGCCATTCTGAAGGTCTTCTGAAATCGCTTGTGAACCATTCGCCATTTCGTCTGTCGATACAGACACTTGATTGGCCGATTCCATAAGCTTTTTGTTTTCATCATCTAGCTGAATCGAGAATGATTCCACTTGACTTGAGACATGGCTGATTTCTTGAATCAAGCTAATCAGCTGATCCGTCATTTGATTGAACGACTCATTTAATCCGCCGATTTCATCTTTCCGCTTGATGTTCATCCGCTCCACAGCGAGGTTTCCTTCGGCAATCTGTTTTGCCCGGTAAGAAAGGGATTTGATTGGTGTCACAATGGATCTCGTTAAACCAATATTTAAAAAGACGGCGATGACAATCAGTGTGAGGGCTGCGACAGATGCGCTTGTGATGATCCATTGCACATTGTCTGCCGCCTCCTCTAAATGGTATTCATACGCTTCTTGTGCTCTTTTATTCATCGTATGCACGTCGTTTAAAACACCGTCAATTCTGGCAGCCACTCGTCTGGCATCAGAGGCATTTTTTTCACCAATGGCATTGTTTGCTTCTTGCGTCCATGTGTCAAACTTTGAATTTAACCGTGTTAGGGCTTCTTTGTTCATATTTCCTGCGTTTTTGTTTAACGTTTGCAGCTGTTTTTTCGCTGTCGATATATCGCTTTGAACGACCTCTAGTTGTTCATCTGAAAGGGTCATGGAATAATTGGTCATGGCTTGTTCGACACTTTCAAAGCTGGCCTTCGTTTTTTGTACGTTCAGTAAGGTTTGAACTTCTGTTTCGCTTGATGACTGAATTTTTGTCATGCTCACAATAATAAAGGCAATTACGCCAACCGCTAAAAGAAGTGAAATGAGTGAGTTGAGCAAAATTTTGATGCGTAAGCTCATGATGCTGCCCCCTCTTCTTTCAGAAGTGTCTGCTTCAGTCCATTTAATTTTTTGGTCAATTTCTCAGCATCTTTGAGCACCCGGATTCTTGCCATATCGATTCCGTCATTACTTAAGTCATAAACGATATGCCCGCTTTTGATTTTGCTGCTTTTGACGAGCTGTTCGCTGAATTGATAGACGACTTCATCTACTTTTTTGACCATAGACGAAATAACGGCTTTTTCAGCTGTATAATACTGATCGCTGTCCACGCCGATTGCATATTTGCCTTGCGTTTGCGCTTCTTTTAATACACCAACACCCGTATAACCGGCTGCGGCATATAAAACATCTGCTTTCTTTTTGATCATGTCTTTCGCTATTTTACTGCCTTTACCTGCATCACTAAATGTGCCAGCATACGTGGATACGACCTTGATTTTCGGATTCACAGATTTTGCGCCTTTTTGATAGCCTTGTTCAAATCGGTGGATCACCTCTGCATCGACTCCGCCCACAAAACCAATGACATCACTTTTTGTTGTCATGGCAGCAAGTGCTCCCGCTAAATAGCTGCCCTGCTCTTCTTTAAAAGTCACTGATGTGACATTTTTCAGTTCAGACACAGCATCAATGAGTAAAAATTGCTTTTTCGGATATTTTTTCGCTACCTTTTCTAAGTCTTCTTGCATACTGAAACCTACACCGATGATCAGGTCATTTCCATCTTTCACAAGCTCGGTCAGCCCTTTTTCATATGTATCGGTTTCTGCAATTTCTCTATAATCGAATTCAATGCCAAGCTCATCACGTGCTTTTTCTAATCCTTTAAATGATGAATCGTTAAATGATTGATCACCAAGACCATCATCCGTCAGCATGACACCAATATGCTTCGCATTTGATACCGGGGGTCCTCCCTGCTGATTGCTGCATGAGACGAGTACCATGATCATCGCTGCCATCAGAAGTAATGAAATCTTCACTTTCATCCAAAAACACACTCCTTTTATCATCCTTACCCCTTATTTATCGGATTTGAGAGACATTGTTTCAATGATAAAGTGAAGGATTTTCAGCTTTTTTCATGACTTTTTTCACTGAAAAAAACCATTATTTATGATAAAAATAAAAAAAGCGAGCAAATGCTCACTTTTTCTCGTATGTCCATCCTTCTTTTTGGTAAACAAGATCATTTTTCATCAGATGACCTAATGCTCGTTTGAAGGCTGCTTTGCTCATTTGAAATCTTTCCCGGATATCTTCTGGATCACTTTTATCCCCGTAAGGCATTGCGCCGTTTCTCGTTCTCATATAAGTTAAGATTTCTTCTGCATCGACAGATAATGCATCCTGTTTTCTAGGAAGCAGAGAAACGTTCACGGTTCCGTCCTCTTTCACTGCAATGACGCGTCCTGTCACGGTCGATCCTAATCTAGGCTCTTCCTTTCGTTCCGTGCGGTGGATAAACCCACGCACGCCTGTATCTGTCAGCATAAAAGAACCTGTCGCAATTAAGCGATAAATCGTTCCAGTAATTTCTTTGTTCATTAACGTTTCTGGCGCCTCAGTAAATAATTCACTGATCACATCTTCAGTGGCTGGTTTTGCGAACATTCTCCCGTAACTTGTCACTTTGAGCATACAGTATAGTTTGTCGCCTTTTTTCGGCCACGCTTCCTCAAAAGGCGGGAGGTGTTCAGTTGCAACAAGTGCATCCTTTGACAAACCTATATCGACAAAAGCACCCATATCTTCTACAACGTCTACGACTTCTACCCAATCGTATGTATGTGCATTGATTTTAGGAATTTTCATCGTCGCTGCCAGTCTTTCCTCATGATCTACATATAAGTAGACCTCTACTTCATCACGATCTCCAATATCCTCTGTCATCTCACTGCGATGTAGGAGAACAGAATCTTCGCCATCTGTTAAAAAGTAGCCGTATTCCATCTCGTTATCTATTTGCAAGGTCAGTTGCTCACCTGGTCTCATGTTCTCTTCCTTCCTATCTGCCCTTAAAAGAGCGTTCGTTCATCTTTTGATTCACTTTATTCTACTATACTTCTGTCATCATGAACATCTCTAGTTCTGTTAGCTAAAGTGGACAAACTGTACTTGAATTATACCGCATATATCTGATCTCTCTTCGATAAAGTTTCTCCTTCCCCTATGGGCATGATAAAATAGACGCAATATCTATAGTTGGAGGTCATATGTGATGGCAAAAGAAAGTTCATTTGATATTGTATCGAAGGTGGAGCTGCCAGAGGTGCAAAACGCCATTCAAGCAGCACTGAAAGAAATTAAAAACCGTTATGATTTTAAAGGAAGTAAAAGTGATATTTCACTAGAAAAAGAAGAACTCGTTCTCATTTCTGATGATGACTTCAAGCTGGAGCAGCTAAAGGATGTCCTTGTGACAAAACTGATTAAACGAAACGTACCGACTAAAAACATTGACTATGGAAAAACAGAACATGCCCTAGGTGGAACCGTTCGCCAGCGTGCAAAGCTGATTAGCGGGATTGATAAGGACAATGCCAAAAAGATCAATGCCTTGATTAAACAATCTGGTATAAAAGTAAAGTCGCAATTTCAGGATGACCAAGTGCGTGTGACAGGAAAAAATAAAGATGATTTACAAGAAGTGATGGCGCTCATGCGCAAGGCAGATTTACCGATTGACGTCCAATTTATAAATTTTCGATAAATTTCAAATTTTCCATTGATTATTTCCGATTTTTTCGATACAGTTGATGGAAGTTCAATTCATTGACATGTTCATATCGCTTTCTTATCAAGAGAGGCAGAGGGACTGGCCCTGTGAAGCCTCAGCAACCGGTGTAGTAGAAATCTATTTTCTATGACCAAGGTGCTAAATCCAGCAAGCAACTGCTTGGAAGATAAGGAGAAGAATTTCAATACAGCCAAAAAGTCTTCTTCTTATCAGAAGGCTTTTTTTGTTACATAGAAATAAGGAGGAAACCAATGGGCCTATTACAAGACTTACAAAATCGCGTACTGATTGCTGATGGAGCAATGGGAACACTTTTATACTCTTATGGCATTGACCGCTGCTTTGAAGAATTAAATTTATCAAAAGAAGATGAAGTCAAAAGAGTGCACGAAGCATATGTGCAAGCTGGAGCGGACATTATTCAAACGAACACATACGGTGCGAATTATATTAAACTATCCCGCTACGGTTTAGAAGAAGAAACAAAACGCATTAACACAAAAGCTGTACAAATTGCCAAAGCAGCCGCTGGCTCAGCTTATGTCCTCGGAACGATCGGCGGCATTCGAACATTTAACAAAAATGCCTACTCTTTAGACGAGATTAAACGGAGCTTTAGAGAACAGCTCTATATCCTTTTAAATGAAGAGCCTGATGGGTTACTGCTTGAAACATATTACGATATTGAAGAAGCAAAAGCCGTGCTTGAGATTGCTCGCAAAGAAACAGCGCTTCCGATTGTCATGAACGTCTCCATGCATGAGCAAGGTGTATTGCAGGACGGTACACCGCTAAAAGACGGTTTATCTGAATTATCCTCACTTGGCGCTGATGTCGTCGGCATTAACTGCCGATTAGGCCCTTATCATATGATTCAGGCACTTGAAGGCGTTCCACTTTTGCAAAATTCGCATTTATCTGTCTATCCAAATAGTAGTCTTCCTTCCCTTGAAGAAGGCAGACTCGTCTATGATACAGATAATGATTATTTCCGAAAAAGTGCACTTGAGTTTAGAAATCAGGGCGCACGAATCATTGGAGGCTGCTGCGGAACAACCCCTCAGCATATTAGCGCCATGGCTGAGGCGGTCAAAGATTTAGCACCTATCACCGAAAAAGAAGTGAAAGTATTAAAAGAAGAAATCATTTCCATCCAAGATCAACGGACAGAACCAGGTCTTGACGAGCTGGCTGTGAAAAAACGTTCGATTATCGTCGAGCTGGACCCGCCGAAGAAGCTGAACTTTGAAAAATTCCTCGTCGCAGCGAACGAATTAAAAAGTGCGGGCATTGATGCCCTCACACTGGCCGATAACTCTCTAGCTACCCCGCGTATTAGCAATGTGGCATGCGGCGCTTTATTAAAACAGCAGCTTGATATGCGTTCACTTGTCCATATCACATGTCGTGATCGCAATTTGATTGGACTCCAATCCCACTTAATGGGACTGGACACGCTTGGACTAACCGATATTTTAGCCATCACAGGCGATCCGTCTAAAATTGGAGACTTCCCAGGTGCGACATCTGTGTATGATTTAACCTCCTTTGATTTGATCCGTCTGATCAAACAATTTAACGAGGGACTATCTTTCTCTGGGAAGCCGCTCGGGAAAAAGACCAATTTTTCAGTGGCTGGCGCATTTAATCCAAATGTCCGTCATATTGATAAAGCGGTCAAACGCCTCGAGAAGAAAATCGAATACGGTGCCGATTACTTTATCTCACAGCCTGTTTATTCTGAAGAACAGCTTGTGAAGATTCATGAAGAAAGCCGACATTTGGATAAACCGATTTACATCGGTATTATGCCGCTAACAAGCAGCCGAAATGCTGAGTTTATTCATCATGAAATTCCCGGCATTAAATTGTCTGACTCGATTCGTGAGATTATGGCCAAGGCAGGCGAAGATAAAGAAAAGCAGCGGACAGAAGGATTAGCGATTGCCCGCTCTTTATTAGATACAGCTTGCGAATTGTTTAATGGTATCTATTTAATTACCCCTTTCCTTCGATCAGATTTAACAGCAGAACTGACAACTTACATCCATCAGAAAGAAAAGGAGCCAAACATCCATGCCAACTATCACTGAACAGCTCAAAAAACGCATCCTCGTCCTTGACGGTGCAATGGGCACAATGATTCAAAACGCCGATCTCACAGCAGAGGATTTCGGCGGAGAAGAGTATGAGGGCTGTAACGAATATTTAAACGTCACAGCCCCTCACATTATCTCCACGATTCACCGGCAATACCTAGAGGCAAGTGCTGACCTCATTGAAACAAATACATTCGGTGCGACGAAGCTCGTTCTCGATGAATATGGACTTGGCCACCTCGCCTATGAATTGAACGTAAAAGCAGCTCAGCTGGCAAAGCGTGAAGCAGACCGTTTGTCGACACCAGAATGGCCCCGCTTTGTAGTAGGCGCAATGGGGCCCACTACAAAAACATTATCCGTAACAGGCGGCACAACGTTTGAAGAGCTCGTTGCAAATTATGAAGAACAAGCCCGCGCCCTGATTGATGGGAAATGTGATGCTCTTCTTTTAGAAACGAGTCAAGACATGCTGAATGTCAAAGCTGGATTTAAAGGCATTCAAGAAGCCTTTCAAGCGACCGGTATTGAGCTGCCACTGATGGTGTCAGGTACGATTGAGCCGATGGGCACTACCCTTGCAGGCCAAGATATTGAAGCCTTTTATATCTCACTTGAGCATATGAAACCAATCAGCGTCGGCTTAAACTGTGCAACTGGTCCAGAATTTATGACAGACCATATCCGTACACTCTCCTCCATCTCAAAGTCGGCTGTCAGCTGCTACCCAAACGCTGGTCTCCCTGATGAAGAGGGACAATATCACGAATCCCCTGCTTCGCTTGCTAAAAAAATTGCCGCTTTTGCAAAAGAAGGCTGGTTAAATATCGTCGGCGGCTGCTGCGGTACAACGCCTGCACATATTCAGGCATTGTCAGATGAAGTACGTCCGCTTCAGCCCCGCAGTATGACGCATGAGTCATCACCGCATACCGTATCAGGAATCGAGCCCCTCATTTATGAAGAAGCGATGCGCCCCCTCTTTGTTGGTGAGCGCACAAATGTCATTGGTTCACGCAAATTCAAACGGCTCATCGCAGAACAAAAGTTTGAAGAGGCAGCAGAAATTGCTCGTGCTCAAGTGAAAAATGGCGCTCACGTCATTGATGTGTGTCTAGCAGACCCTGATCGTGATGAGATAGCAGACATGGAAGGCTTTTTAAAAGAAGCCATGAAAAAAGTGAAAGCTCCTTTTGTCATTGATTCAACCGATAAACATGTCATCGAAAAAGCACTCATGTATTCTCAAGGAAAAGCCATTATTAATTCTATTAATTTAGAGGATGGAGAAGAGCGCTTTGAAGAGATTCTTCCGCTTGTCAAGCTATATGGCGGCGCACTTGTTGTTGGAACAATCGATGAAACAGGGATGGCCGTCACAGCAGATCGAAAACTTGAAATTGCCGTAAGATCCCATGACCTGCTCACGAAAAAATATGGAATCCCTGCGAGTGATATCATTTTTGACCCGCTTGTCTTTCCAGTAGGTACTGGAGACGAACAGTATATTGGTGCTGCTGAAGAGACGATTAAAGGCATTGAGCGAATCAAAGCAGTACTGCCTGAATGTCTCACCATTTTAGGCATTAGTAACGTGTCTTTCGGACTCCCGCCAGTTGGTAGAGAAATATTGAATGCCGTTTATTTGTATCACTGCGTCAAAGCAGGGCTTGATTATGCGATCGTGAATACTGAAAAGCTTGAACGCTTTGCTTCAATTCCAAAGGAAGAAATCAAGCTGGCTGAAACTTTACTTTATGAAACAAATGATCAAACCCTTGCTGAGTTCACCAAATTTTATCGCGGGAAAAAGAAAACAGAGAAGAAACCAAAGATCTCCTTATCGCTTGATGAAAGACTGGCACTCTATGTCGTCGAAGGGACGAAAGAAGGCCTGATTGATGACCTTGCCCTTGCTTTGGAGAAATTTGAATCACCTCTTCATATCATCAATGGACCATTAATGCAGGGAATGTCAGAGGTTGGGCGCCTTTTTAATCAAAACGAATTGATTGTAGCTGAAGTGCTTCAATCCGCTGAGGTCATGAAAGCATCTGTTTCATACCTTGAGCAATTTATGGAGAAAAAGGACGCAAGCGGCAAAGGGAAGATTCTCCTCGCCACCGTCAAAGGAGATGTCCATGATATAGGGAAAAACCTGGTCGACATCATTTTGAGCAATAATGGCTTTCACGTCGTCGATCTCGGAATCAAAGTAACCCCACAAACATTGATTGAAGCGGTGCAAAAAGAAAAGCCAGATATGATTGGACTATCAGGTTTACTTGTCAAATCAGCACAGCAAATGGTCTTGACCGCTCAAGATTTACAAAAAGCAAATATCTCTGTTCCCATTTTGGTGGGCGGCGCGGCGCTTTCACGGAAGTTTACGAAGATGAAAATTTCGCCTCAATATGATGGCCCCGTCCTTTACGCCAAAGATGCAATGGACGGCCTGTCTTTAGCGAATGAATTAAGAACGAACCCTCTTCAATTTCAAACAAAACCCTTAGAGGATCAAGAAACACTCCATAAGGAAAAAGAAACAAAGCAGCCAAAAGCCGTGATTGAATTACTAGAAAAACGCGCGACACTTCCGGAGGCAGCGATATTCACGCCAGAAAATACGAAACGCCATTATGTACGGGATATTGATTTGCACCACATTATGCCCTATGTCAATGAGCAAATGCTGATCGGCCATCATCTCGGTTTAAAAGGAAAGGTCAAAAAGCTCTTGGCTGAACAGCATCCAAAAGCATTGGAGTTAAAACAACTGATCACAGATCTTCTTCAAGAAGGCAGAGAGAAAAACTGGTTTGCACCTGCATTTGTCTATCAATTCTTCCCTGCCAATTCAAATCGGAATGACCTGCATATCTATGATCCAGAAGCGCCTGACCGCGTCATTGAGACATTCCAATTTCCAAGACAGGAAAAACTTCCGTACCGGTCTATTTCTGATTATGTGCGGAAAAGCGGAGAGAACGAGAAAGATTATATCGCCTTATTTGCAGTGACGGCTGGTGCCCGCATACGAGAAGTTGCGCAGCAATTTAAACAAGAGGGTGACTATTTAAAAATGCATGCGGTCCAAGCTTTAGCACTTGAGCTTGCAGAAGGCTTGGCTGAACGAACGCATCAAGTAATTCGTGATAAATGGGGATTCCCAGACCCAGTCGATTTCACGATGGAGAAACGGTTCCAAGCCAAATATCAAGGTCAGCGCTATTCCTTTGGCTATCCAGCGTGCCCTAATCTAGAAGACCAAGAAAAACTATTCCATCTGCTGCAGCCAGAAAAAATCGGGATTCATCTCACAGAAGGGTTTATGATGGAGCCTGAAGCATCCGTTTCAGCCATTGTCGTTTCTCATCCTGAAGCTCGATATTTTAACGTTCACTAAAAAAACCTCCTGAATTGGAGGTTCTTTTTATAAATAAAAATGGAATAAATATGAAAAATTAAGTTTATTTACCGATATTATAAATGAAAGTCATTTACTTAAAAGGAGATGTTTGTCATGTTCAAAAAGAAGATCGGGGTTTTATTGCTTACAGGTCTCTTTATTGCTAGCCCTCTTTTCCAATCACCTGCTCAAGCAAGTGAAACGTCTACGAAACAAACAAAATATTATACAGAAGAATTGGAGCATCTGTATCCAGACAGTGATTATGCAAACAATGATACGATGGACAAAGCTCAATTCTTACAGCACTCTCTTCATCTAAACAAGACCTATTTATATCACGAAGGTAGTATCTCTTCTATGAATGACATTGATTTTTATAGGTTCACCAGCTCTAAATTTGATGGAGCAGATGGCCGCTTTTCTATCAAACTCATCAATGTGAAAGCTGGAAATGATTTCGATCTTTATCTTTACAATCAGAGCGGGTCACTCGTGTCTTCCTCTGTGCGAACAAACAACCAAAATGAAATCATCCATATGCCGAAAATTGCCGCAAGCACTGACTACTATTTAGCCGTCAAACCAAAGCAATTATTAAATGAAGAGGACAACATGTATCGTATTGTCTTTGATAAAAGTATTGAAAAAGGCACAACGAAACGATATGGATCACCTGCCACATTGAATAGTTTCAATGAAGCCGGATCTCCCAATTCTTCTTTTGATTTAAGCAGCTTGCCGCAGGATGCCGTTGTCACTGGCCTGTCATTAGAAGCTGAAAAAGGTAGTACAAATGCATATAATTATGTATTCACCGTCTCTTCCTTAAAAGGCGGAACAGTGAACGTACCTTGGAACGGTCAAAAAGTTGACATCTCTTCTTATAAAACAAGTCAAGTGCCGGCAAAAGACCGCTTTTTTGTTTCTTTTAATGCAACCGAGGTTCCTCAATTGATCGGTGGACGGTTAATCAAAGTAGGCGTTGTCTCAATTAAAAACTTACAGCTCACCTTTGAATATGAATACAACCGTGACCTCAATTATTAAACTATACAAAAGCACCGAAGCGCAGGACTGACACCAAATGCGAGGGTTTGTCTACACGGTGAAGGAAAAGGTATCCCCTTTTCCTTTTTCTTATGCGTTCTTATGGTACGATACATAGAGAGAAATCAGCTAAGAAGGAGTTGCGTGTATTGCCAAACGTTATTCAACGATCTTTAACCCTTGATGACATACCAGACCTTGTCGCATTGTCAAAAGAGGTCGATTGGCCTGATTACAATGCGGAAGAGCTCACATCTCTTTTAACAAATGGACATTTTACCGGTTTTACAACAACTGACGGACAAGTCATTTCATGCGCTGGACTTTTTCAGTATGACAGTGTGGCATCAATTGGAGCGGTCATTGTATCTGAGACACATCGAGGCCTCGGTCTTGCCCGTCAAATGATTGACACACTGCTTCGTCATAGTGATCCAAGTGTCCCTGTCGTTTTAACGGCTACTGTACAAGGACAGCCAGTCTATGAAAAAATCGGCTTTCAGACAGCCGGTTATATTCATACATACAAAGCACAAAAAACAAACCCTAGTGCGCTTCATCCGTCACATCAGATTCATCTTTTTCCCGCTGATGAAACGCACCTCCCGTCTATTGAAAGACTGGATGAAAAAGGCGCAGGAACCAATCGATCAAACTTCTTAATAAAACGAATGGAGCGAGCAGCATTTAAACTGATCGCAAAGGATGAACACCACGAAATCACCGGCTTCGCGTTTGGTGTGGAAACACCAGCTAATCTGATGATTGGCCCGCTTGCAGCAAACGATGAACAAACGGCGCTATTACTCATTCAATCACTTCTCACGTCTTATTCTGGCGCCTTTCGTATAGATATGCAGGAAGAAACAGCTGAACGCCTGCATGCATCACTTGTAGAAGCAGGATTTACGAAAACAAACGTCGCACATTTTATGATGATTCGTGGGATCGAAAAGCAGAACGATCCGGCGCTTCTCTATTTCCTGGCCTCACAAGCATTTTCATAAAAAATCAAAAAGCTGTAGACAGATGTTGTCTACAGCTTTTCTTTTTTATTTTTCGCCTACGGATGAGAGAACTTGAGCGAGTGCATTTGTGACCTTGCCATGCTCTGATGCATGCGGCCGGTCATCTCCATCTCCATAGCCATAATCAATCATGCGATTACGGTTTAAACAAAGCTTTGTCAGCTGAGGCTGGAATAGATCAAATAAAGCAAAACGATCTTTTAGCTGTGGAAATTGCTTTTGATACTGCTGAATTTCTTCTGCAAGCAAGCGCCAAAGCGTCGTTTCATCTAACAGATTGTGATTGTCTAACACGTTTGACACGTAACGAAGATTGCAAATAAACAGGCCCGTAAAAATAAATTGTACAAGACCCTCAGGCGGCTCACTACGCAGCACTTCCTTTAGATCTTCTTCTAATGAAGCCAATTCAGGCAGCGGTTGATCACTAATGTTCACATCATCAACAAAATCTTTGATCGCCAAACGATGCGGCTTGTGATCTTTTAATACAAGAATTGTATTTTGTCCGTGCGGTGAAAACACCGTGCCATATTGATACATAAAGTGCAGAAGCGGCGGCATGACAACATGGAAGAATGACGCCATCCATTCTTTTGCTGACAGACCCGATTTTTCAATGAGCTGCTTCAGATAAGGCTCGCCTTCATGATCCTCATACGTCAGTGCCGCCAGCGTAACAGGGCTCTCCCCTTCATCTAAATACGTATAAATGCTTTCTCTAAAAATGACCCCAAGCATTTCAAGGTATTGATATGGCGCACCAGGTAGCTTGCTGTAATAAGGATGATCAACATTGATACTCGCATTCTCACCTGGTAAAATCACGCGGCATACATCGGATAAAAAGGCGTCTTGATCGGCGATTCCTTTAATATGTGCTGTAATACGAGGTGCAATCACCGTACGTTCTGATGGGAGCCCCCGGTACACTAGCGTATTTAAAATACTCATTGGCAGTTTAATATGATGCTTGCCTTTATTTGAGATGTTCGTAAAGGTTCTGATCGATTGCTGTGGAATATATTGATCCAGCCCTTCTCCTAAATACACGATACGGCGCATGGCCAAATCTTCGGGGAAATGCTGGATGATCATATGCGTCCACTGCCATTTATGAACAGGCATCATATAATAATCAGCCGCATTTAGCCCTTCATCCTTTAACACACGTTGGAATTGACGAATCGTGACTTCATCTAATTCTTTGGCAATGATGTGCTCATAGTTCTCATGATCGACCGCATGGAATGTCGCAAGCTCTCGGTGAACAGCAATCCAAGACAGCTGCACACATTCCTGCCTTTCAGGTGCATAGGCTAAGTAATCATCGTAGCTGAATCCAATACGCCCTTTGTTATAGACGATCCACGGATGACCAGTCATCTCGCCTTCAATCCATGCGTAATCTGTATCTGTTAGCTCATCTGCATGAAGTGCTTTTTTCGACAGCAAATGAACATCCGCTAACAAGGTATGGTGAAGCTCTTTGATCAGATGACCAGTTGTTTCAGAAGACATTGGGATGATGGGCTGAATGTCTAGTAAAAACACAATGGCACTAACATCCTTTGTCCACGTTCCGTCTTGACAGCACTCGATCGATTCCGCAATCGTATCAAAACTATCAAACAAACGAGGTTTTGCGAGATAACGATATTTCTTCTGTTCGTGAATGATTAATTCATATTGGGCGATGCCATCCTGATGATTTAGCTGAACGGGATGAAGCATATCCTCATACATATATTCGGACAGCATTTTTGCCACCATTCGTTGGTTTGCTTTTTTCCAAGCAGCAGGATTGACCGCTTTTTTCAATTCATCTTGTACACTCATCGGTTCATCCTCCTTACCCTTTGATTTCTTCAAATGTATTTGCGTGTTTATGTGTACCGAATGTCTGGAAAACATGCTTTTGATAAAGTGGATACACAGGTCGACGAGCCAGTTCATTGATAATGACACTGTTTCGGTACGCCCCTAGCCCTAAATCTGGTGCGCCTACTCCATGTGTATGAAGCTCTGCATTTTGTACAAAAATATCATTTTCACCTAATGTGTTTGTTTTCAATCGATATTCACGTTCAACCTGGAAGCGTCCTTGATGATCCCACTGAATATGATGGGAAATCGGATCAATAAATGGCGGTAATACAGATTGATAGCCCGTTGCCAAGACGACAATGTCTGTCTCATGCGTAAAGGATTCCTCTTTGACCCATTGATTGCATGAAAGCGATAAGCCGTCCCTCGTTTCCTCAATCAAATTGACTTCCGTCATCGCCTGCAGCACGGTGTTCAGCTGCTCTCCGCAAGCAGAACGTTCATAAAGCAAGTGATAAATATCTCGGATCATCGCTGAGCTGATGCCTTTATACAGCAAATCTTGCTGCTTTAATAGCGCATCTTTTTTAGGCTGAGGAAGCTCATAAAAGAAATCAATATAGTCTGGAGAGAAATACTCAAGACCCAAATTTGAATATTCCATTGGGAAAAACCCTTTAGAGCGTGTAAACCAATGAATATCCTTCGCCTCATCGTCTGATAAAATGTCATAGAATACTTCTGCCGCACTTTGACCAGAACCGATGACCGTCACGGATTTTCCTTTAAAACAGCCTTCTTTCTTTCGTTTCAAGTAATCAGCAGAATGAAACACCCGATCCCCTAAAGCTGGCTGAAGAGGTGCTGGTACCGCAGGCTGTGTGCCGATACCTAAAACAAGATGCTTACTTTCAAACACCTCTACCGTTTGATCTTTCACATGACGGACATGCACTTCATATCGTTTTTCTCCAGCTTTTTCAACGATGGAGACAGATTCGACATTCATGCCAAATCGACAAGAATCTAATTGATCCGCGACCCAGCGGCAATAATGGCTATATTCCTTGCGCGGGATATGGAAGTCTTCTAGAAAGTAAAATGAATACAAACGGTTTTGTTCCTGCAAATAGTTGAGAAAGCTATATTTACTTTTCACATCTGCCATACTGACAAGATCCGCTAAAAAAGGGACTTGAAGTGTTGTCCCTTCAATGAGCATACCTGGATGCCAGTGGAACGCTTCACTTCTTTCAAAAAACAAAGCGTCAATTTCATCTACTTCTTCAGATAATGCAGCAAGCCCTAGGTTAAATGGTCCAATGCCAATCCCAATGACATCCACTACATTATTTTGCTTGTTGAACCGCGTCATGGTTATACTTCCTTTCAAATGGATCTCGATGACAAAACATCAAAAGACCTGTTTTATCTGGTAAAGTGACTGGTTTCACACGTTCGAATCCACACTTTTCAAAGACATGAATCATTTTTTCGTTCCGAATATCTGGCTCAGCCACGATTTTTTCTGTTCGTTTGTTCTGCTCAAACTGAAATGCTGTCATGGCTTGAAGCAGCGGAGCCGCAAATCCTTTCCCTACATAATCTGGCTCTCCAATTAACAGGTGAATGCCTTGATCATGCGGAGAAGGCTGATAGTACGATTCAATGATATCCCCTTTCACATTGTATGCTTCAAAATAGCTCATCGGCGTGCCATCAATGGTTCCTAAATAAAGGGTTTGATGCGGATCATGAATGGCCTGATAAAAGTGCTTTTCAAAAGCAGGAAATGGAATATTCAAATGCCAAAATGGGTAGACATACTCTTCTTGCATCCACTTGTGGACAAGCTGGACGTCCCGTTCATATTCAGCGCGAATGAACCCAATTCGATGCCTCATCCAATCAGCGCCTCCTTATGTAAAAAGAGCGGATTCAACACAGACGTGTACCTGGATTGAGTTTCTAAAGAACCGGTCAGCTCATCCATATCTTCAAACCGCGTGAGTAAGTTCGCTTTTGAAGGCAGCTCCTGTGACCGAAGAAGACTGTTCGTCAGCTCAGATGCACCATATGTCTCTTCATGCGCAAGCAGTGTGTCTCTAATCAGGGCTAATAAATCTTCTTCTTTTGCAAGCCCCTCTGTACCAAAACCATTCACAAGACCAAACAAATGATTAAAGAAGAAATAGTAACGCAGTCTCTCAACCGCTACATCGTCTGCACAAATGGTTTCACTTCTGACGCTTAAGTTTTGAACAAGCTTCGCAAGCTGATCCTTTTTCGATTCGCTATAATAGTAGCCTTGATTGTCACGATAATAGAATGTGTGTGGATATCCATTCTTTAGCTGTACGACAGCATTTTGCTGATGGGCTTCAAGGGCAAGTCCATACGTTTCAAACAACCAAAGCATCGGCTCTAACGCAATCGATAAATATTGTGTGAACCAATCACGGCTGACATCTTCTGTTGATCTGCCTTCAGCATCGGCTAATTCATTGATAATGCCTGAAAGCCTTGATTTTCCTCCGTATGCATGATCCTGACATAGCCCTGCAATTAAGCTTGCCCCTTTTTCATGATGCAAAAATGGATTTTGACGAATGACGACTTCAAAGCCAGATTCCGCCTCATCCCCTTGAATAGATAGATACGCAGGATCTTCAATCACACGGAATCCAGAGAATTTGTCATATAAAGAAACGCCTAATTCTGTTTTTAAGATACGAGACATCTCAACTCCACGATCAAGTTCCTTTTGTTTGTTAACGCGTAAAGAGTTTGTGATCTTTACAGGGACAGAGAATTTAAGCATGTACGCAGAGTCTTTTTGATAGACCGTTCTAAAGGAAGATGTCGCTGTGTATTCAGATCCTAGCGGCCCTAAATACGTCAACATCCCGTCCTCTATATAACGCTTGACGAACGCTTTCTCCATGACCACTTGGACTTGTAGCGGATGAATCGGAATCAGGACATATTCACCGCCTTCTGTTAACGTCGTCAGTCTCTCTTTTTCTTCTGGCATCTGGCGCATGAGCTCCTCAAACATGAGACTTGCCGCAGATTGTGAAAGAGAAGAATCCTGAAGCACAATTGAAGGATGTGCTTTAAAGTAATGAAGCTGGAAAGAGCCTTTCAGCTCAGGAGAATAAATAGCTTCCTCCTCTTCTGTCATTCCTTGTCTGCTTTTTGGTGTAGGATGCGTTAAATGCCCAAGAAGAAGTGACTGCTCCGCTTCAATATATTCAAAATCAGCTGAAGAAAGAGCCGCTCGATCACTTTCTCTCTCTCTGATGAATCGTTCAATATTCCGGCAGCTTAAAATGATGCGAAGCATGAACTCATCCTCTGCATCTGTGCGGCCATATTCAATGAGAAGTTCCTTTGAACATAAAGCAACAAGTGTGGTGTAATCGATGATCGTTCCCTGTTGCTCACTGCCGTGCGGGCGAAAGCGAACGGGAAAATCAAAGAGATGACGGCCTACAGGCGAAAAATATCGAATCGGAATGACAAGCTCAAGATCTTGTTTTGCTAATGCTGCTACAAATACAAGTGAGCCGTCTGCTTTTGTCTCTTTCTTTGCAGATCGATCAATTCCTGTTTCACGTAAAAAACAGTTTAAAAAGCTTTGCATCGTTGCATTTTCAGCCATTTGTTTATATTGACTCAACGTAGTACCCTCCCGGATTGAATATGAGCGATCCCGATATCAACAATGTCAGAAAGGATTTCCTCAATATGTGTAATAGTCGTTCTCGGATTTAACAAAGTGAATTTTAAGCAAGTTTGACCATCGGCTACTGTTTTTGCTACGACAGCCGTTCCTGTTTGGAAAAGTGTGCGATGAATGATTTTATTGATGTCCTCTGCTTGATGATCATCTATAAAACGAAACACGACTGCATTGATTTCTGGATCAGGATTGATCACCTCAAGATGCTCATTTTTCTCAATCAACGTAGCCACATCTTTCGCAAAATGGATGGTATGGTCAATGATACTTGCAAATCCTTCTTCTCCAATCATACGCAGAGAGAGAAGGAGTTTTAGCGCATCAAACCGGCGCGTCGTCTGAACAGATTTATTCACGAGATGCAGAATGCCTTCCAGTTCATCTTCCTTTGGATTGAGATAATCTGCATGGTAATCAATCAAACCAAAATGTCTTTTATCCTTTAGTAGAAATGCCCCGCAGGAGATCGGCTGATAAAATTGCTTATGAAAGTCGATCGTGATCGAATCAGCCAGCTCGATGCCATCTAATTTTCCTCGGAACGTTTTGCTTAATACAAGCCCTCCTCCATAGGCAGCATCTGCATGAATCCACAAACCGAAAGGCTTCACCATGTCATATATGTCATGTACAGGATCAATACTGCCAAAATCAGTTGTCCCGCAAGTCGCCACGACTGCAAATGGAAGCAAATCCTGCTCCTTAAGCTCCATAAGCTTCTTCTGCAAATCATGCAGGTCCATTCGGTGATGTTCGTCCGTCTCAACTAACACAACAGCCTGTTCACCTAAACCTAGCTGAGATGCTGATTTTTTCACAGTGAAGTGGGCATTCTTGGAGCAAAGAATCCGCATACGGTTTGCCTCGCTCGGCAACCCTTTCTGCTGTACATTCCATTGCCATGTGTTTTCGCAAAATGCATCTCTTGCTAAAAGCAGTCCCATGTAGTTAGATTGGGTTCCACCGCTCGTAAAGGTCCCATCTGCTCGTTCTCCATAAGAAAACTTTTCACATAACCACTTGAGGATTTCCTCCTCAACCAAAGATGCAATGCCGCTTTGATCAAAGGAATCCATTGATTGGTTAAAGGAACTTACGATCACCTCTGCTGCCAGAGCAGGGATTAGAGGTGGGCAATGCAAATGTGCCAGGCATTTAGGATGTGACACATCCACTAAATGCGGTAAAAGGTGATTTTTTATATCTTGAAAAACAGACTCAATGGATTCACCAGCCGGTTGAATCTGGAATAACGATTCGACATGAGCCGCTAATTTCCCAGGCAATATTCCGCTATACGGTCCTCTGCTTGTTTGCCACTCTGCCAGTAAGCTATCGATGGATGTGTAGAGTGCCGCTTGGAAGGACTCCCTCCCAAGCTGGCTTTGTTGAATAAATAATGAATCGACAGACGGTTTAGTTGACTGCATCGTAAACTGCCTCTTTAAAAATCGTGATGACTTTTTCAAGCTGTTCTTCTGTCATGATCAAAGGCGGTAAGAATCGAATCACACTTCCAAAACGGCCTCCTGTCTCCACAATTAAGCCTTTATCAAAACAATTCTTTTGAATGAGACTGGCTAGCTCTGGATTTGCTGGATAACTGCCGTCCACATCCTGTTTCTCATCTGGATTCACAACTTCAACACCAATCATTAATCCTCTTCCTCGCACATCACCGAGAGCAGGCACTTGTTTTTGAATGTCTTTTAGATTCGCCTGCATACGCTGACCAAGCGCTTCTACATGATCAAGCAGATTGGTTTCTTTTATATATTTAAGCGTAGCAGTTCCAGCTGCCATCGCCATTTGATTTCCTCTAAACGTGCCAATGTGTGCACCTGGATTCCATTGATCTAAGTCTTTGTCATAAATCACAACGGATAGCGGAAGGCTTCCCCCAATTGCTTTTGATAACACAATGACATCTGGCACAATACCAGCATGTTCAAAGGCAAACATCTTACCCGTTCGGCCGATGCCTGATTGAACCTCATCAATAATAAGTGGAATTCCTTTTTCTTTTGTGATTCGTCTCATTTCTTGTATCCATTCAATTGATGCCGGGATGGAGCCGCCCTCCCCTTGCACCGCTTCAAAGATCATGCCTGCTGGCGGAAGAATTCCACTCTCAGGATCATTTAATACACGCTCAATATAAGAACTGGAAATGCGATGTGAGTCTTTACCGCCGATTCCAAATGGGCAGCGGTATTCATACGGATAAGGCAGGAAGTGAACATCTGGCATTAATCCTTGTACTTTTTCTTTTGGCGATAAGTTGCCGCTTAATGACATCGTGCCATGCGTAGCACCATGATATGCTCCGTGGAATGATAGAATGGAACGATTTCCCGTCGCTGTCTTGACTAATTTAATTGCTGCTTCTATAGCATCACCACCAGTTGGTCCACAAAATTGAATTTTTGCTCTTTTTGCAAACTCTTCTGGCAAGTGAGAAAAAATCTCATTCACAAATTCTTCTTTAATCTCTGAAGTGATGTCCAGCGTATGCAACGGTCTTTTTTCATGAAGCATACGTTCAATAGCATCTATAACAACCGGGTGATTGTGACCAAGGGCAAGTGTTCCTGCACCTGCTAGGCAGTCATAAAATTCTCTACCATCTGCATCTGTCACGATCATACCTTCGGCTTTTTGCATGGCTAATGGGAACCGTCTCGGGTAAGACCTTGCATTAGATTCTCTTTGACTTTGTTGCTCTAAAAATTGCTGATTTTTAGAAACGGTTTTGATGGACATAATAAAACACTCCTCCAATTGATAAAGATTATCATTTTCATTTACTAGCCTAGAGGATGTAAGATACGAAAGTCAATTGTATTCAAAAAGATGATTCTAAAAGCATATGAATGCTATATTCTCTTTTTAACGAGTAATTTCGTGTATTTTTTACAAACATCTACAGCCATAAGGGCGATGTAACGTTTGAGTATGAAAAATATTGAAAAAAATTACAAAACAATTCTCCTGGTTCTTTTGCTCTATGCGTTGTAGCTCCCTTGCTTGATACGCGACGGCCGAATGAAATGAATGCAGTAAAACAAAAAATGAACGTTATTTTATCTTGATATAAATGGTTATGGTGGTATAATTTCTCTGAAACGAAAGGGAATCGAGGGAGATCTGATGATTTTAACGAAGCATGACCTTCACCACTACTTGGCACAAGATCAGAAAGCACTTGCCATCAATCGAAAAAGACCAAAGTGGCTTGGGGATGATATTTGGAAATATCAAAGATATTTACGAAAATATGAGTACTATACGAATAGCGGTGCTACGTTGCGCAAATGGTTTTATCGTTACTTACATAAAAAGAAAGGCATGCAGCTTGGCTTTGATATCCCAATTGGTGTATTTGGACCTGGGCTCAGAATCAACCATACTGGGCTGTTGATTGTGAACAAGCATGCCAAAATCGGAGCGTTTTGTGATATTCATCAAGGTGTGAATATCGGTCAAAACCATCATGAAAAAGATGTGCCCGTCATCGGAGATCATGTATGGATCGGCCCTGGCGCTAAACTGTTTGGAAACATTTATATTGCGAATCATATTTCCATCGGAGCAAATGCTGTAGTGAATCGCTCCTTTCATGAAGAACGGATTGTCATTGCAGGTGTCCCTGCTCAAAAAATAAAAGAAAAAAACCCTTCTTTATGAAGGACTTACTTGATCAAAACAGTGAGCCACATGAGATAAAATAAGATGGTTAAACATGAGGATCATCATGCCTGAGCCCAACACCTTTTATCCTTATGATGCTATGGCGCCATCAAACCATCAATCGGTAGCAACTTGAAGTGAAAAAAATCGCCACAGCCGTACTCTCTAATTTGCGTTGGAGTACCCGAAGACCAGCATGAGAAAGTACAAGACAAAGACGAGGATGGCAATCGCATAGATGAGAATGGACACAATCAGTACTGTCCAGCCCAACCCTTTTCTTCCTGTTTGAATGAGATATATTCCAAGTGTGAAGAGCCCGAGTAAAAGACCTAAGATGGCCCATAACCATTTATTTTTCCCGTGTTTTGGTGCATCAACGAATAGGTAGATTGCGACTAAGATGGATACAAACCAACCTGTAATCCATTTCACATTCATCCGCCACCCTTCTTTTTCAATTTATTGAATCTTACTATACTTTTTTCCTAATCTTAAAAACAACTATTCAAATGAATGATTCGGAAGGCTTTGCCATTCTTCTCTCAGCATCCCATACCGCATCGAATCATAATACTCCCCTTGATAGTAACGTACCTTACGCAGTCTTCCCTCAAGGATAAACCCGCATTTCTCTGCGCAACGCATCATGCGTTCATTTCCAGACCAGGTGGTCAGGCCGATGCGTGGGATATCAATGTGTGAAAAGAGTTCATCGATCCATAGACGCAATGCCTTTGTACCAACGCCCCCATTCCAAAAACGTGAGTCATAAATAAGAATCCCACACTCCAGCCAGCGTGTGCGTTCATTCTCCCAATAATAAGAAACTGTGCCCTTTAATTCACCTCCGACATCAATGCCAAATAGTTTTGGCAGGACAGAATCATCCTGTAAATAGCGTTTTTTAAATGCAGCAAGCGATATGTCATGTTCAATAAAATACGGAGCATTCCACTTTCGATAGGCCTGATCTGGTGCTTTAAACCTTAAATGCCATACCACTTCTAAATCGGTTTCGTCTAATGGACGTATGCTCACAATCTCTTCTTTTTTTCCTTTCATCTGTTCACGTTCCTTTACTTTGTCGTTCTTTTAGCAAGATGACGATACTCGATAGGCCTCATGCCTTCATTTTGCCGAAACAGCTTTGAAAAATAAGTAGGGTCATCAATGCCTACATGTTCTGCAATGAGAGCTATTTTTTCATTCGTTGAAGCAAGCAGGCTTTTGGCTTTTTCAATTTTGAGTCGATTGATGTACTGGCTCGGCGTCAGTCCGTACACGGTCTGCATGCACCTTGTCATGTAATCAGGATGATAATGGAGAATCTCTGCCAGCTTCTCCATCTGTAATTTTTGCGTAAAATGACGTTCAAGATAGTGAACCACTTCTGAAGCGACAGTCTCCTTTGCACTTGGAATATGAAATGCTTCTTTTTGTAAATGAATGAGCATTTCCTCAAATTGAAGCTGCTTTTTGAGCTGAAGTTCAGACGCATCATCATTTAAAGCGCGCATCGCTGAAAGATGCTTCTGTAGCACGCTTCCCCCTTTCACTTTTCCTTTTCGGGGCAGACGAAATTCATAGCTTGCTACTTTTTCAAAAGTGGCTTGATTTTGCTTCATGTCAAACCAGTGTTCTCTCGGCCGATCTGTAAACTCAAATGAATCAATTGAAAAATGCAGCCACTCATAAAGTGTTTCTTCTTTGCATGGAAGATGTCCACCATGGGCAAGTCCCGGTGATAAAATGATATATTCTCCCTCTTTTACGTGATGAGGCACCTCGTCTTCTGTGATCCACAGTTCACCTTTCGTGACATAAAGAAGATCAAATACGGTGAAAATTCTGGAGATATGTCGTTCTCCTGGATGGAATACACCTTTGCCTGAAGCAATATAGACTGGAAATGGCGGTACAGTAAATGTAATAAACGGACCCATATTCATCCCCTTATGAAGTCGGATTTCTCCAATAAGTTTCGGTTTCATCTCTTCTTATTATAGTCGATGCAAGGTACACTATAAATCGGATTTATACGAAAGAAGGTGATGTGATGAAACCACAAGCACTCACAATACAAAAGGTTCAAGCCAAAAGTGAAAAATTCCACCCTTCATTATTTGCATTAACTTGGCCTATTTTTATCGAAATCTCTTTATATATGCTGATGGGGAGCGCAGATACACTGATGCTCAGCCAGTATTCTGACAATAGTGTTGCCGCAGTAGGGGTTAGTAATCAGCTATTAAATCTATTGATTGTGATGTTCAGCTTCATTACGACTGGGACGACGATTGTCATTGCGCAGCTTTTAGGAGCGGGCCGCAAGCAGGAAGCGACCCAAGTTGCCTATGTATCACTAGGCACTAACTTCCTCATTAGCTTTGTGATCAGTCTTCTTATGTTTGTGTTAGCTGTGCCCATCCTGACTATGATGGGATTATCTAGCGAGCTCATGCCAGATGCAACCGTCTTTTTACAGATTGTCGGCCTGCTTTCTTTTATTCAGGCGCTCATTATGACCTATAGTGCTATTTTAAAAAGCTATGGATTCACGAGAGATACGATGTATGTCACCATCGGTATGAATCTGTTAAACGTTGCTGGTAATTATTTGGTCATCTTTGGACCATTTGGCTTCCCTGTATTAGGTGTCATGGGTGTTGCTCTTTCCACATCATTTGCACGGTTAATCGGTCTAACAGCCATGATTCTCATTGTTCGACACCGCATTGGATTGCGGTTTTCATTCAAGCGAATGTTTTACATCCAGCGAACGCATTTGAAAAAACTGCTAAAAATCGGCATTCCTTCTGCTGGAGAACAGCTTTCTTATAATGGCTCTCAAATGATTATTACGCTGTTTATCACATTTATGGGCACGCAAGCACTGGCAGCAAAAGTCTATACCCAGAATTTGATGATGTTCATTATGTTATTTGGTGCCGCCATTAGCCAAGGAACGCAAATCTTAATTGGGCGCCTGATCGGGGCGAAAGAATTTGATGCGGCCTATCGAAGATGCATGAAAAGCTTATACTGGGCCATTGCCATCTCGCTTCTTTCTTCTACTGCTTTATCTTTATCATCGACGCATTTACTTACTTTTTTCACTAGCAACAGTGAGATCATTCAAATCGCGAGCCTCCTCCTCATATTGACGATTATTTTAGAGCCTGGACGTTCTTTTAATATGGTCATCATCAACTCCTTGCGGGCAGCTGGTGACGCGAAGTTTCCAGTCTATATGGCGATGATTTCAATGTGGGGCATCGGCCTTCCGATCGCTTATTTATTAGGCATTCAACTTGAGATGGGCCTGATCGGGGTTTGGATTTCTTTTATCGTGGATGAATGGGTAAGAGGTATCTTCATGTATAGGCGGTGGCGTTCAAGGGTGTGGACGGAGTATCGGTTTACTTCCACATAAAAAGGACTGCGGGTGCAGTCCTTTCAGATTGTTGACAAAGGGCTAAAATGAACTTTATTTTAGCCCTTTGTCTTCTTTTCAGCGTGATAGAAAACCTTTGCAGCCCTAGGAAGGACGAGCATCGGCGTGGAGCGAATTTAACATTCGTGAGCACCGAAGCGCAGGACTGACACCGAATGCGAGGGTTTGTCTACACGCTGAAAGGGCTAAAACGAACTTTATTTTACCCCTTTGTCTTCTTTTCATTACGTAATATCTTCTAAAATAAGTGCTTTTTCTTGTGTTGAAATATATGACCGCTTCGTAAAGACGCGGTATTCGTTTTCTCTAGTTTTATCTAAAATAGCCTTATAAAAGTGAGCAGCTGCTTTCACCGGTATCCTTGAATAAAGTGGGAATTCATGTAGATGGTCAAAAAATTCCTCATAGTACGCCTCTGCCTCAAACGCAATATATTCCCATACGTGCTGGAAGGCTTGATTGACGATCCCTTCTTGTAATTCTTGCTCTGTATACCCAAATTGATCCATGACTTGTTTTGGCAAATAAATGCGGTTCCTTTCCGCCTTATCCTCACCAATGTCTCGAAGAATATTGGTCAACTGCATGCCAATCCCAAGGGAAATCGCTGCTTCTTTTAGCTGTTCTTTTTTACGCGGTGCAATGATCGGAAGCAGCATTAATCCAACTGTACTTGCGACATGATAGGAATAGATGAGCAGTTCATCTAACGTTTCATACCGGTGCTGCTCTAAATCCATCTCCTGTCCTCGCAGCAGGTCACGGAATGGGGATTCATCCATACGAAACTGTTGAAATGTATACTCCAGCGCCACCCACATTGGATCATCACGATCTACTTCTCCTTGCAAGAAACGTTCAAATGCCTCCTGAAAAGACGCCAGTTCTTCCTTTGGTGAAGGAGACTCATCTACAATGTCATCCGCTCTCCTACAAAAGGAATAAACAGCCCAAACAGCCTGTCTTTTCTTTTTAGGCAGCATGGAAAAGGCACGATAAAACGTTTTTGAATGGGTTTGAATGGTCTCTTCACATATTTTCAATGCTGTTTGCACATCAACCACTTAGCTTCACTTCCTTTCTGTTGTTCAGCTCTTTAAGCAGTACAGAAGCCATGAGCTTTGCACTTTGCATCACGATCGGTACACCGCCGCCGGGATGGATGGAAGCACCTACCGCATATAGATTGTCTACATCTGCAACCTTTACTTGCGGGCGAAACACACCTGATTGAAACAAATTAGGAGCGAGTCCAAAGCTGCCGCCTTCAAACAATCCTTCTCGCATTGAATCATTCGGTGTTCTCACCTTTTGCCAGACAACCGCCTCTCGCAGCTGTGGAAAGCCTCTTTTCTCGAGACGCTCCACCATTTTATCCACAAAGTCTGTCTCTTGTTCCCAGTTGATGTGATCTCCTGATGGAACAGGAATGAGCATATATAGGACACTGCTGCCTTCTGGGGCAAGGGATGGATCGATGGTCGATGGATTAAACGTATAAAATGATGGATCTTGAGGTATCGTTTTCGTTTGGAACACCTCTCTCATATGCTGATCAAAGTGTTCTCCCATGAAAAATTGATGAACAGGTGCTTCATCGTATACTTTGTTTAACCCTAGATACACCATCACGCAGCCGGAGGATGGAACGTATTTACGCCGGTCTTGTTCACCTAAACCAAGCTGTTTTAACGCCGCTGGATAATCTCCGTTCATCACAAATGCATCAGCTGCTATGTGCTCATCATTTATTTTTGCCTTGACCACACGTTTCCCCTCAAACTCAAATTGTGCGACTTCTTCACTTTTTCTTATGTGTACACCCGTCTTTAAGAGCTGTCTCTCCAATATATCTACTAAACTCGCATATCCGCCTTTTAAATAGTAAATTCCGTGTGCGTGCTCACTATATGAAACAAGCGAATAAATGGCGGATGCTTCATACGGATTTCCTCCGACATAGAGGGTTTGAAGTGCATATGCATCTCGGAGGCGCTCATCCGAAAAATATTTTTTGAGAGAACTTTGAACGGTTCGATATGCTTTTAATTTCATTAAAATCTTCATGTTCGCTTTTGTAAAAAAGGTTCGTTTTTCATGAAATGATTTTTCTAGAAAAGCTTCCTGCCCTTCTTGAAACCGATCCGTCATTTCTTGCATAAATTTTAAATATCCCTGTTCTTCCTTTGGAAATACACGTTTGATTTCTTCTAGTTGTCGCCGTGTATCAGAGTATTTCGTGTAGGAGGTTCCATCTTGATAGTGGATCGTATACAGCGGATCGAGCTGCAAGAGATCAAGAGATGTTTCATCAATGCCTACGTCATGTAAAATGCCTTTTAACATATCAGGAAGTAGGACAATGGTCGGTCCTTCATCTACTTTATATCCTTTCTCACGTACAAAAGCAAGTCTCCCGCCGAGCCGTTCATTTTTTTCAACAAGGGTGACATCATGTCCAGCTTTTTTTAAATAGAGAGCTGAGATCATTCCGCCAATACCGCCGCCAGCAATCAATATATGTTTTTTCATGAGGCGCTCCCCTTTTCTTCATGTGGCACTCTTTTGTGCGTATGTTTCTCTTTTGACAGAATCGCATTTGTCGTGATACGCGCTGATTCTAAAATGGTTGGCAATCCGCTCCCTGGGTGGGTTCCTCCACCGACGAGCCAGCAGTGTTTCAACTCATCAAATTCATTATGCGGCCTGAGTACCATCATCTGCGTCAACTGGTGACCAAGATTAAATGTAGCTCCTTCATACACGTACAGCTCTTCTTCCCAATGCTTCGGCGTGATCATTCGCTCGACTTCGATATGCTGCCTGATATTCTTAAAGCCCGTTTTCCGCTCCAGTGTATCCAGCACAAGCTCTCTAAATTCTTCTTGATGCGCTTCCCAGTCAATACCGCTTTGATTATTGGCAACGGGTGCTAACACATAAAGAGCGGACTTGCCTTTTGGCGCAAGCGAATCATCTGTCACACTTGCATTTTGAATATAAATGGACGGATCATCCGGCAGCTCAAAGGTTTTCGTAATCTCTTTGACGAACTTCGCATAGTCATCGGAAAAAACGATGGTATGATGTGGCTCATCATATATCGTATCTAAACCTAGGTACAGCATAAAGGTGGAGCATGAGAATTTTTTCTTTTTCAGTTTCTTCTCGCTATATTTCTTTAAAAGACCCGGCTCTACAAGCTTTGTCATCACGTGTGCAAAATCACCATTTACGACGACCTCATCTGCCTGTATTTCTTCACCAGTTTCTAAGCGAATGCCCTTCACTTTCCTGCCTTCCGTCAGCAACTTCTCAACTCCAGTTGATAGATGAAGGGTAGCCCCAGATTCAACAGCTGCCTTTGCCATCGCTTCTGACAGCTGATTCACTCCGCCTTTCGGATGATAAACGCCTGTGTCATGCTCCATAAAGGAAAGAATTGAGAACGCTCCTGGGCATTCCCAAGGTGACATCCCTAAATATTTTGATTGGAATGTAAAGGCATATTTCACTGATTCATTTGAGAAATAATCCGACAGCACATCATATAAGCTTTTATTTAATGAGAGCTGAGGAAGTGCTTTGATGACTTTTGGACGCAAATAATGATGGAAACGATCCATTTTACTTTGTAGAATCGGCGTTAGGCGGTCCATTTTTCGTTTTGTGTCATTCATAAAACGTACATACCCTTCGCCCTCACCAGGTGCAAAGGCTTCTAGTCGTTTGTACATTTCGTCTCGATCTCGAATCATATCAAGCTTCTCATCTTGAAAGATTAATCTATACATTTCTTTTAATTCAATCACATCTATATAATCATAGAGATTTTTACCGGCAAAGGTGAATAGTTCCTCTGCAATATGAATCATACTGAGAAAAGTAGGACCTGTATCAAACGTGAAATCACCAAGTTGAAACTTAGAGTTACGTCCGCCAACAAAGGACTGTTTTTCATATATATGAACATCATGTCCTTTGCTTTGCAACATCATAGCTGCTGCAAGTCCCCCTGGTCCTGCTCCGATCACAATGATTTTCATTATCCTTTTTCCTCCAAATTAATTCACTTTAAGTTAATTATACAAATTAAAACTGTTAGTTCAACTTTTGATGTGCTCTAAAAGTCTCATGTTATGTATCAAAAAAGCCGACTTCCTTTCAACAAGTGCAAGAAAGCCGACCCTTTGTTATGCTTCTATATCAATTCGATATGTTTCAAACCAATGATGAATCTGTGCCAAATGGGCAATGAGCTGTGGGCCTTTCATTAACTGACCATACCAAGGGACCTGGAAAGAAGCCCCTTCCGTTTCAATCAGCTGTTTTAATTGATGTGGATCTAAAAATTCATGAAGCACAGAATCCTTTTGCGCGAGACAATCTGTTAACATCTCTTTTACCGCCTGAGTATAAGCAGGATGATGTGTTTTCGGATAAGGGCTCTTCTTGCGATAAAGCACTTCATTCGGTAAAATTCCCTCTAATGCTTTCCTCAAAACCCCTTTTTCCCGATTTCCATACATTTTCATTTCCCAAGGAATATTCCATACATACTCAACAAGACGATGATCTGCGAATGGTACACGTACCTCAAGGCTCGCCCCCATGCTCATACGATCTTTTCGATCCAGCAGTGTTGTCATAAACCAAATCATATTTAAGTAAAAAAGTTCTCTTCGGGCTTTATCTACTCCAGTTTCTCCATCTAAAAGAGGGGTTTCTGCCACGGTTTCTTCATATTTGCTTTGCGCATATTCCTTCAGTGATAATTTCTTTTGCCATGAGTCTTGAAGAAGCTGAATGCGTGCTTCCGTTGATCTCATCCACGGAAATCCATTGGTTTCGCTTGCCATGTGAAACCATGGGTAACCTCCAAAAATTTCATCTGCACATTCACCTGATAAACCAACAACAAAATCCTTTTTAATTTCTCGGCAGAACCATAGTAAGGAAGAATCAATATCTGCCATCCCCGGCAAATCTCGCACTTCAACCGCTTCTTTCAAATAAGAAGCCAGCTCTTTTTGCCCGATGATACAGCTGTGATGATTCGTTTGAAACGCTTTGGTCATTCGATCAATCCACGGCCCGTCAGCATTGGGCTGGAATTGACTTGCTTCAAAGAATTGATCATTTCCGTCGTAATCAACGGAATACGTATGCAGCGGGGCTTTCCCTATTTTCTCAAAGTGCTTGGCGGCAATGGCCGTAATGGCACTAGAATCCACTCCGCCCGATAAAAACGTACATACAGGCACATCAGAGACGAGCTGTCTTGTAACGGCATCCGTAAAGAGTTCCTTCACGTGCTGAGCGGTGTCATCAAGCGAGTCTGTATGCTGCTTGCTTTTGACATTCCAGTACCTCCACACACGCAAACCATCTTTTGAAAAGGTTAGGGCATGTGCCGGCCTCAGCTCTTTCACCCCTTTAAATACGCCTTGCCCTGGTGTTCTAGACGGCCCTAGGCCAAAAATTTCTGATAAGCCTTCATGATCGACTTTGGCTTTCATCTCAGGATGAGCCAGAAGTGCTTTGATTTCTGAACCAAACAAAAAGGAATGATGACGTTCTGTATAGAAAAATGGCTTGACACCGAGCCGGTCTCTCGCTGCAAATAATAATTCACGCTCACTATCCCAAATGACAAATGCAAAAATTCCATTAAAATGGGTCACACACTCTTCCTTCCATTCTGTATAGGCGTGAAGAAGAACCTCTGTATCAGAATGCCCAAGAAAGCGGTGCCCCCTTTTAAATAATTCTTTTCGTATATCCTCTGTGTTATAGAGTTCTCCATTGTATACCACCGTATAATCATGGTGTTGATGGGTATATGTCATCGGCTGCTTTCCGCCTTCAACATCGACAACGGCTAACCGTTTATGGCCGAAAAGAACATGCTCACTTTTCCACGTATTTGTATCATCCGGCCCTCGTTTAGATAATGTATCTGTCATTTGATTGATTACATGATCCTGTTGGATGAGCTGCTTTTTAAAGTCTGCCCAGCCTGTTATTCCACACATCATCATCAGCTCCCATCCGTTTTTCATCAAGTGTTCTCATTTAGCCTTTCTTAGTTTATGCATCGTCTCCTTGATAGTTGATTTGTCCTTTTTTCCTCCTGTGTATAGGACAAGCTTCATTTGGTAAGAAAAGAAAGAGGAAAGGAGGTTTTGCGAATGGAGAACCGCATGACATATCTTCAGCAAAACCACCCAAAATGGTGTAACGGATACTTACTGATGGAAAACGGTCATTGTCTGATTGAAGACGAAGAAGGAGACATCATGATGCCTGAAAGCCTTCAAAGTTCTATGATCTGTTTGAAAGAAAAGGATCGATGGACAAAAGGAGAATTGCTCGGGTCTGTCGTTCTTTGTGAGAATGGGAAGTTGATGGAGGTAAAAGGCGGTGAACGCATTCAATATACAGCGTCTCTTTCTAAAGGGTGGCTTGATTTGCTCATGTTCGTACCGGAAAGCGTCTTTTATCAGATCATTGACTATGTAGAACAGCTTGGCTTTTCCGTCTATGATTGTGTCTTCTCTTCCTTCCATCCTTCTCATCGCGTGTCTTTTTTTCAGTTTTCAGGAGACATGCAATCACTTGCCCTTCAATGCCACCATCATTCGGACGCAAATCAAGTTCAATTGGAATGGACGACGTCTGACGGTCACCGGCTGATGTCTCAGTTTGATCTCACATAAAAAGGGCACTGCTTTTGATAAGCAATGCCCTTTTTATCTTAAAAGATATGGAAACCGATCGGCAGACGTAAGCCGAGAAGAATGGTCACAATAGCAACCACGATAAAACCAATGAATACACCCGTCACCGATTTTCCTTTTTTCTTGCGTACCAGGACCATTTCCATGAAACCAATCACAAGAATACCAAGTATCATTTTTCCAACATACTCGCCCCCGTAACCCGGGATTTTCATTCCTGTGCGAACATACAGCTCTACACCTGTTGCAATAATAATCAAGTAGAACAGTCTTACGATCATATGCACAATTTTAGCGCCTTTATCGTTTTTACCTGCTAATGCAAAGGCAACGAAAAATAAAATAATACCTAGCACCCACGCTGTAATATGTAAATGTGTTCCCATTTGTGATTTCCCCCTTTATCAGAACAATTACCTTCTCATCGTACCACGAAATAAGTCGAACACAAAGCGACAATCCTGTGTCAACACGCCTTTATTTGACACGATTTGATAACGTCCCAATTGGTTCAATTGTTACTTCAATCTGATCGCCTGAGGCTAAAAATTTTGGCGGTTCAAAACCTTTGCCGACTCCAGAAGGTGTACCTGTTGCAATGATGTCTCCCGCTTCCAGCGTCATCCCTTTTGAAAGAGTTGACACAATGTCTTCAATTGGGAAGATCATTAATTCCGTACTGGCAGACTGACGAACCTCTCCGTTTACCTTTGTTTCCACATGGAGTGCTCCATGATCCTCGATCACTGACTTGTGAACGATATAAGGTCCCATTGGACAAGTTGTATCTAAGCTTTTTCCTATGAAAAATTGTTTGTGTTTTTTCTGCAAATCTCTTGCCGTTATATCATTTAAAATGGTGTAACCGAAAATGTAATCGCGGACCTCTTCAAGAGCAATATTCTTTCCTGTTTTGCCAATGACAATGGCAAGCTCCCCTTCGTAATCCAATTCACTTGTCACATCTTCATGGAGAAGAATGTCCGCTTCATGCCCTACAACAGAGGTAGGCGCCTTTGTAAAGATCATCACGTCTTTAGGAATATCTGCCGCACTTCCCATTTCCATGACGTGATCTTGATAGTTTTTCCCAACACACATGATGTTTTTCGTTGGTTTTGGAATCGGTGCATGGAGTGTCACGTCCGAAAGCGGATAGACATAAGAGCCGCGGTCTTCTTCTTTTTTCTCCGCCCAATCAAGAAGCTGTTTGACGTGTTCGACAAACTTGTCCCCCATGTTAATGCATTCAGATAAAGAGTTTGGCAATGTCTCCAGCTCAAATAGTTTTGCTTCTGCCTTTTTGACGTCCATCACCCATTCATCATCAATGACGACCCCGATAAACAATCTGTTATGTATCTCACCTGTAAAAAACTTCATGTCTTCCCCTCACAATCTTCATTTCACTACATTATGATGTCTCATTTTTATTTCTCTACGAAATAAAAAAAACCCTTTTTTATCATACTCTCTTTTAAAAAGGGTTTCAAAAATGAAGATCTGACATTTAGCGGTAGCGTCGATACTCCCACATATTCCCTTGATCCCATTTACGATCAACATTTCCTTGATGGCGGGAATGATGTTTTTTCTTTCCGCATCTTCGGCAAGAGTGACTCCGTTTGTGGTGATGAGAACGTTTAGATCGATGGCTGCGGTGTGATTTACGGCAGCTTTTCTTATGATGAGATCTGTATTTGCTGCGGCATGATTTTTTTGGTTCACTCTTTTTACTGCGGTATGACTTTTTGCTTTTATACGACTTTTTGCTACGGCATGACTTTTTGCTTTTATACGACTTTTTGCTGCGGTACGACTTTTTACTTTTGCATGATTTCTTGCTCTTTACACTTTTCTTTGAGCAGCGACTTTTTTTAGAGCGATAGCTTTTCTTAGAACGATAGCTTTTATGGCTTTTTTTGCTGCGATGTGACTTACGGCAGCCTCCTCCACCAAAGAACCAGTGACGGCGATTTGAATGACGAGAACGAGATGATTTGTGTGAATGTCCCGATTCTGGTTCACGATCTAAGTGATGATCACGCCCCTCGCTTCGAAGTGAATCAACTGCATGTTCAATATGCGAATGATCAAATGTGCTCACGAACAATTCCCCTCCCAAACTGTGCTCTGACAAAACAAACAGACAAAGCTGTTTATCTTCTCTGCTTTATGTTACGAGACTCGATAGACAAGTGTTCTTGGCGAATGCCTCTTTCTTAGAAAACTCCATGAATACCTACCAGAAGGTACAGGACATTCCTTCAATTTCATATAGTGGAGGAGAATAGGAGGGTGATGAATGCATGGACACAGAACCTTTAAAACAACTGGATATCTGGATTCATCCAAAAGATCTCATGGAATTAAAAAAGGACGTATGGAACGATGAACCCGTCGAGGCCATTCTGAAAACCGGCCAAACGAAGTCACATATTTATGCCTCATACCGAGGATCACACATCCGAAAACTCAAGAAAAAATCCTATCAAATTGAATATCGAAAACCAAAGCAAAGACAAGGCGAATCCCTTTTTCACTTAAATGCAGAGTACAATGATCCTTCTTTCATTCGCAACAGGCTGTCTTTTTATTTCTTTGAACAAATGGGTGTGTTCAGCCCGTCCGCTTCTCATGTGTTTCTGACCATTAATGGAAGAAAAGAAGGCATTTATTTAAAAATAGAATCTGTAGATGAGCTGTTCCTCCAAAAACGACAGCTGCATGGAGGCGGCATTTATTATGCTGTAGATGATGACGCCAATTTCTCTCTTTTAAGTTCATTTGATAAAAAGCCTAAAAAACATCTTCTTCTCGGTTATGAGAAAAAAACAGGAACACCTGAACACGACAAGCAGCTGAGTGAATTTATTTACTTTTTGAACACCGCAAGGGACGACACGTTTGCAAATAAGATTGAGCAGTATCTTGATGTGACACAATATTTCCGCTGGCTCATCGGTGTCGTGTGTACCCAAAATTTTGATGGCTTTGTTCATAACTATGCCCTTTATGTGAATGATCAAGGAAGGTTTCAAGTAATGCCTTGGGATTATGATGCGACTTGGGGTCGTGATATTCACGGAGAAGAAATGGCGTTTGATTATATTCCAGTCAGCGGTTTCAATACATTAACCGCTAGATTACTAGACATCCCTGCATTTAAAAGAGACTATTATGCCCTTTTCCAGCACGTACTAGATACACATTTTTTAGAAAAACGACTTCTCCCCATCATTGAGACATGGCATGCTTCGATTGAGCAGCGAATTGGAGATGATCCATATACGAAAAACCGACAAGACATGCTGCGTTCAGAGCGAGAATTAATCCGACAGTATATCAACAAAAGACGACGTTATTTACAAACTGAGATTAAAAAAGAGACATCGCACCTGTAAAGACACTTTCGAATTTTGTCACTTTAGTTCTCATATTGACGAAAGAGCTTTTTTTATAGAAAAATAGGGTATACTAACCATATCCTTCTATTTGATAAAAAATGTGAGAGTTGGCGTCCGTTATGATCAATTATGAAATTGAACAAAAAAGATTACATTTAATTGAGACCGCAAAAAAATTCGGAATGAATGCCGAAGAAACCATCAGGTGCAGTCAAGAGCTTGACACACTCTTAAATAAAGGCATCAAAACCACCTCTAAAGAATGCTCGAATAAAGGGTAAACCATACACTTCATTCCTCTCATCAAAGTTCTTCAAAAAGACAATCACATATTAAAAGACCCATCATAAGCTATGGTGAAACGCCCAAAAACGAAGTGCCCTATTTTTCTAAAGGATGTGCACCGCTATGCCGGCTATTGTTGGAGCCTTTAAAGTAAATGCCGTCGGAACGAGCGGAGTCGTTCATGTTGGAGATTGCATCACCATTTCTCCAAATAGTCAGGTTAAAACGTTTGCCGGCGCAGGCAGTTTTAACACTGGTGATCAATTACGCATTAGCAACTATAAAAGTGTGACAAATACGTATGATAGTGATGTCATTGATCAACCGCTTGTTGGTAACTTGTAAGGAGTGAGAATCCGTTGAACTTCTATATTAATCAAGCGATACAAATTAATTACTTACGTGTGGAGTCTGTGAGTAACTCATCCGTTCTGCAAATCGGCAGTGCTGGATCAATCAAAGCACTCTCCAATCTGTATAACACTGGTAGCTACGTAGAAGCAGCACCTGCCGCAGCAGGCACACAAGGAATTCAAGAAGCTCAGGGCGCAAGCACGGCACCTTTTGTACCGCTTCAGTCACCAACAACATAAGTTCATCTGCAATCCCCGGAGGTGTATGCATATGTATGACTATCAAAACAGCGCTTCACAAATGTATGGCATCATTCAAAAGCAAACACAGCAAATCATGATGCTTGAAAAAAGGCTTAACGAGCTTCAGCAGGAAATGCAAATGATCAAAGATAAACCGACAACAACGATTGAACGGATTGATTATCAATTTGATCAACTGAAAATCGAGCGGCTGGAAGGCACATTAAATATCGGCCTCAATCCATCTGATCCAAATAGTGTTCAAAATTTTGAAGTGGGCCAAACAACAACCCCGGGAATTGGAATGATGCAGCAAGAAATGGCTGATCAATTTTTCAATCAAACACGCCAGCTTGTGGATGCATTCTTAAATGAAGAAGCACCGCAGCTTCTTGAAGAACTAGAGCAGCGATACGAAGGCTCGCTTGATGAAAGCAACAAACACCATATCATTGAGGACATTCGAAAACAAATAGACAGCAGAATCAAATATTATGCGGGGCAGCTGCCACAAAGGGAAGATATGACCCCGCTTCAACGTTCCGAGCAAATTGCTGAATACGTGAAACATGATGTCAAACGGGCAATCGAGCACTTTTTAGCCCATATTCCAAATGAAACGAAAGGAGAGGAAAACGGATGAATTTCACAGTCGTCAATCGCAACATCGAAACCGGAAGCATTAAAGTAGTTGGGGTATCGTCCTCTTCCCTATTTATTATCGGGGACACGGACCATGTACAACTGTCATCGATTTTCGATACACCGCCAGAATCTTTAATTATTGGCCCGTTTGTTCCTCTAGCCCCTCGATAATGATCAAGCGCACATCTCAAGTGAAGTTCTCGAAGGTGAATTCTGTCGGGATTGCGAGTGTTGTTCAAATTGGTGATACACAAGAGCTATGTCCGAACGTGAAGGTGTTAGCTGTTCAGCGAACCATTAGTTTGTTTTATGGAAATGAAGCTGAAAACCTAGATGCAAAAGAATTTGAAGTGTATTATGAGCCGCTCCCATTGATGCTGCCAGAACGAGCGGTTAGAACGGCCTTTTATCATGAAAAGCCTCTCATTAAAGTGTCGTCCATTCATGTAGAAGGGGTCTCTTCCTCCTCTATCTATCAAATTGGCTCTACGTGCGGAATAAATGCCGTTGCGCGAGTGAAGCATATTCGAGAGTTATTTAGCAACAATGACGAACATCCGCCAAACTCACAATTGGACCTACCTGCGCATATGATGGTGATATGACTTCGAATAAAGGATGTCGATTATGCCAGCAATTGTCGGACCCATTTACATTAACTCGATTTCTGGGGGCGTCGTAAACGTCGGTGACTCATTTTATCTTTCGCCTAAAAGTTCTTCAAAATCTGCTTTAGGCTCTGGAGCGGGGAATACCGGAGATTTCTTGATTTTAAATAATGGCATTAGCGCCACCAACTATGTGGATCCTGACTTAAATGATCAGAATATGGTAGGCAATGCATAAAGCGGCTCCTCTACACTCATTTCATTTAGAGGAGCGCTTTTTTATGCTTATTTCTTTCTGCGTTGTCTTGATTTCTTTGTCTTGACCAGCTTGCTTGCCGGCTGCTTTCGAATCCATTTGATGTACGGAACAAGCTTTTCATCTTGTCTTAGGGCATCCAGCGTATTCAAACGTGCGGCAAGCTCCTGGTTTGTATAAAGAGCATGTACTTGTTTATGGCAAGGGATACACAGGAAGGCAGTCGGTAGAAAGGCCCCTCCTTCTTCTCTTGGCGTTAAGTGATGTTCTGTAAGGACGACCTCTTGTCTTCCGCACAGCTCACATAATCCAATCGTTTGCTTTGCCATCCTGAGATCACCTCACTTTACATTAATTCCATCGAGACTGTTGTTCCTTTCCCGCTTGGATCTGCTGGGTGGACAATCAGTTTCTTTGGCAGTCTCATCTTTAATTCTTCCACATGGCTGATCACACCAACAGCTAAATTTTGAGATTGTAGCTTCTCTAATGCTGTAATCACCGTATCTAACAAGTCTTGATCGAGTGTACCAAATCCTTCATCTAAGAAGAAGAATTGCAGCGGGAACTCACCTCTCAGCTGAATTTGTGCAGACAGAGCAAGGGCAAGTGCTAAAGACGTCAGGAAAGTTTCTCCCCCAGACAAGCTGGATACCGGACGTCTGACACCTCCATTGGCATCATCCCGCATCACAAAACCGCCCTCTGAATCGACTTCAATGGCATACCTTTGTCTTGTCAAAATCCCAAGACGATGAGAAGCATCACGGCTGACACTTTCTAGCTGTTCTTCTGCTAGGAACTCAACAAATGTATTCCCTTTAAACACAGTTTGAAGCTTATCCAGCCGGTCAATTTCTTGCTGCAGTTCTTCAAGGCGTTCATGAATGCTTGCAAAGCGCTGATGGTTTGCTTCAATCACTCGCAGATGCTCCTGTGCAGATCCACTCAGCGCTGTCGCTTCTTCAAGCGCTTTTTCCGCCGCTTCTTTTTTTAGTTGAATGTCTGTCCACTCGTCTTCATCCAGCGACTCACCTTTTAACAGTTCCGAAATTCGCTTTAAGTTTGCTGCACATTGCTTTCTTTTATCCTCAAATTCATCAATTTCCTGTTTGACTGTAAGACGTACAGATCGATCCATTAAAGCAGGTGCTATCTCCTGAGGATGAGCAAAAGGAGTAGATGCTGTTTCTTTTTGCCACGCTTTCTCAGCTTCTTGTTTTCGCCGCTTAGCCTCTTGGAGCTGACGTTCACTGCTTGAGAAATGGCTTTGCGCCTCACTAAATAATTGCTGTGCATGCTTAAATTGCTCGTACGATTGCTGTTCTTTTTCATTTAGATGAGCAAGAGATTGTTGAACTTCGTCCAGTTCATCAGAAAGAGAAGCGGCTTTTAAAGGATATCGCTGTAAATCTGTTTCATATTGATCGATCAGGTGTTGCTGGCTTCCGAGCTTATGCGCCAGCTTATCGAGTTCCTTCTCTAGATCGTATATGGCTGTTTGCAGATGCTCTTTTGCCTGCTGTTTTTCCTCTAGAAAAGAAATACTCTTCTCAATACGCTCTTGATAACCTTCCGCTTGTTGATCCTTTTCGTCAATTTGTTGCTGCATTTCCTGCACTTGGTTGATTGTCAGGTGAGGAAAGGTCTGTTCAAATTGCGTCAGTTGTTCGGAAAGCTCAGATCGAAGCTCCTTGATCAGCATGTCTAGTTCTTGTATGCGCTGCTGCTCAAATGTCAGTTGATCTTTGACTTTGCTCATTTCTGCCGCTTGATCATAAGTGACGTCCATTAAACGAGCTCGTTTGCTTTCGATTGCTTGAATATCTTGTTTTACGCCTTTCCATTCTTGAATCAGCTGGTGCAAAGACTGCGGATTCTGTACTGCTTCTACTGCTGCAGCTACTTCCGAATCGGGGGCTTTTTGAGATAAAAAGGAGAACTGTTTAACTAATTGATTGGCATGCGTTTCAAGCAGCTGCTTTGCAGCAAACATGTCTCTAGCATATTCCTCTGCCAGCTTGAGCTCTTTATCTATTTTTACAATCCATTCATCAATTTGGGCCACCGTTTCTTCATGAACATTGTCTATCACAGCCTTTGGATCATGATGAATCGATCCACAAACAGGACATGGTTCACCGTCTACTAGCTCTGCCGCTAATTCTTTTCTTAATTCTGCCGATCTGACAACATCACGCTGTTTTAATTTTTCTTGTTTTTTGTCCTGCTCTTTATGACTCCATTCTGTAAGACCTCGTTCAAATTCACATACATAAAAATACAATTGTTCTATCGCTTGAAACGATTGATTTATTTTTTCATGATGATCTTTTTGCTGTTTTTGAAGCTTTTCATACGATTGTGTCGCCTGTGCTGAACGCTGTCTTAGCTCCTCAATCTTTTGTTCTTCCTTTTGAATGCTCACATTCATTCTTTGAACATTTTCACTGAAACGAAGTGCGTCTTGTACAAGTTTTCGCTCTTTGACAGAGACTTGTAATTGTTCCAGCTCATGCTTCAACTGTGTTTGTTTCGCAAGCGCACGCTCTAATAAAGATTGCACGTTTTCGGCTTCCGCTTTTTTTTGAGTCAATTGCTGCGCTTTTTCATGGTTTTGCTGCTCTAGTACGGTCTTTTCCTGAAGAGCTGTTTCTTTTTTTCGTTCAATTTCTTTTAATTGAATCAGCTGCTCTTTCTTTTGAAGAAGCTCTGGCTCATTTTCCATTTTCTTTTGCCGTGTTTGCTCATACTCCTGCGTCATTTGATCATAGATCGTTCGTTGATGAAGTAAATGTTTTTCTGCTTCCTGCTTCTCTTTTGATGCTTGAGAGAGCTGCTTTTCAGCCTTTGTTAATGCATCCGCATAAGGCTTTAATGTATCTGCCTGCTCTGCAATGCGAAGTTGATTCTTTTTCTCTTCCATCGTTGGTGCCAGTAGATTGAGTTTGTTTTGTTCCTTCTCGTACGCTTCTTGTTCCTTTTGATACTGCCAGATGGCTTGCGCTTTTGTAAAAGTAGTGAACGCTTCGTCCCGCGTTTGTTTTTTCTCAAGAAAAATAGCTTGCGCCTGCGCAGCTGCTTCTTTAGCTTTCGCTAATGCCTCTGGACCAGCTTCTCCTAATCCAGTCAGTTCAGCCAGCAGTTCGTTTTTCTGACCATAGTGATTTTGAGCCTTTGCGCGTAAACGTTTGACGAGCTGATCACCATATTTCTCCAAATTAAACAAACGCTGCAGCATTTGGCGTCTGTCGGCTCCTTTCAATGAAAGGAATTCCGCAAACTTTCCTTGGGGTAAAACAACCGCTCTCGTAAAATCGTCAATGGTTAAACCAAGTAATTCTTCTATTTTACGATTGACCTCACTTGCTTTATCTGCAAGAACTGTCTGCGTATCACCAATTTCAATCAATCGGCATAACGTCGTTCTAACCTTCATTTCATCTGCCCGTTTAAAGGCACGTTCCACTTTATAAGAAATATGGTGTTCCCTTTGCAAAGCGAACGTAAAGGAGACAGACAGCTTTTCTTCAGCTTGGTTCAAAATACCATGCGTATTATTGAGTGCACGTTCGACCTTGCCATAGAGTGCTAGTGTCATGGCATCTAATATAGACGATTTTCCGCTTCCAGTCGGTCCAAAAATACCAAACACACCTGCATCACATAAGGAGCTAAAGTCAATGGTTTGCTCTTCTCTGAAGCTATGAAGTCCTTTAATGGTTAGCGTGATCGGCTTCAATTCGCTTCCTCCTCTTGCATGTCATTGGCAAGCTCTAAAAATAGCTTGACGGTTTTTTCATCAGGTAGACCTCCACCTGTCTGACGCTCATAAAATTTCACGAACCGCTCTTCAATCGAGAGCTTTTCCACTTGTTTTTGTTCTTCTTTTTGCTGTAACTCTTTAAACTTTGGTCTAATATGGACAAATCCACTATGCTGTTTTCTAAGCTGATGAATTTGTTCGATCGACAGCTGATCTGTTAAGTGAATCTCTAAATCAATCCAGGCTTGAAGATCCCGCTTTTCATCCAGCCAACTGTGTACTTGGCTCAGTCCTTCAGTCGCCTTCCACTTCATAAGTGGTTTACCGCTTGATAAAAACACTTCTTTCCAGCTTGCTGTTTCATTCGGTTTTGCATCCACAATGGTGACTGATTTGGCGTAGCCTGCTTCAGAAAAGCTGTATGCAAGTGGAGATCCAGAATAGCGGGCAATCGTTTTGGCACGTTTAATGGTTTGGGGGCGATGTAAATGCCCCAATGCGACATAACAAGCCGCCTCAGGCAGACTTTCGGCCGCAACGGTATATGCGCCTCCCACTTCAATCGGCCTTTCCGAATCCGTTTGACTGCCACCTGCCACATAAATATGACTTGTTGCGATATTGACCGTATCCGCCTGAAATTGGCTGCTTAAATGTTGAAACATTTGTTGTATTTTTAAATTGTACTGATCACGAAGCAGTTTCTCTTCAAATGTTTCAGCCAGCACTTCGTTTAGCCTTGCTTCGGACGGGTAAGCGAGTGCTGCAATAGATAGACGTTCACTTGCAGAAGGAACATCGACATGAATTAAATCATTTGTCGGATATCCAATTAAATGAATCCCCTGCTCATTCGTTAAAGGAGATGCGGCTGATAAACGGTCTGGGTTATCATGGTTGCCAGAGATCACAACCACCTGACGCTTTCCTTTATCAGATAATGCAGACAGACTTTCATAAAAAAGCTGTTCTGCGCGAGCAGGAGGGTTCACTGTATCAAAGGCATCTCCAGCCATCACAACGACATCAATGTGTTCATCCTTGACGATTTGATTTAATTCATCTAAAAACTCAGCTTGCTCCTCAAGCCGGCTTCGGCCTTCAAGGGTTTTCCCTAGATGCCAATCCGCTGTATGCAGAATCCTCATGTGATTCACCTCTCATTCATTCCACCTATAAAGAAATTTCTAGATTTCCATCAAAAAAATAAAGGATTTTTTCCTCTAATGTTCTGTTTGTTAAACGTTCTACCGCTGCTGTATACAACGATATTTGCGTTTCATAGCGTTTTTTTAACATCGCTTCTGCTTCCTCAAATCCACCTGAGAATCTGCCAGTCACTCGATCTGTTTTATAATCAAGTAAATAGAGCTTGCCATCTGCTTCAAATAAACAATCAATCATTCCTTGAATGAGCACAGGTTCACCTTCTGCATCAATATGGCTGTATACCTCTTTAACCGGTAAAACCATACTAAACGATACTTCTCGTTTCACCCAGTCCGCTTTCCGCAGTTTTTGACCAATAGCAGTAGAAAAGAAGGCCACAATTCCTTCTCGATTGATGGACTGGATTTGTTCATCTGTTAGTAAGTCTTTCTCTTTTAAAGAATGGACCAGCTCTTCTACACGAGATTCATCATATGGTTCATTTGAAGGAAGAGGGATATGCTGCATAACTGTATGCATGGCCGTCCCTTGTTCTGCGGCTGTGAGTGTTTTTTTCTTCATAAAAGCCGGTCGTTCGTACAGTGTCGCATGAGCTTTTCGAATGGAAGAAGGCACACTGTATTCATCCTGTATTTCTTTCATTCTTTTGATTTCAGAAACTGACTGCTTTGTCCCTACTTGGGAGGCCGCTAAATATGGATAACGCCATGAAAGTCTTTCTTTTACTTCCTCCTCGTAATCGCCATATCCTTGAACAGGCACACCTTCCATTAATGCTTGTACCACTTCGTCTTGTTTTTGTTTTTCAAGTGATATGTCTTCTTGTAGAAGATCGGACGCTTGATGAAAGGTGATAGAAAATGATGATGGATGCGAGAGAACGACTTCTCTCGATTCTTCTAAAAGAGAAGACATCGCTTGATGACGGATAAGAGCTGGGCCAATAAAATCTAAGTATGTTCTCGCTTGATATCGTTCAAAATCAGGAAGAAGCCAGTCGTCTCCGTTTGCGGCATTTTGCCACTTGCTTAAAGCTTTCACTTGATTTTTGACAGAGCCGACTAAAAATAATTTTTCCTTTGCCCTTGTGAGCGCCACATATAGAACCCTCAGTTCTTCAGATAATAGTTCTTTTCTCATCTTTTTTTTCATCGCGATCAGCGGTAATGTTGCATAACTAATTCTCAGCTCAGGATGAATATATTTGCTGCCAAAACCTAATTCTTTATCGAGCAAATAGGACTGGTTTAAATCCATCATGTTAAAGTTCCTGCCAAGTCCTGCAGTAAACACAACAGGGAATTCGAGTCCTTTACTGCTATGAATGGTCATCATGCGGACAACATCCTCTGTTTCACTGAACGTTTTTGCCGCTCCAAGATCATCTCCACGCTCTTGCATTCTTTCAATAAATCGAAGAAATCGAAACAGCCCTCTAAATGCAGCCTTTTCATACTGTTTCGCTCGATCATATAAAGCCCGAAGGTTTGCCTGTCTTTGCTTACCTCCTGGCATCCCGCCGACATAATCTAGATATTGTGTATCTCGGTACACTTCCCAAATCAGTTCTGCTACCGAATGCTGAATCGAAAAATCACGCCATTTGCGTAATTGAAGGAAGAAACGCTCCAGCTTTCTGCATGTCGGATGATCAGAGTGTGTCACACTCATAAATGCCTTCACAGCGTCATAATAAGTGCCTTTTTTATCACTTGTTCTAATCAGTGCCATCTCATTTTCGTCTAAATGAACAAGAGGTGACCTTAAAACAGCAGCGAGCGGAATATCTTGATATGGATTATCAATCACTTTTAACAAAGAAAGAATGACAGATACTTCTGTAGCTTCAAAATAACCTGAGGAAAGATTCGCATAAACAGGGATTCCCTGCTTCTTCAACTCTTCCATCATTTGCGGAGCCCACGGCATTGAGCGAAGCAAGATCACAATGTCTCGATACTGCAAGTTGCGGGTCAGCTGCTGTTTTGCATCGTACACTTGAAAAGGCTGTTCTACAAGTTCTTTTATTTTCTTCGCAATCACTCTCGCCTCAAATTGTACCGTCTCTAACTCTTCTCGTTCTTCATCGTTTTCTGTGTCGTGCTGATCTAAATGAACAAGAAGCATTTCTGACGTCGTGTCTTCGCTTTGCGGATAACTCGCTCCAAGCTTTAATTCAGCTTGTTCGTCATATTCAATTTCTCCAACTGTTTCTCCCATCAGCTGTTTGAACAGAAAGTTGGTACTGTCTAATACATCAGCCCGGCTACGGAAGTTTTTATTTAGATCAATTCTTTTACCTGTTTCATTGCTGTCTGCTTTAAATTGTTTATATTTATTTAAAAAGAGCATCGGCTCTGCAAGTCTAAAGCGATAAATGGACTGCTTCACATCACCAACCATAAAGCGGTTGCCTTCGGCAGGATGTTTCCCTTTAGACACAAGCTTTAAAATCGTTTCTTGGACAAGGTTTGTATCCTGGTATTCATCCACGAGTACTTCTTCAAATTGCTGTTGATAGTATTTAGCCGCTTCTGTTTCAATGAGATTTCCTTCTGCGTCCTGCTTCGCTAAAATGCGCAAACAATAATGTTCTAGATCCGAAAAGTCTACGATTGATTTTTCTTGTTTTGCTCTTTCGAAACGCTCTCCATATTGAATCACAAGCTCTACAAGTGTTTCTACAACTGGCTTCATTTCAGCCAAGCTTTTTAAATGCTGATCGGGACTGCGCATAAAGTATTCATCTTTTAGCTTTTCTAATTGTTTTTTGGCTTGATTGCGTGCATCTGTTGCTTTTTCTAACAGAGCCGGGTCATAGTCATCCCCTTTGCAAGTCTTTAACCTTTTAAAATTGATGTTTGGCAAAAGCTCATAAAGTGTCCCAAAATCATCTTGATGCCTTATTAATTCATTTACTTGCTCTAAATCATCTATAAAATTCTCTGCTCTCGGTGCTGGACCGCCCGGCTCTTTTGATAAAGTGAGCGCTTGTTCCAGCAGTTCCTGACAGCTTCTTAAAACGAGAGAAAGGTCCTCTTTGATATATGGATAAAAGGGTAATTCTTCTACCTTTGTCTGTGTATCCACATCATAAAGAGAAAGGAATGCCCGCATCCATTGTTCGGGAGCTGGATGTGACCTAGAAAACTCATAAATTCTTTTGACAAGCCATTGAAGATCTAAATCATGCCGATCAGATGTGTAACGATCAACGAGTTCAAAGAATGACGGCTTTCCAGCCTTATACTCATCCTCAAACAGTTCATCTAACACTTCATCTCCTAATAATTCTCCTTCTGTTTGATCAGCCAAACGAAAACCTGGATCAAGGTCAATCTCATAATAAAAGGTACGGAGAACTTGCAAACAAAAAGAGTGCAAGGTAGAAATATTGGCACGATTCATAAGTGACAGCTGTCTCCGCATATGAAGTGATCCAGGGTTTTTAGATAGTTCTTTTTCAAGTGCTTCAGTGATCCGGTGCTTCATTTCTGCTGCTGAAGCATTGGTAAAAGTCACTACGAGCAGCCTGTCCACATCAACTGGCTGCTCAGGCCGAGTCATTTTTCGAATCAGCCGTTCAACCAAGACCGCTGTTTTCCCTGACCCTGCCGCCGCAGCAACAAGAATATCTTGTCCTTCTGAAACGATGGCGTTCCATTGGTCATCTGTCCAAGTACTGTTATTCGGTTTTGGTATTTGCATACTGATCCCCTTCTTTTTTGATCCGGTCTAACATGACATCATCCTTCTCAGAGGTGAGCACCCTAAATTCATTATCTTCTATTGATTCATCAAATTGGCAAATAGACTTAAAGGAGCAAAAGCGGCAAGGGGTTTGATCCTTTAATTTATATGGGTTTATCTCTACCTCACCGCTTGTAATTCTTTCTCCTGCCTCTTCAAAGGTTCGCCGAACGTGTTTTGTGAGAATGTGAAAATGATCTTCACTTAATACCGCAGAGTCAGATCGGAAAGAACCATCCTTTTTCAAACCAGCTTGGATGACTTGTGATCTTCCTGATTCGAGTGTTTGATCCATCAACTTCACTGCTTCCACATCTTCGAGCAATAGACCCTTCATTTTAAATTTCTTCAATATTTCCTGCTCAATTGCATCTTCTCCAAGCGGAATAGGCGCTTGAATCAGCGGGTCATGAATATGGAAGTATAAAATTCCTGCCGGTGTCGCTTCCATGCCAAGCCATTCTTTAGAATACGTAATGGTCAGGTCTAAATAAGTGAGCATTTGCAAGGCTAAACCGTAGTAAACTTCTGCTAGATCAAGCCCCTTCTCACTGGACTTATAGTCGACAATTCTTAAAAGAAGTCCTTTTGATCCTTCTGCTTTATCCACTCGGTCAATCCTTCCAACAAGCTCCATCGTGCAGCCGTTTTTTAATTGAAAAGTAAACGGCGGCAGAGGTCCTTGACCTCCAAAACCTAACTCAAGTCCAACCGGAGAGAATCCGCTCACTTTTGCATGTTCGCTTAATATAGAAGACACCCTGATGAGGATTTTTTGAAGCTTTTCTTTTATATAAGCATGCCGATTAGAGCTTAATAAAATTTCTTTTTGTAGACGTGGAGCTAGCTGTTCAATTGCATGCCTTGAGTAGGTCACACAATCTTCCTTCGTTAAGTTTTTCCAATCCTTTTTTTGTTCAACAAGCGTATCTGAAATCAGTTTTAAAGCCGAGTGAAAGAGCTGGCCGATATCAGGTGCTTCTAATTTGTAAAATTGTCGATCTTTTAGTTTTAACCCGTGGGAAGCAAAATGAGAAAATGCACATGCATTGAATTTCTCCATTCTTGAAACACTGCCCTGAATATGGTCACCGTAAAGTTCTTTTGTGACATTCGGATTTAAACGTTTCGCTCTATTTGTAAAGAACAAGCTGGACATGATTTTTTTTGATACGTCGCGGTTGGACGAGGTCATCAAATGATTATATACACTCCACCATACGCCGCTGATCCGATATTGATTGAGCCATTGTTGCAGCTGCGAAACGGTATAGGATAACGAGACATGCTCGTTTGTTACAAATTTTAATTGCTCCTGATCATCCAACTGCTCTGGATCTAACACATAGAGGGCTTGCTGATGGTTTGGCATCAGTTCCTCACAATACTTGATGAGGGTCGAAGGCAAAAGAGACCGCCCTTCCGTATCTGAAGCTGAATAGGATACATACAGGTAGTGCGATGGACTGGACAGCGCTTGATATATCAAAAATTGTTCATCCAGCAGCCGTTCCTTCCCTGTCTCTGCCAGCTCTGCTCCTGCCCGTTTTAACCATTCCCGGTCGTCTTCAGACAATACACTTTCATCAGAGGGCCGTGCAGGTATAACCCCATCATTTACTCCAATGACAAACGTACACTTTACTTGATACATTCTGGATAAATCCATACTTCCGATAAACACTTGATCAAGTGAAGGGGGAATCAAAGCGAACTTAAGAGAGGACAGTCCTGTATCTATCATCTGTTGAAATAATGGAAATGAGAGCTCCTCCTCGCCCAGCATTTCAACAAATTCATCCATCAATTGAATGACAGCATCCCACACTTGCCCATGCTGCATCGCTTCAGCTAACCTGCCTGCTTCTTCTGCCTCAAGCCTTGCCTTTTCAAGCTTTTCTGGCACTTGGGCTTCTTCTAGAAAGACATACACTGCCTCCACCATGTCTCTTAGCTTTTGCGCTTTTTTCAATCTTTTTTGCAATTGAAAGAGAGGCGGAACAATCCATTCTTTTACATCATTCAGCATTTGCTCCATTTCTATTTCTTGATCGGTTTGTCCAAAATCTTCATCTAGTGATTGGAAGCGGCGATAATGAAATCGTGAACCATTCGTCCAGCGTTCACCTTTTACACCGTAAGCAATACAATAGTTTTCAAGCTGATCCGCCTGTTCTCTTGCTTTGTTTTTAGCGAGTTCAAGCGGAAATAAGAACTCCGTTTTCACGCAGCGAAACACCGCCTCATACCGCCAGTTCCCTTTTATGACATCGAGGCTCGAACGAATGAACTCAATGAGCGGATGATACTGCATCGATTCATTTCCATCAATAAAGAAAGGAATATCGTAATCTCGAAACACCTCTTTTAACGTATCTTTATAGTCGTCTACATGTCTTGCAACAATTGAGATGTCTCGTAACCTAAGACCTTCCCCTCTTACTAAATCAAGAATATCTCTCGCTACTCCCTCAATTTCAGCTCGTTTATTTGCACTTTTCGATACGGTAAGGTGAGGCGTTTCTTCTTGATACGGCTGCAAAGGTCTCTGTTCATATTGATTTTCTAAATAAGCTAGATCTGGGGTATGAAGATGCCGCTTATTTCTCTCCAAAATGTTCTCAGAAATAGCCGCTCCGCACTCTTTGGCCAACTGATAAAGCTGGGAATATGTCTTACCTGTCATGCGAAATAAATCAAGTTCATTTGGCTGCGTGTCATGATAGGAACGATCCACTGTGAATGCAGCTGTTATTTTTTCTGCATGTAGCAAAAGCTGTTCAATGACAAGAAGCTGCTGGGGGGTAAACTGATAAAAACCATCTATATAAATGTGTGCCCCTCTCAATTCTTCTGATAAAGGAATTTGCTGAGCCAGAAGTGTCAAGTAATCCTCTGAGTGCACATACTCATCTTGCAGATGCTGCTCCATCTGCTGATAAAGAACATGAAGATCATGCAATTTTTCCGCCGCACGTCTTTCTTCTGTATACTCTGAATGCATACTGGATGCCGAGATTTTTTCAATATCCTCCGGCATCATACAGTACCTTTTGAATTCAGCCATCGTCTTTTCTATTTGCTCAACAAATCCCGGTTTATCACTCGCCTTTTTGAATACCTTAAACTTGTCTTTCTGTTCTTCTATTACTTTTCTTAAGAGCATTTGAATTCCTGTGCTTGTGACAAATTGACGGTTCGCACCGCCAGTCTGCTGTAATATAGACCAGGCAAGCCGAGTAAAACTAAAGACTTTGGCCCTGATCATTCCACCAGCTTCAGATGTTTTTGCAAGCTCATATTCCATTAAAAATGTCATTTGATCCGGGACTAAAAAAATGATTGGCGGACCCAGCGGATCAAGCCGAAGTTGTTCTTTGATTTCTTCTAGAATTGCAGTCGTTTTTCCACTCCCTGATCTGCCTGCTAAAAACTGAATCTCCACGTTCCACAACACCTTTCTTATGTACTCATATTCTAGCGAAAATAAAGGTAAATAGCTATTTTCCTATCACCTTCCCTTTCTCCTCCGATTGAAAAGAAAATAGGCACCTTTCCCGACTCTTTTCATATCATAAACCATCATGATCTAAAAGGAGGCTGGCAATATCATGTATTACGGTTATTATGACTACTCGCCATATGACATGCGCCAAAACACAAGGATCATTGCAGACCTTGAAAAGGCCATCAATGGCGAATATTCTGCGATCCAATGCTATGAAAAACTTGCACAAAAAGCAAAAAATCCTGAAGCGAAAAAAATCATTCAAGAAATACGTCAGGATGAAGTCAGACATTATCAGCTATTTACAAAGCTATACTATTCTTTGACTGGTAAAAACCACAAACCAAGCATAACAGAGCCTTGTCCAGACCAATTTAGGGAAGGTCTCTTATTTGCCTTTAAAGACGAACAAAAAACAGTCGATTTTTACTTAACGGTATCAGACTATGTCCGTGATCAAGGAACAAAGGAATTAATGAAGCGTATTGCTCAAGATGAACAGCAGCATGCTGTCTGGTTTCTATATCTTTTAACGCACCATGTTTCTTAGTTACCCCTATTTTAATAGGAGATCGTATGTTCCGTCAAAAAATGAAATTGCTTTTTTGCTCATTCAATATGTGAAATAAAGGGCTGTCATCATCAAAACGACTCTTCGCTTTTCCTTTTTTAATGATAAAACGACCTTTTGACCATAAAAAAACTCCTCTGCTACAAATCGCAGAAGGAGTTTTTTGTTATTTAATGAAATTTTGCTTCATTGCTTTGTTGCTGTTGTTTTAACAATCCATCAATCGAAAGCATCTTGCTGCCACTAAGTGTCAAGTAAAGCGCCATGACCATTAAAGAAAGTTCAAATTCATAACCGCCCACAAATCCTCTTGCAAAACCAACTGTGATAATGGCTACAGCCATAATTGGCACAAATAAAGCTGCGAAAAGACGTGTGCCTAAACCTAGAATCAGGGCAATTCCACCAACCAGTTCAATTGTTTTGACAATATAGGCCATAAATTCAGGAACACCAATTTGACCAAAAAATGCCGCAGTGCCTCCTAGTCCACCTTGATATGCTTGAAGTCCATGTAAAAAGAAAATAATGCCTAAGATGACGCGTACAAAAAGTGTTCCTATTTCTTGATTTGTTTTCATATAGTGATTTCCTCCCATTTTTACACTACATCATGTAATGTTCATTCGTAAAAAAAATTAGTAATTTAAGTTGAGCATAATCATTAAGACCAACATGAGGATGGTTGATGTCACAATTGGGATAAGTGGTACATTGAACGGTATGTTGTATGTTGGGTTTAAGATTTTTTGGATTCTTAAATTCAATGCTCTATCTCCAAAGGACACGGCAAATTTCGTTTGTTTTTGAAACTGGGTTCTATTTTTAATGAGTTTCAAAAGGGCTTGCCCTACTCCAAGCTCAGTCCCTGTCTGCTGAATGGCATAGTCATCTGCAATGACTTCACGAAAAACGGAGTAACTTTGTCTCATATGCTTTAACACAGGAATGTACCAAATCACTTTTGTGAGCATAGAGAAAGTGAAAGTCTTTAAAGGATCGTAGCTGTATTTGTGATGTAATTCGTGATAGACAACAGCATCGATTTCTCCTTCATCCAGTATGTCTATAAGCGCTGTTGAGAGATACACTTTTGGCCGAAGCATCCCCATTGCGAAAGCAAGCGGTTCATGGCAATGAAACACAATGATCTCATTTCTATACTTGTCTGATAGACTTTGCGTTGAATGTTGATCGACTGCCATCATCATATTTCTTTTGAAATGAAGATACTTTCTGACCTGCTTCGTCATATAGAAAACGGCAAAACCAAGCGTATACAAGACGAACGCATCCAGAAAATACTTTAACGGAGTGAATCCATAAAATTCGAGAACAGATTGACACACATGGATCAGGTTATATGCTTGATTCCAGCCAAAAAAACTTGAGAGTACATAATAGCCCATCTGGTAAAAGATCACTAAGCCAATCAATATACCGCCTAAAAACAGCAGACTCGACTTCATTTTAATCATGTCGTTTCTCCTCTTTTTTGGATGCAAGCCTTGCTTCGAGTACCTTCAGTAATTCAGGATCAGCACTTTCAATTGCGTCCACCATATGATTGACTGCAAGGGGGCCGAAATCATCCATCAGTCCTTGAGTAATCCATTTCGTTTGCTCATTTAAAAATTCTTCTTTTGTTAAAACAGGGTTATAGATAGATGAACGCCCTTTTGTTTTCTTTTCCACAATTCCTTTTTCGGTTAATCGATTGAGTACCGTCATGACCGTGTTGAAATTAATTGGCTTCTCATCTGACAGCTTCTGCTGTACCTCTTTAATCGGCATATCCTCACCTTGATAAAGGATCTCCATAATCCTTCCTTCTAAAGGACCGAAAAAGCGGTTCAATCCCTTTTCATTATATTTAAAAGAAGGAATTTTCATGTCATCACCTCACACTAAGCATTGTAGTGTAATTGAAAATGATAGTCAACCGATAACAAAAATAGGGGAAAATCGTTGTATATTGTATTTGTTTTTGACAAAAATTATATGACATTTATATCAAAAACAATTTTTTCTAACAGAGTTAACCATAAGATAATCTTATGAAAATACTAAAAAAATTCGTATTTTATTTATAGAGACTTTTGTATTATAGTGAAGATAACAACATTTCACTTACTGAACAAATATACAGGAAGAAGGTTTATACGTGATGAAGCAAGGAAACAGCCTTCGAACCGATCTCATTTTGATTGCGGTAAGCGGTTTAGGTGGATTCCTTTTATCTCTAACAGGGATGTCTATCGGCTGGATGATTGGCACATTAATGACAGCTGCATTTATTGCCCTGCGCCGTCCCGCCCTGTTTCAGCGTAAAGGAAAGAATACCTTACGTATTCACAGCAGATGGCTACTCCTTGGTCAATTCATTCTCGGAATCGAACTAGGACAAAAAATGAACATGAAAGTCCTTCACATTTTCGCTGAAAATTGGCTTCCCGTGAGTTTCATGCTCGTCTTTTCTATTTTATTAGCCATGCTCTCCGGGTTTGTCTTATGGAAGCTGAGTAAAACAGATATGCTGACTAGCTTTGTCGGCACTGCCCCCGGCGGTCTTTCCGCTATGCCGGGCATCGCCCAAGAGGTTGGAGCAAATACAGCTGTAGTGAGTCTCGTACAAACGATACGTGTGTTAATGGTCGTACTGACCATTCCATTTACGGTATTTTATTTAAATACAAAAAGCCAATCAGATGTGGTAGTCGCCCAAGGCAGCGCCTTCTCATCAGGCGTTTTCACAATATCAAACATTTCTTGGACTGCTGCACTCATTTTAGGGGCATGGCTGATGTCACGCCTAGCCGTGCGTCTTCACTTTCCCGCCCCTTGGCTCATCGGCAGTATGTTAGGTGTGGCAGCTCTCCAAGTAGGGGCAGGCGCCTTGACAGGTCATGATTTGATTCCTTACTGGCCAGCCCAAGCGAACATTGCGTCACAGGTATTTCTAGGGGCAACCATCGGGTCAAAAATGAATAAACAAATGTTTGTCGGGTTAAAAAATACCTTGATTGTGGCCGTCGTCAGCTCAGCCGGATTGATTGCTGCGACCGTTCTCAGTTCAATTGCCATTGCAGAAATAACAGGTATTTCTGTCATTACGGCCATTCTTGCTTTTTCGCCTGGCGGTATTGCAGAAATGGCCACAACAGCTGTTACACTTCATGAGGATTCCACCTTTGTTGTGGCTGTACAAGTCGTCAGAATTATTTTGGTCATCGCCATGCTGCCACCGTTTTTTCGTTTCTTACATCATGTCTGGGCAAAAAGACAGACTGATTATAAAACCGCTAAATAGAAAAAGCCGCTCTACTTATGCAGAGCGGCTCTTTTTTATTCATCATGATTCCTTTTTACACCGACTACTTGATCCTTTGAGATGGTTCCAAAATGCCGGCTGTCAAAGCTATGTATTCGATTATCTCCGATCACGAAGTAATGATTGTTTTGTATGTTCTGACGACCGGTGATGGCTTTCAGCTGAAAATCACCTGTTAGGACGTTGCCCATTTTATGTTTTTTCTGCTCTTTTAAATACGGCTCTTTCCACTTTACACCATCAACAAACAGTTGATCATCTTCATATTTGATTGTTTCTCCTGGAAGCCCAATGACCCGTTTGATCAAGATTTGATTTTTAGGGCCATGAAATAATACATAGTCAAACCGGCTAATTTTCGTGAGTTTTGGCGAGAACTTGTTAATTAATAATTCTGTTCCATCTGTAAATGTCGGGTCCATACTAACCCCTTCTACTTTGTACGTGACAAACATGAAATTCTTTACTTGGAACAACAAGACGATGCATGTAATAATCATGAACCATAGCAATGGCTTCTTTTTCATTAAGAGCCTCCTTTGTCCTCACGCTGACTCATCCGAATATTCAACCTATTTTCTACTCTCTTTCCAACATACCATAATAAAGCAATGACTAGAACCGCAAAAACACTTCTTAACGGATTCTTTACTAAAGCTGAAATGTCATAGCCGATAAAACTAATAATAAAGAGCATGACACACTTCCCTGATAAAGCAGCTAATGAGAACTGCCAGACGCTGATTCTTGATAGACCTGCTACGACATTAACTGCAGCAGACGGTGTAAAAGGAAAGCAGAGTAAAATAAACAACGGACCAAATCCCCGCTTTTCAACCCAAAGCATTAGCTTTTGAATAGAAGGGTGTCTGCTAATAAAGTTCAACATCCTCATCTGTCCAAATTTTCTGATCAGTAAAAAGACAAGGATAGACCCTGCACTTGCACCAATCCAGGTCAATAAAAAGCCTTCCCATAGCCCAAAAGCATTTGCATTGGCCACCGCAAATGCCACGAGAGGTAAAAACGGTAGAAATGCTTCTATTAAAGGGAGTAATATAGCCACAATGGGTCCAAAAGCCTTGTAGCTTTCAAAAAATGATGTGATATTTTCATGAGTAAATATAGAAAGAAATAATGGCAACTTGTTTGACTCCTTCAAGGTTTGTCTATCTTTCATTTTACATGGAAAACATAAAAATATACAAATGAATCCCTCTCAGCCCCCCCTTGAGATTTTTTAACTCATCCGATATAATAAATAAGAACAAATGTTCTATATATAAAGAAAGCAGGCATGGACATGACGAGATTATCAAGCGTACAACTTCAGATGATGGAACAAGCCATCTTTCTTCCAATGGTCATCTCCATCCTCAATCGTGATTTGACGTACCTTAAAAAACATCAAACATTCAAACTAAATGAACCATATATTCAGCTAGTCACCTCTTCATTAAAAGAAGCACAAAAAGCCCTTTATCAACTGAAACAACAGTTGCGTAAAGAAAAAATGAACGTACAGCAAATTGAACACGATGAAGGATTTACGACATATTTATTTCTGATCAATGGCTATGAAGAAAAGCATAAATATTTTAATCCCCGTATACGTCATCGTGTAGAAGAAATGCTCACCCATTATTTCCTCCATTCAGGAAAATAATATGGTTATATTTTACATTTATAGAAGGAACTCTTCAGTTTTTGGCGAATTGATTATTATACCAAAAATTAGGAGGTTAAAAACTAATGTTCAAAAAAATAACAGCACTCACCTTAGCAGCAGGATTACTTGTGCCAAGCACAGTGTCAGCATTAGAACCACTGCAAACAGGAAAACAAGCCCCAGCAACATCTGCACAAATAACAAGTGTAGCCTATACAACGGTTTCTATCGTTGGAAAACGAGTGAAGTTTGAAGTGAAAGCACTCGAAAATCCTTTTAACATGAATTACTATAATCGAATTGCTTGGACGAGTACGGACGAAGAGCCAAGTGTATTCAATGACAATATTCTATCGGTCATTGTCGCTAAAAAAACCGGACAGGCTTATCAAGTCTCTTCATACGAAGCGCTCACTTCGGTAAAGGACAAGATTGAATCAGGTCAAAAGGTGTATGGCTGGGCGCTTGCTTTAAATGGTGTGTGGTACCCAACGATGCCTGCAACCCTCTATTATTAAAAACAGCCTGCCACAGTGGCAGGCTCTTTCTCCATTATGACAATTCGAGCTGTTTTCTCAGCTCTTGTCTCACTTCTTCTAATCCTGGTCCATCTAACTCAAAGTAATACACATTCCCAGGCTGGTAATCGTGCCCTTTTAACTGAATGGTATCCACTGATTTTAATGAACTCAGTAAAGGGAATAGACCGATCAACTGCTTCATGGATAAATTGGTGGAGACGTTATCCCCAAGTGTATCAATGATGTTGTCATAAGACGGTATGGAAGAAATGGATTTGGATTTTTCAAAGATGGCTTGAAGTGCTTCCATTTGGCGCTTTCCGCGCATGAGATCACTATCTGCCTTTCTCGTTCTCACAAACGCTAATGCTTCTTCACCACTGAGCGTATGCGTGCCTGTTTCCACATGAACTTTTCCTTTTGAATCCTTTTCCATTTGTTTTGCAATGCCTTCATCTTCAATCGTTACGTCAATTCCATTTAGCTCATCGACAATGTCTTGAAACGCCTTAAAGTTTCCTGCAATCACATAGTCTACCGGGATGTTTAACAAATTCTCTACCGTTTTGACTGATAAATCTGCACTCCCAAACGCATGGGCGTGAGCAATTTTATCATATCCTCTCCCCGGTATATCAACATAAGAATCACGAGGAATACTTAGGAGCTTGATCGTTTTGTCTGTTCGATTCACCGTCGCCAGTAAGACCGCATCACTTCTTGCTTCGTCTACCGTTTCACCTGGACGGCTGTCAATCCCTAAGAGCAGCACCGAAAAGCTATCCTTTCCTGGATCAAAAGCTTTCACACGCTTTTGCGAGGTCTCTCCTCTTTCTAAAGATACTTGCGCTTTATTCGACGCTTTTGAAATTTTATAGTATGCGTATCCTGTGACAGATACTGCCATGATCATGACAAATGCCATGATAAACAGCACGACTTTCACCCAAGGTCTTAGCCTTCTTTTTGATCTTGTTTTCTCCTTCATCCTTTCCGAACCCTCACTCTATCTTAGTCTCACAATGTAGGTTCCACTATAACATATTTTGATGAAAGTTTCCTGCATGCAACATATTTTTATGTATCCACAATAAAAAATCTGCTCAAAATGAGCAGCTTCAGATTGCTGACAAAGGGCTAAAATGAACTTGATTTTAGCCCTTTGTCTTCTTTTCATCGTGATAGAAAACCTTTGCAGTCTAGGAAGGACGAGTACTGGCGCGGAGCGAATTTCACATTCGTGAGCACCAGCACGCAGGACTGACACCGAATGCGAGGGTTTGTCTACACGCTGAAGCTGCTCAAAATGAGCAGCTTTTCAACCATTACTTTTGTTCAATTCCTTTTTTCACTTCATCAATCATCGCATTCAATGATTCAAGGCCGCCGCCTGCTAAATACCACATGTCAGAGTTTAAATACACCACATGATTGTTTTTAACCGCTTTGACTGATTTCACATAATCATTTTCAACAAGCTGTTTCGCAGACGTTTCTTCTCCAATTGCCGCGCCGCGATCCACGACAAATAAGTAATCTGGGTTCGTTTTGACCATATACTCATACGAAATGCTTTGTCCATGTTTATCAGATGGCTCTAGCTTTTGATCTGCTGGTGTAATCCCAAATACATCATGAATCAGACCATATCTTGACTTAGGACCAAATGCCGTCATTTTGCTGTCGTTCGCCATAATGACGAGTCCATTTTTCTTTAACTCTTTGGCTTGTTTCTTTAATGAAGCCACTTTTTGGTCAATGGCAGAAAGTTCTTTTTTGACTTTGTCTTCCTTATCAAAAATCTTTCCTAATGTTTCAGCATTCTTTTTAAATGATTCCATATAGTTTGCGTTATCTACATCCATATAAATCGTCGGAGCAATTTTAGAAAATTCATCAAATGCATCTGCTTGACGGTGCTGAATAATGATCAAGTCAGGCTTCATCTCTGCAATTTTCTCAAAGTTTGGCTCTTTTAACCCGCCGACATTCTCATATTTGTCACTTTCATATTTAGATAAATAGTGAGGAATCACTTGTTTTGGTAAGGCTGTCACGTTGACACCAAGCTTATCAAGTGTATCGAGACTTCCCATATCAAAAACGACGACTTTTTTCGGGTTTTTCTTGATCTTCACACCGTCTTTATTCAACATATCCTTTACTGTTACGGTTTCCTCATTCGTTCCCGCTGTTTTTCCTTGGTTACCACAGGCAGCAAGGACAGCAATCGCTGTTAATACTGTTATCATCCAAATCCATTTTTTCATGATTGATCACCTCTTCATTTTTTCAAGAAAAATATAAGCAAATACGCTCACCACGAATGACTTCGATCGGTATGCGCATGTCATAAATGTGTTCAAGTGCTTCTGTTTGAATCACTTCATCAACGCTTCCTTCTTTGACCACCTGACCCTCTTTTAAGGCGACGATGTGATCTGAATAGACAGATGCAAAGTTAATATCATGGAGAACAACAACAATCGTTTTTCCAAGATCTTTCACGAGCTGCTGAAACAGCTTCATCATTTCAACTGAATGGTTCATATCTAAATTGTTTAAAGGCTCATCTAAGAAAATATAATCCGTATCCTGAGCCAGCACCATGGCAATAAAGGCTCTCTGCCTTTGTCCGCCGCTTAGTTCATCTAAATATTGATGCTGGATTTCGACGAGTCTCATGTATTGAAGCGACACATCAATCATGTTCTCATCTTCTTTTGTCAAGCGGCCTTGAGAGTAAGGAAAGCGGCCAAAGCTGACAAGCTCACGAACGGTCAGACGCACACTCATGTGGTTCGACTGCTTCAAGATGCTCATTTTTTTCGCAAGCTCCTGAGGAGAGTAGGCACGATAAGGTTTGTCCTCTAAACAAGCTTCCCCAGTATCAGGTTGAATCAGGCGGCTCATGATGGACAAAAGCGTACTTTTGCCTGCGCCATTTGGACCAATGAGAGAGGTCAGCTGTCCTTTTTTTACACTGACAGTTGTTTCGTGAAGCACTGTTTTTCCGTTATATGTCTTACTGACTCCCTTCATCACGACCATGAACGACTCTCCTTTAAAAGTAGATAAATAAAATACAGTCCGCCGACTAAATCAATTAGCACACTAAGCGGTGTTTGAAACGTAAATACCTTTTCCACAAGAAATTCCCCGCCTACAAGCGCAATGACACTAATGAAAAACGAGCCTAATAGCAAGTACGTGTGCCGATATGTACGAAACAGCTCTCTTGCCACATTTACAACGAGTAAGCCAAGAAACGTAATTGGGCCGACGAGGGCCGTCGCAATAGAAACAAGGACGGCAATGACGATCAGCATCTTTTTTGTGATCCTGTCATAGTCAATCCCGAGATTCACAGCCTGTTCCTTTCCTAACGACATGACATCTAATTTCGCGCGGAAGGTCCATATATAAAGACAAAGTACCGCAAATAAAAGAGAAGCGAAGAGTAAAATATCTGTGTTCATGTGATTAAAGCTGGCAAAGGACTTGTCCTGTACGACTTGGTATTCATTCGGGTCAATGAGCATTTCCATAAAGGAAGAAAGACTTTTGAACAATGTTCCAAACACAATCCCGACAAGCAGGAGTAAGAAAATATGCTTGTTTTTGCGCTTGAACATGACCGTATAGAGCAGCACAGAAAACAGAATCATTAATCCAACGCAGAGAAAGAAATTCAGGTTCTTATTCGCGATCATCAAATTGGTCGATCCAAAAAGATAAATAATCGCCGTTTGCAAAAACAAGTAAAGCGCGTCTAACCCTAAAATGCTTGGCGTTAAGATTCGGTTATTGGTCAATGTTTGAAACACAACAGAGGAAAAGGCAATCGCGCCTCCTGTCAAAGTCATGGCAAGCACCTTTTTTAAACGGCTCGGCACTGTGTACTCCCAGTACCCCATTTGAAAGGTGACGAAGATGACAACGAATACGGCTGCAATGGCTGCAATGAGAAATAATGTTCGTATCTTATGCATAGCGCTTCCTCCTTAATAACATGTACAGGAAGATCGCACTTCCAATGATGCCGACCATAAGCCCGACAGATATTTCATATGGATAAATGATCACCCGTCCGAGCACGTCACATATGAGCACAAAAATGGCCCCTAATAAAGCCGTATGCGGCAGGCTCTTTTTCAAGTGATCCCCTCGGTAGATCGATACAATATTCGGAATGATTAAGCCGAGGAAAGGTAGCATGCCAACAGTCAAAATCGTTACAGAAGTAATCATCGAAACAATCACCAAACCAACTGCCATGACACGTTTATACGTTAAACCTAAATTGACGGCAAAGCTCTCACCCATACCAGCCACTGTAAAGCGGTCAGCATATAAATACGCGATGATCAATAGAGGAACACTCACATAGAGCAGTTCATAACGCCCCTGAACAATAAGAGAAAAATCCCCTTGCAGCCATGCGGATACGTTTTGGATCAAATCATATTTATAGGCTATAAACGTGGAAATTGAACTAACAATTCCGCCAAACATTAAGCCGACTAACGGTACGTAGATCGTATCGTTCACCTTAATATGGCGTAGAATTTTTAAGAATAATAGATTGCCAGCTAACGTAAATAAAAACGCAATCACCATTTTCATCAGCGGGCTTGCTTGTGTAAAAACAAGCATGGCGGTTAAAATACCCAGCTTGGCCCAATCCATTGTTCCTGCAGTCGTTGGAGAGACAAATTTATTTCTCGTCATGCTTTGCATGATAAAACCGCATAAGCTCAGGCTCATGCCAGCAAGCACAATACTCATCAGCCGCGGGATGCGACTTGAAAATAAGGTGTTCATTTGTTCATCTGATAGATGAAACAACTGTAAAAGAGACAGGTCCTGTACTCCGACAAACAGCGACGCACATGCCAAACACACAAACAACAAACTTAATTGGTACAACTTCATACAGGGTTCACACTTTCTATCAAGCTCTCTGCCACAAATGATTATCATTATCAATTAACGGCAGTTCATATATTATCATATTTAGTGAAATATTCAATAGTAGAATGAGAAAGGGTGAAAACCGCATAAAAAAACAGCTTTTAGGATCAGCTGCTTTTTTACGCTTCAATATTCAATTGAAACTGCCCTTGCAGTTCCTCTTCAGCCTCTTGAAATAACTGCCGCAAATTCTCTGCATCATCACCAAGCTCGTCTTTGCTTGCTTGATAATGAATCCATGTCAGCTCTATAGGCAAGCTCACTTCTCCTGTTAAACAGTCCCAAAGGGCATCAAGATTTTTCCCGTAATGATCAGGAAGTTGTAACACTGTTTTTAGTTGATCATGAAGCTCCTCTTGTGATCTGCACATCGCACCATTTAGCTGTACTTTTTTCATTTCCCTCCCCCTCTTCTGTCTTTATTTTAAACGAATTGGAGAGGAAAGAGAAAGAATCCATTTCACTTTTGCCTCTCTGTGAAACTTAAACTAAGCAAGATCAGACAGGCAGCCAGCACGAGCATGAAAAAGAGCGTTAACACTGTCTGAGTACCGTACATATCAGCAAAGAGACCAACGAACACACTTGGTATGCCAAGACCTAGATACGCAAACAAGTAATACCCAGCAACGGCTCTAGCCGCTTCCTTCTTCCCTTTCTCAACAATCAGCTGGAGACCGCCTAAGTAAGTAAATCCATAGCAAGCTGTACCCGCTAAAAGAGTTCCAGCAAGGACAAGGAATATAGACCCGCTATTAGCACCGAATAACAGCAGGCCATATCCGCACGGAAGACAAATAAAACCGATACGAAGCGCTGCACTGCTATTCATCTTTCGGACAAAGGGCTGCATCAGAACACCTGCCATATTAATAAAAAACAGCGCCGGGCCTACCCACAATTCATAGCCATTTAATTTAAGCTGTGCTGGCAAAATCGAAATGACAAGACCGCACACAGACCATGCGATAGCAATGGCTATGTTCGCAGGCATTGTTCCTTTTGGAAACCTCGGCATGTTCATGAGCGGTTTACTTGCATCCCCTTGTACAGGCGGCACCAAAAAGAATACAGCAACAATCGTCAACATGATCAAGACCAACACAATCCAATAGCTAAGAGGCGTCAGTGACACTCGCTCAAAAGAAAGAATCGCTGTAAAAAGAGCACCTCCTCCAAATCCAATTGAACTGCATAATGCGATAAACGTTGGGATCCAGCCCGATTTCTCTGGATATAAAGCAATCAAGTAGGCAGTACATGTGCCAACACTTAACCCAAGTCCCACTCCTTGCAGCAGCCGGGCGACAAAGAGCATTTGTATGGTCGGATGCACGATCATGAGCAGGGTGGCACATAATGAAAAACAAAGTGCGATCAATAAAATCGGTTTTCGTCCAGCCCGGTCAGACATGCCGCCAAGTAACAGTAATACTGGAATCAGTCCGAAAACATACGCAGCAAACACAAGGGCTGTTGACGCCTTTCCGTATCCTGCCTGCTCTGCATATTCCGTATAAAGAGGGACTTGCAGGTTCACTGCTGTTGTAATCATAAAAAGGCTAAATAAAACGAACACAAACGGAATCATGGATAGCTGTGCTGTTTCTTCTTTTGATGCAGGAATCATGGGACTCTCTCCTCTGTGTAAATGATATGAACCAGTGTACACATCATTTGGATTTCTTCCCACATCCAAAAATGAAGCTATTGACCAGTCCATAATTCCATGTCATCATCAATGATGACATGACAAAGGAAAGAAGGTGCACTGTGTACATTCATTTAGACCGTTCCAGCTCTACCCCGCTCTGGCAGCAAATCGTCAATGGCATCATTCAAAAAATTCATACAAACACACTGAATCCTGATGATCAGTTGACTCCGACAAGAGTATTGGCACAAGAGCTCAACGTATCTCGATCCACCGTACAGCTTGCCTATGATGAACTGCTGGCAAGAGGCTATGTCAGCACCTCTAGAAGAGGCGGAACAAAGGTCATTTCAAGTGATCACTATGCTGCTTCTCCCCCACATCAAAACGAACCGCCTTTTGCACTTCCGACAAGACCTCACTTTGACGAGGCTGAAAAACAAATGGATCACTGGCTCTCGGCCAATCAATTTCATGACACACTTGAGATTGATTTCCGCCATCAAGAACCAGCCATCGACGACCATTTTCAAAACATATGGAAACGCTCGCTTCTAAAAGCATTACAGCGTTTAAATATGAAAGATTGGGGCTATTCTTCTCCGCATGGATTATGGGAAGTGCGTTCAGAAATTCGCCAATACTTATCCGTTGAACGCGGCATTGATATAGAAGAAGACCAAATGGTGTTAACAGGGGGAACACAACAAGCCATTGACTTGATTTCACAAGTCATGCTCAAAAAAGGAGATACAGTCGCTGTTGAAGATCCTGGTTTTCCTGGAGCTAGGTTGTCCTTTTTACATCGCGAAATGAATATTTACCCCGCACCAGTCGATGAAGAAGGAATGATGGTGAATACATTGCCAGAACGTACAAAGCTGATCGCTGTAACGCCCTCTCATCAGCGGCCAACCGGTGTCTGTATGAGCGTCAATAGAAGACGGGAGCTGTTGCAGTTTGCTGCGAAGGCTCAATCTTACATATTAGAAGATGATTTTGATGGGGATTATCGTTATCATGGCGGACCGCTTCCTTCTTTATTTTCAGAAGCACCCGATCATGTGATCTATATTGTCAGTTTTTCCAAGGTGCTTGCACCAGGCATCCGCCTTGCTGCCATCATCGGCTCCAAAGCAGTCATCAAAGAAATCGCTGCACTGCAATCACTTATTCAAAGACAGCTGCCGATCATGGAGCAAATCACCCTTGCCTCTTTTTTCAGAGAAGGCGAGTTTACGCGATATGTCAGGCGGATGAGACAGGTGTATAAAAAACGGCAGGCAGCGATGATGGATGCTCTTTTGACACATCACTTTGACAAACACTTCCGTTTATATGGAACCGATACAGGCCTTCACGTCTTTTTGGAAGGAACATCAGACTTTGATGAACAAGGTACGATTGAGGCCGCAAAAGCGGCAGGTGTCGGCATTTATCCATTAAGCCCCTATTGTTATGAAAGCAAAAGGAAAGGGTTGCTGCTTGGTTTTGCCTGTACGGATGAAGCCATGATTCAAGAAGGTGTACGCCGATTAAAGCAAACACTGCACATCTAAAAAAGCCTGGAAGTCTCTCTTCCAGGCTTTTCATTGTGATTGCTGAACGTTTCCTACTTCTTCAATGAAAGAGGCTGTCTCTTGCAATCCATCTTGAAAATATTGAGTGGCTGACATAAACAGCTTTTCTTGATCAGGACGCTTCAACAGCTGCTCTACCTTGCTCATTCCTTTTTCAAATGAAGCAAGACCTGTCTTTAATTGTTTGTCTGCCTTTTGATACACAGCTGGCACTTCTTGATGAGTAAGCCCTTTTTGAATGACACGGTCGAATGCTTTCGTTGCTTTTGTCAATTTGTCATTGACTTGAATTTTTCCATGTCCATCCGAAATAAATTGATCGGTCATGTTTTCATATGCTTCATTTAACTCATCCATATAACGCTGAACCCATTGTTCATACGCAGCTTCTTTTGTGTTTTGTTTTGAAGGCGGCTGACCTGCTTGATTGCAGGCCGTGAGTAGTGTCACTGTCACGGTAAATAGCAGCATCAAATGCCATCGTTTTTTCATACACGGCCCCCATTTCTCTTTCCCATTTGTTCATATCGGTCAAATATGATCAACTTTTACCTCATACGAACACCTTGCAAGAAATGACTTATTTTTATTGTAACAGACCGCATGTATCACTTCTGTGATTTATGCGGAAATGAATGAAAATCCTTCTAATGGTTCACATTTCCCTGCCATTTCATGATGATACAGTCAATAGACGACGAGAAAGGCACATTTGGTTTCAATCTAATTCATCTTCGCCATTTTTTCTCCAATAAAAAAGACCCCTTTCGGCGCCTTTTATGATCCTACCCATTTATTGCAGCTTTCCTTTACAAGCAATCTCCAGCTCTTCTACCACTTCGCCATCTTGAATGAGGTATGCTTTTTCATGAAGATTCACAGCAGGACAGATGTGATTCGGAATAATTTGCACCTTCTCACCGATCTGTACACTTTGACGAAAGCCTTCATGATAGATAATGGCATGCTCGTCAAATACGCTTGAAACAAATACATCATCATATTCTTTCACTTTGCCTAAGCCCTCTGTTTTGGTCAGCCCTTTTGTACGTGTTTGTGCCGTCAGCCCCTTGGCCCCTACATCTGTAATCACCCGGCGCTCTGTCGGTTTACTAATGACCGTCGTCAGCACAGATGCTGCACAATGTGAATATGTGCCGATTACATTGGACTGGGAAGCATCCATCAAGATGTATGTGCCTGGCCGTATTTCTGTGACTCCTTTTGGGATATCAAATTGAAATAAAAATGGCGGTGTTGATCCAATACTGACGACCTCTATCGGCATACCAGCTTCTTCTGCAATCTGCGCAAAACGGAGCGTTCGATTTACAGCCTCCTTGTATAATGTCCGGCAATGTGCTTTACTTTCCGCTTGATATGTATGGCCATCATGAGAAAAAATCCCCTTTAAATGAACGGCATCACTTGTTTGAATCGCCTCTAATATGTGGCAGAAATCACGTTCTTCAATGACACCAGACCTTCCTTCTCCAACCTCTATCTCAATTAAAACCTCCGCTTTTTTCTCTGATTCACGAAAGACTTGCTCAATCTGCTTCACATGCTCAACACAATCTATACCGAATGAAATCTGTATCGACTCTGCCAGTTTACGAATCCGCTTGAGTTTAGTCTCACCTACAATTTGATTGGCGATAAAAATATCCTTGAGCCCATGGGCTGCCATTACTTCAGCCTCTCCTACTTTCGCTACCGTAATGCCAGATGCACCTTTCTCTTCCTGCAGCTTGGCAAGTGCAGGCGTTTTATGCGTTTTCGTATGAGGGCGCAATTTGACATGCTGACGGTCTGCGTATTGCTGCATCGCCGCTACATTCTCCATCATCACCCGTTTATCAATGAGTAGTGCCGGCGTATCCAGTTCTTCATACATCATCCCCATGACCCCTTTCGTTGTATAAAAAATTATATGATATAGATAAATTATATATTTTTTTATATAATAATCAATGGTTTTTTCTGCAAAAAAGTGATGACGATGGGTAAGCATTCCAGCGGCTGTCTGCCGCTGGTCTCTCACTAATAACGATTACGAAGTTCTCTTAAGATAAAATCATACACAAGGTTGAGCTGCTGTTCCTTTGGATACAGCATAAATTCTTGTTTCTTAGGAAGACCTCCATCAAGTCGATCTTGAAATTTCGTTCGGAGATACGCTGTTCGGTGTACCTGACTCTCAAATGACTTATATGAGACATCTAGTTTGACCGATTGCTCATTTGTAAAAGTAACAACCGTGTCTCCGAGGGATGATTCCTGAAAGATATGAATGTATTTGTGGGAGATCCATCCGCATTGAGGGCGGTTGGATGAATAGGTTGGGAAGAAATACAGATGATTGGATGAGTCAATCACGATGGGAGGCTTGTGGGAAATACCTGTTACTTCATATGTTCCCGCTTTTCTGCCTGCATAGCTTGAGCCAAAGAACCTGCAACTGCGTTCTATAATTTGCAGCGGCTTTAATTCAACATAAAAGCTTGTCTCTCTTTCGATCACTTTTGAATATACTCGTTTTCCTTCTTCAACCGGAAGGACCGCCATTGTTGTTTGATTAATGACGTATGAATCTAATGGTGTTTCACTAATTCCTGACACTTCATTTCCTCCTGTGTTAATTTTTGGTTATTTTAGATACTATTAATCTATCACCAACGTATAAGAAACGACAGGATTTTTTCAATATTTATTTAAAATTATCTTTTTATCATGTTTTTTAGTACATTCGATCTATCTAAAAGCCATTTTTAAAGATATATCGCATCTTGTCGACTGGACAAGGGGTGTCGATATGGCTCAAAAATAAATTGTCTAAAAATTATAAATTCTTGTTGATTTTTTCTCCGCCAATCCATATACTATAAAAAAGGCATCGGGGGGATTCTTTATGAAAGAGAAAAAAACGTATGCTGAGCTCATGAAGTCCCGCAACACCCAAAAAACCGAAGAGAATGGCGTTACTATTTTAGACATTTATATTCAAATGGTTTTAGATGAGGCGCTTTATAAACAGCGCTTAACCTTCCTTAGAGAAGAGATTGACAAGGCGCTAGATCAGCGTGATGAAAAACGTTTTAATGACCTGTCAGCTCAATATGCAGAACACTGCTTACATCAATCATGATGATTTTACTTGCGGCAGAGAGACAGAAACTTGTCTCTTTACCGCAAGTTTTTTGTTTTTATCCATTTAATATGGTTCCGCCATTCACATGAATCATTTGTCCATTTATATAAGAAGAGTCTTCACTCGCTAAAAATAAATAACTCGGCGCTAACTCTACTGGTTCACCAGGCCGCTCCATTGGGACATCTCCACCAAATTCAGACACTTCCTTTTCCGTAAATGTGGATGGAATCAGCGGTGTCCAAATCGGTCCAGGCGCTACCCCATTTACCCGAATCCCTTGTTTAATCAGAGATAGAGATAATGATCTTGTAAACGTTACAACCGCCCCTTTTGTCGATGAATAATCAATTAAGGTTTCATGACCTTTATAAGCAGTGACCGATGCTGTATTAATAATACTGCTTCCTTTCTTTAAATGAGGGAGCACCGCTTTTGTTAAATAGAACATGGCAAATATATTCGTTTGAAATGTCCGAAGAAGCTGGTGAGAGGTAATCTGTTCAATGCTTTTTTGCGGATGCTGTTCACCTGCGTTGTTGACCAAAATATCAATCGAACCGAAAGCATCTTTTGTTTGTTTGACGACCTCGTGTGAAAAAGCTTCATCGCCTAGATCACCTGCTATTAAGATGACGCGGCCTCCCATTTTTTCAATATAGTCCTTCGTTTCTTCCGCATCACGGTGTTCATTCAAATAAACAATCGCTACATTGGCTCCTTCTTTCGCAAATAAGACAGATACTGCTCGTCCAATCCCGCTGTCTCCACCTGTGACAATCGCCGTTTTCCCTGTCAGCTTTTTGCCTTGCACCTCTCGATCAAAGATAGGTCTAGGGTTCATTTTATATTCAAGTCCTGGACGTTCGTTCTGATGCTGAGGCGGTAACGTTTTCTTTGGCTGCTTTGTTGACACGTCAGTCCACTCCTTCCTTTTTATCTCGTTTATTTTTATGTGTTGCTCATTTTTTTATGTATTTCGCTCTTGTTTTCACTAAAATGTATGATTTTCAGCATCGTGGAAAAATTATACACAACAAGTGACTGGAGGCGACAACATGGAACAAGAACATAAAGGATCGGAGCAAGCAAAGTCGTTATGGCTAGCTGATAGTGAGAAGCCCTCTTTTCCTACTGTCAGCGAAGATCTTACAGCAGATGTCATCATTGTCGGTGCCGGTATTACCGGTATCGCTACTGCATTTGAAATGACAGAACGCGGACTGAATGTCATCATCATAGATGCTGATCAAGTATTGCAAGGAACCACCGGACATACGACAGCGAAAATTACCTCCCAGCATGATGTGTACTATCATGAGCTGATTCAGCATATAGGTATGCCGAAAGCCCGTTTATATGTAGAAGCAAATGAAAAAGCAAAGGAACTCATCCAAGCACGTGTGAAAGAGTATGACATTGATTGTCATCTTGAGGTAAAAGATGCTTACCTTTATGCAACAGAAGAAAACGGCGTCAAAAAGTTAAAGAAGGAATTAGATGCGTACAAACAGCTCGGTATCGATCGCGAATGGAAAACAGAGCTCCCGTTTGATGCTGGCATCAAGGCAGCCCTCGCCATGACGCAGCAAGCACAATTTCATCCTCTTCATTATCTTCATGCACTGATCGATCAGCTCATTGACCGAGGCGTGCGCATATTTGAACAGACAACGGCAGTCGATGTAAAAGAAGGAAAACACCCTGCTGTCATCACAAAAAGTGGCCATCATCTGATGGGGCGCTCTATCATTTCATGCTCACACTTTCCTTTTTACGATGGCAAAGGACTGTATTTCACTCGAATCCATCCTGAGCAATCTTATGTCGTCGCAGCCAAAACAAAAAAACCGCTCCCAGACGGCATGTACTTAGGAATTGATCAGCCTGCCCATTCATTAAGAACGGCGAGATTCCATGGAGAAGATGTCGTGCTCATCGGTGGACAAGGTCATAAAACCGGACAAGGCGGAGATGAATCCGCACACTATGAAGCACTAGAAAAGTTTGGTGAAGCCACCCTTGGTATAACGGAAGTCCTTTACCGCTGGTCCACTCATGATATGGTCACAATGGATCAAATCCCTTACATTGGCCGCCTGACATCACATCATTCGAATATTTTTGTGGCAACAGGCTTTAGAAAATGGGGCATGACCACAAGCCACGTAGCAGCGACACTGATCGGAGATTTGATCGAAGGAAAATCGAATCCTTACGAATCCCTCTTTACTCCATCAAGACTCGTGTCAGACGCATTCGTAAAAGACTTTATCAAAGAAAACACCAATGTTGCAGCAAAGCTGATCAGCGGTAAATTAAAGCGAGCTGATCAAACAATTGATGATTTAAAACCGGGTGAAGGCGGCATTGTATCTTATGAGCACAAAAAATGTGGCGCTTTTAAGTCAGAGGACGGCGATCTCTTTCTTGTCGATACAACCTGTACTCACTTAGGCTGCGAAGTCGCGTGGAATAATAGTGACCGCACGTGGGACTGTCCTTGTCACGGGTCTCGTTTCTCCATTACGGGAGAAGTAGTAGAAGGTCCGGCGAAAAAACCACTAAAAAGGTCATATAAAGAACAGTAAAATTTCACTGTTTCCCCTTTAAAAAATCCAATATTATCCGATAAAAAACATAAAGTCTGATATTTTTGATGATCATGGGGGGACAAACACATTGTTATTTAAAAAAGAGAGTAAAAAGAAAAACACTGCTTTTTTCACACAGCAGGATGATGGGATAAAACGAATCAATTTTCCGGAGAATACGGACATTGCCAAACAAATTAAAATGATTGATTTGACGCAGCAAGACCTTTTTATCTTGAAACAGCTGAATCCAATCGTTCAAGATGAAATTGAACATATCGTCGATAAATTTTATAAAAACCTAGAAGTCGAGTCTTCCTTGATGCACATCATTCAAGATAACAGCTCAGTCGAGCGTCTAAAGAAAACACTACGCATTCATATTAGTGAAATGTTTGCCGGTGTGATTGACGAATCTTATGTGGCCAAAAGAATTAAAATTGCACAAGTTCATTTAAGAATTGGACTTCAACCTAAATGGTATATGGCAGCCTTCCAAGACCTATTGCTATCCATAATGGATTTATTTGCCCAGCATATCCAAGATTTCAAAGAATATCAGACGGCAGTGAAGGCGACGACGAAAATTTTAAATCTAGAGCAACAGCTTGTCCTAGATACGTTCCAAAATGAATACTCTAAAGTTCGTGATGAAGCAGAACTACAGCAAAAAGAGCTTCATACAAAAATTACAGAAACATCTAATTCACTTGCTTCTCTCTTCTCAAACACAACAAATGCAGTGGACAAACTTGTATCAAAATCTGATGAGATGGCGGATATGTCACAGGCTGGCACAAAGATCTCAGCACAAGTTGAAGAGAAATCAATTGGCGGTAAAAAAGAGTTAGAAATTCAGCAGACGCAAATGAACCAAATTGACGGCAGTATGACAAAGATTGAAACAGAAATTAAACGCTTAGAAGAAATTGCGAAACAAATTGAACAAATTTTTGGGATCGTCACAGGTATTGCGGAGCAAACGAATTTACTATCTTTAAACGCTTCAATCGAATCAGCTCGAGCAGGTGAACATGGCAAAGGCTTTGCTGTCGTTGCAAACGAGGTTCGCAAATTATCAGAGGATACAAAGAAAACGGTTTCAACTGTATCTGAGCTCGTCAACAACACAAATTCACAAATCGCCATTGTGTCACAGCATATTGCTGATGTGAATTTACTTGTGACAGACAGTAAAGAAAAAATGACCCAAATCAACTCGCTATTCGATGATATCGTCAGCAGCATGAACTTAAGCAAAAACCAAAACGGAAAAATTGAAATAGATTTGCAAACATTCCTAAACGAATTGAAAGAAGTCAAACAAACAGTGTCCCAAGTGGCAAGTTCGGTCGAGTCCTTAACGAGTCTGACAAATCACTGATCCAGTCATTCTTCTTCAGTTTTAGTATAATAGAGGAAAAGATAGAAAAGGCGGGATTTGATTGACAGCAATTTGCCTAGTCAGACACGGAGAAACCGATTGGAATGCAGCAAAACGAATTCAAGGACGAACAGATATCCCTTTAAATGACACTGGTAAATGGCAAGCGGAACAAACCGGTCTTTACTTAAAAGATGCCCACTGGGATGTTGTCATTTCCAGTCCGCTATCAAGGGCAAAAGAAACAGCTCATTTGATTTTACAGCATGTACATGCACCGCTCGTGATCATGGACGATTTTATTGAACGTGACTATGGCGACGCTGAAGGCATGTCATTTGAGGAACGTCAGAAACTGTTTCCAAATAAACAGTATCCAAATATGGAACCACTATCGGCACTTCAAGATCGAATGCTAGAAGGTATCGAAAAAGTGAGAGCAACCTACCCAGATCAACGGGTACTAATCGTAGCACATGGTGCTGCCATCCATGCCTTACTCACCTCACTAGCTGACGAACATATGGGTATTAAGGATACAAGACTTGAGAATGCCTGCTTAAATTATGTGGAATGGACAGATGGTCAATGGAAGGTGAACGATTACAACGTGGTCAACCACTTAACACAATCTGCTCCTTCTTAAAGAACCTGTTTTCATAACAGGTTCTTTTTCATGTCAAAAACAATGATAAAATAATATTTTTTTATATCGAAATTCGAAATAGATGATAGCCTTTTCTACCTATTTTATGGCATTTCGGGTATCGAATGTTTATCCTCAAATGGATCATGAGAAAAAAAGCACGATTCCTTTTTAATAGAAAACCGTTAGAAATATAAAATAAACATATTTTACCATCAATTCCAAGCGACTTAATTCCCTATTTTTCGCTAGGACTTCCACAAAAATTCAGGTCTACTCTTATTTGCCTATCTCTATTAAACTGAAAATACAGAATAATCAAACGGATCATTCTAATAGACTACGGATGATTATTCTGAAATAAGAAAAAGGGATGTGGAATGTGCGTGAAAAAGAAAAATGTGATGACAAGTGTTTTATTGGCTGTCCCTCTTCTGTTTTCAGCAGGGTTTGGAGGCTCGATAGCAAATGCCGAGACTGCCTCAAAGTCAGAAAGCGAAAAAAGCTATATCGTTGGCTTTAAAGCTTCTGCCACCACAAACAGCTCTAAGAAACAAGCAGTGACACAAAATGGTGGGAAATTAGAAAAACAATACCGCCTCATTAATGCTGCACAAGTGAAGATGTCTGAACAAGCCGCAAAAAAACTTGAACACGACCCTAGCATTGCTTATGTAGAAGAAGACCACAAAGCAGAAGCATATGCCCAAACCGTCCCTTATGGTATCCCTCAAATCAAAGCTCCAGCCGTACACGCTCAAGGTTATAAAGGTGCTAACGTCAAAGTAGCTGTCCTTGATACTGGAATCCACGCCGCACACCCTGACTTAAATGTTGCAGGCGGTGCTAGCTTCGTCCCTTCAGAGCCAAATGCCACACAAGACTTTCAATCACACGGAACTCACGTAGCCGGAACCATTGCTGCCCTTGATAACACGATTGGTGTTCTTGGGGTTGCGCCAAGCGCCTCCTTGTATGCCGTTAAAGTATTAGATCGTTACGGCGATGGACAATACAGCTGGATTATCAGCGGTATTGAATGGGCTGTTGCCAATAACATGGATGTCATCAATATGAGCTTAGGCGGACCAAACGGCTCCACAGCGCTTAAAAATGCTGTAGACACAGCGAATAACCGCGGAGTAGTTGTCGTTGCCGCAGCAGGGAATTCAGGTTCAACTGGCTCTACTAGCACCGTTGGCTATCCTGCAAAATACGACTCTACAATTGCTGTTGCCAACGTGAACAGCAACAATGTCAGAAACTCGTCTTCTAGCGCAGGTCCTGAATTAGATGTTTCTGCACCTGGTACATCGATTTTAAGTACAGTACCAAGCAGTGGATATACATCTTATACGGGAACATCGATGGCATCTCCTCATGTAGCAGGAGCAGCAGCGCTTATCCTTTCTAAGTATCCGAATCTATCAACGTCTCAGGTTCGTCAGCGCTTAGAAAATACGGCAACACCGCTTGGTAATTCGTTCTATTATGGAAAAGGATTAATTAACGTTCAAGCGGCTTCTAACTAAAATAAGTGTGACAAAAAAATCCGGCGAACTGAGCCGGATTTTTTATTTATTGCTTTTTCGATGTTTCCTCTTTTTTTGCGGCTTTTTCCATATCGATGATTCTCTCCATCATCGTTGGGTGTCCATAGCGGAATATTTTCACTAAAAGTGGCGGATTGACTTGGGAAAGCCCTGATTTTGCAAGCTTTTGAAATGACGTCACCCCCGCCTCTCCATCTTTCGTCAAATTCACGGCATATTCATCAGCTGCACGTTCTTGATGTCTTGACACAGCATTTGTAAAAGGAGAAGCAGCAAATGACAGCATAGATACAATGATCAACAGAAGCGGAAGAGCAGCAACGTCATGTGGTGCCTTCAGACGAAATGGAGAAGCGCCTTTTTGGTAAAGGGAAAAATAAAGACGGTCAATGGCAAAAAATCCAACCAGAGACAACACTAAATATCCTGCTAAACCGATATACACATGCTTCATCACGTAATGTCCCATCTCATGCGCCATGATAAATAAGATTTCACGGTCTTTCAGCTTTTGAAGTGTCGTATCCCACAAAACAATACGCTTATTTTCACCAATTCCTGTGACGTAAGCATTCATCGTGTTTGTTTTCTCTGACATGTTGACTTCATATACATGATCTGCTGGAATGTGTGCTTTCTCTGCAAGAGTTAATATCTTTTTCTCAAGCGCTTGATCCTTCAATGGGTAAAAATCATTGTAGAGTGGATCAATAACGACCGGCTGTATAAAGAAGAGAAATAGTGTAACTGGAACGGTTAAACACCAAGCATACAGCCACCAATATTTCCTTTTCTTTTGAATGAGCCAAAAGAACACAATCGCGCATAGAACAAGCAGTGGATATTGAATCCAAAAATCAAGCGTTTGGTCTTTTAGCCAACTTGCTGTGCTTTGTGCTGAAACACCGTAGTACAAGGACAACTGGTAGCTCACCCACTTGACCGGCAATGTGATCAGCATCGTCAAAAGTGACAGCACAAACACATACACAAGTTTGCTCACAAGGTGAAAACGAGCTGCTGCCAAGCTCCAATCTGCTAATTTCCTTGAAAACCCTGAAATGAGCAAAAGGAAAAAGACATACCAATCTAAAGGAATTGTCATAAAGTACAACAGGTTACGAATGTTCGAGTAATTTCCACTGATCAAAAGCTCATGGCTTGTCATAAATGTATGCGGGTCTGCACTTGTCCCTTTCACACTGTCAGGGACAGATGAATCCCCCATTAGAAATAAGTAAGAATAAATAAAAAGACCATACAATATGTATGCTACCGTTGCAAGAGCTATCCATTTGCGTACTCGCACTGGTCAGCCTCCTTTCCATTTCTCTCTCTATTGTAATCACGCACGTTTTTGTTTAGAACCTGTCTCATGTGGCTCCATCATAGCATGCCCTATCTGAAAAAGCTTGAGTGAAAAAAATGATTATGCTGTTCAAAAATCGGAGAAACTAACTATAAAAAAGTGAGTTGGAGGTTCATCATGAAGAAAATCCTTGCAGGAATTGTGATCTTTGGGCTTTTACTGATTACCTTCTTTTATGTGTTCAGCCGGACAAGTGACATCTTCGATGAAAATCGAGCAGAGAAATTATTGCTTTCACCGACGAACCAGTCCATTTCTTATGAAATAGATGATAAAGATACAACTGAGGATCTAATTGAACAATTAAACAAAGGGAAACAAACAAGCAGCCATCTCAAAAAGAATGTAAAGAAGCCAGATTATATCGCCAAGGTCATGTTCGGACGGACAAATGGCACTTCTTTTCAGCTATGGACCAACCGCTCTCAAGTTGTTTTTTTAGTAGACGGCACCTATTATGAATTAAATCAAAAACAGTCAAATTCCTTTCGAAAACAGGTACAAGAAGCGATTCAAAAAGGAGCCTCTTCATAAGAGACTCCCTAGATTGTTGACAAAGGGATAAAATGAACTTGATTTTACCCCCTTGTCTTCTTTTCAGCGTGATAGAAAACCTTTGCAGTCTAGGAGGCGCGGAGCGAATGTGACATTCGTGAGCACCAGCACGCAGGACTGACAAAGAATGCGAGGGTTTGTCTACACGCTGAGGAGCCGCCTCATAAGAAGAGACTCTTTTTTATTTACTTGTTTCTGCTTGGTACTTATCCTTTAGCGCTCTTCTTAAAATTTTACCAGTCGTGTTTTTTGGAATATCATCAATGAAATGGATCGTTTGGGGCTGCTTATATTTCGCCAAATAGCGTGAACAATGTGTGATGATGTCTTCTTGATTGATGTGAGCATGTTTCTTAGGGGAAATGTAACAGACAACAGCCTCTCCTGTGTTTGGATCGGGCACACCGATGACAACGGCTTCTGCTACAGCTTCATGTTGATAAAGCACTTCTTCTACTTCTCTTGGATAGACATTATACCCGCCTACGAGAATCATATCCTTTTTTCGATCGACGATATAAATATATCCGTCTTCATCTCTTCTCGCCAAATCTCCTGTGTACAGCCAGCCATCTTTCAGTGCTGCTTCTGTGTCTTCTGGCATTTGATAATAGCCTTTCATAATGTTTGGCCCTTTTGCGATCAGTTCTCCGACTTCGTTTGGTCCAACTTCCTCTCCAAGTTCATTCACAATCTTATTTTTCACATTCATAATATCAGTGCCGACCGAGCCTGGTTTTCTTTTTCCATCAAGGGGATTGAATGCCGTCACTGGGGAAGCCTCTGATAATCCGTAACCCTCTAGCACCGTGACACCGAACTTTTCTTCAAAACCGTGAAGTAAAGCAACAGGCATGGACGCACCGCCTGATATACAAATCCTCACCGACTTCATCGCTTCCTCATGACCGTCCTGGCGGTATAAATAGTTATACATGGTTGGAACACCAACAAATAGCGTTGGTTTTTCTTTCTCCATCATTCGTAAAAGCTCTGATGGGCTGAAATGCGGCAGGACATAGATGGTCGCTCCATGAATCAAGGGGGCATTCATACAGACGGTCAAACAAAACACATGGAACATCGGCAATGCAGCAATCACCTTATCCTTCTCATCAATTGACAGGTACTCCGCAATGTCTCTTGCATTTGAATATAGGTTAACATGAGTGAGCATTGCCCCTTTTGGTTTTCCTGTTGTGCCAGATGTAAATAAAATAACGGCCGTATCGTCAGGTTGTATGGAAGGATGCTCAGTTTCCGGCGCATCTCCAGACACAAGCTTTCCGAAGAAAACAAGACGATCAGATACTTCTTTTAAACTTGACCTGCACGCAGATTCATTTTGTGCACAAATAATGACTCGTTCAATAGCTGGAAGCTGTTCATACACCTGCTCGTATATCGGCAGAAGCTGATCCGGTGCAACAATCCCTTTTACATCACCAGTGACCAGCATATAGCCGATTTCACTTGGCGTATATGTTGGATTGACAGGTACAACAACAAGTCCTGCCTTTAATGCACCAAAAAATGAAATCACAAAATGCGGTGAATTTCCTAAAATCAGCGCGATATGATCTCCCGCTTGAAACCCTTCGCTCACTAAACCATCTGCAAAACGTTCGATACTTGTCATCAGTTCTTGATAGGTCCACTTGTTCCCTTCAAAGATCAGTGCGACGTTCTCTCCCTTGGTCATCGCAGTCTGCTCAAGATTTTTGAACAAATCCATTCTCCCACCCCTTATACTTCATCAATGAATGAATAGCCATTCATTTTATGACCAAACATTCCTCCTTTCTATTATAATAGACAATCGAAAAAATTCACAAGATCAAATGTAAACCGCTTTCATCTCTTTCATTAGAAAAAGCACCGCTATCTCTAGCCGTGCTTGTCCTTGCTTAATAAATCAAATCCAGAAAATCTTCTTTTGATACGTTACCAAAATAATGGCGCATATCCATGTCTTCTAATACATCACTAATGGTTTTGCGATCATATTGCTGCCCAATGAGTCGTTTCTCAATATCAGCAATATCCCCTACACCGAAGAAGTCACCAAAAATTTTGCAGTCTTGAATGATGCCTTTTTTCACTTCTAATAGAAGATCAATCGATCCAGCTGGAAAACGCTTAGAGTGCTGCAAGTTAAACTTAGGTGAACGGCCGTAGTTCCATTCCCATTTTTGGTATCGATCACGAGAAATCTCATGAATCTTCTCCCAATCCTTTTCTGTCAGCTGATACTCAGGCACGTCTCCGTTCGTGTCAAAAATATAGCTTAAAAGAATTTTTCTAAATTCTTCTGTTGTCATCTTTTGATCCATCAGTTCACTAATATTCGCAACCCTGCTTCTAATGGATTTAATGCCTTTTGATTCGATCTTTTCTTTCTTCACATTTAATGCCGAGACAACATGTTCGATTTCTGAATCAAATAATAGGGTGCCATGACTGAAGATACGTCCTCGTGTAGCAAATTGAGCATTCCCCGAAATTTTACGCCCATCTGCCATGATGTCATTTCTGCCGCTTAATTCCGCTTTGACGCCAAGCTTTTCAAGCGCTTTGATGACTGGCTCGGTGAATTTTTTAAAGTTATGAAAGCTGTCCCCATCGTCTTTTGTAATAAAACTGAAGTTCAAGTTTCCTTTGTCATGGTAAACTGCACCACCGCCAGATAACCTGCGAACGACTTTGATGCCATTGTCTTCTACATATTTTGTATTGATTTCTTCTATTGTATTTTGGTTCTTTCCAATAATAATGGATGGCTGGTTGATGTAAAACAGCAAATACGTTTCTTCTGGATCTAAATATTTTAAGCAATACTCTTCAATTGCTAAATTAATCATTGGGTCATAATGTTGCTCGTTATCGATAAACAGCATCTCTATCTTCCTTCCTTGTTCCATCTAAGCCCTGATTGGGCAAGCTGTATATTGCCAGTATATAACGCCTGTGCTTCATTGACTAGGTCTTTATGCCGACCGAAATGAGGCAGATGGGTGATGATGAGCTCTCCAACATTTGCTTCACTTGCCAGCTTCCCTACTTCAGTGCTGTTCATATGTCCTGCACCCGTTCCGTCTTGTCCAGCGTAAAAGTTGCTTTCGGCAATAAGTAAGTCTGCATCCTTGCTAAAAGGGATAAATGCATCTTGATAGCTGGAATCAGCTGTATACACCACCACAGCCTCATTTGCCTGAATTCTCATCGCATAGCATTCTGCCGGATGAACCGTTTTCAAAAAATCAATTTGAAATGGTCCGATTTGAATGCCCTCTTCCGGGTGATAAGGTTTTGTCTTTGTATGTACATCATCAGAGAGCCGCTGAAATGCTGCTTGATCCCCGGTATGTCCGTAGATCGTCAGCGGACCACTGCTTTTTCCTAAATGATAACCCACTAGCTTCGCATATTGGAGAGGTCCGATATCTGCAATATGATCGTGATGATAATGAGAAAGGAGTACAGCATCTAGTTCTTCTATATCAATGTATTGCTGAAGCTTTGACAGAACTCCGCTCCCGCAGTCGACAAGCAGACGAAAACCATCTGATTCAAAAAGATAACCTGATGTGGCTTCACCAGCTGCTGGAAATCCTCCGTAGCAGCCAATCACGGTTAATTTCATCGTCATATTTCCTCCTTTTCAAAAAATCCCCTTCTTACAATATACCCATTTTTCATAAAAAAAGCATTCTTCTTGCCTATTGTTACAAAACAGATTGACAATTATCAATCTGTTATAATACAATGATATCAATAAAACGTATTGGAGGATGACAAATGCTAGGAAAAATCACTGAGTTTTTTAGAAATTTGCCTTCAAAAAAATGCACAAAATGTGGAAATGATTTAATGGAACAGCACGAGTGTTACGGTAATGAATGTGAGGAATGCTCACAAGTAAGTTATCTTAAATAAGGAAATAAATAGAATAAAAAAGCACTTTTTTCCTCCGTCGTCAGTTGGAGTCAAAAGTGCTTTTTATTTTTTCTGAAAAATAGGTAAAAAGGTAAAACCCTTGATACAAAAGGGTTTTTTAGTATTTTCATATGATGACTTTTAGTTCGGAAGGCACTTTTTATTGACTTAAAACAACGAAGGGGGTTCGAAGTGTCCATTTTTTCAAATAATTTTGTATTTTCTTAATATAATTTAATCGTGGACGAACCTCTTTAATTTTAGTTATACTTTAATTCATATATTAAAACTTAATATAATGGGAATATTCCTTTAATGAATAAGTTAGGGAGGAAATCTATGAAAAAATTAAAATTTGGATTAGCTACTCAAATCCTAATCGGTCTTATTCTCGGTGTCTTGGTTGGTGCGATCTTTTTCGGTAACCCTGGTGTTGAGACATATTTAAAACCAATTGGAGACTTCTTCTTACGACTCATTAAGATGATTGTCATTCCGATTGTCGTATCTAGCTTAATTTTAGGTGTTGCAGGTGCGGGTGATGGTAAAAAAGTAGGGAAGCTTGGTTTTAGAACCATTCTTTATTTTGAAATTATCACAACGTTTGCGATCATCCTTGGTCTTGTGCTTGCGAACTTTGTTCAACCAGGTGCAGGCGTTGACTTTGGACATACAGAAAAACAGGATATTAGCCAGTATGTTGAAACGGAAAAAGAACAAAGCAGTAAATCAGTTGCTGATACGTTCCTTCATATCGTTCCGACGAACTTCTTCCAATCATTGGCGGAAGGTGATTTGCTTGCGATTATTTTCTTCACTGTATTATTCGCACTTGGCGTTTCAGCGATTGGTGAACGCGGCAAACCAGTGCTCGCCTTCTTTGAAGGTGTGTCACATGCGATGTTCCATGTCGTCAATGTTGTGATGAAAGCTGCACCATTTGGTGTGTTCGCGCTCATTGGTGTGACAGTATCAAAATTTGGTCTTGAATCTCTCGTTTCATTAGGTAAGCTCGTAGGTCTTGTTTATTTTGCGCTCGCTCTCTTCCTTATCGTTGTATTCGGAATTATTGGAAAGATGATTGGCGTCAATATTTTCAGATTTCTTGCTTACATGAAAGACGAAATGCTTCTCGCCTTTAGTACATCCAGCTCTGAAACAGTTTTACCGAGAGTCATGGATAAAATGGAGCGCATCGGGTGTCCAAAAGGAATTGTTTCCTTTGTTATCCCAATTGGTTATACGTTTAATCTGGACGGCTCCGTCTTGTATCAAGCCATTGCGGCGCTTTTCTTAGCGCAGGTATATGGCATTGACCTCACGATCGTACAGCAGCTCACACTAATCCTTGTATTGATGGTGACATCAAAAGGAATGGCTGCCGTTCCTGGTACATCCTTTGTCGTATTACTTGCAACACTTGGAACGATCGGTGTTCCTGCTGAAGGTCTAGCCTTTATTGCAGGTGTTGATCGTATCATGGATATGGCAAGAACCGTTGTCAACTTAACTGGTAATGCACTTGCAGCTGTCGTGATGTCTAAATGGGAAGGGCAATATGACCCTGAAAAAGGACACCGCGTGATGACTGGACAAGATGTACCTGAGCCAACACAACTTTCAAGCTAATCAAAAAGAACCCCGCGATGGGGGTTCTTTTTTTATACTGTGATTAATTTGCTTTGAACATAGTGGTACAGAAGATTGGCTGTATGAATCAAGGAGTCTTCATGGGTTCTTTCAAAGGCATGCGAAGAGTCAATGCCAGGTCCAATCAGTCCATGAATGATATCATGCCCTGCTCGAATCGCTGCCGACGCATCTGAGCCATAATAAGGGTATATATCAAGGCGGTAATCGATCTTATTTGCCTCAGCTAATGCTGCTAAATGTTTGCGCAGACCATAGTGATAAGGACCGCTAGAATCCTTCACACATATCGACACACTGTATTCATCGGTTGATTGACCGTCACCGATGGCTCCCATATCAACAGCCAAATATTCCACCGTTTCTTCCGGGATATTCGAGTTCCCACCGTATCCGATTTCTTCATTATTTGAAATTAAGAAATGTGTCGTATGCGGCAATGTGATGTTCTCTGTTTGAATGCGGTGAATCAATCTCAGCAACAGCGCCACACTTGCCTTATCATCAAGGTGTCTTGATTTAATAAAACCTGAAGATGTCACTTCCACTCTAGGATCAAATGAGATAAAGTCTCCTACTTGAATGCCCAGTGCTTGCACATCGTCTGCATTTTTCACTTTCTCATCTAAGCGAATCTCCATATTTTCTTGATTTCGCTTCGCTTTTCCAGCATCCTCATATACGTGAACGGACGTTTGATGCATCAGAATGGTACCTGTGTATGTACGGCCTGTTACTGTTTCAATTTCACAATACTCGCCTTCTATCGAGTTATATTGAAAGCCTCCAATGAGTGCAAGACGCAGCCGGCCATTTGATTTAATTTCTTTGACCATCGCACCGAGCGTATCGACATGTGCTGTCAGCATGCGGTGTTCCTTGTCATCTGTTCCTTTTAGGGTGGCAATTAATCCGCCTTTTCGATTTCGCTTCGTTTCAATATGTAAATCTTGTAAAAAACGTTCGACAAAGCCAATCACTTTCTCAGTATTTCCTGATGGACTTGGGATTGACACAAGCTTTTGAATAAGCTGAACCGTTTCATTTACTTCCGTTGTCATTCGGCATATCCTCCTTCATCTAAAAGAAATTCTTTCCAAGCATGCCTTTTTTCAGCATCCTTCTTAAAATATATCGCTTCGGGTTCCTGATGTCTAATTTCTAATCAAAAAAACCTTTCTCATGGAAGAGAAAGGTTTTTTTGATTATGCTTCTTCTTGTTTCATTTTTCTTATGTTCCAAGCAAAGTATGCTGTTGTTGCAGCCATCATGATGATGGCTACTGTTCCAAGAATCGCTGCTTGGTGCCATAAATAACTGTTATCACCGCTTGCAATGATCGTTCTAAATCCGTTGATGGTATACGTCATTGGAAGCAGACTGTGAATGACTTGGAAGAATTTTGGTACAAGCTCAAGCGGGAATGTACCCGCACTTGCTGCAAGCTGAAGAACCAAGATAATGACGGCAATGAAGCGTCCTGGATTCCCCATCGTCGTCGCAAGAAGCTGAATGATCGCTAGGAATGTCAGACTGACGATGATTGCAAAGAGATAGAAGCGCCAGAGGCTTTCCACTTCAAGTCCAAGCCCAAAGATCAGCATGGTGCTTGCAATCACTGCCTGCAAGATACCGACTAAGAGAAGCACACTATATTTGCTGACAAACCATTCAAACGCATTTCTAGGGCGTCCTGCAGGATCTTTCATTGGGAATACAACAGTCAGCATAAGAGCTCCAACAAAGAGTCCCATTGATAAAATATATGGTGTGAGCCCTGTTCCATAGTTATCAATTTTTTTCGCTGTATCATTCTCTGTTTTGACTGGGCTTGCAATCATATTGTAGTTGTCCTGCCCCGCATCAATGTCTCCTGTTTCATCTGCAGCGCTTTTTAGCTTATCAGAAAGCTTTCCAGTCCCACTTTTTAAGTCACCTAATCCTTTATCAAGGGATTTTGACCCTTCAGCCAGTTTAGATGAGTTGCTTTGGATACTCGCTGATCCACTTTCTAGTTTATTCAATGCTGCACTAAGCTGGCTTGAACCATTTGCCAGTTTATCCGCACCACTTTTCGCTGTATCAAGCTTTCCATTTGCTGTTTGCAGGCCATCTTGTAATTTCCCTTGGCCCGTTTGAAGCTTCAGTGCACCTTGATACAATTTATTCGTACCGGATGTCATTTGATCAATCGCATTTTGTATGGCGACTGTTGATGTATACAGCTGTTCTGTTTTCTCTGGCAGCTGCTTGACTTGCTGTAGCTGTGCTTTTGCAGATGCAACCGCAGACTGAACTTCACTTGCGTCAGGCAGTTCCTGCAGCGCCGCTAAGCTTTGCTCAAGACCAGACAAATCAGGCAGTTCGATTGTAGGCAGACTGTCTAGCTGATCCATTGCCGCCTTTTTCTCTTCATCTGTCATCGAGCTGTTTTGAATGATACTTTTTACTTTTGCATCTCGATTAGATAATGCTTCTTTTAAAGAAGCAAGTTTGGTACTAAACGTTTTTGCATCTTTTTTCACCTGATCAATCTTAGGCGCCATCTTTTCAAGATTCGCTAATTCAGGTGAAGACAATACTTTCTCCACAGCAGCGATTTTTTCTGAAAATGACTGTGCTTTATTGTTCAGCTGCTCAATGCCTGCTGTGAATTGCGGCATTTTAGAAGAAAGCTGCTCATGTCCTTCACGGCTTGTGTTTAACCCTTCGGTCAATGTATCAATTCCTGTGCCAAGCTCACCAAATTTCTGATCAATCGTTTGATAGCCTGTTAAGAGCTGACCAAGACCGCTATCAAGAGATTGAATTCCAGTGTTCAGTTCACCCATTTTTCCTGCAAACTGATGAACACCTTCGCTATACGTTAACGTTCCTTCTGCCAATTTCGCCAGATTGTCTTTTAACTTTTGGCTACCGTCTTTTGCGCTTTTTGTTCCGTCATCAATTTTCTTCGCTCCATCGCTTGCTTGATCTAATCCTTTTGCAATCGTTTTGAAGTTATCAAAGATGACCTCTGCATAATTTTCTGTGACTTCCTTTGAAACCGAATCTTTTAATTTGATAATGGCGTTATTCGCAATTTGAGACGCAGCATAGTTTGCGCCTGGATTCGTATAATATTTCAGATTCGATTTTTTCGGATGTTTGTCTAGTACTGTACTCGCATTTTTCGAGAAATCTTTCGGAATCTCGACGACGAGATAATAGTCTTCGTTATTTAACCCCTTGATGGCCTTTTCTTCACTATCAACAAAATGCCATTTAAAACTATCGTTTTTCTTCAATTCCTTCACTAAATCATCGCCCACTTGAAGGGTTTTGCCGTCATAATGACTGCCTTCATCCAAGTTGACAACCGCTACAGGTAATTGATCAACTGTACCATATGGATCCCAGTAAGCTTTTAAAAATACACCACTATAAATCAGTGGAATAAATAAGACAGCTAAAATCGGGATCAGTAGTTTTTTGCTCGTCACAATGTCTTTCCATTGATTCCGAATTAAATTCATTGCTGTTTTCCTCCCATTGATGAATGACTAAATTAAGAATTCGGTCATTTGAACTTAAAAAAAATTATGTTGTTGCAGACAGTCCTTTTAGTACATAAAGCTCGAGCGATTCAGCGACCTCTTCTTTTGTTAAAGGCTCATATCGCTTTTCCCAGTCAAAAATAAGTGCAATATATAGTTTCACCATCACAAATGCCGTCAATTCAGGATCACAGGGCTTAATATCGCCTTTTTCAATCGCTTCTTTTACTTTTGTTTTAATATAGCGAATGATCATCTGCTCCATTTTTTCAATCATTTCTTTCACTGCTGATGTGCCAAGCTCCGCATTTTCCTGAAAGATTTTAATTGTAAGTTGGTGGTTTTTTCGAAATTCTAATATTGCAAAGAGTGCTAAGTGAAGATTTTCTGAGAAACTATTCTTCTCATCTATTGCTTCATCTGCAATTTTCCTCATCTCCATTAACAGTGATGTGAAAATTTCATCGAACAGCTCTTCTTTGTTTTTAAAAAAGGTATAAATCGTTCCTTTTCCGACGTTGGCAAGCTTTGCTACAAGGTCCATTGTCGTGGCTTTATACCCGAACTGGGTAAACGCCTTTGTTGCTCCATCTAAAATCATTTGTCTCCTATCAACACTCATGATCTCACTCCCAAAATGACTATTTGAACGTTTCGGTCATTAAGTACAGAAAGTAATATACCACATCTTTTTCGTCAGATGCAACAACTTTGTTCAATTTTATTATTCACCACTCTTTTCTAAACATACGAACATGAAAAACTCCCTTTCCATGACAGAAAAGGGAGTTTGTTTTTTATGAAAATAGATAAGATACAGCTTCTGAGATGGCAGCTTTTCCTTGATCAATACAATCAGGAATCCCAACACCTTCAAATGCAGCACCCGTGATATAAATACCAGGATATGATTGCTTAAACGTTTCTCTCATCGTCGAAATCTCTTTTTGATGACCCACATGATATTGCGGCATGCTTGTTTTCCAGCGAGTCACTGTCGTCAGCTCTGGATCTGCTTTAATATCCATGATTTTCTTCAAATCCTCCAGCACGATGCTCACGATTTGATGATCAGACTGTTCGACAATTGATTCATCGCCAGCTTTCCCAACGTATGCACGGAGCAATGTTTTTCCTTTAGGTGCAGTGTGAGGCCATTTCTTATTTGTCCACGTACATGCTGTAATGGAGAAATCACTATTTCTTGAGATGACAAAACCAGTACCATCATATTCATTGTGAACATCCTCTTCTTTAAATCCGAGTGCAACTGTTGCAACAGAAGTCGATGTCATGTCATGCAAGTACTCAAGCCCTGCTTCTTTTGGAAACATGGAATAGATCGATTGGTGAGGAGTTGTCACAATGGCAGAATCTGCAAAAAGCGTTTGACCGCTGTCTAATTGAACGCTATAGCCTCCCTCGGCTTTTTCGATCTGGGTCACTTTTGTCCCTTTGTAAATCTTCGTCAGCTTGAGTTTACTTTCGACCGCTTCAACAAGTGCTTGCAGCCCTTGATTGATTGTCTGGAACTGTCCTTGCTTTTTCGCTGTCACTTGTTGCGATTTTGCATGTTGCTGTGATTTTTTCATCCCAAGAATCAAACTGCGATGCTTCTGTTCTGTTTGATAGAACTGCGGGAAGGTAGACATTAAGCTCAGGCGATCAATGTCACCAGCATAAATGCCTGATAGTAGCGGTTCAATTAAATTCTCCACCACTTCATCACCCACACGTCTTCTAAAAAATTCCCCAAGAGATTGATCTTCTGTCTGTTTGCTTTTTGGCAAAACGAAATCCATCGCTGCACGTGCTTTTCCGGCAACTGAAAAAAGCCCAGTTGTAATGAAAGGACTGATTTGAGTTGGAATGCCCATGACAGCCCCCTTTGGCATCGGATGAAGGGTTTCATTGACTAATACATACGCTTGCCCTGTTTCATTATTGACGAGCTGATCAGATAGGCCAACATCTTTTGCCAGCTGGGGTCCACTGACCTTTCTTTCTAAAAATGAATCGGGTCCACGTTCAATGATATAACCGTCTTTATATAATGTTTGAATTTTTCCACCTAGCCTAGGACTCGCTTCAATAAGAGATATTTGGATAGGAAGGCCTTTTTCTTCAATTTCCTTTTCCAAATAGAAGGCGGCGGCCAAACCTGTGATGCCACCGCCAATGATGACAAGGTGTTTTTGATTGTCATGCATAGGATCGCCTTCTTTTATATGATTACTTGCTTTCATTCAGTTTCTTTAATACGACTGCTGCCAGTGCATCAATAAATGCTGGTTTCGCATTTGGCATTTCTGGACGATAGTAGGCTGCGCCAATTTCATCCGTGACGACTTTACATTCATAATCATTGTCGTATAACACTTCAAGGTGATCAGCGACAAATCCAACAGGCACGTATACAAATGTTTTATAGCCTTTTTGTTCAAATAGGTCACGTGTGAGATCCTGTACGTCTGGTCCGAGCCACGGATCAGGCGTATTGCCTTCACTTTGCCAGCCAATTTCATAATGCTCAATTCCTGCACCTTCAGCAATCATTTTTGCAGATTGTGCAAGCTGATCAGGGTATGGGTCCCCTGCTGCAATAATTTTTTCAGGAAGACTGTGTGCAGACACAATCAGCACTGCTGAATCTCTTTCTTCCTGACTCATGGATGCATACGTCTCTTTCACTTGTTTCACCCAATAGTCCACAAACTTCGGCTCATCGTACCAGCTTTCAACAGAAGTAATATTCAGATGGCCAAGCTTTTCTGCTTCATCTTGTGCACGTTTGTTATACGATTTCACACTAAATGTGGAGAAGTGCGGTGCTAGGACAATACTCACCGCTTCTGTGATGCCATCTCGGTGCATATCAGCGACCGCATCTTCAATGAAAGGCTCGATGTGTTTTAACCCAATGTATACATGAAATTCAATCTCGTCTTGGATCTCATTCAAATGTTCACACAAGCCATTTGCCTGCTGTTCTGTAATTTTTGATAAAGGAGAAATGCCGCCAATTGCCTTGTAGCGGTCCTTTAAATCTTGCAGCATCTCCGGCTCTGGCTTTCTGCCTCTACGAATATGTGTATAGTAACGTTCAATGTCTTCTTCTTTATATGGGGTGCCATATGCCATGACAAGTAGCCCCATTTTCTTTTTCTCCACAACCAACACTCCTTCAGATCATTTGAAATCATTTAGATGGATGTCTTTTTATGTTTAGCTGAATAATCGTGAATAAAATCTGTCAGCTTCTTTAACGTGTCTGGTGAGACATCAGGAAATACCCCGTGACCTAAGTTAAAGATGAATTGATCTGATTTCATCCCTTGATCTAAAATCGCTTTTGCTCTTTCTTCAATCACTTCCCAAGGAGAAAGTAAAATCGTTGGATCAAGGTTTCCTTGTAACGTTTTTGTTAAGCCTTCTTTTCGCGCTTCGTCTATACTCATACGCCAATCCAGTCCAACGACATCAAGCGGCAAGTCATGCCAATCTTTCGCCAGATGGCTCGCACCGACACCATACATAATCATTGGTACGTTTTCAGACTTCAGCTCTGTGAAAATACGCTGCATGACAGGCTTAATGAAGGTCCGGTAATCTGCTGCATTTAAAGCGCCAACCCAAGAGTCGAAGATTTGAAATGCTCGGACGCCTGCTTTTACCTGAGCGCGTATGTATGTGATCGTCATATCGGCTAATTTATTCATCAAAAGCATCCATGTCTCTGGCTCACTGTACATGAGCGCCTTTGTTTTATGATAATTTTTAGATGGACCGCCTTCGATCATATAGCTTGCCATCGTAAAAGGTGCACCTGCGAAACCAATCAGCGGAACATTCAACTGCTCCTCTGTTAACAGCTTGATCGTATCAAGCACATATGGCAGGTCTTCTTCAGGATGAAGCTCTCCAAGACGCTGGATATCTGCCTTTGTCCGAATAGGCGAGTCAATCACTGGTCCAATTCCATTTTTAATTTCAACATCCACTCCAATAGCTGGAAGCGGAGTCATAATATCTTTATATAAAATAGCGGCATCTACACCATATTGTTCTACAGGAAGTCTTGTTACGTAAGCACATAGCTCTGGCTGATGCGTAATTTCAAATAGCCCGTATTTTTCTTTAAGGGCACGATATTCAGGCTGCGAGCGTCCTGCCTGTCTCATATACCAAACCGGTACATGGTCTGTTTTTTCCCCTTTGCACGCCTTTAAGAACGTGTCATTAAAAGCCTTCGTTTTTCCCATTACCTTTCATTCCACCTTTCGCCTCACACTCTCTTTGTATAAGGCTCAAACACTGCTTTTACTATACCGCTTTTTCAAGGCTCGGTATACTAAAGCGGCTCAATGTTCAAAAAATCGCCGAATATTAACGTCCAAAAGCCTCTGGCTTGATATAAGCACTACCTTCGCCTTCTTCTTGTGTTTGAGTATTGTATGGAACAACTTTATACTGCACATCTGAAAACACATTTGCATACGGCATTGTGTAGCTGTTTGTTCCTGTTACTGAGTCGATCAGGGTCTCGCTTCCATTTCTCTTTTCATAAATACGATATTCAACGCGTTTGTCTTCCTGTTCATCCCATGACAGCTCCAATGTAAAGAGCCCTTTGATTTTAAATGCATAACGTGCTTCAAAGCCTGACAGTCCTTCTAAATGGATTGGCGATTGAAGTTCTTTAATTCCCTCTGGTTTTTGGAATGTTTCATTGGTTATTTGAGCGGTCGTTAAAATATCTTTCATTAACTGCACTGGATACTGACTGCCGCCAGTTAAATAATGACTGTTATCCGTTTTGTCATACCCCATCCAGATTGCCCCTGTTGTACTAGGCGTGTAGCCAGCAAACCAAGCATCTTTCGTTGCCCCTTTGACACCGGAATACGTAGTTGTGCCTGTTTTACCAGCCAAATCTCCAGCGTATGATCCGCTCTGAGCGGTTCCGCCTTTGACGACCTGTTGAAGCATTCTTGTCATATTCCAAGCATTTTGTACGCTAAACACTCGTTCTTCTTTGTTTCGATTTTTTTCAACGGTTTCACCATCATCATTCGTGATTTTTTGAATGAAGAACGGCTTTTTATAGACGCCTTCATTTGCAAATGTATGAAATGCTCCAGCTATCTGCAACGGAGAAACCCCTTTTTCTAAACCGCCAAGCGCTATGGCAAGTCCTTTATCCGAAATATCCATCCCCATTTTCTCAAGATAGGATTTAGACGTATCGATGCCAAGCTGGCTTAACGTCCATACGGCAGATGTATTTTTACTTTTCATGAGAGCCTCTACCATCGTGACCCTGCCCTCGTACTGTCCATCGTAGTTCTTTGGAGAATAGCCGTCATAGCTTTTTTCCTTGTCCTCAAGCAGTGAATATGGTCTGAATTTTTTCTCCTGAATCGCTGGACCATATACTGCGATCGGCTTAAAGACAGAACCAGGCTGTCTAACAGCTGTGACTCTGTTATAGCCTCTTGCCTGATATTCTCGTCCACCTATTGCTGCTTTTACACCACCAGATGCGTTGTCAATAAACACAGCGCTTCCTTCAGGTGACCCGCTTTTTCCCGGGAAATAACGATTGTTTTTCATCGCATCATAGGCAACTTTTTGCAAATTCATATCGATTGGTACCGTAATGGTATAGCCGCCTTGAAGCAATTGTTCATGCGAAATCGAATACTGTGATTCTGCTTCTTTAATCATGAGATCTACATAACTGTCCACCCAAGGGGTTTCTGATTTCTTTTTTAAATGAATACCAAGTGTTCTTCCTTTTGCTTCAACTGTTTCTGTAGAAGACAAATATCCTTGTTCATTCATTAAATTCAGGATGGTATCCCGTCTTTGTTTATTTTTATCTGGGTGTAGAACAGGGGAATACGTTGAAGGTGCCTTTGGCATGGCAGCAAGTGTAGCTCCTTCACTGACAGTGAGATCTTTTACATCTTTACTAAAATAGTAATTGGCCGCTGCTTGGATCCCATAGACGCCATGACCAAAGTAAAGCTGATTCAAATACATTTCAAGCAGCTTGTCCTTTGAATAATCTCTTTCTAAATTGATCGCAATAATGACTTCTTTTGTTTTTCGAAGAAACGTTTTATCATTTGTGAGAAAGATATTTTTGGCGAGCTGCTGGGTGATGGTACTGCCGCCTTCTACCTTTCCACCTGCTAATATATCTCGATAAACCGCCCTTGAAATCGATTGTGCATCAATTCCGTGGTGCTCATAAAAGCGCTTGTCCTCTACAGCAACAAAAGCTTTCGCCACTTTATCTGGGACCTCTTTTAATGACACAGGGTCCCGATTTTCTGAATACATGCTTGTGAGTTCTTTTCCATTCTGATCAATGATTTTCGAGGAAGCGTGAAAAACGAGCTTCTTCTCATCTATGACATAATGTCCTAAAAATAAAATGGTCAGATAGCCAATAAATGAAAGCACGATTGTACTTCCTGCAATGACTAATGGAATGATTATCTTCTTTTTCTTCAAATTAGGTCACCTCATTCCTTTATACGGATAGTATGGGATGTATTGCTTCATAATATGTTTTATGGATTGACTACCAAAGAATTATATATCATTCTTTTGTTATACTATCAAGCAGGAGGCGGTTTAGATGAATTTCTATATTACATATGGAACAGCAGACTTTTTGCAAAAAATCGCAAAAAAACATCATCTTGAAAATCTGCTTTATACGGTCGGTAAGGAACAAGCGGCTCTTTTTCATGAAACGGAGGGTGAGACAGTCTTTAAAGCACCCCATTCCTATGATGTGATTTATACAAAAGGTGAGCTCGTCCAATCTGGCTTTGTCACGCTGAATCATATCCCTGTAAAGCTCGAAAGCAGAGCACTTTTTGAATCCACCTTTCAGAAAAAAACAAACATATCAGAGCACCAGCGCGGCTTTCAGGCGCTTCGTGTGTTAAGACCAAAAAAGGATGAAGAAGTGTACTTAATTTTGACCCTTTGGGAATCTGAAGACTTATTTCAAGACTTTCAAGAGTCAGAAGCATTCTTTCAGCCGCACGAGGATACTGGCTCCATCTTCTCTCGTCCTGCCTATCTGACATCCTATCATGCCGTCATAGACCATTAAGGAAGTGCTACTCTTCGCACTTCTTTTTTTCATAAAAAAAAGCCCTTCTGCTGGGCTTTCAACGCTTTTCTCTAAGCTCGTACCGATGAATGATTGGCTGAAGCACATAAAAATTCAGCAAGATCCATCCTAATAAGATGGGCCATTTGAACATAGGTGAAGCACCTTTCATCTGAATAAGTAGTACCAACAGTGGAATCAAACAAATCATTAAAAAGCTCATTTTCGAAACGAACGTTTCTTTGATTTGATGCCGGCAGCTTGGACAAAGCATCATTCTCGTATGCGATAAATGAAATTTTTCGACGAAAGAAAATGCTTTTGAACAATTTGGACAGCTTCCCAATGCCACTCCCCCTTTTGCAAGCTTCATACTTAACCTTCGACTTTTATGTAAAATGACCTTTTCTGTCATTCTCGACATCCTCTTCTGTTGAAAGATTCTAACAATTACCATACAATCAGTAAAAGAGTATAAAGGAGGTTTTCGGATCAATGACAGTATCCACTTTACACAAAAGGATCAATGAACGTCTTGATGAACATTATGAGGAAATGGTTGAAATTAGACGCCATCTCCATATGAATCCAGAACTTTCTTTTCAGGAAGAGGAAACAGCTGCTTACATCGCTCAATATTATGACAGATTACATATCCCAACACGCACACATGTAGGTGGACATGGTGTACTCGCTTTTATTGAAGGAGCTTCCTCTGGACCGACCATTGCACTGAGAGCTGATTTTGATGCACTTCCCATTCATGATGAAAAGGATGTACCTTACCGTTCAACAAAACCTGGCGTCATGCACGCATGCGGTCACGATGGCCACACAGCAACACTTCTCGTCTTAGCGAAGATCTTACATGAGCACCGAGATCAATTAAAAGGAAAAATCGTCCTCATTCATCAACACGCTGAAGAATATGCCCCCGGCGGTGCAAAACCAATGATTGAAGATGGCTGTTTAGACGGTGTTGACGTCATTTTCGGCACCCACCTTTGGTCCTCAGAGCCATGCGGCACTGTTCTTTATAAAAGCGGGAACTTTATGGCAGCCGCCGATCGTTTCTCTATTCAAGTGCAAGGGAAAGGTGGACATGGCGCACAGCCGCACCTGACGAAAGATGCCGTACTCATCGGTTCACAAATTGTAGCCAATCTTCAGCAGGTCGTGGCCCGTAAAGTCAATCCGATTGATTCTGCGGTGGTATCTGTAGGGGGATTTGTCGCTGAAAATGCCTTTAACGTCATTGCAGATTCGGCCGTGCTAACAGGTACTGCACGTTCCTTTGAAGAGAGTGCACGCCATATCATTGAACGTGAAATTGAACAGGTGGTGAAAGGTGTCTGCCACATGCACGATGCCTCTTATACTTATGAATATGTAAGAGGCTATCCTGCAGTCAAAAATCACCCTGCACCGACTGAATATATAGCAGAAATAGCCAAACAGACAGAAGGAGTCACAGAAGTAAAAGAAGCCGAAACCCAAATGGGCGGAGAAGACTTTGCTTACTACCTTCAGCATGTTCCTGGTACTTTCTTCTACACAGGCGCTATGCCAGAAAACAGCCAAGATGTGTATCCACACCACCATCCGAAATTTGATATTAACGAAAACGCAATGCCTGTCGCAGCAAAGGTACTCGCTCATGCCGTCCTTTCCTACGATTAATGAAAAAAAGCCGCTGCCCAACAGCGGCTTTTCTATTTCAATTCTTTCAACACACGCAAGTGAAACACATGGCGTGCGACTTCACCAAGCTGTCCTGTCAGCTGATGATTTGCCACTCCGCCAACAGCGGCACCGACCACAGGCATTAATTGAAACAGCTTCACAAGGTCAATATAATCTCGATATTCCTGCTGAAAGCTATACCAATCCATTTCTTCCCGGGTTGTTTCCCATTCTTCAATGAGTTTCATCATTTTTTGACGGTGTGCACTGCTTGAAAAGGCGAGTTGAAAAATACAAAGCAAAAAGAGCCTTTCTTCTTTTTGAGACAAATCAAATCCATATATACAGGCAAGCTCATAAAGACATTTCATCTTGATACTTAAAAGGAGAGGGAAATCCGCCATTCCGAGAAACAATCCACCCGCACCTGTGCCAATTCCTTCAATCGCAGCGGCCTTTTGATAATATGTCACCTTTTCCTTTGCCAGCTCATTTCGCTCTACAAGAGACAATTGTTCATTAATGACTGTAAATGAAGTAAAATGGCTTCCTGATACGGTGGATTCAACCATTGTTTTCACCGCACTTGTGATGACTTGATGAAATCGAGCAGGGATTCGGCGATTCACTTGCTGCTGAACGCCTTTTGAAAACCGCTCGATCTTGGATGGTTTTCTTAAAAAACGCATTTGAAAAAAAATGGCCTCTTCATACAGTTCCCGTTCAGCTGCATTCATCCCAGTTCCCTCCTTGGTGACATCATACGCTCGCTGTAAAAAACGCTTATCTCATCTTTTTTAATCTGCTTTGTACGTAAGGCTTGAATAGGACAAGCACAAATACCAATGAAATGAGAAGAGCAAGTCCGCTTCCCTTCCATCCACCTGCTGGGAAAACGGCGGAGCTCAGTAAAATTGACTGGATGATGAGCACATTTCGTACGAGAACAAAAAAGCTTCGATCTTTTTCTTGCTGAGACACAGGATAAAGTGCCTGTAACGACAGATGAGCAAAGTGCTTTGTTAACGGGACAAGCTGTACACCTGTGATAAAGACTGTAAACAAGACAAGTAATGCCCCCACCCAGCCTGCTGCACCTGTATACAAGAGGATGAGCACAAACACGACCGTTAACCTAAACACAAGACCAAAATAGTCATTTGAACGTAAAAACGCCCTCACATACATATAAGAAAAAGCTTTACGCTGTTCATAAGGGACAAACTGCAAGACCCAGTCCATATACGCCCTTCTTTTCACTTGTTTCTTTAAATGAGGGACATCCGTAAATAAGTTTGCCAAGCGGTAAAAACGCTGTTTTCGTTTTAACTCATCAGAAATATGCAATTCCCATTGAAAAGGCTGTTTTTTTACTGCATTTGTTAAGTAAATGAGATAGACAGCATATAAAAGATAAAAAACGATGGCAATGGCATAAGCTGCTTGTAAAACGGTATACATTAACATTGTATTGAGCAGAAAACGAATCACTGCATCAATCCATCTGACATGTTTCCCTTGAAAATAAGTGATTCTCCATTGAATCGCTGTATTCAGACCTTTTATTAAGATCATTTGCGCCAAAATGAGCACATATAGCATCAGATCGCCTGAGGAGACAGCCGAATATAGCGGAAGTGCAATAATGGACACGGCAATCAAAGGAAATAACTGAGAAATGAAGCTAAAGTTAAACGCTTGTTTTAAATAAGGGTCCATCTTAGCTTCCAAAGGAAGCATAAACACAAGATCTGCCTCTTTGATCAACGTTCGCACGTAAGAACTAGTCAGTACCAATGAGAAAACAACTGCCATGACCCAATAGGATGGGAAGTGAGCTGGAATATGCTTCAGCCAATTACTGTACCAACTCGCCCCGCCTGCAAGGAAAAAAATGAGCACAATCACAAGATGATCGTTGAACATATATTTTAAATATTTTCTTGTTTCTTGTACGTGTTCTTCTAATCGAGATTTCCAAATGGTTTGCGTTGTTTTACTCATAGCTTTCTTCCTTTGTTAATTCCAAATAAAGATCATCGAGTGTCGCATCTCTCATGTTGAACTGCTCTCTTAGTTCTGTCAGTGTTCCTTTCGCTCTAATTTCCCCTTCATGCAAAATAATAAAGGAATCACAATAACGTTCCGCTGTGGCTAAAATATGCGTTGACATCAGAACACTTGCGCCGTTTTGTTTCGCCGCATTCATCCGTTCTAATAATGCGTTGATCGCAAGCGGATCAAGCCCTAAAAACGGCTCATCGATAATATACAACTCTGGCTCCACAAGAAACGCACACATAATCATCACCTTCTGCTTCATCCCTTTAGAAAAATGAGCAGGGAACCATTTCAATCGCTTCTCCATTCGGAATTCCTTCAGCAAAGACGGCAGACGTTCTTCTAATTGTTCTTTTGAAAGGCCGTAAGCCATCGCTGTCAGCTCTAAATGCTCTTTTAACGTTAATTCTTCATATAAGACAGGTGTCTCTGGAATAAACGTAAATTGTGAACGATACGCCTCTTGATCTTCTTGAAGGGTTCGTCCGTTCAGCTCAATGACCCCTTTATGAGGTTTCATTAATCCAATAATATGACGAATGGTTGTACTTTTTCCCGCCCCGTTTAAGCCAATGAGACCAACGATTTGGTTTCTTTCTAATTCAAATGAAATATTTTTCAGAACGGGATTCTTTGTATATCCACCCGTTACATCTTTTACAGTTAGAAGGGACATCAGTTCGTTCCTTTCTTTCTTTTTTCCTTTATAGTACCAAAAACGAAAGACAATTTGAAATGTTTACCTATAGACAACTCATGAATAAAACATCGGCATACTGGTCATCATAATGTATGTAGAAGAAATGAACTTGATGACCAATACGTAAATGAGGTGTTTGTTAAAGGCAATAACCGCATGACAAGTTGGTTTTTCATCTAAAAACCTTAGCTTCTGTTTTGCTTCACTGATTCTTGATTTTTGTGTCCTATACAAATATGTATACGACGAACCAAAACGTCAAATGAGGTGTTTACGGCAGAAATAGCAGGCATATGAATTCTTTATTTCAGTAAATAAAGAATTCAAAAGGCATATCAAATGAAAGCATCAGCATTTCTTCTGCAGGAGCAGGATGAGCGACCAAAGGAGTTCGCTTGTCCTGTTTTCTTTTTTTCTTCTTTTTGTGATACGATAAAGGAAAAATAATGAGGAGTGACATGGCGTGAGCGACTGCATTTTTTGCAAGATCATTGATGGAGACATTCCATGTGCAAAAGTATATGAAGACGAGCATGTATTGGCTTTTCTTGATATCAGCCAAGTAACAAAAGGACATACCCTTGTAATCCCGAAAATACATAAAGAAAACATTTATGACATGACACCAGAAGTGTCTAATCATTACTTCCAAGCGATTCCAAAAATCGCTAGAGCCATCAAACAAGAATTTGAACCAATTGGTTTAAACCTTCTGAACAACAACGGTGAAAAAGCCGGACAATCTGTGTTCCATTACCATATGCATATTATTCCGCGTTATGGCAAAGGCGACGGCTTTGGTGCCGTATGGAAATCTCACCAAGATCAATATACATCAGAGGATTTAAAAGACATTTCTTCTGCCATCCATACGCGCCTTACCTCATCTTAATTGATGAGGTTTTTCTTTTTTTCGCCTCTTTTCTGAGCTTATCCTCTGAATCGTAAGATATTTAGGACGATTCAAATTTTTTGTCCAAATGCTTCAAATTTGTGATAGGATGGTTTTATCTTTTGATCCATTAACGCGAGAAATAGGGAGAGATTGTGATGAAGCGAACGACGAATTTTAATGCTGGTCCGGCGGCGCTGCCGCTAGAAGTGCTTCAAAAAGCACAGGAAGAACTTGTTGATTTTAAACAAACCGGGATGTCTGTGATGGAACTTTCTCATCGCAGCGGTGAGTATGAAGAAGTCCACAATAAAGCGAAAGCACTCTTGGTAGAATTGATGGACATTCCAGAAGATTATGAGGTCCTCTTTTTACAAGGCGGGGCAAGTCTTCAATTTGCAATGATTCCGATGAACTTCTTACATGAAGGCGAAACGGCTCATTTCATCCAAACAGGTGCTTGGTCAGAGAAAGCCTTGTCAGAAGCAAAAGGGTTTGGTGAAACATCAGTGTTTGCCTCAAGTGAAGACGACAACTATTCGTATATTCCAGATGTAGATGCGTCCGTTTTAAATGACGGTGCTTACTTGCACATCACATCGAACAATACCATTTTCGGTACTCAGTGGAAAACGTTCCCGAACACGTCACTCCCGCTTATTGCCGACATGTCCAGTGATATTCTCAGCAAAAAAATAGACGTGTCTTCATTTGATTTCATTTATGCCGGGGCACAAAAAAATCTAGGGCCTTCTGGTATCACGATTGTGATCGCGCGCAAACGTTTATTAGAGAAAGAAAAAAGCGGCACACCTAAAATTTTAAAATATTCAACACATGCCAAAGCCAATTCTCTTTATCACACACCACCAACTTTTGCGATTTATATGCTGTCCCTTGTCCTGGAGCATGTGAAACAGGCGGGCGGTGTAGAAGCAGCAGAAAAACGCAATGAACAAAAAGCAGCGCTTCTGTATGATACGATTGATCAAAGTGGCGGTTTTTACAAAGGGCATGCACGTGCTGACAGCCGTTCACATATGAATGTCACGTTTACCCTGCGTGATGATGCACTCACTGCATCCTTTGTGGAGAAAGCAAAACAAGAACAAATGGTTGGACTCGCCGGCCACCGTTCTGTTGGCGGATGCAGAGCCTCGATTTACAACGCCGTCTCTATAGAAGACTGCCAAAAGCTTGCGGACTTTATGAAAAAGTTCCAGCAAGAAAATGAGTAAAAAGGCTTTTCTATCGTGAAATAAATTTGTTATAATAACGAGAAATATAAAGTCATGACTCTTGCAATAAATGATCAGCCATATTATTGGAGAGTTCTAAGAGCTTAGCAGAGGAGAGCATAGAAATGAAAACAAAAGAATTAGTGATTATGTCATTGCTTGCAGCAATGGGAGCTGTTTTGCATACGATTTTCCCGCCCATCTTTTTTGGAATGAAACCTGATATGATGCTGGTTATGATGTTTTTAAGCATCATCCTTTTTCCGAAAGTACAGCATGTCGTTGTGATCGCCCTAGTTACTGGGGTCATTTCCGCTTTGACAACAGGTTTTCCAGGCGGACAAATTCCAAATATGATTGATAAACCGGTGACAGCCTTTATCTTCTTAGCCCTTTTCTTATCTTGCCTGAAGATCAAGAACAAAGTCGTTCTGACCGCTGTACTCACCGCTGTTGGGACCGTCGTATCGGGCGTGATTTTCCTATCTGCCGCTTTACTGATTACTGGACTGCCGGCTGCGTTACCAGCACTTCTTGTAGGTGTTGTCCTGCCAGCAACTGTGATCAATACGATAGCTATGGTATTTGTCTTCCCGATTGCTCAGTCCATATTAAAGCGCGCAAGAATGATTGAAGTCGCTTAACGAATAACTGAACCTCTTCATTAGATGAAGAGGTTTTTTTCATATTGTTGACAAAGGGCTAAAATGATTCTTTATTTTAGCCCTTTGTCTTCTTTTCAGCATGATTGAAAGCCCTTGAAGTCTAGGAAGGACGAGTACTGGCGCGGAGCGAATTTGACATTCGTGAGCACCTGCACGCAGGACTGACAACGAATGCGAGGGTTTGTCTACATGCTGGAACCTCTTCATTAGATGAAGAGTTTTATTTCATGCTTCTATAAAAGAAAAAGGGTAAGCAGCAAAATGGAGAGCGAAATCCCTGCACCTGCAGCACACACAATTGCTTTTTGTCTTAATACATGTTTTGGCGGATAAGACCCTGCATACCCAAGCTGCCTTACATAATGAATAGAACCACCTGCGAAAATCACACACATACACGTAAAAACGAACAGAAAGACAGACAACCTTCTCCCCTCCCTTTTCTTCAAAAGTATGCTAAAATAAAGCAAGCTATGTATGGAAGTTCAATGAAGCTGATCGTCAGCTCAGAGAGAACATGCGAATGTGTAAAATTTGACTAGAGGTGATTGGAATGGCTAGTGGACGTTCTTTATTAACAGGATTATTTGTAGGCGGTCTCCTCGGAGGTGCGGCAGTGCTCCTGACGACTCCCTCTTCTGGCAGAGATGTACGCGGAAAGATGAAAGACGGCTATGACAAATTCGAAGATACGCTGACAAGATTAAAAAGAGATGGACAAGCTTTAAAAGAGCAGATTGTTGAAACCGCAAAAGAAAGTGCTGAGGTCATTAAAGAGGTCGGAACTGAATTGCAAACATCCATTCAGCAATGGCGCGAGGAAATCAAACCTCATCAGCAGGACTTACAAAAGGAAATTCAGGAAATTGAGGAAAAGCTCAAACAACTGGAGAAAACCTTACAAAACTAATATACTCACAAAAAAATATTCGTTTACAAAAGTGTGCGGGGTGCGTATCCCGCACTTTTTTTGTTGAAAAAAGGTTATTTTGTCAATGTTTTTCATGACTTTTAAAAATTCTTGAATTTTCAGCTTTATTAATCTTTATTTTATTGGCATAATAGAATTACAAGAAAAAGAGAAGTAGGTGAAATGGATGAATCATTCGGAACAGCCTTTCGATGTAAAAGAAGCACTTTTATTCAGTCAAAGAATGGCCCAATTGAGCAAAGCTCTTTGGAAATCCATTGAAAAGGACTGGCAGCAGTGGATCAAACCGTATAACCTAAATATCAATGAACATCATATTTTGTGGATTGCGTATCAATTAAAAGGAGCTTCAATATCAGAAATTGCAAAGTTTGGCGTCATGCATGTATCAACGGCGTTTAACTTCTCCAAGAAACTGGAGGAACGAGGATTTTTAAAATTTTCTAAAAAGTTAAACGATAAACGCAATACGTATATTGAGCTAACGCCAAAAGGCGAAGAGACATTCCATAAACTACTCGAAGATTACGACCCGGCCCGAACTGGTATTGTCAAAGGCGCACAGCCGCTTCATGACATTTACGGAAAGTTCCCTGAAATTTTAGAAATGATGTGTATTATCCGAAACATTTATGGTGAGGATTTCATGGAGATTTTTGAGAAATCGTTTTCAAACATTGAGAAGGACTTTTTGAATGAACGTGGGAAAGTCACGAAAAAGCCTGAAGAACTTGAAGACACAGCAGAGGAAAAAGCGGCTAAAGCAAATCAAATTGTTTAATGATCTTTATAAATTCATTCATTAACGGCTGAAACAGCCCTTGATCATGCAAAGCAAAAATCGTCTCATGAACATCCAGCTTTTCAATTAACTGTCCCGCAAACAGCGCAAGGAGATCGTCGAACATGACGTAGCCTTGTGCTTTTTGCTTGTCCATTTCATCTGAGAGCTCAACACAAATACGCTCAATGTCCTTTGCCTCTTCTTTCGATACACGCTGCCGGATCAATAGCGCATAATATGGATAACGGCTCATATCTGTCGCCGTCAGTAACAGTTCCATATAATATTCGAGCTGGCTCATTCGTTCCTCAATACTCATGTACGTTCCCTCTTTCTCTTAGTCACTCTATTTTAGCCGAAATTACTCATTGACGAAAGAGACGAACCTCCCTCTTATGTCTTTTTTTCTTGAAAAACCCAAAGTTTCCTCTCTTTACTCCATATGAATGTAACAATTTATTTTTTTTCATGAAAACCATTGATTTTTATCCTCAGGAAGAGTAAATTATCTTGAGATATTCAATTAGTTTTTTTGAGATTGGAAGGATGAAAAATGAATTGTTGGAAGACCATTAATCTTGAAAAGGATTATGGTTATACGAGAATGATGATTTCAGCCATATGTCTTACTGTATTTTTTTTCATTATGGCATTTTTATGTTTTCAACTGACTCATCCTGAAACGAGACTCAGCAGTCACAATGCACCACTTTTTGTCGTGCTTTTACTTGCGACATTGCTTGTCCACCGCGTGGTTCACTTGATCCCAGTCATGAAACATAAGAAAAAAATGACGTTATTTAAACGAAATTGCTGGCAGCGCGTGCCTAAGAGAGTGATGCTTTTCTCACTGCTCAGCCCGTTTTGTGTCATCTCACCTGTTTACTTTGTTTTAGGAATGGCGTTTCCAATGTACGCACACTATTTTATCATGATCGCAAGTATTCATGCAGGCTATTGTTTGCCTGACTTTTTATTTGCTTGGAAACTGCTCAAAGCGCCAAAATCATGCATCATTGATCAAGCCCAAGACGAGTTTGATATTTTAGTTGACCCAACTTCCTCATCATGAGGTTTTTAAAGCCAACTTCTATCTTTTTCATAAAAAATTTGGTAATGTAGTATGGGAATAGCATAGAGAGGGGGGATCTCCGATAGTTTTATTTTACTTCATCGTCTTTGCCGCGTTTATTGTGTATTCAATAAACAGGCTTACTAATACATTATGCCTTGTCAGAGAGATTCCTGAAGAACGGCAAGATAAGGTGTTTCGCTTTATCAATGTATCGATACTGATCTTACTGATCTCATCATTTGTTGAAATTACCATATCTATTTAAGATCAAAGCAAAAGCTGCCTGTTTGATGGCAGCTTTTTGTGTATGATGATCTATTAGCAAATCCAAGATGCACCGATAATGATCAATAAGATGAATAATACGACGACTAGTGCAAAACCGCCAGCAAAGACTTCTCCTCCCATGTGAAAACACCTCCTGCCAGTTCTTCCTCTGTTCTAAGCTCAGTGTATGCAGAAAATTTTAAAACGTTTAGGCACTTGTCATCGTTTTAAAAAAGAACCGCCCGCACGCATGGCAGGACGGCTCCTTTCTGTCACAGCGATTTAATTAATAAAGATATGCTGCACCAACGATGATCAGCAAAATGAATAGCACGACCAATAAAGCAAACCCATTAGAATATCCTGCTCCCATATAATTCAGCCTCCTTTTTGTGATCAATATATGTGTATGTTGGTCGCAAAAATTTGACTAGACGAATGCCCTCCCATTTGCATTTCTTTTTACAGCATGTCACAATATGTTATGATACAAGCAATGATAAATAAATTGGAAAGATTAGGAGTGTTTTTTGAATGAAAAAAATGGCTTTAGCAGCTGTAACAGCAGTAAGTGTTTTAACTCTTGGCGCATGCAGTAGCGGTGACAAAGAAGTGATCGCAACAACAAAATCAGGAGATGTCACAAAAGAAGAGCTTTACACAACACTTAAAAAACAAGCAGGTGGAGATGCTTTAAACCTACTTGTTCAACAAAAGGTTCTTGCTGACAAATACAAAGTATCAGATAAAGAAATTGATAAGAAATTGGAAGAATATAAAAAGACACTTGGTGAAGATCGTTTAAAACAACTTCAAGATGAATTCGGAAAAGATTACATCAAAGATCAAGTAAAATATGAGCTGCTGACTCAAAAGGCTGCCAAAGCTAACATCAAAATCACTGACAAAGAAGTAAAAGCGTATTATGATGACCTAAAAGGGAAAATCCGTGCAAGCCACATTTTAGTTGCTGACAAGAAAACAGCAGATGAAGTAGAAAAGAAATTAGATAAAGGCGAAAAATGGGATGACCTTGTATCTGAATATTCAACTGACACTGCTTCAGCAGCACAAGGCGGCGATGTAGGCTGGTTCGCAAAAGATGGCCAAATGGATGAGAACTTCAGTAAAGCTGCCTTCAAACTAAAAGTAAATGAAATCAGCAAACCAGTAAAATCTCAATTTGGTTACCATATCATTAAAAAGACCGAAGAACGCGGTAAATACGATGACATGAAAGCAGACTTGAAAAAAGAACTGCTTGATCAAAAACAAGCAGATAACAATGAAATTCAGACGATCTTAAACAAATTGGTGAAAGATGCTGATGTGAAAGTAAAAGATAAAGAACTTGAAAATACATTCAAAGAAAAATCTGAGCAAACCACACAACAAACAACAAACCAATAATGAACGAAAAACCCCTCTACATGAACTTGTAGAGGGGTTTTTTTATTCTTATTGATTATGCAATCGAATGGTCCTCATGCTTCGCCGTTTCCTGTGATCGTTTCATTTGCTGTCCTTGACGTCTACGCTCTCTCTCCTGCTCCATTCGTTCGATAAAGATTTCTCCCTCTTTTTCAATAAAGGATTGATCAATCTCTTGCTCCTCTTTGGCTGTCGTCATTAATTTATAGGCACAAAAAATAATGCCAATGATACATGCATATACCCACCATGGAAAAAACAACATCGTCTTCGCCTCCTTTTTTAGGACAAACCTCTCTCCCTTTGTGTTACATGCTTATGCGAAAAGAAGACAAGTTATGAAAAAAAACGCCCGCATCAAACGGGCGTTTTATCATGATGATTCATTGTGAAAGGTTGGTTTATAAAACGAACGATTCTCTAGTGCAAAAATACGCTCTGTATATTCTCCTGGCTTCACATGCTCAAGCGCACGATCCATCATGTTCATTTTTGCATCTAAATTATCTATATAGTGGAGAATTTCCGCTTCCTTCACCATTGGTGGTTTAGGACTGCCCCACTCCCCTTTTCCATGATGACTCAGCACTAAATGCTGCAGAATCAGAATTTCCTCAGAATCAATGCCAAGCTCCTCTGCGGCTTTCGCAATTTCTGTCACCATAATAGAAATGTGGCCAATTAAGTTCCCTTCTACTGTATATGTGGTGGAGACAGGACCCGAAAGCTCTTTGACTTTCCCTAAATCATGTAGAATGATCCCTGAATATAAAAGATCTCGATCAAGTGATGGGTATAGATCAACAATGGATTTCGCTAAATGAAGCATCGATACCACGTGATAGGCAAGACCCGAAACAAACTCGTGATGGTTTTTCGTAGCTGCTGGGTAATCAGCGAATTCCTGTCCATATTTCTTCAGCAAATGTCTTGTGACACGCTGAATATTAGGGTTTTTCATATCAAAAATATATTGCATGATGGTATCCATCATATCGTGCTTTGGAATAGGAGCTGTTTCTAGAAAATCATCAATGCGGATTTGCTCGTTTTCAGCAACAGGACGTATATTCCTAAGCTTCAGCTGATTCCTTCCGCGATAATGATGAATATCACCTACTACCTTTACAATGGTTTGTGCGGCATATGTGAGTTCATCATTCTGCTTTGCATCCCATAGCTTCGCCTCAATATCTCCACTTTGATCTTGAAGAATTAACGTTAAAAATGGTTTGCCATTACTCGCAATCCCTTTAGTAGATGATTTAATTAATAAATGCAGGTCAACTTGTTCGCCGACGTCATAGGTCATGATCCCTTTAGCCATTCAATAAATGCTCCTTCCATGTTTCTGCTCATATAAGTATAACATAAGTCATAATTTGTCAATCATTCCACTGCTAAACTCGTAATCTGCCCGTTTTCCGCTGCTTGTTTCATATAATGATGACAAGTGTAATAAAACAGCTGTGTTTCAAAACGAGTGAGTTCATTCATCAGCTCCAGTACCCTTTCTAGACGGACATGATCAAAGTGAACGAAACTGTCATCCATCATAAATGGGAGCTGACAATCTTGCTGGTGGGACAAAGCAAGTGCAAAACGAATCGAGAGATAAATCTGCTCACATGTTGCTTGTGAAAGCTCCTCCGGGCGGAATAGGCGTCCATCCCTCCGTTTCACAATCAGCCGGTCATCTTCGGCAGAAAATAAAATCACTTCATATCGATCATTCGTTAACGGCTGAATAAATCGGGAAGCTGTTTGGAGGAGTGCTGGTAGCCTCGTTTCTTTATGCTCATTGAGTTTCTCTCGAATGACGGAACGAACGAGCTGAATAGCCGCCCATTTTTTCGCTAGGTGCTTTGCCTGCTCCTGCTCTACAGCAAGCTGATGAGTCAAATCAGACACCGTACCTGATGCTTCTATTTGGCGTATTTCTACTGCTAATTCTGCCAAGCGCTTTTTCATATTCGTCACATTCTCTTGCATGTCATTCAGACGTCTTTTTGCTTGTGCACACTGCTCCTCAAGGGTGCGTAAACCTTTACGGACAATGACCTCTTCCTCATCTATATAACCGCTTTTGTGCAGCTCTTGGTTCAGCTGCTGCAAATTGTACAGCCGCTCCCGGTATTCTTTGGATAGATGAGATAGGACATGATAATCTTCTTTTGACGCTGCTTCTACTTTTCGAAAAAGCTCGTCCGTTTGTTTTTCATAATATTGAACTTCTCCTTCTAATGTTGTCAGCTGCTGCTCTACATGTTGAATGGATACGTGTAATGTCTGACGTTCTTTTTCTCTTTTTTCCTCATCTTTCAATATCTCTTGAAAGGCTGAGATATTCTCTTGAATGGTCCCTTCTTTTCTTTGAAGGAGACTCATGAGCGCTGAAACTCTTTGCTCGTAGGTCGATTGCTGCTGTGTGAGCATCTCTATTTCCTTGTTAAGCGCCTCATATGCCGCTGTATTCGCTTTTAATTGTTTTAAGATATGGAAAGCTTCCACAAGGAATGAGAGCTCTGAGGACAAACCCAGCTGCCTTCTCATATCTTCTACTTGCTGCTGTACAGGTTCCAGTTCCCGCTCCCAGTCTTCATATTGCTGTATCATTCTTTCGTATAAAAGCTCCTTTTGCTTCACTAGCGTTTCAGCTGAAGCTGTTTGAACTTGAAAAGAATGATAGGCGTTACTGTCGTTTGCTTCTTTCATCTGAGTCTGTTTAAGCACTGGATAAATAGCGATCAAGATAAATACGGAAAATCCTGCAAACAGTAACGTCACCCAGCTCTCTGCTAAAACGAATAAGACCGTGAGAGTGACAGCACATAGCACGAACATCAGCGGGAATAACCACACTCTGGAATGATTCTGTTTCACTGTAGCCCTTGTGCCCCTGACATCTTCTGCATCTTGCTGATTAACGGGCTGTTCCTTTAATCCTTTTAGAGCGGTTTCCGCTTCTTCAAGCTCATGTCTTGCATGATCAAACCGGTCATCGAGCTGTGTTTTCCTATCCATTAAACGAACGTATTGGCTCACAGCCTCTTTTAATTCCCACTCAAAGTCAAGTGAATCATCCAGCTGGTCAAGCTTGATTGGACGCTGCCACTTCAGCTTCGCTGATGCTTCTTCTATTTTTTGTTTCAAAGAATTCTGCTCTGATTTCCCTTCTGCTAAGCGTTTCTTCACAAGTTCAGCATCAGATGATTCAGCTATGACTCGCTTCATCTCCAATACCGTATCCTTGTCATAGAGTGGCTGAACTTGCGTGAGCGACGTTTGCAAATGATCTAATTTTTGTTTCAGTGCCGTCACTTGCGCCTTTTTTGGGTGAAGGTGTGATTCTAATTTATCAAGTTCATGCGCGGTTTCCGGTCTAAACCGTTTGACTCGTTCTGGATAACTAGCCAAATCTTTTTTTAACTCTAGCTTGTTTTCTATCATAGGATAAAGTCGAATATGTTCCGTCAAAAGCTGAATCTCTTCTTCAGTCTGTCTCATTTCATGCTGAAGCATTTCTACCTTTTCGGTTAATTCAGCTTGTTCTTTTTTCTTTGCGGTATAACGACTTTCTACCAATTTGGCCTGTTTTAACTTACCTGACAGCTCTTTTACATGATCAAGCTGCTGATTTAATTCAGGCTTACGTCCATTCGGTTTAAAAAGCTGCTCCTGCTGTTTTAGCAGCCTGCTGTCCATTTTGGATGCCGCATCTGAGCCAAACAAACTTGAAAAGAGTAGAAATTCCCCTATTTGATCTTGATTTAATGCTTGTACATTTTGCAGACCAAACACGTCAAAAGAATAGATCGATTGGTATAATCTGCGATCCGTTCCCTTTAACATCGCATGTAGAAACGCTTCATCTTTCACTTCACCATTTGGCAGCAACACCTGAGCTTGTCCGCCATGATCAGATGTTCTTTCAATATGAATCACACCTAATTCTTCATCTAAACATGTAAGAGACCCGCCATAAAATGAGCCATGCTTTGGCTTATACATATGGCTTTTGGAAAAACCAAATAACATCGATTCAATAAACGCCTTCAATGTCGTTTTCCCCGATTCATTCAGGCCGTAAACTAACTGAAAACCGTCATCAGAAAAGTGGAAGGTTTGATTGGAAAATTTCCCGAAATTCGCAATATGGAGTGAACGTATTTTCATCATGCCTCTCCTTTTCTCATAATTGCTTCAGCTGTTCTGCCAGCAGCCTTTGTGCCTCTTCTTTAATATCGATCTCGTCCTCTTTTGTAAAAGCTCTTCCTGCTTTTCTATAGGTTGGATGACGCTTGATCGGTGAAAGCAGCTCATCATACGCATCAAACTCGGCAATTTCTGCTGTTAGTTCTGTCAAAAAAGAATCTTCTGGATAGACGGCATCTTCATGTGTCCGGCAGTCAATCGACATCACCCAAACGAACAAGTCTTCATCTTCCTCCTGTTCATGAAGTACAGCCATCAGCTCCTCAAGCACTTCAAGCTGCGTGAGCTCCATATAAGCAGGAGCATCGCCAGTTAGTTCGATTTTCACAAAATGAGGAACACCTCTCTCTTTCAGTCCACTCATCTTTTTGTCCACAAGTATCACAAGATCGGTCATATGAGCGGTATGTGTGATATCTATTGTCAATGTCTCAAAGATGACATCTGAACAGCTCATAAACTCCGCTCTTTGAGCATCTTCAGATAGGTAAACGACATAACAGCCTTTCTCTCCTGTTTCTTTTATATGTCTTCCTTGCATGTTTCCAGGGTAGATCACCATTGGGTCTTCATGCAGAAGAGCCCGCTTATGAATATGTCCAAGCGCCCAATAATCAAAATCCCGCGCTAGAAGCTGCTGTAGCTGAAATGGTGCATATGCATCATGCCCTTCTTGACCTGCTAATGTGCCGTGAAGCATGGCAATATGATAGGGGGCATCTGTTGTTTTTTCATAATAAGGTGTCATATTTTCATGGACAGCTCGCTCTTTGTAGCTGAACCCATAAATACTTGCCACAAGCTGACCTTCTCTATAAAAGGTTTGCTCACTTGGCGTACTGCTCAAAAAAACGTGAACATTCTCTGGCCATTCAATTGGTGTCCATTCACCACCTAAATGATCATGATTACCATAAATAATAAACACTTCAATCCCGTGTGATTGCAGCTGAAGAAACTGATTTCTTAAAAAAAGCTGTGCTTTTAGGCTACGATTCGATTCGTCAAATAGATCTCCGCTAAGCAGCATAAAGTCTACTTCTCGATCAATTGCAAGTTCAAACATGTTCTTGGCACTTTGAAATGTACTTTCTTTCAACCTCTTAAAAATTCGGTTCGGTATATTGGACATTCCCGCAAACGGACTATCTAAATGAAGATCTGCGGCATGAATAAAAGTGAGCTTCGTCAAACGTCTATCTCCTTGTACGTTACTGTAGTTGTCCATATTTTATCACGCCGTTTTTACGAATGCACGTTCTATCGCTCTCATTCTAAAAAACACATTTTTAGGGGCGAAAAAAGAGGTTTTAACTTCCTCCTTGTATAATTCATTAAAAAACAAGAAGAAAGGGAAGATCAGAGATGGAGAAAACATACTTTTTGACTGTATTTGATTCGTCAGGTGAAACCTTATTAAACGAAAAAATCACCACAGATAGTGATGAAAAAGCAAAAGAATTAGGACGTCATCGTTTAATCGAACAACAATACACAAAGTACTCTCACCGGCTCGTCAATGATGCAGGTAAACTGCTTTTATTTGAACGTTAAAAAAGCCGGCATCCGCCGGCCATTCATTCTTCTATTTAATGAAACACAGGACGTCTTTTTTCCAAAAACGCTTGAACACCTTCCTGATGATCACGGCTTTGTCTCAGTCTAGCTTGTGCAGCACGCTCTTTTTGAAGAACGGCTAACAGCTGTGATTCTGACTGCTGAAAATAAATCATCTTTGTTTCAACAAAGGCTTGGAGTGGCATATTTAAAAATGGCTTGACGCACGCTTTTTGATACGTATCCACCTCATCTTGAAACACGCCGTCTGCAAGGCGAAGCTTGAGCGCTTCTTCAGCCGGCAGCTTTTGCCCGCTCCAAATCAATTGTTTAGCGGTTTGTTCACTAACTCTTTTGGTGAGGAAAAAATGCCCTCCGCCATCTGGGATTAACCCGATTCCATTAAAGTTCATGGCAAGTTTAGCATCTTGATGCATAAACAAATAGTCACAGCTAAGGGCAAAGCTAAAAGCAAGACCAGCCGCTGCCCCGTGGACAATTGCAATCGTCACTTTTTTCATACTGGCTAAAGAAAGTGTAATTCCCTCGATCAGATCCATCACGCGATGAAAATCTTCTTCACGATCTTGCTTTAGCATCATGCCAATATCTCCGCCTGCTGAAAACCCTTTGCCCATCCCCTTGAGTACAACAATTTTTGCACTGCTCTCACTCGCTGTATCACACGCTTCCTTAAATTCAGCAAACATGTCAACATGGAACGAGTTATACGCTTCAGGTCTATTGAAAGCGATCTCAAAAATATCCCCATCTACCTGACAATTGATATATGTCATCATCCATTCCCCCTCTTCTTTTCAAGCTCATCACTTACTTCAATTTCCATCAAACAATTCCTTTTCCTCCACATAAAAAATTTCAAGATCAACTGATACTAAAATAAGCATAATTGTTGAAACGAGAAATATATTTTTATATAGTAAAATAAGAAATAAAACATCATATGAAAGGGGGAGAATGATTGATAAGAAGTTCCATATGTATATTGATTAGCTGCATCGTCATGTTTTCTCCCTTTTCAAATGTCGTTTTTGCTTCACAAGCAGAAGCGAGCACACCCAGCCTGATTTCTCCATCGATTTATGATGAAGAAATCAACGCTGTGAAGACACCTCCATTTTCAAAAAAACATGCATCATCTCTTCTGTTAAAACAGAGGTTATCAATGGGCGCTTCAAAAGCTTTTCTTGTAAAGTTTGCATCAACTACAGCGTTATCCATTGATTTATGTTTTTTAGAAATGAAGTGTGCAATCCCCATTATGTACCAATCAAATTACCTCGACTGATTCATTTTATTTCATCCGTACTCACTATATGAAAAACAAAACCTATCATATTCGGAGGGATAAAATGAACATTAAAGAAAATGATCTTCCTGGGATTGGAAAGAAATTTGAAATTGAAACGAGAAATAGAGAAAAGATGACGATTGTGATTCATGATGATGGCAGACGGGAGATTTATCGTTTCGACGATGAAGATCCAGATGAAGTACTGTCCACCATTTCTCTCGATGATGCTGAAGCCCGGCAAATTGCTGCCATTATTGGCGGTATGGTGTATAAGCCGCAAGCACTTGAAACGATTGAAATGGCGTTCAATGATTTGATCATTGAATGGTTTAAGGTAGAAAAAGACGCAAAAGCGGTTGGACATACACTCGGCGATTTAGATGTGAGACAAAATTATGAAGTCACCGTCATTGCGATCATTAAACATACAAATGAAAAATTACTCAACCCCGGTGCCGATTCGATTATTCAAGCAAATGATACGATGGTCATTTCAGGCGAAAGAAAACACTTGAAGCGATTGATACGTGATTTTCTTTCTAGAGGGGGAGAGTGATGAATGGATCATTTAGTCTTTGAAGTTGGAACGGCGCTTATTCTCATCGCCATTGCCAGCTTAATCGCCAATAAAATTAAATTTTCTATCATTCCTTTTCTCATTGTCCTCGGGATGGTTGTTGGTCCGCATGCACCAACCATCGGGATCATTGATTTGAAGTTTATCGAGAGCACCGAGATTATTTCGTTTTTTGGTAGAATGGGTGTCCTGTTCCTTCTATTCTACCTCGGGCTTGAGTTCTCTGTCGGCAAACTCATAAAATCGGGTAAATCCATTGCAGTCGGCGGATCTATTTATATTTTGATCAACTTTAGCTTAGGATTGCTTTATGGGTTTATCACAGGCTTTGGATTCCTCGAAGTTCTCATTATGGCAGGCGTTATCACCATTTCATCCAGCGCCATTGTCGCCAAAGTCCTTGTCGATTTAAAACGGACAGCGAACCCTGAAACAGAGTTAATTCTTGGGATTATTATGTTTGAGGATATTTTTCTCGCCGTTTATTTATCTGTCGTATCCGGTCTTGTCCTTGGAGATGCCACGTCCGTTGGCGGTGCCTTATTATCTATTTTAATCGCTTTTGGTTACATGATGATTTTCTTTATCATCGCGCGTAAGCTGCCAAAACTATTAAACAAACTATTCGATATCCGTTCAAATGAAGTATTTATCATTGTCATTTTTGCCGCTTTGTTCTTCGTGGCTGGTTTTTCAGAAACGATTCATGTCGCAGAGGCCATTGGCGCTCTCTTACTCGGTCTTGTGTTCTCAGAAACAGAGCACTCAGACCGCATTGAACATCTCGTTGTTCCTTTTAGAGATTTCTTTGGCGCCATGTTCTTCTTCAGCTTCGGATTGAGTATTGATCCATTTACATTAGGAGATGCCTTCTGGCTTGCGATCGGTGCTGTCATTCTCACCTTGATCGGGAACTTCACCGCCGGGATGTTTGCTGGAAGAAGAGCCGGTTTCTCTCATAAAGCTTCATCTAATATTGGATTAACCATCGTATCAAGAGGAGAGTTTTCCATCATTGTAGCCGAACTTGGGATTGCAGGCGGGCTTGCCGCTACATTGAAGCCATTTGCTGCATTATATGTATTAATCCTTGCGATTTTAGGACCGCTAGTGACGAAAGAATCAAAGCGTATCTATCAAATCCTAAACAAAATCTTCAAATGGAAAACTGAAAAACCAAAAGTAAAAAGAGAAACAACCATTTAATTGAAAAGGGCCCTTTGCTGGGGCCCTTTTTTATATCTATTCAAATTGCTGAAATGCCGTTTCTTGCTTCACTTGTTCTTTCGTATCCCCGCGAATGGTTCGGATGACTTTCTGATTGCGGTAGATCGATAGTTTTAAATTGGTCGCCGCTGTTCCATGAGAGTGATCGAGGTTCGTGAATGTAAAGAAATGATGAGACCGTTTGTCTTTAAACACAAGCCTGAAGTCGTCTGTCACTTTAAAATGCTTATCGCTCTCCCATTCAATCAATGGTTCATATGCGCTAAACCATTCCGGAATATTAGGCGTATATCCTGTAGCCAATACCACATGATCGGCTGTGATTTTCTTTTCTTTCTTGAGCTGCCATTGTTTCAAATGCAGCTCTACCTGCTGCTCATCCTCCATATGTATCGCTTCAAGCTCCGTCATTGGCTGAATGAGTACAGATGGCTCTTCTCCTGAAACGGAGCGATGGTACAATTCCTGATAAATACGAGAAAGCGTCGATGCATCTATACCATTCCTTAATCCTGCCAGTCTAGGCAATGTGTTCATCCGTTCTTCATAAGGAAGGGAATGAAAATATTCAACATACTTAGGTGTAAATAGCTCCTGACCAAGCTCCGCTGTCTCTAGTTCTCTAAATTCACTTGAACGTGTAAACCACGAAAGCTGCTGTCCTTTCTTCTGATGCTGAAGCAGGTCTAAGAAAATTTCAGCTGCACTCTGACCTGAACCAATCACCGCCACCGTTTCAGCTTCATGAAGTTCTTTTTGTTGATCCACATAACGGCTGCTATGGGTCACATGCGGCAACGCAACTTCTGGCACATCGACAGGAATCATCGGCTTGCTTCCAGTACCAAGGACGACATGCTTTGCACGATATTCAGAAAGCACCCCATCTTTCAACCGCCGAACTTTTACAAGATACCCGTCTTCACAGTCGGTCACTTCTTCCACCTTCATCCCGAACTGACAGCTATCCAATTCACCTGCAACCCATGATAAATACTCATTGAATTCTCTCCGGGGGATATCAAATTGTTCAAATGTATAAAAGCGGTGAAGCCTGTTTGATTCATGTAAATAATTTAAAAATGTATACTTGCTCCTTGGATTAGCCATTGTCACAAGGTCCGCTAGAAAGGAAACTTGTAAGTCCGTTCCTTTGATGAGCATACCAGGATGCCAAGCAAATTCGGTTTCCTGTTCAAAAAAACAGCATGTCACATCTTCATACTCCTCTAATAAAGCGGCCAATCCTAAATTTGCTGGCCCAATCCCAATTCCGATCACATCCATCATATGTACACCTGCTTTATCTTTTTACCCCCTATATACCCTTTTACAAATGAAAAAAACACTGCGTCACCGCAGTGTTTACATGTGAGAAACAAATAATGACTCAAGAAACTGAATCTTCTCCTCCGTATAGTGCTCATAACGATCATTATAAGACTTTGGATCTTTTGGATTGGCATACTGCGTAATTTTTCCGGTTCGCGGATCAATGAATTTACTCGCAGCGCCGCATCCAATGCCAATGATCGTCTGCACCTCTTCCATAATGATAATATTATACAAACTTTCCTGTCCATCTAACGAATACCCGACATTTTCGAGATTCCCCAAAATGTTTTTTTGTCTGTATAAATAGTACGGATGATAGTCATGTGCCTTTGTCCAAGCAACCGCTTCATCCATCATACGTGTGATCTCTTCTCGGTCTGCCACTTGATACTTTTCCTTATTGCGGGTCATTTCAGACGCTCTCTTAAAGGAAAGGGTATGCACCGTTAAAGATTCAGGCTTCAGTTCTTCTGTCTTGTTCAAGGAATGTTGGAATTCCTTTAGCCCTTCTCCTGGCAGCCCAATGATTAAGTCCATGTTAATATTATTCATGCCATACTGCCTTGATAAATGATACTTTTCAATCGTTTCTTCCACACTATGGTGCCGGCCAATCGCTTTTAATGTTTCATTCTCATATGATTGCGGATTGATACTAATCCGGTCAATATGATAACGGTTGAGCACTTCCAGCTTATCAGGTGAAATCGTATCAGGTCGTCCCGCTTCTACAGTGACTTCCCGAATATGTTTCACATCTGGAAAAGAGCGATACATCTCCTCATATAGCAAATCCATTTCTTCTGCTGTAATACTCGTTGGAGTACCTCCGCCAAAATAAACAGTCGTCACTTTAATCCCATGTTCCTTTAACCATTCGCCCATTTTTTGCATCTCATAATGCAGCCCAAAAAGAAACGTTCCCACTCTTCCAACTTGTCCTTGAATGGCATAAGCAGGGAACGTGCAATAAGCACATTTTGTTGGACAGAAAGGAATACCGATATAAATACTCACTTCCTCCTGTAGATCGTACAGATCTGGAATGGCTTTGATTTGACGATCAACAATCTCCTGCATCAAATGGATCTTTTCATCATGAATCAAGTAATCGCGCTTTAACGCAGCATGTGCTTCTTCCTTTGTCATGCCTTCTCTTAGCATCTTATGAAGTAATTTCGTAGGGCGTATCCCCGTAAGAATCCCCCATTTTTGCGTCATTCCTGTATATTCCTGAAGCAGATGTAAATAAACAGACAGCACAGTGTTTTTGATTTGCTTCCAGCGCTCTTTATCGTTCAAGCCCTCTGGCATCTCTCTTGTAAAACGACTCGTCATATCTGATCCAGCAATATGGCCAGAAGCCTCCACCATACCGCCAGTTTCTTTCCAATCAAACACCATGACCAGGCCAGCGTTTGCTTCACCTGAATCAAACAGCACTTCACTATCTTCCTCGAATAAATTGGCTATATTGACAAGCGGTCGATGAAATCGTTCATCAGACAGCCCTTTAACTAAAATTCGCATCGTATCACCTTTATCTTCAAACTTGTTTCATTTTACAAAATTCATCTAGGAAAAGCAATGAAGAGAACAGACGAAGGCCCTGCCATTTCTTAATAGACAGGGCCTTCACTGTATTATCGTTTAATATCAAATTGATGTAAAAAACCTTCCCTTTGCTGCATTCTAAAGTATTCTTTGATCATATAAGCAACACCCTGTTCATCATGAGAACGTGTCACCCAATCGGCTTTACGTTTGACCGAATGAGGTGCATTCCCCATCGCAACGCCTAAGCCAGCTAACTCAAGCATCGGGATGTCGTCTGTCCCGTGACCGATCACGACCGTATCTTCTAATGTAAAACCTAGTGCTGAAGTTAAAAGAGAAAGTCCTGCTTCTTTCGATACCCCTTTGCATACAATGTTCATTTTCTCATCACTGATCTTAATCAGATCAACAGATGGGAATGCTTGTTGAATGGTTGTGTGGATTTCAGGTTGAAGTGCTGCCGTCGAATACACTTCAATGACAGGTGTGCTAACCGGTTCATCCATGAGCATATCACTTAATGATTCAACAAATTGAACGGGATAGAAAATGGGATCAGACGGATGAATCAACGTTTTTCCCATCAATTGAGACTGTGTTTTTTTCCGATTGCCGATTGAGAATTTTTCATGTAACAAGCGAACATTACAATCAAAGCTTTCAAGGATCTGCACAAGATTAAATGTTTTCTCTTCCGTTAATTTCTTCACATGGAGCGGCTCATCAAGCTTATCAGCGATAAATGCACCACTATGCGTCACAAGAGTTGAAGTTGGTATTTTCAACGCCTTGGCAATTTTTTGTGCAGATCGAAAATGACGGTTGGTGACAATCGTCACGTAAACCCCTTTTTTCTTAACATATTCCACAGCTTCTTTTGTAGCGGAATGGATTTTCCCATTGGAACGAAGTAACGTTCCATCTATATTGAGTGCAAGTAGCTTTTTTGACACTGAGGCATCCCCCTTCTTGATGACTGTACTTACGATGAGGATATGCCCTAGCTTATCGCTTTAGAACATGCAGTTGAAGCAGCCCTTGTTTTATGCCTCAATCGCAAATAAAAAAAGCCTACCCCTAGGCTTTTTTTTATGTATGGTTTGGATGCGTAACAATGGCGTGATGAAGCTCCCCATGATCCCCTCATCTTTCACACACCAAAGCATTGCTTATATCATATCCCCTTATGCTTTGCTTTTCTCCCAGAAGCGCTTCTCTCTCATTTGACTCATCGTCGTAAATCCAAAGTGGAACGCACCCAATTCATCACGATAGCGCTTTTTGAAAGCACTTTCAATAAGTATTATCGCAGAATTTACGAGCTTCGACAACCCTTTTTTTAAAGATATACAAGCGGCGATATGAATGAAAAAAAGGGCGAATATGATCGCCCTTTCAATTAATTTTCTTCTGCATTTCCATAAAGCTCTTCAAGAGGCTTCATGATAATTTTATTTAATTCACCGATGAGAACACTTACGCGTTGTTCTGCTTCCATCAACTGAGAGATTTTATCGTGCTGCTGCACAAGTGCAACCGTTTTTTGCGCTTGCTCTACTTCTTCTTGTGTAATCTCTTGACCAGTCATTTGTTTTTGTTGAAGGTTTACTTGAATGTCACGGAAGTTCTCAAACATTCTTTTAGAGGACTCATCCCCGTTTACCTCATCATAAAGATTTCTTAACGCTGAATATTCTTCGCTATGACGCAGTGCTTTTTCAAGGTCATATGCAACATCATAAAGATTTACAGACATGTTATGTCTCCTTTCTATCCGTTATCACCGATATGGATCGGCGGACACCACTCCACTATAACAAACTATGGCTTTCGTTTCACATATATACAATAAATTCATCGAAATTTCTCGATCTTGCCTTAGAATAAGGTGACAAAAATCGCTTGGACAGCACCGATCAATCCACCTAAAAGACCGCCTAAAAATGTGATCATCTTCAGCTCCTTATTAGATATGCTGATCACAAGCTCTTCCATTTTTTCAAGCGGGAAAAGTTCAATTTGTTCACGAATAATTTCTTCAAATTGGAGCTTTGCGAGCAGTCCCTCAAGCGCATTAGATGCGGCTTCAATCCCTTTATCAATGAGAGATGGAGCAAACTTGGTCTTAAGATCATCCGCTACTGCACTGATGTAAACTCCTACTGGTCTATCTAACAGAACCTTTGTAGAAAAATGTGAAAGCAATTGCTTTTTCACACTAAATAGAAGCTCTTTCACATTCCATTTTTTATCAAGCTCATGTAAAGAAAATTGCTTTACCTTGTCCCATTCTTGAACAAGTAAATCTGATAAAAACCTTTTTGTCTCTGCATTCTTTAAGAACTTCATCATTTCAGGATGTACGCGATCAATTAAGCTTGAATTCCCTAAAAACATTTGGACCATACTGCCAAGCATTCCTCGTTCTTTTAAGAAATCATCTATCATATGACCGAGTCTTGCTTTTCCCTCATCACTTTCAAAGTAATGAATGCCTCTCTTTAAAATATAATCTGCGGCATCTGGAATTTTGGATGCAAGCTTATTTTCTACATCCTGTGGCAGCAGCTCAGACAACGTTTGCTGATCATACTTTTCAAGCAGTGAGTGGAGCTTATGATCAGTCCACTGATGAAGCCATGCGTCAGCTTTAACGTCAGCCTGTGAAAAACCGTATCTTTCTAACATGGAGAAAACCGTCATTTCCATATCAGCACCTTTATCAATATATCGGTGCACTGTCTGCAATATCTCTTGCCTTGCCTCCGATGATTCAAATCGTTTTTGAATACCCTCTGGCGTTAGTAAATGCTCCATCACCATGACGCCAACCTGCTTGGCTACTTCATCTCTCCTTTTAGGAATAAGACCTGGTGTAAATGGGAGCTGCTTCCCAAATAAATAATATGGCTTATACGGACGAAAGAGCATTTTAATTGCGAGATGGTTTGTTGCTGCCCCTATCACTGCACCTATCACAATCATAAAGATAAACGTTGTGAATATATCCAAAGTCGTCATCTACCTTTCAAACAACACCTGAAGTTTATTGTTTTTATCTATACGTATTATAGTTGTTGTCAAGAGTCCAAGCAAATGAAGCATTCAATGTGACATATGAGACAACGATCTGTCGTAATGATATAGGAACGCCAAGTTTATGTAAAATCAACAAAAAGTGTTTTTGAGATGTTAAAAAAAGAATTTGAAAAGTAGGTGTTGTTTCATGACGTCAACGCTCGGCATTGTCACTCTTTCTCCGAAGCATGAAGAAGCATTCACACATCAGCTTGCCAAAGCAGCCTCTTCTTTTGATTTAGAAGTTGTTCGTTTTTCACCTCTAGATTTAAAGCCTGCTTCAAATGTCATTCACGGTCAAAAATTTAAGACTGGCAAAGGATTTGAAGCGTCAGAATTTCAGATTCCTGACTTGATTTATGATCGTTGTCTTTATCAGCATGACGCACAATCTAAAAAAGCAAAACCTATCATGAATTGGTTAAAAAAGTATCCAAAAACCGTTTTTTTGAATACTGGAATTTCAAATAAAATGCGGCTATTCGAGCAACTCCGTCTCCTCCCTTCTTTACAACCATACTTACCTGTCTGCTCTCTATTGACAGAGCCTTCAGACCTTCTCAACTTGGTCAGAAAGGGCGGATATTGTAAAATACAGCCGCTTTCTCAACAGCACGCAGCACCCTCTTGCTTCATTTCTTTAAGAGACAAATCACTCATTACTGTGCAGCTAAACGCTAAGCAAATCATCACCTTTTCACATTCAGCAGAGGTTGTGCGCTGGTGCAAAAAGTATATCGGCCGATCTTTCCTTCAATTTTTTAACACGAATGATCAAAAAGACGTTATATTCAATGAAATTAGGATTTTTCTTATAAAAAATTCACAAAATCAATGGAATAGCATGGGGATTCATACAAAACCATCAGTAGAAAACAGCCTTTTAAGCAATACACAAAATTCCATTCATGTGGTAGCCTTTGATCACTATTTAAACTCATTAAAGCCACACATCAAGGAGCTATTGTTAGATGATATTGCCTCCATTCAGTCATCTCTTCCAGCGTTTATAGACAAAACTTTCTCACCGTGTATTGAATTCGCTATAGACTTGCTTCATACAAATGAAGGCAGACTTTTCATCTCAAACGTAAGATCAAAGCCAGGACGATCCTCTTTTTTAAAAGCTTATCCTGAGAGGGAGAATCAATTGATTCAGACCATACTTGAACATGCCAAATCGATGATGGCTGAAGAAAAGGAGGTTCCTTATGAAGAGAAAACGCTACAGCATCGCTCCTCATTCAGCAAGTGAAAATACAGTACATCTCCCTGTCCAGTTTAAAGAGCAGGGGGCAATTTTATCTATTGCTTTAGGTTCTTGTTTAATAGATGATTTCACCATTTCCTATCATCATCAATCACAAAGGATTTTATTATCAGAAGACCTTTATCGCGCTTTACTCATTCCATACAAAACGAAAGCTGAGGTCATATTAGTTCAACATACACTCTATATAGGACCTCTCATCGGCATTTTCACTGCAGGATTCGAACAAAATACAGCACCTTTAGGCACTAGGTCTTCCTATTTTATGAAACTGTTGCAATCTTGCAGGCAGCATGCTGGTTTTGCATATCTTTTTGGTACTCATTCTATCGATTGGGATAAAGGAATAGTAGACGGTTTGCTTTACCAAGAGGAGCGCTGGGTAAAAAAGCAGATGCCCCTCCCATCCGTTGTTTATGACCGGCTGCCTAATAGAAAGGCTGCTCAGTCGGCATTCATTCAAGAAACAAAACGAAAACTCACTCAAGACTACGATATCCCTTGGTTCAACCCTTATTTTTTTAATAAATGGGACATTCATGAACAGCTATTAACAGATGAAAAAACAAGCTTTTTCTTACCACATTCCATACGATTAGATCCTTTTGATGCTTTAATTAAAATAGAAACACTCCTTCATCTGCATCATGTGATTTATTTAAAACCAACAAACGGCAGTCACGGAGACGGTATTTATCAGTTAAAGAAGACGGAAAACGGGATCACTGTCTGCTCAAATAAAGGGAAATCCACTTCATATCATTCCGTAGACCATTTCGTGAAAAAAATGCGAAAAGATTGTGCAATGCAAGACTTGATTGCACAACAAGGCATTGAGCTTCTTCAAATAGACAATCAACCACTGGATTTCAGAATTCATACGAATAAAAATAAGTATGGTCATTGGACTGTTACAGCCGTTGCTGGAAAAGTTTCAGGAGATCACACTGTCACAACCCATCAACTGCATGGTGGTTCAGTAAAAACACTGTATGATATCTTTCCTGATGCAGAGAAATGTTTGGAGATTTTGCAAGAGCTCTCTGATACTGCCCTAGCACTTAGTCGTGTGATAGATGAAAAAATGCCTGGTCTGATTGGGGAAATTGGCTTTGACTTAGGTATTGATCACTTGGGTGCTATCTGGATGTTTGAAGCCAATTCTCGTCCAGGCCGCGAGATTTTTCTGCATGCACCATTGAAAAACTCAGAATGGCTGATTGGGAAAAGAATCGTTGAATACGCATCTTACCTAACAGAAATGGCTCTTACTCCTATAGACCATGCAAACGCCTACTGATGTTTTCTTTTCATGTCTCTGAAATCTGAGCTTTCCCTATGCTCTTTTCATCAGATGAGATACAATAAAACCAAGTTCAAGGTTGTTTCCGGATTGTCGTGTGTATTTATTGTTTCATCAATAAAAGCAAGGAGGCAATGATGATATGATTTCTCATTTTCAATGGAAACCTCTCTTTAAAAAAGCGCAATTACCTGGCTGGAAAATATCCTTTTTTCATAATGGTTCACACTATGAAGGCATTTATCACAAAACGGGTGATATTGAATGGGGCTCTCAGCTTCCGCCTCATGAAGTTGAACCAACCTTAAAAGAAGAAATCCACGAATTAATGCTATTCCATGTGTATGATTAAACTGTTTAAGGAGCCTCGCCATGTTAGAAAAACTAAAACTTGTTTACGGACACCATATCATCAGTTCACCAACAAATGATAAACAAATTCTCTGGTATCAAACAGACGAAGGCGAAATTTTCGGAGTAAACAAAACGGAGCTAACAGAAAGAGAAACGCTTCTTCTCAATTCATTCCTCACACCAATTGATGTACCTCATACGCAGGAGACGGAAGAAGAACAGAAATGGTACAGCTATCTCTTTGAAAACAAATCAATCACCATTGATCAATCTGTCCGTGTTCATTTTTTTAAAATGGAGCACCAAGCAGAACAAAGGCAGCAAATAAAAGAGGCTGTGAACAGCAGCCTCGAACATATTCATTTCATATGGACAGGCACTGAAACAGCTATGCTCATTCAAACAAATGCTACATCAGAAAATGGTCAACTTGAACAGCTACATGATTTGTCTCAAGCCATCACAAGTGATTTTTTAACAGACGTTGTCTTCATGCAAGGACAGCTGCATTTGCCGAATGGAAATTTAAAAATGAGATTATTAAATGAACATCAGCTCTTTTTATGGCATCTGAAGCAAGGAAAACTTAGGTCAGGGGTTGCAACATTTTATCAATGTCTACCTGCTTTCATTCGCCATGATACAGACATGGTTTCTGCCGCTATTTCAGATGCATTTATAGAAACAATCTTTGATCGGGACGTTTACCGGACTCTCACGACCTATATGCAGTGTAATTTAAATGCATCGCAGGCAGCAAAAGCGTTATATGTTCATCGAAACAGCCTTCAGTATCGGATTGATAAATTTATTGAACGGACAGGGCTAGATATACGGCATTTTCAAGAAGCGTCAGCTGCTTATTTCATGATGAATCTTCTCGATCTTTCTTAAATGATCCTATCATGAGCACCTTGCCTAAAAATGAAAATAAGATGTTGTGCACGTTGTCCATTTACAGACACCCTTCCTTTTTATACACTTCATTTATAAGTAAAGCGCTTTCAAAAAAAGGACTGGGAGGCTACCACCTATGGCTGAAATGATGCTGAATCAAATTTATAAAGTGTACGATAACAAAGTAACAGCAGTAGATAACTTTAATCTACATATTGAAGATAAAGAATTTATTGTGTTTGTTGGTCCATCTGGGTGCGGAAAATCAACAACCCTCCGCATGATTGCAGGCCTTGAAGAAATTTCACAAGGGGATTTTCTATTAGACGGCAAGCGAATGAATGATGTGGCACCAAAAGATCGGGATATTGCGATGGTTTTCCAAAACTATGCCTTATACCCTCATATGAATGTGTACGATAATATGGCTTTTGGATTAAAGCTTCGAAAATTTCCTAAAGCAGAAATTGATGAGCGGGTACGAAACGCTGCAAAAATATTAGGGCTTGAACAATACTTAGATCGAAAACCTAAGGCATTGTCTGGAGGTCAAAGACAGCGTGTTGCACTTGGAAGGGCCATTGTGCGCGATGCCAAAGTCTTTCTTTTGGATGAACCTCTCTCTAATTTAGATGCTAAACTTCGAGTTCAGATGCGTGCCGAAATTTCTAAACTTCATCAGCGGCTGCAGACGACATTCATCTATGTCACACACGATCAAACAGAAGCCATGACAATGGCTACTCGGCTTGTTGTCATGAAAGATGGCTTTATTCAGCAGGTTGGCGCACCAAAGGATGTGTATGAAAACCCAGAGAATGTCTTTGTAGGAGGATTTATTGGCTCTCCAGCGATGAACTTTTTTACAGGAAAACTGTCTGACGGAGCCATTGCCATTGGGAATACGCACATTCGTGTACCAGAAGGAAAAATGAAAGTATTACGCAGTCAGGGCTATATCGGAAAAGATGTGATTCTAGGCATCAGGCCAGAAGATTTCCATGATGAACCTGTGTTTATAGAGGCTTCTGAAGGAACAAAAATTGAAGCAAACGTAGAAGTGGCTGAATTAATGGGAGCCGAAACGATGCTTTATTCTTCTCTCGCTGGTCAAACGTTTATTGCACGTGTTGATTCTCGCACAGATATTCAGGCAGGTCAGACGATCCCTCTTGCCATTGATATGAATAAAGCGCACTTCTTTGATACAGAGACTGAGCTGCGCATCCGCTCAGCTGAATAAGAAGACGTTCCACAAACCATCACCATTGGGTGGTGGTTTTTTGTATATGAAAACAACATTTACCATGTTCTTTTTCCGTATGTTTTTTTCGTAGCGAACCATAATATTTAGTACAAAGCAGTTACCACATTGGGTTTCGCCAAGTGGCAAATGACTTGGTCATTTCGCTGGTGCGATTCCAGCAAACCCAACCAAAAAAATCATATATAAAAAGGAGATTCACATCATGGCAAATTCTAATAGTTCAAATCAATTACTAGTTCCTGGAGCAGCGCAAGCAATCGATCAAATGAAATACGAAATCGCTTCTGAGTTTGGTGTAAACCTTGGAGCAGAAACAACAGCTCGTGCTAACGGTTCAGTTGGTGGAGAAATCACAAAACGTCTTGTATCTTACGCTCAGCAAAACCTTGGCGGAACAAAAGCTTAATTTCATATCTGGATCATAGAAGGCACCTCTTATGGTGTCTTCTTTTTTTGGTTTTATCCCTCACCGATTCCTTTTGAATTCATATGATGTATTAGAAAGGAGCGGATTTTCATGGACATTATTTCAGGTGTGAATTTTGAACTTCTACAATTTGTCGGTCTCTCTCTATTATGTGAATATGCTCATAGTATTCGGTCCTTTCATCTTTATAAAAAAAGCATGACATAAAACTGTACCATTTTAAGTTCTTTTCACTTATAGTATGTAGTGGAGGGATCGATCAGATGAAAATAGCTCTTTTCGGTGCTCATGGACGTGTAGGACAAGCATTTCTTCGTTTCGTAAAAGAAGATGATCGTTACATGGTTCGCTCGTTAATTCGGACAAACCGGGAAGAAATGCTTGCGGGTATGTTTCAAGTCACCGGCAATTCCAGAAATCAAGAGGATGTCCTTGAAACGATTAAAGGATCAGATATTGTCGTGAGCTGTCTATCAACAGATGGTGATGATACTTTATCTGTTTCAATGGAGCATATCGTACAAGCCATGAAGCAAACAGGAACATCAAGAATTATAACGATTGGCACTGCGGGGATTTTAAAAGCAAGGCAGCAGCCTGAGCTTTACCGCTTTGAAACAAATGAATCAAGGCGAACCACTTCCCGAGCTGCTAAAGAACATGCCAAAGCATTTGAAATTCTTCAATCAACTGAACTAGATTGGACAATCATTTGCCCAACCTATTTACCAGATGGAGAAGTGACACGGTCATATCGCTATGAAAAGAATTTTCTCCCTATAGATGGACAGAAAATTTCAGTTGAAGATACCGCACACTTTTTGTATCAGCAGTTAAACTCAAAGGAATTTGTGCATCAACGCGTCGGTATCGCTTATTGACCATTTAGTTCGTGTAAATGATATACAACCAGTAAAAGTCGAGATCATTTCATGAAGCCTCGACTTTTTTCATTGCCATGAAAAAAGCCTCTTTCAAATTGAAAGAGGCTTTTGCTGCTCATCCTATCAGCTGCTAGCCACAGCTCCCTTTTGTAATTCGTACATTTGCGCATACAGTCCGCCTTGCTCCATGAGCTCTTCGTGGCTGCCGCGCTCGACAATCTCACCCTTTTCTAACACCAAAATCATGTCAGCTTTCTTAATAGTAGATAATCGGTGTGCAATGACAAAAGTGGTTCGGCCTTCTTTGACGACATCTAGTGCCCGTTGAATGATGGCTTCTGTTTCTGTATCGATGTTAGCCGTCGCTTCATCTAGAATTAAGATCGCTGGATCGTATGCCAGTGCACGGGCAAATGAAATCAATTGACGCTCCCCAGAGGAAAGAGTACTCCCCTTTTCAACAACTGGTTCATCAAAACCTTCAGGCAAATGCTTTAATAGTTCTGCTGCGCCCACTTGCTTTAACGATGTTTCAATCGTTTCTCTTTTAATGTCTTCATTTCCTAAACTGACATTGGAGGCAATCGTTCCAGAGAACAAATAAGGATCTTGCAGTACAATGCCCATTTGCTTACGCAACGTTTGGCGCGACTGATCATAGATGCTTTTTCCATCAATGAGGATATCCCCATGCTGAATATCATAAAAACGCAGCAGCAAATTCATGATCGAACTTTTCCCAGAACCGGTATGTCCAACGAGTGCCACCGTCTGACCTTTTTTCGCCTCAAAGGTGATGTTCTTTAATACATTTTCCCCTTCATTATACGCAAAGGTAACATCCTGAAATTGAACGAGCCCCTCGATTTTCTTCTGAACCGGTTCTTCCACTTCAGTACCAGGCTCATCTAATAATCGAAAGACCCGTTCAGATGAAACCCTTGCTAATTCTAATCTAGAAAATTGATTCACAATGCCTGTAATCGGCTGGAACAAACGATTTAAATAATCGACAAATGCATAGAGCACCCCAATCGACACAATGCCCGTCGCACTTAAGGACGCGCCGCCAAAATACCAAATGAGTGCGACGTATGCTAAGTTCCGAAGCAGATTCACCAAGTTATGTGAAAGCAGTGAATTTAAATGAAGCATCTTTCGCTGATATCGAAAGTGATTGTTATTCAGCTCATCAAATTCTTCTTTCGTTGCTTGTTCATGTCGAAATGCTTGAATAATCGTCATTCCTTGAATAGCTTCATTTAGCTTGGCATTAATTTCACTGATGATGGATCGAATGCGATGATTGTAAACCGACGCAAACTTTCTGTAAGTCATCGACCATAGGAAAATAATCGGAACAGCCACTAAACAAATAAGCGCCAGCTTCACATTTAATAAGAACATGGCGATATAAATTCCAACCATGTAAATGGCACTTGTGACGAAATTAGCGAGTACTGTTACATATAAATCACGAATGGTTTCTGTGTCATTCGTAATCCGCGCGACAACCTTTCCAGCCGGTAAATTATCAAAATACCGAATCGGAAGCGTTTGAATATGTTCAAATACGTCCACTCGCATTTTTTGAATAATGCGATTTGCAATACGCTGGAGTAAATAGTGCTGCCCATATTGAAAGAAAATCGCAATGACGAGCATCCCAAAATAAAATAGAACAAGCTGCACCAAACCACTGATTTCCGGTTGATAAAAAGCGAAGATTTCCTCTTTGGATAAACGCTGTACCTGATACGTCTCACGCTCGCTCCCATTTTCAATGGTGAGCTGATCCCCTTCTATTGTCCGGCTCCCGTCAAATCGAATCGGTTCATTCACAAAATAGTACCCAAATCCGACTTGCACGACATTGATTTGCTTTCCAGCTTCATTTTGATTCTGTAGCCGGTCACTTCTTATATAGTTATTTCCCTGGTAATAAACCGTTTTATCTGTTTTTTCATTTACCTCAACATACGGTTTTTCTACACCTAAAATATGATCATCAATCATTTTTTTCCCAATGAAAGGTCCTGTCAACTCAGCACCAACTGCAATGATCAGAAAGATCAAAGCAACAGACAACACTTTTTTATAGAGGAGTGCATAGGCAAGAAGTCTTCTCCCTGTTGTCATGCCTCATCCCCTCCTTCCAGCTGATTTGTCAGCTGCTGACGCAGAAATTGCTCTTTATACCATCCATCTTGCTGAATAAGCGCTTGATGGGTTCCCTTTTGAACAATACGTCCTTCTTCCATGACAAGAATGAGATCCGCATGCTCTACAGCTGATAGACGGTGGGTTGTAATAAATGTCGTTTTTCCATGACGATTTTGTCTTAAATTCTCTAAAATAGCCGTTTCTGTTTTTGCATCAACTGCAGATAACGAGTCATCCAAAATCAAAATGTCTGGATCAATTAATAAAGCACGTGCAATGGAAATCCGCTGCTTCTGTCCTCCTGACAGCGCCACTCCCTTTTCTCCAACCATGGTTTCCAAGCCTTCTGGTAAAAGGCGTAAATCCTTTTCAAAGTAAGCATCTTTAATCGCTTGTGCTAATTCAGCTTCTCTCGCGTCTCTATGACCGAAACGCATATTCTCTTCTACACTTTTTGAGAAAAGGACATGATCTTGCGGAACATAGCCAATCCATTGGAACAGTTGATCCAATTCAATGTCCTCAATTGGAACACCTGAAAGCAAGATCTTCCCATCACCTGTCGGATACTGACGAAGAAGCTGTTTGACAATCGTTGTTTTTCCGCTTCCCGTTTTTCCTGTAATACCAATCGTTTGCCCTTTTCGTACAGTAAAGGAGACATTCGTTAGATTATCTTTAGAGGAAGTTGGATACCTAAATGTCACATGTTCAAATTGAATATCGCCAGGCTCTTGTAATGTTTTTGGCTTGGTTGCGTCAGTTACATCCGGTTGATAACTGAGTGTATGATTCAACCGGTCTAATGAGGCATTTCCTCTTTGCATGATATTAATCAATTCACCAATGGCAAACATTGGCCAGATCATCATCCCCAGATAGACGTTAAATGCGACAAGCTCACCAATGGTTAAATCACTTTGGAACACAAGATATGCGCCGTAACCGATACCGATTAAATAACTGATCCCCACAAGCAATTTCACCGTCGGCTCAAACAATGAATCAATGATCGCCACTCTCATATTTTTTTGAAAGACATCATCTGTCATTTCTCGAAAGCGATTCACATCTTGTTTTTCCTGTACAAAAGACCGAATCACCCGAACGCCGGCAACTGATTCTAATACACGATCATTCATATCACCAAATGCATCTTGAGCGACTGTAAAGCGTTCATGAATTTTACTGCCATAAAACGCTATCAAAATCGCCATCAGTGGCATTGGAATAATGGCCATTAAAGTTAATTTCCAGCTGATCGTCAGTCCCATCGTAAAAAAGATCATCAGCATGTAAGCAGTGGAATCGACTAATGTTAAAACGCCAAAGCCTGTTGTTAAAGCCACAGCATTCAAATCATTTGTACCTAACGCCATTAAATTTCCGGTTTTTTTCTTTTCATAAAAGGTGGGTGTCATCTTAAGTAAGTGGCGCATTAATTTTCCGCGCATCACACGCTCCATGACATTTGCGCCGCCAAATAACTGATACATCCAAAAGTAGGTGAGCGCATAGACACTGACACCAAGTAAGCAAAAAATGGTTACGTAAAATAAGATACTGGATGTTGTAAATTGACCAGACCGAATGTCATCAACTGCTTGACCTAGATACCTCGGTGGCAGCATTTCAAGCACATTCACAATGAGTAGCAGCGTAATGGCGATTGTATAGCGCCTCCACTCTTGTTTAAAGAACCAGCCTAATTTCACAAATACTGAAAACATGTTTGTCTCTCCTTTTAAAGCTAGCCGCTTTCTATATTTTCCTGATTGTCACCTTGTTTCGTTTTTTGAGCTTTTGTCATTTGTCTTGCCTTTGGCATGTTCACATGCTTTCACTCCTCTTCATTTAGTTGTTGATGCATTCCATTATTTCGATATACGAAATGTATACAACAAAAAAAGAGGCAACCAGCTGACTGGTACGCCTCTTTTATACATGATAAAAAGGCGCATGTTGACAAATACGCAACATACGCCTTGATTCATCCGATCAATTGGAACATACGAGTCCCTTTTCAATGACCAATGAAGGTGTAATTGTCACGTGAATCAACCCATTCATGCAGTTTGATTTCATTCTTCCAATGATGTTGCACATGACATTTCCTCCTTTTGGCTCTTGAATCTTTTTTTATCTTATAGTGGCTGTCACCATTTTGTCAATAAATATTTTTCAATAAATGAAATTTTCTAACAAAAAGTTCACACCCTTTATGTGTATCTTTTTCAGATATCGGGTATACCATGAACGTATAGACTCCTTTTGAAAGGAATGAGGACATTGTTTCAAGCTGATCGGATGGTCGTTGCGTTTGATGGACATGAAGACAGTAAGAAAGCATTAAAGAAGGCAATCGCTTTAGCCAAAACTTTGCATGCCAAGCTGACCATTGCCTACGCTCATGATGGGAAATCCAGCAGACAGGTGTTTGATGCACCTCGCCCAATGACTGGCGGCGCTTATATCGGAGGCGGCATGGCAGACCTTCAAACACCCCCTGTGTATGTACCTCATGATGAACAGCAAAGTCCCTTGATTTTTGAAGACCATACAGAAGAGGTCGTTGCAGAAGCAAGAATGCTGTTAAATGAAGAGCAGTTTGAAGCTGCGATTGAAATTGTTGAAGGGGAGCCTGCAGAAGCGATTATCGAATACGCTGAAGAGATTTCAGCAGACCTCATCGTCATGGGAGCACGTGACCAAAGCAGATTGAAAAAAATGCTCTTTGGCAGTGTGAGTGAAAAGTTATCGTCCAAATCAGATATACCTGTACTGATCGTGAAATAAATGTCATCACAAAAGGCTAAAATGAACTTTATTTTAGCCCTTTGTCTTCTTTTCAGCGTGATAGAAAACCTTTGCAGCCCTAGGAAGGACGAGTACTGGCGCGGAGCGAATTTGACATTCGTGAGCACCAGCACGCAGGACTGACACCGAATGCGAGGGTTTGTCTACACGCTGAAAGGCTGTAAACATTGGTTTACAGCCTTTTTCCTTTTACGAAGAAATAGATGCTTCGCTTTCATGCTTAATTTTTTTCTGGAACCCTTCCTGTACACGCTTCGTGATCTCTCCTGGAACACCTTTCCCAACTTGCTGACCATCTATCTCTACAATTGGAATCACTTCAGCTGTCGTTGAACTAATGAAAATTTCCTGCGCATGCAAAAGTTCGTCTTTACTCATGCGGGTTTCTTCCACACGACATCCTTCTTCCTGACAAACCTCTAGCAGCTTTCTACGTGTAATGCCGTTTAAAATCAGGTTATTTGCTGGGTGTGTACGAATGACACCGTCAATGACGGCATACACATTCGAGGACGTCCCCTCTGTCACAAAGCCGTCTCTTATTAAAATCGCTTCAAACGCACCAGCTTCAGACGCTTTCTGCTTTTCCATGACGTTATATAAAAGGTTTAAGCTTTTAATATCACATCTTAACCAGCGAAGATCTTCAGACAATAGAGCTTTCGCACCAGCTGTCTGCTCTTGAATAGGCTTTTTCACTTGAAATGTATATGCCGTAATCTGAGGGGTAAGTGCACCATATTGATGCTTACGAGGTGCGACGCCTCGCGTGACTTGAATATACACGCCGCCATCAATCACTTGATTATCTGCGACTAGCTTCTTCAAATTCTCTTCCATATCGGATACTGTACCTTGCAGATGAATGCCGATTTCCTTTGCACTCTTGAATAGACGCTCAGTATGCTCTTTTAATGTAAACAAAGTCCCATTATATACGCGGATGACCTCATAGACTCCGTCGCCAAATTGATAGCCTCTGTCTTCAATATCAACATGTGCATCTTTTTTTTCAATAAAATCCCCATTGTACAATACTTTCATATGGAATCTCCCCTTCGCTTTGCTTAATGGTTGAATCTGATGCTATCTTAGCGGATAAATGTAAACGTTTCAATGATTATTCAGAATTATTTCATATCCATTTGACTGGATAACCTTCTATTGTAACAAATATAGATTCATAACCAAAAAGATTCCAATTTTTTAGCATCTTCTATATTCATAGGCTCTTTTTTCCTGTATACTTACTCCATATGAGCACGACAAAAAACAGCGAAAAAAGACAGAATCCACTACATGATTCGACACAAACTACTGATTTATTGGAGCGATTGTAATGCAACGGGTTACGAAAAAACAGACACCTTCAAACACGATGCTGCTCTCAAAGGCAATTGGTCTAGTCATTCTGACATTGATCCTTTTTTTCATTTGGGATATATCTAAAACCAATATGCAGGCAGCAGATCAACCGAATGAAGTGTCTGCGAGCAGTCCATTTCGAGACACAAGTACAAGTCTGAAACCAAAAGATGATTCGCCAAAAACATTAGATGCACATTTTAAGATCAATCCAAACAAACATGTAACGGATCAAACGATCTTTTTGACCTTTGATGATGGCCCTTCTGCTACATCAAATCAGCTGTTAGATGTGCTAAAATCACAGCAAGTGAAGGCCACATTCTTTATGCTCGGGCCGCAAATCAAAGAACACCCAGCAGCTGTGAAAAGACTTCATCAAGAAGGTCATCAATTAGGACTTCATGGCATCACGCATGATGTGAAACGCTTTTATCAAAAAAGTGGTTCTCCTGTAAATGAGATGAAAGAAGATCAACGTATATTGGCTTCTGTTACTGGTGAATATACACATCTTGTGAGAACACCTTATGGCAGTTCTCCAAACTTAACAGACCAGCAAAAAACACGTTTAAAACAAAAAGGCTTTGTATACTGGGACTGGACCATTGACAGTCTTGACTGGAAATATAAAAGCTCAAAATATGTACCAGAAGTATTAAATCAGCTGCAAGTGCTTGAAACCAAGTACCCGAAAGAGCCAAAAATCATCTTAATGCATGATCAACCAGCTACCGCAAAATACTTAAACAGCCTGATCACACAATTAAAGGCGAAGGGCTACACGTTTGAAGTCCTTGATGAAACAATGAAGCCACTACAACAATAAAGCAAACCCGCACCTGTTGGATGCGGGTTTTTTATGATTTATAAAGCATTCACAAGCTCGCCAATTCGTTCGTGAAAGACAAGATCAAACAGCGGATCGAATTCCGTTTCACTTAAATTCATCATGACCTTAAAGATGGAAGGATGATGAGCAGCATCTTCTGGAATATATCGAGCTGGTGCCACTTCTAAGGAAGTTCCCATAACGAGCAGCATGTCCGTTTGCTGGAGCGATTTCTCCACTTGATCAAAGTGCTTCACCATGTCTCCAAAAAGGACAACATCTGTTTTAAGTACTCGTCCACATGTGCGGCCGTCTGATGAAATCCGCTCACAAACCGGCACCTCTTCTTGTAATAAATAAGGCAGTTCGTATGTTGACCCGCATGATGGACATGTAGCTGTTTGAATGGAACCATGCAGTTCATACACATGCTGGCTTCCCGCTTTTTTATGCAGACCATCGATATTTTGCGTGAAAATATCCACGCGTTTTCCTTGCTTTTCTAAATTGGCTAAAAAAGCATGTCCAGCGTTTGGCTCGTACTCTCCACTCATCTTCATTTGAAACAATTCTTTGAATTTCGGCCAAAATTGATGAGGATGTGATAAAAAGTAAGACCGGCTCATAGCCTCCATGCGAGAGGTATCTTCTGTCCATAGTCCACCCGTTGATCTAAAATCGGGAATTCCCGATTCTGTGCTCATCCCAGCACCTGAAAGGACCGTAATATGTGAGGCCTTTGATAATCTCTCTCTTAGCGCTGCCACTTTTGTTTGATCCAACCACCATTCCTCCTTTATTCACCGAGCTGTTTCTCACCTTTTTGTTTCATATAAATGGTCTGTCCAGGGAAAGCAAATTCTACCCCTTCTTCATGGAAAATATCAATAATGCGATAGTTAATATCCTGCTTAATATCCAGGTTTTCAGACCAAGCCGTTGTGTTTGTATAAAAGTTAAAGAATAAGTTTAAATAGCTGTCTGCCAGCACATCGAAATTCACCATTATCGTTTCCTTATGAACCCCATCATGCTCATAAAGCATTTGTTTCAGACGTTTGATGCACTTATCAATGTTTTCTTTCGGTGTATTGTAAGATACGCGAACAGAGAACGTAATTTGACGTTTATTCATTCTCGTCCAATTTGTGATCGGCTCCTTTGAAAGGGTCGAATTTGGCACGGTCACCACCGCTTCAGCAGGTGTTCTAAATTTTGTGCTTCGGAAGGTAATGTCCTCTACAGTCCCAAGTACACTTGGAGTCTCTACAAAATCGCCCATTGTAAAAGGCTTCTCTGTAATAATCACAATTCCTCCAAAAAAGTTCGCCACTGTATCCTGCGCAGCGAGCGCAAAAGCAAGACCACCTAGACCAAGCCCTGCCACAAGTCCGTTCACATCATAATTAAACTCTTGTGCAATGACGCTAATACTCAGTGCAATAATCATAAACCGAAGAACCTTTGATAAAAATGGCGCTAAAATATCATCCATCTCTAATTCAAATTTTGAATTCACTTTTTGAAATAAGAAGGAAGAAGCTGCGGTTAGATTACAAAGTCCCCACGTCAGCATCAAAATAATAGAGGATCTATACAATTTGACAATGACATCCATATGGTGCTCAAAGTATGGGGCTTGTCTTAACGCAAAATATAAACCTAGTGCCACAAAAAACAGTCTCGCAGGTTTTTCAAACGCTACGACAATTTGATTAATGACTTCGGTTTTAGACCGGTTTGTCAGCTTAAAGAGCAGGTGAAACAAGTATTTCGTAAATACTTTTCGAAGTAATAAAAAAAGCAATAAAATACAAAGGCTAATGCCTATTTGGATCGCAATATCGACTGTAAAATATGTATCCATCCATTTTTGTGTAAACATCTCTGTCTCTCTCCTTTAAAACAATCCTCTCTAGTTTATAATATAACCTTCGTTTATGTCCTCTCTTAAATGTCTGACCTCTATATAAAAAGCCTCGGGACCTATCCCGAGGCATGATGTTCAATTATGAAATTTTGGCTTGAGACATATCGACGGGCAGCAAACTACTTTTTCTTCTGAGCCTGATCAAGGAGAGTCGCTTTAAACATTTCAGCATCCGTTTCGGCCTTAATACGTTCTTCCACTCTAATTCTCCCTTTACCCAATCATCTCGCCTCCTTTTCATCATTATAAAACATCAGAATTTTCAGTCAACATGACGAAAGCACTAATATTTTGACGAACGCTGACGATTTGGACAAAATTGATCGAAGAAAAATTGATGTAATTCAGGTTTACTCAATCAAAGCTTGCTCTATTCCTGTAACTTTTCAAAATGATACATCAAGCTTTTTCGGTACATGAGGTTCCATGATAATACGGCGCTCTTCTTCTCCATATAGTAAAGAAGGAAAACCACCAAAGCATTTGATATGATAAGACCAGAACTTATGTCAGGGAGCTGGAGCAAGTGTATATTATCGCACATAGAGGGTCATCAAGCGCCGCCCCAGAAAATACAATCGCTGCGTTTGATGTAGCTGTCGAGCAAGGAGCAGATTATATTGAATTAGACGTACAAATGACAATGGATCAGCACGTCGTCGTCATCCATGATGATACCGTTGATCGAACGACGAACGGAAACGGATTAGTCAAAAGCTATACACTTGATCAGTTGAAAAAACTGGACGCAGGAAGCTGGTTTGACCAACAGTATACGAATGAACGAATTCCAACATTACAAGAAATTCTTGAAAGATACAGTCAGCGGATTGGGATATTGATCGAGATCAAACACCCAAAACGGCAGATAGGAATCGAAAAGGCAGTTGCCCGCATCATCAATCGGTTTGCCTATTCTCGTCATATCATGATTCAATCTTTTGATGTTCATGCACTGCAAAGAATCAAAGCATTCGCCCCTTCTCTTCGCACAGCTTTGATTATAAAGCCTGATGCATTTAAACTAACGAAACGAAAGTTAACGACATACAGCTCGTTTGCAAATGGTCTTAATATGAAGAAAACGATGATCAATAAATGGTGGATAGATCGTATTCATTCATTCGGAATGGAAGTATTCATATGGACTGTAAAAGATCAAAAAACAGCGGATCGAATTAAAAAATATCCAATTGATGGTGTGGTAACGGATAACCCGCTATTTTTTCAAAAGGAGAAATGATGCAGATGAAAACTTATTTCGCCGTTTTTATCGGTGGATTGATTGGTACACTTTGCAGATATGAACTAAGCCAAACTGTCATCAGCCAGACATTCCCCTATGCAACGATGATTGAAAACATTTTTGGCAGCCTGCTTCTTGGTTTTGCGACAGGATACTTTCTATTTCAGAAAGGGAAAAAATATCTTGCTGCTTTGATTGGAACAGGGTTTTGCGGCGGGTTTACGACCATGTCCACCTTTTCTAAAGAGACAGTTCTTCTGTTACAGGCAGGGCAGTTCAATTTAAGTATGATGTACATCCTGCTCTCAGTCATTGCTGGAGTAGCCGCTGCTTTAGCTGGCCTGATCCTTGCTGAACGGCTCTTTCATCAAAATAAGCAGCAGAAAGGAAGCAGATAAATGATTGTTTTTTGTACAGCTGTAGCTGGAGGGATCGGCAGTGCATGTCGTTTCTTCATCAGCCAAACAATCCAGAAAACTCCATCCCATGCCCTTTTCCCGTACAGTATTATTTGCATTAATTTATTAGGTGCAGCCGGTTTAGGTTTTCTCACAGGCGCTGTAACGTCCAATCATCCACTGCTAGTGATCATAGGAACCGGTTTTTTTGGCGGCTTTACCACATTCTCTACGTTTAGTGTAGAATCTGCGACGATGCTGATGCAGCGTCAAATAGGAAAGCTTGCTGCCTATTTACTTGTAACAATTATCGGCTCTTTATGCCTTTTTGCGGTGTTTTATCAAATAGGACAACTTCTGTTTTAAATATCTGTGATGGCAGCTAGGCTGATGAGCAGTTGATCCATCAGCTGGCGCTTCATTAAAAATAGTGTCTTCTCACTATAGCCGATTTCGATTGCACATTTTGCCATGCGCCAATCTCGAAAATACTTATAATCAATGAGCTGCTGCTCTATTTCATCCAATTCTTTTAAAGCCGTTTCAATACAAGCAACAATCAGTTCATACTGACTTTTCTGCTCTTCTAATTTTTGACGTGCCATATGATGATGTTGGAGAGAACTTCGCTTTTCAAGCTGTCTTTCAATATTTAAAATGGCCGCTTGATAGTTCTTGAAATTTTTTAAATGAAACTCAATACGTTTCATTGAGATTTTTTTCTCCGTGATACTTGCTGTTTCATACCAGAGCATGTCCATCCCCCTTTTTACGAACGTTTGTTCTTATTATATACGAACATACATTCCCAAAAAAGAGGCTAAATACCTAAAAAAACCTTGAGCTTATTTTTCGCTCAAGGTCATTTCATTTACTAACAGTGGCTCTTTTATATCAAGCCCTGTTCGTGTATTTTCTTTTTCTGATGATGTGACGCCTTTTTTCAGGTCGATCTTTTTCACATAGCGTCCATCCATCTCCAAGACCTTCATCCGAATATCATCAAGATAAATGGATTGTCCTTCTCGGATATCAATGTTCTCATTTAAGATTAGCCCGCCTATCGTATCAATTTCTTCATCATGATATGACATTTCGATCAAATCTTGAACTTCCTCTAATCTCACTTTTCCATCTAATATATAATGATGCTCCGCTCTCTTTTGAATGACAGGCTGCTCATCTTCATCGAATTCATCTCGAATGTCTCCAACAATCTCTTCTAAAATATCCTCCGTTGTGACAAGTCCAGATGTCCCGCCATATTCATCCGTTAAAATCGCCATATGCATTCGATCGCGCTGCATTTTGACGAGAAGCTCTTGAATTGGAATCGTGTCAATCACTTCAATCACTGGATAAATATAATCTTGAAGCTTCAGTTGATCTTTTTCTCCTTGATACACAATATCTGCAAAGAGCTGCTTTTTGTTGAGCATGCCAATGACATGGTCTTTATCCCCTGAAAACACTGGGAAGCGTGTGTACTTTTCCTTTGTCATGATCGCCAGTATTTCGTCTAACGGCATATCTTCTGGAATCGCACAAATTTCTCTTCGCGGTATCATAATTTCTCTTGCGATTCGATTATCAAAATCGAATATCTTGTTCATATAATTATACTCTGATGAGTTGATTTCCCCATTTTTTAAGCTTTCAGATAATAAAATCTTTAATTCCTCTTCGGAATGGGAATGTTCTTTTTCAGACCCCATATCGATGCCCATCATTTTCGTTAGTACACGGGCTGACCCGTTCAACACATAAATAAAAGGGTACATAAGGATATAAAATGCATGCAGCGGTCCTGACAGCCAAAGCGTCATTTTTTCTGCCTTTTGTATGGCAAGTGTTTTTGGTGCAAGCTCGCCAACAACTACATGCAAAAAGGTAATAATAGAGAACGCAAGTGTTGCTGAGATCAGGCTGATTGCTGAATCAGGAATGTTTGTCAAACCAAAACCTCGAACTAAAAGTTCTTTTACTGCCGGTTTACCGATCCACCCTAAACCAAGGGATGTCACTGTAATACCAAGCTGGCAGGCTGACAAATATTCATCTAGCCTTGATGTCACCTTTTTCGCCATGATAGCCTTTTTGGACCCTTCGGCAACAAGCTGATTAATTCTTGAACTTCTCACCTTTACAATGGCAAATTCAGATGCAACAAAGAAAGCTGTTAAAGCAATCAAAACTCCGACTATACTCAGATTAACAATATCGTCCATTTAACCTTGCTCTTTCTTAGAAGAACAAGGAGTCACCTCCTGATTGATGATGTTGTCTTTTGCAAAACGGTTAACTGATTAAATAAGACTACTTTGAGGGCCCCACTTAACCACCTCCGGTTCACGTAAAATCCGTCTCTCTACATATATATGAAACGGTATTCATTTTATCTTACCATAAATAATCTGAAAATTCCTGTATCGCTACAGTATTTTAGAGATGACAACCTAAATTGATGGAAATGCCCTTTGTTTCTTCATATTGGCAGGAAATCTGAACAATTATCTTGTATTTCAGACTCGAATTATATTAAACTATTTTCATAAACTATAACGTGACGGTTAGGAGGAGATGTTCAGATGGGGCTGAGAAAAAGTATCGTATTGGTGAACTAGCACAGATTGCACAGGTGACGAAACGAACTGTAGATTATTATACGAATCTAGGGTTGCTTGCGCCTGTTAGATCTTGCTCTAATTATCGTTATTACGATGAACATGCTTTAAAACGATTACAATTAATCGTTCTTTGCAAACAGCAGAGATTGGCTCTTTCTGACATCAAATCCAGATTAGATGAACAATTCCCTTCTCAAAAGGAAGATCCTGATGAACTTGTCCATTTAACCTCAGATATCGATCGGATGAATGAGCATATGGACCGCATTTTGGCACGTTGTAAGCAGCTTCAGCCAGAACAACGTGAAAAACTAAAAGAGCAGCTTACTCCTGAAAAAATGACGGCTGTCCAATCATTTTTACTGCTGTTAAGTTAAAATTTTTACTAAACAGGAGGTGTTACCTTCGTTCTCAAAGTCAGAACGAAGGCCTTAATTGGACATAGTGAATTTACTCATAGTTGCTTTACTTATAGCTTTAACCGCGTTTTTCGTTGCATCGGAGTTTGCGATCATTCGCTTAAGAAGCTCAAGAATTGATCAATTAATTGCAGAAGGTAATAAAACAGCAGTTGCTGTCAAGCACGTCACGACTCACCTTGATGAGTATCTGTCGGCCTGTCAGCTCGGTATTACCATTACCGCCCTTGGGATTGGTTGGTTAGGGGAAGAAACAATTGCGCACATGCTTGCTCCACTATTTGTAGAGCTGTCGATTCCTCAATCAGCCAGTCATATTGTCACTTTTATTATTGCGTTTAGTATTATGACGTTTTTACACGTCGTGGTTGGAGAGCTTGCACCAAAAACACTCGCCATTCAAAAGGCTGAGCAAGTGTCCCTTCTATTTGCTAGACCGCTTATGATTTTTTACAAAGTGATGTTCCCTTTTATCTGGGTATTAAATGGATCTGCTCGTTTGTTAACAAAAGCATTTGGTCTTCAACAAGTATCTGAGCATGACATGGCGCACTCTGAAGAAGAATTGCGGATTATTTTATCTGAGAGCTATAAGAGCGGCGAGATTAACCAGTCTGAATTCAAATATGTGAATAAAATTTTTGAATTTGATGATCGTCTGGCGAAAGAAATTATGATTCCTCGTACCGAAGTTGTCAGCTTCCCGCATGATATTACGATTGAGGAAATGCTGAAAGTGACCAAGGTCGAGAAATATACACGTTATCCAATTGAAGATGGCGATAAAGACAACATCATCGGTGTTGTGAATATTAAAGAAGTACTCACTGCATGTATTAGTGGTGAATGTTCCACAAGTGATACGATCGAACATTTTGTAAACCCAATTATTCATGTAATTGAAACGGTTCCTGTTCATGATCTACTGCTTAAAATGCAGCGTGAGCGTGTACACATGGCCATTTTATCAGATGAATATGGCGGTACAGCAGGACTTGTGACAGTTGAAGACATCCTTGAAGAAATCGTCGGTGAAATTCGTGATGAATTCGATATTGATGAAATCAACGAAGTGCGTAAACTGGGAGAAGACCACTATATCTTTGATGGAAAGGTTCTTGTGGATCAAGTCAACCTGCTACTAGGTATTCAGCTTGATAACGAAGAAGTCGACACAATCGGCGGCTGGTTCCTTACACAAAAATATGAAGTCGAGAAAAATGACGCGATTCGTGAACAAGGCTATGAATTTATCATTAATGAAGTCGATGGACACCATGTGGCATACATCGAAGTCAAAAAACTAAACGAACAACTATTAGAAGCAGCTGAAGAAGGCGCTTCTTAAGAAAAAAACGACCCTTGCCTTAGCAAGTGGTCGTTTTCTTTATCCCTTTTCGATTAACTTAGCTTCAAGTTCTTTGATTCTTGTGTTTAATACTTCTGTCATCGCACCTAATCTTTCTTTTGGCGGCAGATGATCAAATTCAGACAGCTCAATCGGTTCACCAATGATTAAGCGCATTTTCCCCTTCTTAAAAAGGCTTTTTGCATTAGAAGGTCCTTTGTACGCTGCTGGAACGATTGGTGATTTGCCAAGCTGCGCAATCGTAACGGCCCCTCTTTTTAAAGGAACATCTTCTGTTGTACGTGTTCCGCTTGGAAAAATCCCAACGATTTTCCCCTCTTTTAATAATTTAATGGGCGTTTTAATACTGCTTGGCCCAGGATTCTCTCGATCAACTGGAAAAGCATGAATCTTCTTTAAAAATCCGCCGATCCATTTATTTGCAAACAACTCTTTTTTCGCCATGTAGTGGATCTCAAACGGAAGAATTCCTGCGCCTAATGCAAGAACATCCACAAAACCCTCATGCGTACAAGCAATGACAAACCCCCGGTCTGTTGGCAGATTCTCTTTTTGATATACTTTGATTCCGCCTCGGAGAGCAAAAAATGCTTTGACGGTATAGCCTGAAAATTTATACATAGTGCACTTCCTTTGTTTGAAGAATGAAGGATTTGTTTCTATTATAACAAATTTTTTATTACCTGGTACTAAAAATTTTCTCCTACTGATAAAATAGAGACGGTTCACTAAAAATCATCTTTTCACTTAAGAGACCGCTCCTTCTGTATTCAAGTATGTGTTTTTAGGAGAGAATAGAGGAAGAAATGTGTCCAAAATTGTCGTTTTTTGAGTTTTTTTCCTGATTTGTTCTATTGAAAACACTTTATAAATGATGCAAATTTCGCTATGATAAGGAGAAATGATTTTGATTCGGTGAAAGAGATGAGTAATGTACGGCCTATGAGAAGTTTCGTGCAACTTTATGCCTTTCTTATGCGTGTATAACATAGAGGGGAGAAAAATCAGTGACGATCGATGAAATTTATCAAATGTATATGAACGATGTTTACAGGTTTCTGCTCTCCATGACAAAAGACAAACATTTGGCAGAGGACTTATTGCAGGAAACCTTTATGCGTGCTTATATACATATTCATTCCTACGACCATAGCAAAGTGAAACCTTGGTTATTTCAGGTGGCACGAAATGCTTTTATTGATTATGTCAGGAAACATAAAAAAGAAGTGACCATATCGGATGATCTCATTGGCGGCCTTTTACAAACGTCTGTACAAAGTCCCGCTGAACAGATTGAAATAAAAGAAGTTCTCAACATGTATTTGGAGCAGCTTCCAGATAACTACAAGGAAGCGTTGACATTGTATTATTTAAAAGAACTAAATTACAAAGAAGCATCCAAGGTCATGAATATTACTGAAGCAAATTTTAAAAGTGTTTTATTTCGTGCAAGGCAGCGCCTAAAAGCACTATATAACAGAGGTGTTAATGATGAATGAAGAGTTTAATAAGCGATGGGAACAATATAATAATGGCGAGATGAACGAGGAAGAAATGATGGCGTTTGAAGAAGAGCTTGAAGAAAATGAAAAACGCTTAAGCCAAGAACTGAATGACTCAGATTGGACAGACTTCTCCATCAGTCCTGAAAAACAAAAAGCCATTTTACAATACGGAAAAAGAAAGTCCTATTTACGTATTTCTGTGCTTGCTGTCATATCTACACTGATTATTTTACCGCTTTGTACACTAGGTAGTTATCTATACTACGGCGTTGGCGGAGCAGACAGTAAAGGCAATCATTTTATGGAAACGGCCGCTGTAACAGTCGCCCTAACAAAACCGAATGTCGCCATTGATATGAAGGATTTAAAAGGGCAAGTCAAACTATTTGGTATGAACACAGAACTTAAGCTACAAAAACAAATTGGCAATAAAACAGAAGCCATCGGCAGTGAACAAATCGAAATGTTTTTCGATAAATTAAAGCAGCCTACGATCTCTTATTATGGCGACAGCACACGTAATACGGAGGATTTCTTTACGCACCCTTCGTCTCAGGCAGATACATCAAAAAAACAAACACTCACTACTCTAGACAAGCTACCTGAAGGAACAGTGAGTGAAGTGTATGTATCCTATGACAAAGCATACACACCGAAAGACGTGTATTCATTTGCTAAAAAATATGATATGAAAGTGCTTTGGAATGCGATAAAAACAGAAGATTCATTAAGTGGAAATCAGCGTCCAATCGGTTTTCCCGGGAAAGACTCTGAATTTTTAAAAGAGCTTCAGCACACATCAAAAACAGAGGTTGATCAGTTCAAAGATGCCCTCGCCTATGTCAACCAGCATCCAACCTGGGCAAAAACGATCTCTGGCAGACCTGAACTTGACCTCTCTAACCGAATACGCTACATCAATCAAAATGGTGTCACGGTTTACGGTTCTGTTGTCACAGGTCCTTCTAAAGAAATAGAGAAATTTGTGAAGACAAAACGCATTAAAACGGCCAAAGTGAGCGAGGTGGAATTATGGAATTGGTAAGAATTTTTAAAGAGCATAATGTGTTTGGCTGGATTTCGGTCGGCACCGCTATTTTATCGCTGCTCATGCTGAACCTCGCCATTATTAGCAATGTGACATTTTATTCGTTTCAAATGCTTCCTTTTGCAATGGCCGCAGTTCCATTCGGTGTGATTGAACTGTTCATTAAAAAAGGCCGCACTGGACCAGGTTTCCTAGGCGTCGTTCTGAATATTTTTGTCATCGTTTGTGTCTATGCGATCGTCTCGATTGATGTAGATCTTCAATTAGGTTTTTAATACTAAAAAGCCAGTCATACTTGACTGGCTTTTTCTGTACACTCTTATTTTTTGTTTAATTCGGAGTGCTTTCTTGAATATAAGAAATAGACAACAAGCCCAATGGCAAGCCAGATTAAGAAACGAACAAATGTGATGGTGCCAAGCTTATAAATGAGCAGTCCGCAAGATAGAATAGCCAAGATTGGAATGAGCGGCACTGCGGGGCATCTGAATGCTCTCGGTAAATCAGGCTGTGTTTTTCTCATGACAATGACAGCAACTGAAATCAAAATGAAAGCTGAAAGTGTTCCGATGTTCACTAGACTTGCCAGCTCATCAAGCGGAATGAATCCACCCATTAATGCTGACAATGTTCCAAAGAAAAGAGTATTGATATAAGGTGTTTTATGTTTTGGATGAACCTTTGAAAGAACCTTTGGTACCAAGCCATCACGAGACATGGCAAACATGACACGTGTTTGGCCGTACAGCATGACAAGCATGACCGTGGTCATCCCTAAAATCGCCCCAACATCTACAATACCCGCCACCCAATTTTGACCGGCTACTTGTAAAACAAGAGACACTGGATGGGATACTCCCTCAAAGTTCATAAATGGAACAATGCCTGTCATGATCGCACTGACTACCACATACAACACGGTACAAATCAATAAGGAAGTGATGATTCCTCTTGGCAAGTTGCGGGATGGATTTTTTGTTTCCTCTGCCGCAGAAGCAACTGCATCAAATCCGATAAATGCAAAGAATACGAGAGCTGCTGCACTTAACACGCCTGAAGTTCCAAAAGGAACGAATGGTGTCCAGTTTTCAGGTTTTACATATTTCACAGCGACTAAAATAAAGAGCAGAATCACCGCAATTTTCATAATGACCATAATGTTGTTGACTCGTTTTGATTCTTTAATACCGAAGTACAGCAAGAAGGTGATGATCATTAAAATAATAAATGCAGGAAGATTAAAATATGTCACTTGACCCTTTAAACCACCTGGTGCTGCTGTTAATTCAACCGGTATATGAATCCCTATCCCATTTAAAAACGACACAAAGTAGCCTGACCAGCCTGCTGAAACGGCACTAGCGGCTAGCATATATTCTAATATCAAATCCCAGCCAATGATAAACGCTAAAAATTCTCCCATAGATGCGTACGTAAATGTATAAACAGATCCTGATACTGGCACTGTGGAAGCGAATTCCGCATATGACAATGCCGCAAATAAACATGCAAGACCTGCAATCACAAATGATAAAACAAGTCCTGGTCCTGCTGTGACGGCGCCTGTACCTGTCAGTACAAATATCCCTGTACCGATAATCGCTCCAATACCAAGCATCGTTAAGTCAAATGAACCTAATTCCTTTCTTAACGCTTTTTCCCCTTGTGTTGCCGCAATTAGCTCTGAAATGCTCTTCTTTCTAAACAACGAATTGCTCATACCATCACTCCCAAAACTTAGTATCCGTCTAAAGACGCCACCACTTCGTAATTCACTTTATTTTCTGAATATTTAGATTTAATTTAGCGCAATAAATTAGTGGCGTAAAATTATTATATATGAAAATTAAAAAATGAAAACACTTTTTTTCAAAATAGAGTGAAAATTCTTATTTATCAACAAAATATTTGTCAATCATCAGGGTAGATTTTCTTCAATCTTTATTCAAATCATAACTTGGCTTCTTCTATTTATTATACAACATACAAAATTATACTTTTTTGATATAATTTTTATAAAGTGAAAATAAAATTATTCTTTTGATAACTTGTCTTCACTTTTGCTTATTTAAAAGCCTTTAGACTCATAGAGAGCTATGATAAAGGACTGATTTAGCTGCGCAAACGATATACAAAAAAAGAGACTGCCTAGTAAGCAGTCTCTTAAGATCCATTATTAGTTTACAAATGTCTTTGCGCCAAGGTAAATTGGCTTCCAATAGCTTGAAGTCATATCGCTGATCGTCACACCATCAGAAGCAGCGTGGATAAACTTGTTGTTCCCAAGGTAGACACCCATGTGAGATGGGCCAGATTTATAGGTTGTAAAGAAGACAAAATCTCCAACTTTAGGTGTTGAGACGCTTTTCATTGATCCCCAAAAACCTTCAGTTGTTTGTCTTGAAATCTTTGTTTGTTTGTTAATGATATACCACATAAAACCGCTGCAATCAAAGCCTTTCGGTGTCGTTCCACCCCATTTATATGGTGTACCGTTTTGTGCTTTCGCATCTGCTACGAGTTTAGACGTGTTTAAAGAAGAAGTAGCAACTGTTTTTTCTTTGACAGGTGTTGGTTTCACTTTGGATGTCTTTTTCACTTTCAGCTTTTGTCCAATTTTAATCAGATCTGTTTTGAGTTTATTTAACGATTTCAGCTCTTTCACTGTCATTCCATATTTTTTGCCGATTTTAGATAAAGTATCACCTTTGACAACTTTATGAGTGGCTGTCGCTGAAGACGCTTTTACTTTTGTTGTTGTTTTTGATGTTTTCGTTACCTTTTTTGAAGAAGTACCATTCACTTTTAAAGTTTGTCCAACATAAATCGTGTTAGATTTCAGTTTATTGTCTGATTTAATCTTACTCACGGTTGTTTTGTATTTTTTCGCTAGAACAGAAAGAGAGTCACCTTTTTGAACCTTTACTGATTGTGCTGAGGCAGCTCCGGCAAATAATGTCGTCCCAAGTAGAACTGCACTTGCAGCTGTGATCAATTGTTTTTTCATTTGTTCCTCCTGTATGTATCTATCGTGATCCGAATTTTTATCTACTTTCTATTATAAGGATCGAATACCAGAAGAAATAGTCTTGACTTCCTACGACATTATGCTTATTAATTCGGCAAAAATTATTTTTTTTTAGGGTTCTTTTTATTTCATTTTTATTACACAATCATGACAAAACAAATGCATCTTGTCATAGATAAATCATACATTCATTTCTCTTTTTGGTTCATTCTATGTAAAGTGGACCTTTACAATTTTAAAGTGAACTTTACGGTGCTGTCATTTGGAATCCACACTTCTGCTCTACCATTGTAAACGTGAGAGCGATACATAAACAATGAGGAGGCAAAATGAATGAGTGTGTTGAAAAGCTCGAAAACGAAAATAGCTGCAATCGCAGCCGCATCAGTGTTATCGATTGGTATTTTTTCAGGAATTGAATTTGGACAGGCTGACAAAGCTGAGGCTAAAAAGAAACCAAAAAATGACGTACAAAATGTGATCGTGCTCATTGGAGATGGCATGGGAACACCTTACCTTTCAACTTACCGCTCATTTAAACACAACGGTGATCTTTCCAAGCAAACAGCGTTTGACCCTTACCTCACTGGCATGCATAAAACATACCCTGATGATTCTAAAAGTAACATTACTGATTCAGCAGCAGCTGGTACAGCCATGGCAACTGGTCAAAAGACATACAACAACGCCATTGGTGTAAACAAAAATGGCAAAAAACTAAAAACAGTATTAGAAGAAGCAAAACGCAAAGGAAAGTCTACTGGTCTCGTCGTCACATCTGAATTAACCAATGCGACACCTGCTGCGTATGCCGCCCACGATGTGTCTAGAAAAAACACAGCAGCCATTGCTGATGATTTCTTCGATGAGAAAATTGGCAAACAGCATACAGTCGATGTCATGCTTGGCGGAGGACTGATCGATTTTGTCCGCAAAGATCGTGATTTGACGAAAGAATTTCAAAAAGCAGGCTATCGTTACGTAACCAATAAAGCTGACTTACAAAAAAACAAACAGCAAAAATTGTTAGGCATTTTTGCTGACGGTGGTCTCGATAAAGCAATTGATCGTGATAAAACGACCCCTTCCTTGCAAGACATGACATCCTCAGCCATCAAACAGCTGTCTAAAAACAAAAAAGGGTTTTTCCTCATGGTTGAAGGCAGTCAAATTGACTGGGCTGGACATGACCACGATATTGTCAGTGCGATGAGCGAAATGAAGGATTTTGAAAAAGCATTTGAAGAAGCCATTCGTTTCGCAAAAAAGGATAAAAACACGTTAGTCATCACGACCGCAGATCATTCAACTGGCGGCCTTTCCTTCGGGGCAGACGGCTCGGGAAGCTGGGATTATCAGCCTGTCAAAGCAGCAAAGAAGACACCTGATTTCATTGCAAACAAAATTGTAGAGGGTATGACGGTCGAGACTGCGCTCAAACAATACATCGACCTTGATTTCACAAAAGAGGAAATCGCCTCTATTCAAAAGGCAGCTGAAACAAAAGATCCTGTTCAAATTGATGATGCCATCGAAAAAGTCATCAATACAAGGTCTCATACAGGCTGGACCACATCAGGTCATACAGGGGATGAAGTACCATTTTATGCTTATGGACCAACAAGCGAACAGCTAAAAGGGCTCATGGAAAATACAGATCAAGCGAAACACATTTTCAAACTGCTGAAAAACCAATAAAGTGCTAATCACAAAAAAAGATGTCTAGTCGTAGACATCTTTTTTGATCATTAAGTGAGATACTTCCTATGAACCCCTTTTCCATCGTATGAAAACATCACTTCTTTTCCTTCAAGAACTGACTCGATGTGCACACTTCTTCCCCATAGCTGATACAAATATGGAAGCACCTTTTCTAAGTATTTGAGATCGAGCTCAATGCCTTCATACCAATGTTTAATATAGAGTTCATTGTTTTTTAAATAGTCACCATCGATGACTGTCAAATACGGAAAGCCGCCATTGACCCTCATGCTGACTAGCTGATCACGGACTGCCTTCCATTCTTTATCAATGACTTTATAGTCTCTCCCCTGCTTTTGAAACAAGTACAAATCTTCCCTCATCACAAGGTCTTTCGTTAAGTAATTTCGAATAAAAGAAATGTCTGATTCAATTTCTCGCACTTCAAACATTTTGCTGCGACCTGACCCTTCCGTCACTCCTGCTTTTTTTAATTCCTCGCATGGATGATCGTAGCGCTCTTCAATATCTTCAAAAATCTTCAGCCCTAAATAGTAAGGATTGATTCCTGTCTTAGATGGCTGCACGACACCTGCATTTAATTTGGCAAATTCAATCGATTCACTTGAATCTAAATCAAGTTCACGCATAATCCGCTGGTGCCAATACGATGCCCAGCCTTCATTCATGATTTTCGTTTCTAGCTGTGGCCAAAAATAGAGCATTTCCTCTCTCAGCATCGTCAGCACATCCCGCTGCCAAGGCTCTAGCTCCCGGGAGTGTGCCTCGATAAAGAGCAAAATATCTTTTTCTGGCTTTGGGGGGAATTGCTTGATCGTTTTCTTTTTCTCACGTGTTTTCGGTTCATCCATTCCCCACAAATCATCATATGGCGTTTGACGTTTTGGTTTGTCCTCTTCATATTCATCTTCATCGTCGAGATTCCAACTTAATTTTGAACGAACAAGCGACGGATCAATATGCTCCTGCAATGCCAATACAGCATCTAAAAAGGACTCGACTTCTTTTGTACCGTGGATATGTTCATATTCTTTAATTCGCTCTGCTGCCGCTGACATACTTTCCACCATATCTCGTTTTGTGTTTTGGAAACGGCAGTTGTTTTTAAAGAAATCGCAGTGTGCCAAGACATGAGCCACAATTAGTTTATTTTGAACAAGCGAATTGTTATCAAGGAGAAAGGCATAGCAAGGATTTGAATTAATCACCAGCTCATAAATTTTGCTTAATCCTAAATCATAATGAAGCTTCATTTTGTGAAATTGCTTTCCAAAGCTCCAGTGGCTAAATCGTGTTGGCATGCCATATGCACCGAATGTATAAATAATCTCCGCGGGACAGATTTCATACCTCATCGGATAAAAATCTAGACCAAACCCTTCTGCAATTTCTGTAATTTCATCAATGGCTCGTTGTAAAAGACGCTTTTCAGATACGCTCAAGGAAACCATCCCTCCTCATCGGACTTATCCCTACTATATGAGCGTACTTAATAAAACATGATGTTCAGCCAGTTGTTTAGACGACTTCCATCTCTTTCATAGACTGCCCGCCGAACGATTCATAATGGATATTCTCTTCCGGGATGTCCATCGCTTTTAAACTAAGGATCATCTCTTGTGTAAATGCTGGGGAACCGCAAACATAAAATTGGCCTTTTCCTTCACCAATGACTGATTGGAGGAATGGCTGGTCAATACGGGAAGCCGCCTTCTCAACCAGCTCACTCTTTCCACTCTTTTCAAATTGTTCGTTACAAAGGATAATACGCCCCTCTGGAGATGAAGTGAGAACGTGTTCAAACTCTTGTTCAAAAGCAGTTACATCCTCTAGTCTGTCTGCATGAATCATCGTGAATGGTTGATTGTTATGCGACGCTGTTTTCACTAAACCAATCATTGGTGTGACACCAGAACCGGCACTAATCAAATAAACGGGTTCTTTGGTGTCATCTTGCAAGCAGAACATTCCCTGCGGCATACTCACTTGAAGAATATCGCCTTCTCTCATTTCATCATGCAGGAATGTGGAGACATGCCCATCTCGTTTCACGGTGATGCGATAGTAAGATGGGTGATATTGATCTGATAAACTGTATTGTCTGCTGCATACATAGGCTTCACCCGGCATATCTACCTGCACCGTAATGTATTGACCAGCTTCATACATTGGTAGCTCAGATTCATCCTCTGGTACGAAATAAAAGGAAATGAGTGATGGAGATTCTTGTTTCTTTTTCTTCAGAATAAACGGTTTGACATCTGCCCATCCACCCGTTTGTTTCACATTTTCAGCCATCATTTCTGCCTCAATGGTGATGAATATATTCGCAATGATGTCATATGCAGCCTTCCAAGCCAACAATGTGTCATCTTCCTCTGATAACCCAAATACCTCTTTCATTGCTTCAAGAAGGTGATATCCGACGATTGGGTACTGCTCTTTTTTCACCATGACACTGACATGCTTATGGGCAATTTGTTTCACAGCAGGTAACAAGTCTGCCAAGCGATCAATGTGCAGTGCAGCTTGATAGAGTGTTGCGGCAAGCGCCTCTGGCTGGCTTCCATTCATGAGATTTGTTTTATTAAACTGATTGAGTAGCTCTGGATGCTGTCTAATCATATTTTGATAAAAAACTGTCACAAGTTTTGTTCCCTCAGCTTTTAGAAGAGGGGCTGATTGTTTAATGGCATTCATTTGATCTGTGGATAACATCGTTATTCCTTCTTTCAAAAGATGTATTTTAAATACATCTTTATCGTAATGGAAGACAACGTATAAAAGCAATATTTATAATACATGTTTTAAATGTTGTCACATTTAGTACTTTCTCGAACAGTTTTTGTCTAAAATGTGTTACGATGATACAAAACTCTATTAGGTTTAGAGGTCGTCCAAATGAAACTTACGAATTATACAGATTTCTCATTAAGGGTACTCATTTATTTAGCTTCGAGAGAAAACAATGAACTGTCAAATATTCAGCAGATTGCCGATATTTATGGCATTTCGAAAAATCACCTGACAAAGGTAATTTACCATCTAGGAAAACGTGGTTATGTAGAAACGATCCGCGGAAGAAATGGTGGGATTAGGCTGGGGAAAAGCCCAGAAAGCATTAATATTGGTGAGGTTGTCCGCTATACAGAGGATGATTTAGTCATGGTGGAATGCTTTGATCCGAAGAAAAATAGCTGTATTATCTCCCCGATTTGTTCATTAAAGCACGTACTTCATGAAGCACTCACTGCTTATTTACGCGTTCTTGACCAATACACATTAAGTGATTTAACACAAAACAAAGATGCTCTAAGAGAGCTTCTGCTCTAAGGCGAAAGAATTTATTTCTTTCGTCTTTTTCTTTACCTCCTTGTAATAATAATTTATTTAAAATTATTATAAATAAATATTGACTATCATGTTTGATTCAATATAATTAGGGTATATAGATTGCTAGAAACCATTTTTTGTTTACAGGAGGAGAAAAAGAATGACAAATTCTAATCATAAAAATTTGACAACGAATCAAGGCGTGCCAGTTGGCGATAATCAAAACTCAAGAACTGCTGGTCACAGGGGGCCTTCATTTCTTGATGATTACCATTTGATTGAAAAACTTGCACACTTTGACCGTGAACGTATTCCAGAGCGTGTCGTTCATGCAAGAGGCGCCGGCGCTTATGGTGTATTTGAAGTAGAAAATAGCATGGAGAAACATACAAGAGCAGCCTTCTTAAGTGAAAAAGGAAAACAAACAGACGTTTTTGTCCGTTTCTCAACGGTTATTCATCCTAAAGGTTCGCCTGAAACATTACGTGACCCTCGCGGCTTCGCTGTCAAATTTTATACAGAAGAAGGCAACTATGATCTAGTTGGGAACAACTTGCCGATCTTCTTTATTCGTGATGCACTCAAATTCCCTGATATGGTTCACTCTCTCAAGCCAGATCCTGTAACAAACATTCAAGATCCTGACCGTTATTGGGATTTTATGACGTTAACACCTGAATCCACTCACATGCTCACATGGCTCTTCTCTGACGAAGGTATTCCTGCGAACTACGCTGAAATGCGCGGTTCTGGTGTTCATACGTTTAGATGGGTAAACAAATACGGAGAAACAAAATATGTGAAATATCACTGGAGACCATCAGAAGGCATTCGCAATTTATCGATGGAAGAAGCTGCAGAAATTCAAGCAAACGACTTCCAGCATGCGACAAGAGACTTGTATGATCGTATTGAAAAAGGAAATTATCCAGCATGGGATCTTTACGTTCAGCTTATGCCGCTCAGTGATTATGATGAACTAGATTATGATCCATGTGATCCGACGAAGACGTGGAGCGAGGAAGATTATCCACTGCAAAAAGTGGGCCGCATGACACTGAACCGCAATCCAGAAAATTTCTTTGCTGAAACAGAGCAAGCTGCTTTCACGCCAAGTGCCCTAGTACCAGGAATTGAAGCATCTGAAGACAAACTGCTTCAAGGTCGTCTGTTCTCTTATCCTGACACGCAGCGTCACCGCCTAGGTGCAAACTACATGCGCATCCCAGTGAACTGTCCTTATGCGCCTGTACACAATAACCAACAGGATGGCTTTATGACAACAACTCGTCCAAGCGGTCATATTAACTATGAACCAAACCGTTATGACGATCAGCCAAAAGAAAACCCTCACTACAAAGAAAGTGAACCGGTTCTTCACGGTGACCGTATGGTGAGACAAAAAATCGAAAAACCAAACGATTTCAAACAAGCTGGAGAAAAATATCGAAGCTACTCTGAAGAAGAGAAACAAGCATTGATCAAAAACCTGACAGCTGACTTGAAAGATGTAAATGAAAAAACGAAATTACTTGCGATCTGCAACTTCTATCGTGCAGATGAAGATTATGGACAGCGTTTAGCGGATTCACTCGGTGTGGATATTCGCTCATATCTTCAAGGAAGCATGAAATAAATCTTCTTTTCAGCTGGAGCACCTCTTTTTAAAAGAGGTGCTTTTTTATAGCCGAAATACGTTAATACTAATCAAATGACCCGTCACTGGATGAAAATAAATTTCTGCATGTGCTGCAAATCGTGTGGAGCCTTCCTTCACGGTCACGCGAAACACATCTTTTGTTTGATCTTCATTCACTTGTGTACGTCCAATGTAATGATAATCGTTTAAAGCGGCGCCTTCATATTCATCTTGCAAGGCAGTATACGCAAGTCTTTCCCAATTCTCTGCCGGCTGCTCGGCTGCTTGTGAAGATGGATGAACCATGAGACTGCCGAATAAAACAATTCCTGCTGCAAAAAGCATCCATAATTTCGGGTGCATGATATCAATATTCTCACTTTCATATCTATTTTGTTTAGGTTTTGCTGGTTGGTTCTTTTTCATACATCAAGCATTTATTCAGCCTATAATTCCCGGTACCCTGTTTATGCAGACACCAACTTTTCCCCTGAAAAAGTCGATCTGATCCGAGCAAACTAAGTAAGACTTCTCAAGGGAAAGGAGAAGGTTTAATGAATGTGGCAGATTATGATAAAGCACTTTATTATACGCATCGCTCGCAATGGGATAATTTACTTATTCTTATGGTACGTACGCAAGATGACTTGCTCTCGAAACGTATTGAGCATTTCTTACATGCGTATCAATTTAACCGGAACGATGCAGATGTTGAAAAATGTTTATATGGACTCCTGCAGTATATCGACCATGCTTCAGAAGCTGCCGTTGCTGAAGCATATGCTGAACCAATGTACACATAAAGGAAAAGGTTGATTTTCTTTCAGATTGTTGACATAGGGCTAGAATGAACTTTATTTTAGCTCTTTGTTTTCACCCTTTTACTAACCGCCTTTCATAAAGAAGAAAAGACTTCATGAGAAATACTCATGAAGTCTTTTGAAATGTCCACCATGACTGTTTACAACAGCTCTTTCGGCTGATTTTTTTGATAATCTACCGCATAGAGAGCGGCCTGAGTTCGATCTGCCAGCTCTAACTTTGATAACACATGAGACACGTGAGTTTTCACAGTCTTTTCAGAAATAAAAAGCGATGAGGCGATTTCTTTGTTACTTTTCCCTTTTGCGATTTCAAATAAGACATCACGTTCTCTATTGGTCAGTTCGTTCATCAATGCCCATTTCTGCTCTTTAGGTTCAGTTAGATGCTGTACAAGAAACGCTGTAATATGACCATCTAGCTGGTACGTACCATTTTGCACCTCAATCATTGTCTTGAGAAGCTTTTCAGGTGCTACATCTTTGAGCTGATAAGCCCTTGCTCCCGCCTGGATAGCAGGAATCACATAGTCCTTATCTGCATAGCTTGTCAGAATGACAATGCGGACATCCGGCATATCCAGCGTCATTTGCTTTGTCGCCTCAATCCCATTCATTACAGGCATAGAGAGATCCATCAAGACAATGTCAGGCTTTGTCTGCCTCACTACCTGTAGTGCCTCTTCTCCATTGGATGCTTCACCAACGATGTCCACATCTGGCTGGGTTTGCAAGAAAAAGACCAGCCCTTTTCTGACAATGTGATGATCATCTGCAATGACTACCCTCATGACAATCCCTTCCTTTCTTGAGAAAATGGTACTTTCACATCAATCGTCGTTCCCTTACCTAGCTCAGAATTGATGCAAAATGTACCTCCTGCTCTTCGGATACGGTCAGCCATCCCTTTCAGCCCAAATGAAGGAAGACTCATTTGTTCATCATACTGAAATCCCTTTCCCTGATCGATGATTTTCATACCAAACGTATCTCCTGATTGCTCCAGTATGACCTCTACTTTCTCAACGCCCGCATGCTTTTGGCAATTATTTAGAGCTTCTTGGCATACGCGAAATAAAGTCTCGTGCTTTGAATGATCTATTTCCATACAGCCTGATAAAGACAATGAACAATTTAGACCTAAAAGCTGTGCATACTCTTCAATCGCTGTTGTAAATCCTTTTTCAAGCCCTTTTGGTCTTAACTGCCAGATGAGTGATCGCATTTCAATGAGGGCATCTTGTGATAAATGCTGAATAAAATCAATCATCTCACCTAATTTTTGATCACTTGTCATTTGACGCGCTGCCTTTGCAGTCAAACTCACGGAAAACAGCATTTGATTCACAGAATCGTGTAAATCCTGCGCAAGCCGGTTTCGTTCTTCTAAAAGTGCATGCTGCTGCTCATTTTGCACAAGTTTCATGCGCTGAATAGCCGTACCAATTTGCAGTGCAATACTTTCAAGCAGATTCAGCTCCTCCTGTGTAAATGTGACCTTCCCTTTTGCCGCCACATTTAATAAGCCAAACGTACGCTTACATGCTTGGAGCGGAACGGTTGCATGATGGGTAATTCCTTCTGTATCTCCAAGCTTTTGCTCAATCGCCGTTTCAATCCGTTTACAATTGATGATATTGGTAGCTGATTGCAGTGAGCCTTTCGTGTAGCGGTTGATGCAATAGCAATCGTTTTGACACATCAATTGCTTTCGATCCTTTGCCAACGCTTCAGGTAAGCATACTTCTGCCATTAGTTCATACGATCCGTCTTCTTCTATAAAATAAATCCATGCTGTTTGAAAGCCTGTCACTTCCATAAGCATATGAAGCACTTCATGAAGCGTTTCCTTCATTTCCATCCCTTCATTTAGCTTTTCAGCAATTTCTTTTAACGTTTTTAATGTTTTGACTTTTTCTTGGTAATCTCCCATCGTGTGTACCCCCGGCTTTTACTACCTCTCTTATCAATATGTTGATTATACCATGAGCATCTGTGCGGCTCTTTCTCAAAAAGGATGGCTTTTTCTCATCCTTTTGACTGAGAAAAAGCCATCATGCATGACATGATGGCTTTGTGATATTTTATTTAGCTGTTTCTTCCACAATGTCATAGACGACTTTCATGACTTCTTCTGATAAGTGTTTCAGCTTTTCTTCGCTGTCTGTTAACGATGTGCCTTTGACTGCAATATAAAATTTGACTTTAGGCTCCGTACCAGAAGGTCGTAAACAAAACCATGAGCCATCTTCAAGGAAATATTTCAGGACGTTTGATGCCGGCAGATGAATCGTTTCTTCTTTCTTTTCAGCCACAAGGTGCCTTTGACTTGATTGATAATCCTCAATGACCGTAATGCGCTGACCGGCGATAGAAGCTGGCGGGTTTGATCTAAAGGTATGAAGAATAGCAGAAATCTGCTCTGCTCCTACTTTCCCCTTTAAGGTTAATGACTTTAACCCTTCTCTGTAAAATCCAAATTCCTTAAAAATATCAACAAGCGCATCATATAATGACTTCCCTTGTTTCTTATAAAAGGCTGCGACTTCAACTGCTAATAACGCCGCTTGAACTGCATCTTTATCTCGTGCAAAATCACCGATCAAATAGCCGTAGCTTTCTTCATAGCCAAATTGAAACGTGTATTCTCCGCTTTCCTCGAACTGCTTGATTTTTTCTCCGATAAATTTAAAGCCAGTGAGCGTATCAATCGTGTCAGCTCCAAATGCTGAGGCAACAGCACGCCCAAGCTCACTTGTCACAATCGTTTTCATCACAACAGGGCGAGGCGGCAGCTGACCTAGTTTTTGTTTTTCAGATAATAAATAATGAAGTAGTAAGGCGCCTGTTTGGTTGCCGGTCAAAACGGTAAATTCACCATCATGATTTTTCACAGCGATACCTAATCGATCTGCATCTGGATCTGTCGCAATCAAAATATCAGCATTTTGCTTTTCGCCAAGCTTGATGGCGTATTCAAAAGCGGCATGCTCCTCTGGATTTGGAGAAGTGACCGTCGAGAATTGCGGATCTGGTTTTTCCTGTTCAGGTACAACCGTCACATGCTTATAACCAAAGGCCTGAAGTCCGTTTCGGACAGGTTTATTCGCCGTCCCGTGAAGCGGGGTAAACACCACTTTGACATCGACTTCTTTTGCAAGCTCAGGGTGCACACGAATCGTTTTTAATTTTTCCATATACGCTTGATCGATTTCTTCACCAATCATGCGGATCAAACCATTTTGCTTCAATACTTCTTCTGATTCCACTGAAATGGCTAATTCATTTTCGATGGCATCTACTTCTTTAATGACTTGATCTGCTTCAAATGGGGGCATTTGGCCTCCATCTTCTCCATAAACTTTATAGCCATTATATTCTGGCGGATTGTGACTTGCTGTCACAACAATCCCTGCAAAGGCATTCAGTTCTCGAACTGCAAAAGAGAGTTCTGGTGTCGGACGCAGTTCGTCAAATACGTATGTTTGAATGCCATGTGAAGCCAGTGTTTTGGCCGCTTCCATCGCAAATTCAGGAGATTTATGGCGTGAATCATAGGCAATGGCGACGCCTCTTTTTTTTGCATCCTCTCCATGTGCTGCAATATACGCAGCAAGACCAGCAGATGCTTTTCGAACAGTATAAACATTCATTCGGTTCGTTCCAGCACCAATTTCTCCGCGCATTCCTCCAGTACCAAACTCAAGGTTTTTGTAGAAGCAGTCTTCAAGCGCTTGATGATCATCTTGATGTGCCTCCAGCCATTCCCTTAGTTCAGTATCCAGGTGCTTCTCATTGATCCAACGCTCATAATTCGTATTCCAACTCATGGTCGTCCTCCCAGCTCTTATCATCAATAAAATAACATCTACTGTTATTTTATATGGAATTATCCTTCATGTCATGTTATATCATGAACATATGAAAAAACGATGAACAAAATAAAAAAAGCCGATACACGATCGGCTTTTTACTTATTCAGCATCAAGCGGTACGACTGCTTCATGGAATAATCGGTCTAATTCAGTTTGATGTTTCTGTTTTGTCGCTTCATCCCAGCCAAAACGATCTGCCATATAGTCAACAACAGGCTGTGCATATGTTTTTGCCCAATTGATATTAAATAATAGGCTGCCTGTTCTTCTCAAGAAGAAATCGACAGGTGTTACAGCCAATTCTTCTTCGATCGCATAGACAAGTTCAGCCAACACATATGCGGGAATGTTTCGTTTGTCTGCTTCCCCTTGAAGCTGCTCTACACGCTTGAAGACATTGCTGACGTTTGAGCCATATTTCTCAGCTAATTTTTGTGCAATCGGTTCTGTCAAACCAACGGATGCTCCTTCTGCCGTTTTCGCTTGAACAAAGGATGCCATATTTTTCGAACCGCCTACATGCCCACCTGAAATTGGCATATGTTTCGTTTTACATGGTCCGAAATCTTTTCCAGTTTCCTCTTTCAGTCCATCACGTACAAGATTCACAATGTGTTCAGCCATTTTACGGTAACCTGTTAATTTACCGCCGGCAATCGTGATTAAGCCTGAAGATGATGTCCATACCTCATCTTTACGAGAAATTTCTGAAGGATCTTTCCCTTCTTCATGAATGAGTGGACGAAGACCAGCCCAGTTAGATTCAACGTCTTTCTCTGTAATGTTAAGATCTGGGAACATATATTGAATGGCTTTGATCACGTAATCACGATCTGCTTTTGTCATACGCGGATGTTCCAGCTGTTTTTTGTAAACGGTATCTGTTGTTCCCACGTACGTTTTTCCTTCTCTTGGAATCGCAAAGACCATTCGTTTATCAGGTGTGTCAAAATAGATTGCTTGTTTTAATGGGAAAACAGATTGATCAAATACTAAGTGAATTCCTTTTGTATGTTGTAAATGTTTCCCTTCTTTTGAGTGGTCCTTGTCTCTTAGCTGATCGACCCATGGACCTGTCGCATTGACGATTTTTTTCGCATATACATCGTATGTTTTCTGTGTTGTGACATCTTCAATGACAACACCGACAACTTTGCCTTTATCATAAATAAATTCTTTTACTTTCGCATAGTTGACCGCTTCTGCCCCGAATTTCACAGCCTCTTTCATGACTTCAATTGTCAGGCGTGCATCATCTGTACGGTATTCAACATAGTAGCCCCCGCCTTTTAAGCCATCCTTTTTCACAAGTGGTTCTTTTGCAAGTGTCTCTTTTGCACTTAGCATACTTCTGCGTTCACTATGCTTAACGCCAGCTAAAAAGTCATATACTCTAAGTCCGATTGAAGTTGAAAACTTACCGAATGTCCCGCCTTTATGCATCGGAAGAAGCATCCATTCTGGCGTTGTCACATGAGGACCGTTTTCGTATACGATGGCACGCTCTTTACCGACCTCTGCGACCATTTTCACTTCAAATTGTTTTAAATAACGAAGTCCACCGTGCACTAGTTTCGTTGAGCGGCTAGACGTACCCGCTGCGAAATCCTGCATTTCCGCAAGACCGACACGCATTCCGCGTGAAGCCGCATCAAGTGCCGTACCTGCGCCTGTAATACCCCCACCAATGATAAACACATCATATGGTTTTTTTGTCATGTCCTGAAGCATTTGTTCTCTTTCTAAGCTAGAAAAAGTCATCTCTTGTTCCTCCCATGTTGTACGGTAAAGAAAAAGAGACCGCAAACACCCAAAGCGTATTTCTACACTTCGGTGCTTGCGGTCTCTCCAGTTCTCCAACCGTTCTATTAACTTACTTGAAGTATACCATACTTTTTGTTTATTTGAAAGCTTGAGCTGCTTTTACAGCCTTTTTCCACCCGCTGTATAACGAGTCACGGCTGTCTTCTTCCATTTTAGGTTCAAAGCGCTTGTCAAGGTTCCATTGTTTTGCAATGTCTGAACGGTCGTTCCAGAAGCCAACTGCTATTCCCGCAAGATAGGCCGCACCGAGTGCCGTCGTTTCATTAATTTCTGGACGTTCTACTGGTACATCGAGCAAATCACTTTGGAAGCCCATTAAGAAATCATTCTTTACAGCCCCGCCATCGACACGCAATGTTTTAAGTGAGATGTTTGAATCTTTTTCCATCGCATCTAAAACATCTTTCGTTTGATAAGCAAGTGATTCTAACGTTGCACGAACAAAGTGCTCTTTAGAAGTACCGCGTGTTAAACCGAATACTGCACCTCGGACATCACTATCCCAATATGGTGTGCCTAAACCAACGAATGCTGGTACGACATATACGCCGTCTGTTGACTCAACACGCTCAGCATAAGCTTCACTGTCTTTTGAGTCTTTAAACATTCTAAGTCCATCACGCAGCCACTGGATCGCTGAGCCAGCAACGAAAATACTTCCTTCTAAAGCATATTCAACTTTGCCGTCGATGCCCCATGCAATCGTCGTTAACAATCCATGATCCGACTTAATTGCTTTTTCCCCTGTATTCATCAACATGAAACATCCTGTACCATATGTGTTCTTCGCCATTCCTTCTTCAAAGCAAGCCTGACCGAATAACGCAGACTGCTGATCTCCCGCCGCTCCTGCAATCGGAATATTTTTACCAAAGAAGTGATAGTCTGTTGTTTCACCATAAATGTGTGATGATGGTTTGACGTCTGGCAGCATGGAAGCTGGAACACCTAAGATATCAAGTAGTTCTTCATCCCATTTCAGATCGTAAATATTGAACATTAACGTTCTTGATGCATTTGAATAATCTGTCACGTGTGATTGCCCGCCAGTCATTTTCCAAATGAGCCATGTATCGATTGTGCCAAACAGTAAGTCACCATTTTCTGCTTTCTCACGAGCACCTTCGACATTATCTAAAATCCATTTCACTTTAGTACCTGAGAAATAAGCATCAATGAGTAGACCCGTTTTATTTCTAAACGTTTCATCGTGCCCTTGCGCTTTTAGCTCATCACAAATACCAGATGTTTGTCGTGACTGCCAAACAATTGCATTGTAAACAGGTGCGCCTGTATGTTTATCCCAAACAACAGCTGTCTCACGCTGGTTCGTAATTCCGATACCGGCGATTTGATCTGCTTCAATTCCTGATTCGATTAAAGCAGTTGAAATAACTGATAGAACAGAGCTCCAAATTTCATTTGCATTGTGTTCTACCCAGCCTGGGTTCGGAAAATATTGATTGAATTCCTTCTGAGCTGTATGGGCAATTTTACCTTCTTGATCAAATAAGATCGCTCTTGAGCTTGTTGTCCCTTGATCTAATGCGAGAATATATTTTTCTTTTGCCATGGTGTTTTCCTCCCCTTACATACTTTCATTGACAGCATTTGTCTGGTTTTTCGTAGAAACATAGAGTCCTAACAATACCACAACTAAAATAACGCTTACAATCCAAAAGGCTGGTGTGACGTTCGCTTTAAAGGCTGCATTATAGAAAACACCGCCAAATGCACCGCCCAAAATTGGACCAACAACAGGAACCCAAGCATATTTCCAATTTGATGGACCTTTACCTGGAATCGGCAGAATGGCATGTGCGATTCTTGGACCTAAATCACGTGCAGGGTTAATTGCGTAACCAGTTGTACCACCTAATGAAAGACCAATCGCGACAATTAAGAAACCAACAATCAGCGGATTGACTCCGTCTGCAAATTTATTTGCACCAATCGCTAAAATTCCTACCACCAATACAAATGTACCAATGACTTCACTGAGCACGTTTGCAAAAGTATGCGGAATCGCAGGACCAGTTGAGAATACGCCTAGTTTTGCACCTGGATCGTCTGTCGCTTTCCAGTGTGGTAAGTAATGTAAGAAGACAATAATAGCTCCGAGTAATGCGCCAAGCATTTGACCGACAATATACATTGGAACATCAGCCCAAGGAAAACTTCCTTCTAATGCAAGACCTATTGTCAGCGCCGGGTTTAAATGTGCACCGCTAATTCCTCCAGTGGCATAAGCTGCAATCGCTACTGCAAATCCCCATCCGAAAGCGATTACAATCCAACCGGACTGATAAGCGAGCGATTTCTTTAAACTGACTGCCGCACACACACCGCCTCCAAAAATAATCAGAAGCATTGTACCAACGACTTCACCCCAAAATGGTGTCATGAAAAATTCCTCCTCTGGTTCAGTTGCCATCCCCTATAAATGTGTAGAAAAGATACAGAAAAAAAGATCCACAACAAACATACTTTACATCAGGGTCATTTGTCACCTAGTAAAGTGTCGTTGTGGATCTCCGTTTCTCCATCACATGATATTAACTTAGTGCTATAGTATCAGAGGATGAAAACGTTGTCAATCAATTTTCACATTTTATCTTTTTCACTTTTGGAATGCTTTCCAAAGCTCTGTATTCGATGTGGTGACTGCTGTCGCCCCTGCTGCAAGCGCCCGTTCTACATCTTCTTTTGTTCGGATAAATCCTCCTGCAAATATTGGTATTCCAGCTCTTTCGCGCACTTCTGTAATTAAATCTGGCACGACACCCGGCAATACTTCAATAAAATCTGGACGATGTTTTCCGACAAACTCCATGCTTTTTTCCATCGCACTTGTATCAAGTAAAAACATTCGCTGGATGGCATATACCTTTTTCTGCTTGGCTTTTACTATGACAGAAGACCTAGTAGAAATAATACCAGCTGGTTTCATTTCCTGACAAATAAATTCCGTTCCGTACTCATCATGTTTGATTCCGTGAATGAGATCGACATGGACAAACATTTTTTTATGATGTGCATTCGCCTCATTCATGATGCCCTTAAGCCGCCCTAAGTGAACATCTAGTAAGACCCCATATGTAAATGGACTTTTTAAAAATTCCTCAAATTGCTTCATATTGCGAACAGCAGGTAGAATGGGTTGATCATGAAAACTCATATGCCGTCTCCTTCTAATGTGTATTGGTTCTATCTTCTCCTTACAGTAATAGAATCGCATGTTTTTTTCAATACACCTAGTGTGCCCATTGACCATTCAGCCTAGCAGATCAATTAAAACCTGATCCTTTCTGGACATAGAAAAAAGCAGAGAAACCTCTCTGCTACAGCGTGTAGGCAAACCCTCGCATTCTTTGTCAGTCCTGCGTGCTGGTGCTCACGAATGCCAAATTCGCTCCGCGCCAGTACTCGTCCTTCCTAGGGCTGCAAAGGTTTTCTATCACGCTGAAAAGAAGACAAAGGGCTAAAATAAATAATATTTTAGCCCTTTGTCAACAATCTGAAGCAGAGAAATCTCTGCTATAATTGTGCCATGCTTTCTTTTAAAGTATGAATAATGAATGAGGCGTCTTCATCAGTGATATTTAGCGGTGGGGCGAGCTGTGCCACGTTATTATAGCCAGCCACTGTATCGCCATTTTTCCCGATGATCAATCCTCGCTTTTTACATTCTGCAATCAATTGACCGACTACACTTGGATCAGCTGGCTTTTTTGACGCCTGATCCTGCACAAGCTCAATTCCAAACAGCAGGCCTTTTCCTCTCACATCACCGACAAATGGATGCTCTTTTAACTCTTGCAAACGTTCGAGCATGTCTTGGCCAAGCGTGCCTGACCGCTCCACTAATTGCTCGTTTTCCATGATCTCTAGATTAGCAAGTGCCACCGCACAGGAAGCAGGGTGACCGCCAAATGTATTCACATGCCGTAGCCTGTCATACGTATCTTCTCCTGCATACGCTTCATAAATGTCTCGTTTCACGCACGTTGCAGATAGCGGTAAATATCCACTTGTGATCCCTTTTGCCATGGTGATGATATCTGGTTTCACTTCCTCATGCATAAATCCAAACCGCTTTCCTGTCCGGCCAAAGCCGCATATGACTTCATCTACAATGAGAAGCGCTCCATGGGCTTCACAGATATCTTTGACCTTCTTCAAATACCCTTTTGGCGGCATTAAGATACCGCCTCCTGTAATCATCGGCTCCATGATGACGCCAGCAATGGTCTCACTTAATTCCCACGTCATTGCTTGATCGATTGCATCAGCACTTGCCAAGCTCTCTTGATCTTCAGGGTGCCGGTACATATCAGGCGGTGCGACATGGATAAACCCCTGTCCTAACGGTTCATATTTGTACTTACGCTGCGCTTGACCCGTTGCGGCAAGAGCTGCTGCTGTATTGCCGTGATACGATCGATATCGGGAAATGAATTTTGTTCGTGTACTCTCTCCCTTTTGCGCATGATATTGTTTGGCAATCTTAAATGCCGCTTCATTCGCTTCAGAACCACTGTTAGAAAAGAAGATCACATAGTCCCCGTCTAGCCATTCATTGAGCTTCTCAGCCAGCTGAATCGCTGGCACATGGCTTTGTGTCAGTGGGTAGTAAGGCATCGTATTTAATTGCTTATACGCCGCTTCTGCAAGCTCTTTACGTCCATATCCGGCATTTACACACCATAGTCCTGACATTCCGTCTAAATAGCGATTTCCATGAATATCTGTCACCCATGCGCCTTCTGCCTCATGAATCACCATACTTTCATTTTCTTTGTTTGTCCCTTTCATATGATGCCAAATGTACTGATCATCTTTCGCTTGAAGATCTTGTGCGTTATGTGTTTTCATCTTCCCACGCCCCCATGTATCCGTTTTCATCATCAAAGAAACTTAAACCGGTCCTGCATATGACCTCTCCATTCATTATATGGATAAAAAGTGAGGCATATGAAAACAAGACCGCCCGTGTCGTTACTCTCATTATAAAAAAGGGGCCAGACACATTACATTAGACAGATCGTCAACTGATTGAAAAGAACGATGAGACACTCTACTTGATCCCTTGGCAAATCTAACATATACCGTTAATGGCGATTTCCCTGTAAAAATTCATAAGCAATGATCGCAAATTCAAGCGCTTGACGTTTTGGCGCTTGCATCATATCCTCACCAAGTAAAGCATGAAGCTTATCCAATCTGTGATAAAGCGTCTGCCTCACAATATAGAGCTGGCTTGCGGTTTCTTTTTTAGAACCGTTTGTCTGTAAAAAGATATTCAGCGTCTGATAGAGCCTGCCGCTATTTTGTTTATCATATAAAATCACCGGCTCCAAATACTCTTTCACCATGCATTCTAATAACCCGCTTTCTTTCATGACAGGCATCAATCGAAGCATATGTAAATCTTGATAAAATGGGCTTTTTATCCGTTGCGGCATCACTTTCTTTAAATGCAGCACTTCTTTCGCTGCTTGAAAACTTTTTCTCATGTGCTGAAATTGCTCACAATATGAACCGATTCCATAATTGATGACTGCCTCGCCGGGCTTCTCACGGTCATATAATTGCGTGATGTCGTTTGCCGCTTTTTCTGCACGCTCTTTCCAGTCCTCAACTTTTCTTGTATTCAATAAAATAAATAAGGTTTGTCCTTGATGCTCGTACACAATCAAATAGAAACCAGCACGCTGAAAAATAGAACGGCAAGAGACAAGAAAATAAAGATTCCCTGCGATTTCTTCTATTTGGTGGTTTTTTTGAAAGAGCATCACCACACAGCCGGTCGGTTTTTTCAGCCCTTCTGTCTCCTCAAGGTGTTCTATGATCTCTCTTTCTGTATGATCTTCATGAAACCATTTTTGCAGCCATTCATTCTCTTTTGTCTTCTTCAGCTCTTCTGTATACAGCTCTCTTAAAGTTTGCTGGGCAAGGGCATTCGCTCCTTTATCCATCACAAGCAGTTCAAATTCCGAGAGTGTGTTCGATTGATGAATGAGGACGAGGTCTGCAAAGGTTTGTTTGAGTGCAAGGACTTGTTTTTGCGTCACTTCATATCCTTTTGGTAATGAAGCATATTGCAAATAATTCATCACCAGCTCTTCTGTTTGTTTGGAAGAATCACATAAAATAATCGGCTCACCTTGAACAGGGATCAGCAGTAGTATCCCTCTCACATGCTGATACACTTGATCCAAAATATCCATCTGCGGATGAGGAGTTAGTAAAAGCTCATTCAACTTTGACGACAAGGCTTCTAAATCTGCCATCATCTGATACTGACGTTCAATCATCATCGTATGGAGATGCTGTGTAATATTGACGAACTTCACTTCTTTTGTAAACAGAATTAGCGGAAAATCACGTTCTTCTGCATAAATAATCAGTTCTTCCGGTACATCAAACCGGAGCGGTACAAACTCAATACATAATCCAGCCGCACCTGAGTCAATCAACTGTCTTAAAAACGCCTGAAAGACTTCCAATTGATCATGGAAGCCTGCGGCCGTCGTTAAGATCAGCTCGCCTCCGTTTAACAAATCCTCTACAGCAGGCACTTCAAGTACATGTACCCATTTTACCTGCCGAAACAATCCCTTTTCCCCAGCTAACACTTTCGCATGCGTAAAATGCTTCGTTTTTAACACATCACTTACTTGAAAATGAACATCTACATTCATTCATAAGTCCCCCTTTGTTTGCCGTCCCCTATCCCAGAGGGTGCATGGATAAAATCCATAATAAAACAGGTAAAGTCACAATACTGAAAATCGTACTGAGAAACGTCGTGCTTGAGACAAACTCAGGTTTCGTTCGAAATTGCACAGCCATCAGCGTGGTATTCGCCGCAGTCGGCATCGCTGCAACTAAAATCATAATTTGTTTCACCAAATCATCTACCGGTAAAATAAGCGTAAAGCCGAATGCGATGAGTGGTGAGATAAACAGCTTCAGCAGCACCGCATAGGAAATATTACGATAATCCACTTGTTTAAAAGAAATCACTGCGAGCTGCATACCTAAAATCAGCATAATCGTCGGTATCGCTGCATCCCCGACCAGCTGAACACCTGTCATAAGCTCTTTAGGTAATGAAAGGTCAATGAGCTGAAATAATAGACCAAGAAGAGCCCCGTAAGCAACAGGCATACGCAGCACTTTTTTTAGAACGACCTTCAAGTCTCCCGCGTCCTCTCCACCTTTTGCTGCATAATACATGCCGATCGTACTCATGACGAGCTGCTGAAGGACCATTAGCACAATCGCAATATCTAAACCAGCTGCTCCAAAAACAAGAAGGACAACAGGCGTGCCATAATTTCCATTATTCATAAATGCTGATGACAAAATCATGGCACAATACGTTTCATTCGAATACCCGTAAATTCGAGATAAAATGAAGACACATAAAACAAGTGAAAGACAAAGCCCTACGACAAATATTGATAAGTACACATAGTCCATCGATACTTTATTTTGATAAAAGGTTTCAAACGCAAGAAATGGTGACATTAAATATAAAGACATTGATGAGAGCGTATGTATATCAAAACCAATTGTCTTCTGCCCAATATACCCTATAAGGAATATGCCGAACACTGGCATTAAGACAAGTAAAAACTCCATGTAGCACCTACTTTTCTCTAGATGAATTCCTTCTTTTTTACCCTCTTATCATACCACTGATCATCAATAAAAAAGAAGCTTCCTTATGAAAGGTCGCTTCTCTCCTCATCCATATAAAACACTTCCCATAAATGACCATCACGATCCTGAAAGCTCCAGCCATACATGAAATCATGGTCTTGTTTTTCTTTAAACGGTGAACCACCAGCTGCAATCGCACGCTCCACAAGCTCATCAACCTCTTCCCTCGTCTCGACCTGTAAAGAGATAATGACCTCTGCGCCATTTCTGGCATCTACCAATTCCTTCTCTGAAATGGATTGGAAATGCTTAAGTGATAACAGCATGACTGTGATCGTCTCATTCATCACAAAACAAGCAGCATGTTCATTCGTCAGTTCTTGTTGAAAGTCAAACCCCAGCTGTTCAAAGAAAGCCTTTGACTCATTTACATGCTTAACCGGCAAATTGATATACAGATGTTTAGATTGTCGCCCCATATCCCTCTCCCTTTGTAAAACATCATTTCCATTCAGTATATTCGTCTTTTCATTTGGCATCCCTTTGTCGCATGAAAAAATAAGCGGTAAGTCTCATTACCTTATTTTAACAAAAATGTATAATAAATCTCGTGCACAATACTAAATGAACTAGGAGGTTTTCTTAATGAAAACAATCGCAAAATCTTTGATGCTCTCCACCACTGTCCTTTTATTCGCTTCACCTATTACACAGACAGCTGATGCTGCATCTATTCAAACGAAGCAGGTGACAGCAGAAAGTGATTTTCAGCTTCCTTCAACAACAGACACCATTAAACAAAACATCGAACAATCTTTCCAAAAACAAGAAAAGTGGCTACAAAAATTAGAAGTGATTGCCGGACAAGAAAAACGTGAACAATTTGAACAGTTTTTCAACCAGCATGTAGGACCTGATTTAAAAAATCTTTTAGAAGAGTCTGATCTTACATGGAAACAAGTAGAAAAAACGATTTATCAATCTCTTGTTAAATCAGACGTTCCATTTTTAGCTGCCAAAAGCATTGCCCATTTTGCTACAGTGGCATTAAAGAAAATGTAAACATACAGAAAAGCGCCTCGCATAACTGCGGGGCGCTTGTTTTGATTATTTCTTATATTCAATATGGTACACGTCTCTTCTTCGGTCTTTCAGCTGACGAACCGTCCCATCTTGACGCTGCCTTCTTAATATTTCTAAGTCGACATCACCGACAACCACCATTTCAATATTCGGGTTGCATTCCCCTACAATGCCATCTCTTGCGAATTCAAAATCAGATGGTGCAAAGATGGCTGATTGTGCATATTGGACATCCATGTTTTCTGTTTGCGGAAGGTTTCCGACTGTTCCAGAAATGACCGTATATATCTGATTTTCAACCGCTCTCGCCTGCGCACAGTAACGCACTCGTAAATAGCCTTGACGGTCTTCTGTACAGAATGGAGTGAAAATAATTTTCGCTCCTTTGTCAGCTGCAATTCGAGCAAGCTCAGGGAATTCAATATCGTAGCAAATTTGGATCGCAATTTTACCGCAGTCCGTATCAAATACCCGGACTTGGTCACCAGCTGAAATCCCCCACCATTTTCTTTCATTCGGCGTGATATGCAGCTTATATTGCTTTTCAATCGTTCCATCACGTCTAAATAAATAGGCGATATTATAGATTTTCCCTTCCTCTTCAACGAAATGAGAACCACCAATGATATTAATGTTGTACTTGACCGAGAGATCTGTAAACAAATTGATGTAGTCCTCAGTATATTCTGTGATCCGCTGCACTGCTAGACTTGGTGATCTCTCTTCTAAATATGACATAAGCTGCGTTGTAAAGATTTCCGGGAAAACGGCAAAGTCAGCTGACGCATCTGATGCCACATCCACGTAATACTCCACTTGATTCATAAACTCTTCAAAGGAATGAATTTGCTTCATTGCATATTGAATGACACAAATACGTACTGGGAACGCCGATTTATAATATCTTTTCGATTGCGGGCGATAATCGACATTGTTCCATTCCATTAGCGTTGCGTACGTGCTGGAAGCTTTATCATCCGGCAAGTAATTCGGATTGATCCGCATCAGGCTAAATTCATTTAACAGCTGAAAAGATAGCACAGGATCATAAATTTGGTGCAGCATAACTTGCTCTACATATTGGCGAGGCGTCATTTCCTCTTGATATTTATGATAATTCGGGATACGTCCGCCAATAATGATGCTTTTTAAATTTAATCTTCTCGCTAAGTCTTTTCTTGCTTCATATAAACGATGACCGATTTTCATCCGGCGGTACTCAGGACTGACCATTACTTCAATTCCGTACATATTCATCCCATCTGGATTATGGTTTGTGATATATCCATCATCTGTGATGTCCTGCCATGTGTGACGATCATCGTATTCATCAAAGTTAATTAATAAACTTGAACATGAGCCAATAATTTCTCCCTCGAATTCCGCACAGAACTGGCCTTCTGGGAAATGTTCAAGGTGGCTTTCAAGGTGCTCTTTTTTCCAAGGGTCCATGCCTGGAAAGCATACCTCTTGCAATGCAATGATTCGGTCGATATCTTCTTCTCTAATATTTCGAATCACCATTCTTTTTTCAAATCGCGTTAAATCTAGTTTTTCTGCCATGATGTATTGCCCCCTTACTGATCCTCTTTTTCAAGCTGATGGAATAGCTGGAGCAATTCGATTTCAGCCATGGATTCTAATCTCGCGTCATATTCTTCAAACTGCAGTGTGCTCGTCACTTTATTTGGCACGATGACACATTTCATACCCGCTCGTTTGGCAGCGATTGACCCATTCACAGAGTCTTCAAATGCCACGCAATCCTTTGGCTCAACGCCTAAGCATTGTGCGGTTTGCAAATAAAGTTCTGGGTGAGGCTTCACTTCTTCCACATCGTCTGACGTGCGGATACATTCAAAGTAATCGAAAAGTCGAATTTGTTTCAGGTGATCAGACACCCATTTATAATCTGAGCTGGAAGCAAGTCCAATCTTAATTCCAAGCTCCTTTGCCGCTTCTAAATAAGCTTCTACACCAGGTCTTGCTGCTTCGTCCTTCATTCTCTTTTGAAAACGTGAACGCCGGTCTTCTGTGAGTGCCTCATGATCTAATGTCTTCCCTAACTGCTCTTCCAAATATTCAAAAGGCTTAAAACCTGCCTGCGTTCCAATCACATTTCCCCATACAGATAGAGGCAGCTCCGATTCATGCTCCGCAAACATTTCCTGCAGAACCTCATATTCATGTGTTTCTGTATCTAAAATTAATCCATCAAAATCAAATATAATCGCCTTTACCAAAGAGGCCACTCCTTTTTTCCGAAAGTCTGAAATATCTTCCATACTGCTATCATATCGTGAATAAAATTGACTTTCAAAGATGAATGTCTGCTAAAATGATTATGTATAAAAGGAGCCTGCATCGTTTTGTCAGGCTCCTGTCATGTTCGATTCTTTCTGCAAGAGATCCAAGCGCTCCGATTCGTGGAGAATAGACATTGTTGAAAAAGAGCGGAATTGGTATTACAGATCTTGAAGGTTTCTCCGTTCCCTTAAAAATAGTATGTGCGACGACCTTGTAAGTTAACAAGGAAGTTCACACCAACTTTTACGCATTTTGAAGGTGACGGCCTGCAAAATCATCTAAATCAAACGGGAAAGAAAAGCCGCACGCATTAACTTGTTCACGGTTGAGTTCAAATAACTCACGATCTCGTTTTGTGATATGTCGCTTCGGCTTTAAAATAATGGTATGTAATAGCTGAAGACCTGATAAGATACGAAAAGCATCATCCATTGTCCCGTTATACACACCATCAATGAATGTAAGCGGGGATTGTTTTTCCTGCTCTTCTCCATTGACAGAATGGGATAAAAGATCTTCGATTTCCTTTGATACTTCTTCAATTGCCTGCTCTTGAAGGTCTGTCGCAGCTTTCATTAATCTCACGTGGCATCTACCTCTCTGTCGTTATTACTCCATTCAGAATAGCACAGAAAAAAAGGCATTCGCTAAGGTAAGTGTTTCCTATATATACCCAAAGAGAGGACGAATATCATGATCATAAAAGGACACACGCTCTCCCTAAAAGTAGGTGAGCAGCAAAATGGCATTTCCTTAAGTCAATTTTTAAAAGAGGAAGTGTCTGCCTCTAAACCGATTATCCATTTTTGGATGGAGCACCAAAAAGTCCGTCTCAATCAAAAACCTGCACACCATGCTGCAAAAGTGAGTACAGGTGATCAGATTCTCATTGATTTATTTGAGACGGAAGAAAGTGATGTAACGCCAGAATACGGTGAATTAGAGGTACTCTTTGAAGACGAGCATTTATTAATTGTCCAAAAGCCTGCTGGAAGGCCGACGCATCCAAATGAAAAAGGACAAACAGGTACGCTGGCGAACCTAGTCGCTTTCCATTTTCAAGCAAATGGAGAAGAAAAGCGGGTCAGACATATACATAGGCTGGATCAAGACACAAGTGGCACCGTCATTTTTGCCAAACACAGGTTGGCACATGCTGTACTCGATCAAATGCTTTCAAAAAAAGCAATTAACAGAACGTATCTTGCCATCGCACAAGGACTGTTTAAGAAAAAGAAAGGAACGATCCAAGCAGCCATTGGACGTGATAAACACCATGCCGTCAGAAGGAGGGTTTCTCCTACTGGTCAAAGCGCCAAGACTCATTATGAGGTCTTCCATCTCAATAAACGTTTACAGATGACGGCCGTTAAGCTGCGATTAGAAACAGGCAGAACGCATCAAATTCGGGTCCATCTTAGCAGTCTCGGGCATCCTTTAGCTGGCGATACATTATATGGCGGGAAGCGTGACCTGATACACAGATGCGCCCTTCATGCCAAACAAGTAGACATGAACCATCCATTCACAGGTGAAAAGCTGACGATAGAAGCACCGCTCCCACCTGATATGGCTGAATTAATTGACAATATGTAGAAAAAAGAGCCTGATCATACAGGCTCTTTTGACGTTAGACAGATGCTCTTTTCGCATAAATAATGTACCGCTCTGGTGCGTTGCCGACAAAATGAAATGGATAGCATGTGGTTAACACAAGCTCTTCTTTTTTATTTTGTAAGGTAATAATGGATGTATCATGCTGATCCACAATTTTCGTATGCGTAATTTCATAAACAAACTCACCATACGGTACAGTGATTTTCAGCTGATCCCCAATATCCAGTTCACCAGTCCGGCGGAAGACCGTATCCCTGTGTCCCGACAAAACGATTTGTCCATTTTGATCAGGATAATAACTGCCTTTATAATGACCGACGCCTTTGGCAAGGTCGTCCGCATCTGTCCCTTCAACAATCGGCAAATCGGCTTTTAATTTCGGAATGGTCAGAATGCCAGAGGCTTTCCCCATTTCAGGTGAAAATTTTTCCTTTGTCATCCCTTGATCAGTTTCTACGACCTTCTTTGCTTCCTCTAACGAATGTGCTGTTTGTAAGTGAGTAGAAGCGATTTGCCAAATTCCCCAGCCAAGCACCACAATCCCCGCTGACATAACAATCACTGCAAGCCATTTTTTCATGCGTTAACTCCTTTGTCTTTGCTGATGATTCTTTAGCTTGCTGCTGCCTTTTCTTCTTGTTTTGCTTGTTGAATTCGGCCCTCTTTTTGATACACAATAGAAGCTCCCTCGAAGCTCTTTACAAAAGCAACCGTTGCTTCTAAATCTTCTGGGCCTGTTTCCGGATTTTTCCCTAGCCGCCCAATCGGTGCATACTTACTTCCAGTGGCAGTCGCCATGAAGTTGTTCACTGTGAGTGTATACGTTTTATCGAAATCAACGGAAGAACCATCAGGCAGTTTTAAGTCGACTACTTTATATGTTAACGGATCGTACGAATAAGAAAAGCCTGAAATGCTATAATCTGGTCCAAATTGAGGAGATATTTGAGCTTCAATGATATCAACTAAATCTTTCCCCTTGATGTCCAGCTTTACTAACACATTTCCAAATGGCTGAATATTAAAGAGGTCTCCCCAAGTAATGGGTCCTTTTTCGAGATTTTGTCTGATACCGCCGCCATTCATCATGGCAAAGTCACTTTTCATTGAATATCTCATACCATCAGCAATGAGGTTGCCAAGTGGTGTATCACCATCATTGGAATAGCCACCTTCCATCTTGACGCCAGCTTCTCCAACAACCTCACTAATAATCGGCTCCACTTCTTTTCCGTAATGGGCTAAAATGTCCGCTGCTTCCTGATCCTTTTCAATACCAGCCTGGTCTACATACTGGATGTTTGCACTCTTTTTGACAATATCTTTTGTTTTCCGGTCAAGTGTGACATTGACTTCTCCAATTGCCTTTCCGTATTCAAAGGCTTGGACAATTAATTTTCCATTCACTTCTCCATTAACCACTTCGTGATTATGGCCAGCGAAAATGACATCAATTTCGTCATCACCTTCTTTGGCGAGCCTTGCGCTTTCTCCAGTAATGGTATCGCCATTTTGAGAGGCGGTCATATGAGCCAGAACTGCGATCGCTTTAATTCCTTTTTGCTTTAATTCTTTCGTTGCTTCATTGACAGCTTTGACTTCATCAGTAAATTGAATGTCTTTAATTCCTTCTGGCATGACCATGCCTGCCGCTGATGTTGTCACAACCCCGATAAAAGCCACAGGAATTCCTTCGACATCCATGATTTCATAGGCTGGTAAAAGTGGTTTGCCAGTATCCTTGTATTCACAGTTTGCACAAACAAGCGGGAAGTTCTGCCCATCGTATCCTTTTGTGCCTTTCGGGTGATCTCCACCTTTTAAGATGCGCAATAGTTCATCCACACCTTCATCAAACTCATGGTTGCCAACTGTCCCAACGTCAAAGCCGATGTTCTCCATTAGTTCAACGGTTGGTTCATCTTGTAAAAGAGAAGATATTGGCGAGCTTCCGCCTATCATATCTCCTGCATGAACTGTCAGTGTATTTTTTTGCGCAGCTTGCTTTTGTTTTATATAAGCCGCCACATAATCCATCCGTCCATATGTTCCTTTACTGCCATCACCTTTTACATCCAGCTCATATTGCTGATCAATTTTCCCATGCAAATCATTCATGCTTAAAATGGTTAATGGAACTTCACGGGTTGATTCTGACGCCTGATATCCAGCCTGCTCTGCTTCTTCTTTAGAAACAAAAAAGATACGTTTATCCACATCGATCTCATTCCAGCTGTCAGGTGATACGTAGGTTTTTGCAGATGAATCACCCACATAACGTGTGAGCCCTTTTTTCTGCTCGCGTGCTCTAAATTCAAACGGCTGTTCTAGCAGAGGGTCTTCTTCATTCCAAATACCAAGCCCTTTTTCCTTGGCATCTTTCACTGCTTGCTGGAACATCAGATACTCTTTTTCATCTCCAACAGGCCAAATGAAATAAGTAGGGGCATATCCTTTTTTCACAAGCTCTAGGTTCGTATTCAGCCCTTTTTTGGTTTTGACTTGAGCTAAAAGACGTCCATATCCATCCTTTGCTTCCGGGCCAATCTTTAATGTGACTCGATCACCACTTGAAAGAAGGGTTTTTAAATAATCCGTCGCTTTTTGTCCAAAACGCAGCTGGTTTTGATCTAATTCATTTTTTGGCTTGTGGTAGGTTTCTGGTGTGTCCATATTCACGAAGCGTACCTTTGTTGTGCCGAGCACAGGCTTCTTCAAATGAATGGTATCTCCATCCACAACACGATCTACCGTTGCCTCATATTCTTTTTTGATTTTTGGCGGCTTTGGCTGGTGCTTCAGCAATTTGACATCGGTTTTATGTCTTGGAAGTACTTGCAACGTATCGTATCTGCTTAAAACGCCAGTAAACTCATACCATTTTCCGGTCTTCACTTGATCAATGGCACCCGTATCAACCATGACTCTAAGGACTGTGCTATGATATTTTTTATCGATGATGACCACATTGTATCCACCGCCAGCTGGCTGATCTGGCGCTTGTTCTACATAGCCTTTTATCTTCACTAATCTTCCTTCATATTTACCTGCCTGATCCGTTTCCAATTGTTTCACTGAAACTCTCTTTGGCGAAGGCAATGGTTGATTCACAGCATCAATCTTCAGATGGTCTTGATCTGGCACAATTTCAATGAGCCCTTTATAAGTCGTGATCTTGCCTGTCACCGTGACCTTCATGCCAGCTTTCAGTTCTGGAAAATTCTTAGGCTGCGCAGAATAAATATTGAGACCAGCTGTTTTGTCTTGAATATATGTTGATAGTTTCCCATTCCCTATAGCGGATTGATCTGCTGTTACGATTCCGCTCACTGTTACCGTTTCTCCTATCAGTTTTCGGGCTTTTTTTATGTTCATCGGCTTTGTTTGTTTCCATAAAGTCTCCTTTTTCTCAGAAGAAGAAAACGCCTCAGCAGTCATCATACTAGGCAGTAAAGATTGCAGACTAAATATCACCAAAATCAAACAACAGACCATTCGAATGGATTGTATACGTTTCATTAGATTTCTCCCCTTTGAACTTCATCTCTTCTATTGTACAAAGCAATTATTGAGACTGGATGGATTTCATGTAAAGCTGATCTCAATTACTTGGAAACGTAATAATCACACGTGTCCCTTCAAAGCTTTTGCTCTCAAAACGAATGGTACCGCCATGGCTTTCAATAATCTTAATGGTCATCATTAATCCAAGACCCGTGCCTTTTTCTTTCGTTGTGTAAAAAGGTTCACCTAATTTCCCAATCTCGTCTTCTGGTATGCCCTTTCCTTGGTCTTCAAATATCAGCATCATTTGGTCGTTTTTCAATAATGAAGTCACTTGGATCACACCTGTTACTCCATCCATCGCTTCAATTCCATTTTTAAGAATGTTAAGGAACACTTGTTTTAGTTCATTTGGAATGCCTTGAATATGTGGCAGAGAGGGCGCCAGATTCTTTTGAATCGACACTCCTTTTAAGACCGCCTGAGATTCAACGACCATAATGACTTCTTCGAGCAGAAGATTCACATTCACCGGTTCAAATTTAACAGATTTGCTTCTAGAGAGCACAAGGAATTCGTTAATAATAGACTCAAGCCGATTAAACTCTGACATCATCACATCGGCATAATCCTTCTGATACTTTTTACTTTGAATCATTAGCTGTAAAAAGCCTTTTAACGACGTAAGTGGGTTACGTATCTCATGGGCAATACCAGCTGCCAGCTGTCCGACTGCTGACAGCATTTCAGACTTCATCAGCATTTTCTCAGACTGTTTTTGACTTGTAATATCCTCTGAAATCCGCATGACAGTAGACTGCATTTTGTCAGGGTCATCGATTCGGTGTAAAGAGACTCTTTCCCATCGCTCACGCCCTGATAAGTCCTGAAAATACAACTCACCTGTCCAGCTGCCCTCTCTTAAACACACGTCCCATTGTTTCACTAGATCATCACATTGACACAACGCATAATAGACAGAAAAAATATCTTTTCCGATCAAGTCATATTCATGCTGCTGTACAAACTGACAAAAGCGCTGGTTGACACACTGAATAACACCTTCTCCCGTTGCAACCACAATATGAATATGGCTGTTATCAAGTGCTGTCACCGCAAGATGAAGAGCCTGCTTCAATTTCGTCATTTCGGTCATTTTGATCCAGGTCATCACCGCTCCCTCGCGATCTTGATCATATAAAGGTGTCATATGAACCGTGAATTGTTCTCCTTCGTTCGTTTCAATTTCACGTTCGATCACGCGCCTATCTGAAATGACAGATTGAATATCATGATAGAGCATTTCCTTCGATAACTTCTTCACCATTGACTGAAACGTTTGCTGGTGCCGGGTTTGAGCTGAAGTGAATAAAGAGGTAGCTGTAGGAGTGTGATAGCGAATATTCATTTCCCGGTCCACAAACAACGTGGCAAGTTCTGGCTTCACAGACGGCCGGTACAGTTCTTCTCTTGTCACCTTTAAGTTGTTGATGATATTAATAAAATGCTCGTTTGTTTTCTCGCGCACTTCTATTTGCTTGTTTTTTTCTTTTAATTGAGCCCTTGCTTCTTGCTCTTTTTGTTTGACCTCATTGAGCTCGTTTTCTAAATCGACAATTCGCTGTTGATAAACCGAATTCTGCTCTAACATCCCTTTGTCCCTGCCGTTCTTTTGATTTTTTCCTCTCTCACTCTTCCGAATGAGAATGACGTATACTCCTTTAAAACGGCGATCAAAATGTTTCACTGTAAAATCTGCATACTGCTTTCTGCCATTTTCCGAAATGAGGACATGTTGAAAGACAACCTCAGTCTCTTCAGTCCACACCTTTTGAAAGCTTTGACTTAGTATCTCTTTCATATAATCAGGGGTTACATATTCACATAATTCATCTGAGACTTCTGCATGCGCTAAGAAAGAATAGGCACCGTTTGATATCGCGAGGATTTTCTCGCAATCGTCTATGATGAAACATGCATCATACTCCTGCTCTACTTCTTTCATATATTGGACAGCTCGTTTTTTTAACTCCGTATGACCTGCATTGTATTTAGGAACGTTTGAGTGAGTGTAAATGTTCCACTTTTCATTTAACAAATGAAATAAACGAGGGATATTGGGTACCTTTTCATTCGGTCCTAATATCAACATCCCTTGATCCTTTAGTGCATATTGGAATCGAGATAAGACTCGTTTTTGTACTTCTGGCTGGAAGTACATCAGAACATTTCGGCAACTGATAAAATCGAGGTGGATAAAAGGTGAATCGATCAATAAATTGTGAGGAGCAAAGACAATATGTTTTCTAAGCGACTGCTTCACAATAAAAGCGTCACCTTTTTTTTCGAAATATCGTGCCCTCCATTTTTCTGGTATTCGTGCCATAGACTCAAGCGAATAAACACCTTTGCTTGCACTTTGGATGGCTTTCCGGTTGATGTCTGTTGCAAACACTTGAAGTTCAATGGACACTTGTCTTCGTTTCATTTCTTCTAAAAATAACATCGCAAAAGAATAGGCTTCTTCACCTGTAGAACATCCTGCAATCCAAATGCGGCATCGAGATTTCCCATTTTTCAATGTATTATCAATGATCGACGGAATGATGTGATGTTCACATACTCGAAAGGCTTCCATATCTCTAAAAAAGGAAGTCGTGCCGCTTAAAAGCTGTACATGCAGGCGATCAAGCTCATCTGGTTCTCTCTCTAATAAACGATCGTACTCGGACAACAAGGAGATCGATTGGTTCGCACTCCTCATTCTTTTTTGAATGACAGAGAGCAGTCTGCGCTTCTCATAGGTTGAAAATGCAATTCCTTTATGCATTTCAAGACGTTCAATGATTCTGATTAAAACAGGGTCTGCAACATCTGTATGCGGAACGTTGATGATGTTGGCTATATATGACGCAAGTGAAGAAGGGTCTTGAAATGTTTGATGATACATACGATCAAACCCACTATTTGTCTCACTGCACGATATGGCTGTACCGCCTTGCTCAACGATTTGAAGCAAACCACTTCCTACACAATAGCCTTTTTGAAAAAAGATCGCATAGGCCTCTTCCTTTTGCACATTGGCAAGTGACTGAAACAACGAATTTACAGCACACGCCTTGTTTGTAGGATGCTGCTCTGTTATGTGTAGCCGTTTGTCTTCTGTCAATGTCACAGCTGCATGCTGCGGACAAACATAAATCGTATTTTTCATGACTTTCTCACCATGCTTAATCGGCTTTGCCCGGTAGCCAATCGGTAAAACAAGTGCTTCCAAATCAGTTACACAATCGCCTGTCACATGATTTTGCACAACAATAAAAGAGGCATTTAATTCATGCGGAAATGATTGAAAAAAAGCCTCAAGATGATGCTGTTCAAACGGCGAAACACCGATGCCAATCACTGGTGCCTGCACATGTTCGTCTTCTATCAAACGATTAATGATTTTGTCCTGCATCTGGTACCCCCATGTTCATTCGTCTGATACATTTTTTCGACAAAAAGGAAGAAAACCCTCTAATTGTAAATAATGTTTTTTGCATGAAAGGAGGAAAACTTCCTCACATTAAAACAGACTGTATAAACAGAAGGAGGATTCTTTATGCAAAACGATCAGCAACCAAACGTTCAAGGACATGTCCAGCAGCCCCAATTCAATCATGGCGGGCATGAGTTATTTGATTTACATGAGGTATTGGCAGGGACCATTAATATTTTGGATCAATACATGATCTTTCGGCAATTTATCCAAGATCCCGCATTATCCGACATGTTAGATCGACAATATCAATTTGTATTGTCCCAGTACAACGTCACGGTAGATTGCTTTTCTACTGGTCAAAAGCCTAGTGAAGAAACATCTACTTATATGATGAACGAACAGACACAGGTGACATACGGAATAAAACCATCTCAACCTAAGAAGCCAAATCAATCATTACAGGATGTAAAAGATGCGGGAATTACAGGGCATATGCTTGGTCTCGTGAAATCTCATGCTGGATTACTCTCAATGACTGCATTAGAGGTCACAAACCCTGTGGTACGACGTGTGCTTGCAGCGCAAATCCCGAACTTTATTGAAATGGCGTATGAAATTTTCTTATATCAAAACAAACATAGCTATTATCAAGTTCCGCAGCTTACAGCGCAAGATATGCAGGCGATGACGTCTACATTTGCCCCTATGCAGGGACAAGTGCAGATGCCGCCGAGCAAAGCCAACCAGCAAAAACCGCTTCATTAAATAAAAAAAACGGCCGACCTATTTACAGGTCAGCCGTTTTTTCTTTGATAATTCAGTTTAAATTGCTCTTCAAAATCTGTGAGACGTTGTCCTGTCGCTTGTTCAAACCCTCTATCAAAACGACTAGTTTTCGCCGTTTCCTCCATGATCTCATGTATGACATCTCGTCCATAAAGCTGCACAAGCTCATAGATCATATAGTAGCTTTGTAAATAAACATCTGTCTCATACGTCGTGCGAGATTCTTGCCAGTCTTGATCAGAATAAAGAGATTTGAAAGGAATGACGTCAAACCGTTCAGACGTGGCGTTCAGCACATCATAGGCCGTCCATTCTGCTGTCCCTTCATGGAACCAAAGGGGAAAGACGACTGGAGATACCTTATATGCATGCACCTTTTCATAGAAAACAAAATGGGCATACTCATGAATGAATAACGTGTTGAAAAAGTATAAAGGCAGTGTCTCTTTCTTCAACAATTCTTCCCGTTTATCTGGGTATAATCCAATCATATGATCAACATCAGAATAAAAACCTGTAATATGCTTGATGCCGGCAAATTGCTCAATCGTTTCTTTATCATCAAAATAAATGATATCTAACGGTTTATCAGCTTCATACTGAAACACTGACATCGTCCTCTTCTTTGCCTGTTCCAGCGCTTCTATGGTCAGATCGACAAAGGCGCCCTCATCCTTTGCATAGTAGATTCGAATATGTTCATAGACTTGCTTATTGAGTCCTTCCGTTAAGACCGTTTTAGGCGAAGAATGCTCCTCTAGATATTGCCCTGCCAGCTGGAACGCTACATAAATCAAGTACGCAGTGAACGCATAAAAAATCAAACCTGCTGCAATCATTCCGCTTACAAGTTTTTTATGAATTAATGACGGTTTTGCTTTCATTTACTCCCCACCTGAATTCATCCTGCAACCTCTTTCTCTTTCTATGAAAAAACAAAGATCAACAAGAGGTGATATATTTTTTACTTTATGCAGTCAGGTGCGCAAGGTGCGGTTCCAAACAAAAAAGCCGCATATGACATACGGCTTTTGTCGTAGCTATTTTGATTCAGGGAAGACACGTCGAACCGTTTCAGTAAACTCGTCGAAGAATCCTGAAATTGGTTCTCCACTTCTAATACGTTTTCCGTACCCTGCCATACGATCGACAAAGTCTGGATTAGCAGATACATACACATTATCAATTTGTTGATCCGTCGATTTGACTTTGTCAGAAATTTTCTTTTTCAAATCGTCTGTTACATCTCCGCTTTTATTGCCTTCAAGCACGACAGCAACAAATGCATTTTTCCCTGTGACAAGTACGTTCGCTGTTTTCACTTCAGACATGTTGGCAACAAGCTCTGATGCCTTATCTGCCACTTTCACCTTCTGAGGTGTCTGCACATTTGGTTGATCCTGTCTCATGTTGTCGTTCTTATATGTGACATTTTCGTACTGTCGTTTCATTGTTCCTCTTCGTTCATCGCCCTGGTTGTTCATTCCACACCCAGCAGTGATCAATGTTGGAACGAGTAATAAAGATAGCATCCATTTCTTATTCATCAATTGATTCCCTCCTTTTGCTCATAGGTTTTTCATCCAGCAGACTTTTTATGCACACATCCTCTATTTCAGCAATGAATTCATAAATCAGCCTTGATTGGTCATCCTAAACATGATGAAGAAGTATCATCACGATCAAATGGAGGGATTCGTTTGTTTAAAAAGAGAAAAGGTATGAGTACTGGTGCAATGATCGCAGCATCAACAGCCATCATTGCATTATTTTCACCACTATTACGGAGAAGACTAAGTAGCATGACTCAAATGAATTTGTCCTCAATGATGAAAGGCAAAGATCAACACCAGCATGAGTCATCTCGTCATGAGTCCCATTCGCATTCACGTAAAGACTCAAAAGGCACAGCTGAAGTCGGACAAATGATCAAGCAGGCATTCACCGCTGTCCAGCCAAATGAAACAAATCAGCATCAAACATCATCAAAAACATACCAAACTCATCAGCCGCCGAGAGAGTCTTACGCCCAGTCTCTTCACATTGATGAAAGTGTCATGAATGTAATGGATGATGAATCTATTCAGCAAGTACTCAATGACATCGAGCACAAATAACTAAAACAGGAGCCTTTTTTCAGAAAGGCTCCTGTTTATTCTCCTGAAAAATGCTCTTTCACCATGATGCAGAAGGAAGGCAAGAAGGTGATTTCGATCGTGATAACAAACCGTTCCACACCATCTAATAGTATCAACAGCTCTTTTTCATGCTGCCGGTCCTTTTTTATTTCTACATGTCGCACAGTTTTAAAGGCATATACTCCCAAAACGGATGCGTCCTTTTTACGAATAGCCTTCAAAGAAAATTCTTGTACTCCAAGAGACATCGTCACCACAAATCGCTCTTCCTCATTCTCAAACCGAAACGTTAGATCTTGATATTCAATGGGCATATCTCGTTCAAATCCTTCATCAGGCCACGTCTCAAAAAAAGAAAGCCAGTCCGTTCGATCTGGAAATTGTTTTCTCCTCATTTTAAACCCCTCACAAGTGAAATTTTTATTAATTATCTTGTTTCCCCTTTTCTTTTGCAACAAATTTTAGTAATTTTAAAAAGGTGATTTTATTTTGCTAAGAGACCTCTTTATTAATTTAACAATTCTTGTCACTTTCCATTATTTATTGATGCTTGTGTTTAAAGAGAATTTTTTAAAAAAGGAAGACACCTTGCTCAGACAAATTTTTAAAGGAATCATTTCTGGGTTACTCGGTGTCCTCTTAATGTTTTTCTCTATTAAAGCAGGACCAGCCATCATCGATTTAAGACATATCCCCCTTATTTTAACGGCATTTTATGGAGGCATTGCACAAACGTTCATTGCAGCCTGTGTGATCATTATTGGCCGATTATTAATCGAAGCCAATGTTGCTTCTTTCATTAATATTTTTTCCATGATATTTATCGCCACAGCTTCCTTTTTAATTGCTGAGCGTCATATCAATCACGTCGTAAAAATGCTGTTATCTATTACCATGAGCAACGTCATTGCGACGATTTTATTTATCATCATCGTCAATGAAAGATCATTTGAACTGCATACTGCCTATTGGATATTCTCGTATATTGCCGGTTTATTTAACTTTTATGTCATTGAGCATCAAACAAAAGCGTATCAGATGTTAAATTTGTATAAATTCCAAGCTCATTATGACTTTTTAACTGGTGTTTTAAATAAACGGAAATTCGATGAAATATTAAGTGATGCTTTTTCGCTGAACTTAAAGCAACCTATCCATCAAATGTCCTTGATTTACCTAGACATCGATTATTTCAAAACCATCAATGATCAGTATGGACATCATGAGGGAGATATCGTTTTAAAAGAAATCGGAACAAGGCTGATTAAGAACACAAGAAGCTCTGATTATATTGGGCGGATCGGCGGTGAAGAATTTGCTGTGCTTTTACCGAATTGTTCCGTTGAAAAAACATGGCAAATTGCGGAACGTTTACGAAAAAAAATGGCGGATCAGCCAATTTATTTACAAAACGGAACATCGATTCACATTACGGTGTCAATTGGATGTGCTTATGATGCAGGAACAAGTGAAAACATGAAACAATTACCGATTATTGCAGACCAGGAGCTCTATAAAGCGAAGCAGTCAGGCAGAAACCAAGTGAGCTTTTCTGGACGTAAAAGAGAACACTTAACATAGGCTTTTTCCTCAATTTGTTAGCGCTAATTATTTTTAAAAAAGTTTTCGTATAACAGTTGTTTTTTCCCGCAAACACTGGTAAAGTAAAGGTAATTATTTTTGTTCGTATCATCTTTAAGAAGAAAGTTTTGAAAGAGTTTTCGTCTTTGAAGTTTGTGTAAGAGCAAGAATAGTGAATTTAAGCGTTAAGATCGCTTTAGGAGGAAATTTCATGTTAGAAGGTAAAGTAAAATGGTTCAACTCTGAAAAAGGTTTCGGATTCATCGAAGTAGAAGGTCAAGACGATGTATTCGTTCACTTCTCTGCTATCCAAGGCGAAGGCTTCAAAACTTTAGAAGAAGGTCAATCAGTTTCTTTCGAAATCGTTGAAGGTAACCGTGGACCACAAGCTGCTAACGTTAACAAAGCGTAATTTAAGAGCATCTGCTCTTTTAGCACTTTATAGAGTGAAGGAAAACCGCTCGGCTTTTATGCCAGCGGTTTTTTTGTGCAATAAAAAAAGAGAACCTGACGAGAGGTTCTCTTTTTATTTGTCCTTCTGCTTTAGTTTCTGTAAAGCAGAACGATACATATCATCATTCATTTTCGTCTCTGGTTCTTCTTCTTTGACAGGTGGTTCTGGCTGTTTAAACTTTTGAAGCGCCTGTCTATAGAAATCATCACCTGACGGAGCATCATCTGTCTGAGAAGGCTCTGACGCTTTTTCTTCCACTTCAGGCTCTACAGGTCTCGCCGCAACTTCTGGCTCGCTATGCGGCACGTCAGGATGATTCGATACATCTTCTTTGATCTCTTCCTTCTCGGCCGAAGCGTGTCTGACATTGAACGCTACTAATCCGATAATGACTAGAACAGCAGCTACTAACGCTACAATAATCGTCGCCAAAAGAACCCTCTCCTTATCGCTTAAATGACGCAGTGACTGATGCTACACGTCTTCCTAATGCTTTCCCTAGCTCAATGCCTTCTGTAGAAATCACTTCATCAGAATCAATCGGGCACGTCACACCTGCTCCATAATAAGAGCCGTATAACGCATTTTCTGGAACATTTCCAGGAAGGCCGACCACAAGCATCCCTTGATGGAACATCGGCGTAATCAAATTGTGCATCGTCATTTCTAATCCGCCGTGTGTTGTTGCAGTGGTACAGAAAACGGCACCGACTTTATCGATGAGTTTTCCTTCTGCCCATAAATACCCAAGACGGTCAATCCATGTCTTTAATCCAGAACTAATGGTACCAAAGTGACCAGGGCAGCCCCAAATGATTGCATCCATTTGATCAAGCTTGCGGATATCCGCATCTTTCACATGATCAATGAACACTTCAGCTTGCTCTGTTTCACCTGCGCCAGCTGCAATCGCTTCTGCAAGTGCTTTTGTATGGTCACCTTCACTATCGTATACGACATAAATTTTCATGTACGGTCCCTCCACACTTATCTTGCATCTTGGTTTGCTTCCTTAGGTGCTGGAAGCAATGTCATTTCTTGTTTCTTATCCTGCTTTTCTTTTCGCTTTTTATCCTTACGTACATCTCGCAGGAACAAGCTGAGAATCACACCAGCTGCACAGAATAATGTCACCCACATGTAAGCATCATTGATGCCCATCACATTTGAATCAACTTGTGCTTTCGTAAAGAGCTGGGTCGACACATATTTTTGAGCAGCTTCTGCTGTCATGCCCATATGGTGCATCACATTAGAGACAGCCGCCTGGAATGAATTCATAAAGAACGGGTCAGCCGTATTCGTTTGATCTGCCATATTGGAATAATGGAATGTCGTGCGATTTGTATAAATCGTCGTGATCAAACTCGTACCGATCGAACCACTGATTTGTCTCAGTGTATTTGACATCGCTGTACCATGACTGTTTAAATGCTGCGGTAATTGGTTCATCCCAGCAGTCATGACTGGCATCATTAAGAGTGACATACCAAAGGCACGTACTGCATACATGAGCACAATGTGACTATAAGATGTATCAATCGTCAGCCTTGTAAACTCGTATGTGGTGACAACCGTAATCAGCATCCCTACAATGGCAAGTGGACGAGGTCCAAATTTATCAAACAAGATCCCTGAAATTGGAGACATAATGAGCATCGCAAGTGCCCCTGGAAGCATTAATAGCCCCGATTGCAGTGCAGTAAACCCAACGAGGTTCTGCAAGTAGATCGGAAGTAAGAACATCCCAGTGTATAAGGCAACGGTAATAATAATGTTGATAACACTTGATAATGAGAAAATGCTGTATTTAAACACGCGGAAATCAAGCATCGGATTATCCGCTTTTAGCTGTTGGAAAATAAAGAGAATGATCGCAATCGCACCAATGATAATCGTAGATAGAACAATTGGATCTGTCCAGCCATCACTTCCCGCTTCACTCACTCCGTATAGAAGCGAAGCAAAACCAACGATCGACAGAATCGCACCAAGAGTGTCCAGCTTGATTTTTTTAGGCTCTACAATATTTTTAAACATAAAGAAAGCCGCGATAATGACAATCGCACCGATTGGTACAAGTCCATAAAACATAATACGCCATGAATAGTGTTCAATAATATAACCAGATAACGTTGGTCCGACAGCTGGCGCAAACATCATCGCAAGACCAAAAATCCCCATTCCTTTCCCTCTGTTTTCTGGAGGGAAAATAAAAAGGATTGTTGTCATGACGAGCGGCTGTAAGATACCGCCACCGACTGCCTGAATCAAACGACCAATCAGCATCGTAGAAAAGTTTGGCGCAATACCGCAAATAAAAGTCCCTAGTGTAAATGAAATCATCGCCACGAGGAATAAGCTGCGCTGGCCAAAACGTGTGATTAAAAACGCAGATAACGGAATGAGCACCCCGTTGACAAGCATGTAACCTGTTGTAAGCCACTGAATTGTCGTCGCACTCACATTAAATTCAGTCATTAAATGGGGCATGGCTACGTTCAAAAGCGTTTGGTTTAAAATCGCTACGAACAAACCGGCCATTAAAATGATCAGTAAAGACAAGGAGCCTGCTCCCTGTTTTGTCGCTGCAGGTTGATTTGCCATCTCAGACAACCTCCTTTCATTTTTTGATATCAGTCATCATTAAGATGAAATTTTGACAGAAGCATTCATACCTGGAAGTACTTTGTCAGATGGATTTTTAATTGAAATTTTCACTGCTACTTTTTGTGTCACTTTCGTGTAGTTACCACTTGAGTTTGTTGCTGGCAGCATATTGAATGTTGAGTTTGTTGCATAACCAATTTGTTCAACTGTTCCTTCAAATGTTGTATCAGGATCGCCGTCTACAACGATGTCCACTTTGTCACCTTTTTCAATGTTCTTAATGTCTGTTTCTTTAATATTCGCTGTAATGTAAAGCTTGCTTAGGTCAATCGTTTCACCAAGAACTGTCCCAGGCTGCACTTGTTGGTTGTTTTGTACTTCTTTTTTGACTAATGTGCCATCAGCCACTGCTTTAATGTTTGTTTTTGCTTCTCCTTCAACTTTTGCAACTGTGCTGTCTTTTTGCACTTCGTCACCTTCATTGATATCCCAGCCTTTGATTTGTCCAGCTGCTGGCGCTGTAATTTGGTACATGTCACCTGTCACTTTTGCTTCATCTGTTTTTACGAAGTTTGTGCTTTCGTAGTAGTAATAAGCACCTCCGGCAATAATGGCAAGAATCACAATAAGGCCAATAATATTTGTTAGCAATAAACGCCCTCTGTTCATGTTTTGTTTCTCCTTTCATGTATAAAAATATAGTGTCATCTGCTTTAGCAAACTTAGAATGCCCATCATCTGACAGATTATGAAACAAGCTCATAGAGCTGCCTGTTTCCCCTTTTTCTACTCTGCTGAAAATGGTGTGCAGCCCATTTATACTTATTGTTCACTTATGAGCAAAAAGCAGAAAAAGAAGAAAAGACGATCGGCATCTTTTTTTGAAAAACTTATATTTAACAAGATTAAATATTAATAAATGAAAATTGAAATGTCAAAGAGAAAGTTTTACTTTTTTTCTGGTGATCCCTTCCTTCTCCACACAAAAAACCTTTCAGCCCTTATGCTGAAAGGTTTTTTTGAATGTTCTCTTTAAGAAAGAACTTCTTCCTGTTGAAAAAATTTTTTTAATGCGAGAAAAACGTCTGATTTTTGCTTCAAAATATAATGCTTAAATTTCTCATCCTGAATATGTTTATATGCTGACATTAACGTAGAATGCCGATTATATTGATTCACTTCACCATAACAAAATAAATTGGCTTTTTTCATAATTTCAGAAACGAGCTTCACGCACCGTGCATTATCAGAGGTCAAATTGTCACCATCAGAAAAATGGAAAGGATAAATATTATATCGTGACGGCGGATATCGTTCGTCTATGAGCTCTAGTGCCTTTCGATAGACAGAAGAACAAATGGTTCCCCCGCTCTCTCCCCGAGAAAAGAAGTGCTCCTCGTCTACGACCTTCGCCTCTGTATGGTGAGCAATGAATTCGATCTCGACTGTCTCATACTTTGTCCGCAAGAACCGTGTCATCCAAAAGAAAAAGCTTCTCGCCATATATTTTTCCCAAAGCCCCATACTTCCGCTCGTATCCATCATCGCTAGGACAACCGCTTTCGATTCTGGTTTGGTGACTTCATTCCACGTCTTATACTTAATATCCTCTGGATAAATAGGATAAAAGGAAGGGCTTCCTGTCATGGCATTTCGTTTAAATGCTGACAGCATTGTGCGTTTTTTATGGATATTACCGGTTAACCCCGTTTTGCGAATATCATTAAACTCAATTTCCTCGACAACGATATCATCAAGTTCCTTTTGTTTAAGATTTGGTAGCTCCAGCTCACGAAATAGCGCTTCCTCTAAATCCATTAATGAGACTTCTGCTTCGTAATAATCATCACCGGCTTGATCTCCAGCACCTTGACCTTTTCCCTGCCCTTGCTTACTGTCAGATCCATCCCGAGCGACCACATCGCCAACTTGGCTGTCTCCATCCCCCTGACCTACATGCTTATTCTTATCATAGTTGTACCGAATTTTATATTCATCTAAAGAACGGATCGGAATTTTGACCACATCTTTGCCATTAGACATAATAATGCTTTCCTCTGTGACAAGATCCGGCAAATTGTTTTTAATCGCCTCTTTGACTTTTTTCTGATGACGCTGCTGGTCATCAAAGCCTTTTCGATGGAGGGACCAGTCTTCCTGAGACACAATAAACTGACTTTTTTCTTGCCGGGACATCCATCCCCCTCCTCACCTTTTTGGACAATTCTTGTACCCATCGATTCCATTATCGTATGCTGGTCGTCGTCGAAATGACGACGATTTTTAAAAAAGACATTACCGGTGCTGGTTTGCGCCAATAATGCCTCCTTCATTTATTAACGATTCAGAAGACTGCCTACATATTTTAAGAGTTCATTTGCACTTGTAGAATTATAGCCATGCTCATCAATCAATCGCGCCACTACTTCATTGACCTTTTTCAACTGCTGCTCATCCGGCGTTTTTGTCGATGTCGTAATTTTCACGACATCTTTCAAATCGGCAAAGAGCTTCTTCTGAATGGCTTCTCGTAACCTCTCATGAGAATTATAATCAAAGCGTTTGCCCTTTCTCGCATAAGCTGAAATCCGAATAAGGATTTCTTCTCTGAATGCCTTTTTGGCGTTTTCAGAAATGCCGATCTGTTCCTCAATTGAACGCATGAGCTTTTCATCAGGATTCATTTCTTCACCTGTTAACGGATCACGCAGTTTGTTTTTATTGCAGTACGCCTCAACATTATCTAAGTAATTATCCATGAGAGTTTTCGCAGACTCCTCATAGGAATACACAAATGCCTTTTGAACTTCCTTCTTCGCCATATCGTCATACTCTTTTCGTGCGACAGAAATAAAATTCAAATAACGTTCCCGATCTTCACTTGAGATCGATGGATGCTGATCGAGTCCTTCTTTTAAGGAACGGAGGACATCCAGTGCATTGATGGATTCCATGTTCTTTCGAATAATGGTGGATGAAATGCGGTTAATGACATATCTCGGGTCAATTCCGCTCATTCCTTCGTCATGAAATTCCTTTTTCATCTCATCAATATCAACAGATTGGAAACCTTCGACACTTTCCCCATCATACAGTCGCATTTTTTTCACCAAATCGATATCAGACCGCTTCGGCTCTTTCAGCCTTGTCAAAATAGAGAACATCGCAGCCACCTTTAGCGTATGCGGCGCAATATGAACATCTGAGACATCACTTTCTGAAATCATCTTATGATAAATGCGTTCTTCCTCTGTCACCTTTAAATTATAAGGGATCGGCATCACAATAATTCTTGAGTGTAAAGCCTCGTTCTTTTTATTTGAAATAAATGACCGGTACTCCGTTTCATTCGTATGTGCAACAATCAATTCATCCGCACTAATCAACGCAAAACGCCCTGCCTTAAAATTTCCCTCCTGCGTTAATGAAAGAAGATGCCATAGAAATTTCTCATCACACTTTAACATCTCCTGAAATTCCATCATTCCACGGTTCGCTTTATTGAGCTCTCCATCAAACCGGTACGCACGCGGGTCTGACTCTGAACCAAATTCAGCAATCGTTGAAAAATCAATACTTCCTGTTAAGTCAGCAATGTCCTGAGATTTCGGATCAGACGGGCTGAAGGTACCAATGCCGGTCCGTTTGTCCTCTGAGAAAAAAATTCGTTCCACTCTCACATCCTCAATGCGGCCGCCATATTCCTCTTCGAGCCTCATCAAGTTCAAAGGTGATAAATTCCCCTGCACACGTATGCCGTATTCTCTATAGAAATCCTCCCGCAGATTTTGCGGAATGAGATGAAGCGGATCTTCATGCATTGGGCAGCCTTTAATCGCATAGACTGCGCCATGATCTGTTAGTGAATACTCTTCCAGCCCTCTTTTCAGCCTTGTGACAAGTGTCGATTTCCCGCCGCTGACTGGACCCATTAACAACAAAATACGCTTTCTGACATCTAAACGTTTAGCCGCAGGGTGAAAATACTCTTCCACTAGCCTTTCCAATGATTCCTCTAAACCAAAAAGCTCCTGATCAAAAAATTTGTAGGTTCTGACCCCATTCTCCTCTTCAATCCCGCTGTCCTTAATCATATGATAAACGCGAGAATGAGCAGATTGAGCGACAAGTGGATTTTCTTTAATAATATCTAAATATTCGCTGAAGGTGCCTTCCCATTTCAGTCGCTGCTCTTCTTCTCTGTGCTGTTCAATTTTCTTTAAAATATCCATATGAACCTCCTCTTTCAAGATTGAAGCTAGAAATCAGATACTGTTTTACAATCTATGCGGAGGCGTCCTATTACATGCTTTCGTTCTTCAAAATGACGAATTGGCAAACTGAATTGACAACCATCCGCAAGACCCTTCATAATAAAGGAAAAACAGGAGAAAAATGATCTTCATCTCCTGCTTTTCAAGGCGAACTTCACAACATATGAAACCGGCAGCAAAGGAACAAAGGGATAAGGGGGAGCTTATATGAGAACGGTCATTATGATGGGCGTCATCATTACGTTTTTAGTATCCATTTTCACAGCTGGCTACGAAGGCAAGCCTGGTAAATGAAAAAAAGGATGTTCCATCAGCGGAACATCCTTTTTCATTTCGTTCATATTTTCAGTACTTACATATTCACTGAAAGCGAGATCGGATCTCGGCTTTTATCATGTTCTTATATCAAATCTCGGTATTGCTGCTGGCGAAGCGCCTCATACACAAGAATCGCTGCCGTATTCGATAGATTCAGTGAACGAACATGCTCTGTCATTGGTAAACGTAGACAGCGATCCATATTCCGTTCAATCAAATCTTTTGGCAATCCACTCGTCTCTCTGCCAAATACAAAGAAGTAGTCTTCATCTAGCTGCGAGTAATCGAACGTTGTATGCGGCTTTTGCCCAAACTTTGTGATATAGAAAAATTGCCCCTTCGGATGAGCCTCAAACAATTCATCTAATGAATCATGATAGACGACATTGGCATATTTCCAATAATCGAGTCCTGCACGCTTCAGCATTTTATCATCTGTCGAAAAACCAAGCGGACGAATCAGATGAAGTGTTGTATTTGTTGCTGCACATGTTCGCGCAATATTTCCAGTATTAGCTGGAATTTCTGGTTGATATAAAACGACATGAAGTCCCAAAAAAGTTCACCTCTAATTTTCTTTTCCGCTCAACATTATACCATTAACTATCCTTCGGAGCATCGTCCAAAATGTGAAAAAACGTATAAAGAATACTAGGTGTATAAGCCGTTGAATCTTCATACGACCAGTAACGCATACGGCTGTCATACGTTTGTGCATTCACAAGAGGCATTCCGCCTTTATCATGATCAACAACAATGGTTGTATGATTATACCTACCGTCACCCTCAAAATCGTAGCAAATCACATCACCTATTTGAAGCTCCTGCGGCTCCTTGAGCTTCTTCGCTCTCAACCCCGCTTTGGAATTCGCTAAATAATTTTTCATCGAATGTGCCACCGTCCAGCTGTAGCTCCATGTATGTGGACGAACCCACCAGCCAGATCCACGGTTCGGATATCCTCTCGTTGGCGCATTCCCTGCTTTTAGACATTGTGAAATAAAATTCGTACAGTTATCTTCGAAATTTTTATAGGCTGGATTTCGTTTATTCCAATACGTCTCAGCATATTGAACAGCAGCACGCCGGTCATAGTGAAAAGCTCTTCCAAATTGGTCTTCGTTTTGGAAGCGCTCATCCACCTGATCTTCCTTTTGTCGTTCTTCTAACATCATCCGATCTTTCACAAGCATGTCGTTATAAAGAAACGCTTCTCTTTTCTCAACCTGTTCCTCTAAATAAAAAGAATCGTCTATATCCTTACAGACATAAGTGAGGTGAGCGAGATATTGTACTTGCTGAGCTCCATCATCTTGAATAGCTGAATCGAGAAGTTTTGCTTTTGCTTTCGCCTTGACAATCTCAACTTGTCTTCTTGCAAACAGCTCTTTCTTTCGCTCCACAGCGTCCACATCAGACATCAGCTGCGGCTGTTTGATCGTACTGCCATTTAATAAATATGCCAGTCTGTCTTCTAACGTTTGTTCTAATAATTGTTTCACACAGACACCACCAAACTTTTTTTAACATCTCTGTTTGGTTCATTCTATGTTCAATGGGAGGTTATTTAGTATTTAAAGGTGTTTGTAACAATTCAATCCCTTTGATGATCTCTTGTTTTGCTTCTTCATCACTTTCCCGCTCAAGGGCTTTTTCGAGTTCTGAAAGCTGCTGACCATCGCCAATTTTACCGATTGCCCAAGCAGCCGTGCCTCGAATGACCGGTCTTGGATCTTTATGCATCAGGTCAACCAAATCTGGCAAAGCAGATGTATCTTTAAAGTGAGCAAGTGCCAAAATGGCATTCCGCTGAATAGGCTTTTTCCCTCGCCATGATCCAGAAACATGACCATACTTCTCTTTAAATTCACGATTGCTGATTGTCAGCAGTGGCTTTAAGAGCGGCTTTGCAATTTCAGGGTCCGGCTCCATTTCAGGATGTAGATGAAAGTCTTTCCCTTTATTAATTGGGCAGACCGTTTGGCACGTATCACATCCATACAACCGATTTCCTATTTTCGAGCGAAATTCGTCAGGTAAAAACCCTTTTGTCTGTGTTAAAAACGAAATACACCTTTGAGAATTGAGCTGGCCTGGATTCACAAGAGCACCCGTTGGGCATGAATCCACACATTTATTACAAGTTCCGCACTGGTCTTCTATTTTCTCATCCGGTTCAAATGGAACATTTGTGATCATCTCAGCCAAATAGACATAAGATCCGAACTCAGGTGTGATAATCATACAGTTCTTTGCACTAAAGCCAATGCCAGCACGTTCGGCTACAGCACGGTCAGACAATTCACCTGTGTCCACCATTGATTTTGTCCGTATATCTTCGTGTTTACTGCGCAAAAATTCTTCAAGCATGTCGAGCTTTTTTTTCAGCACAACATGATAATCAGTTCCCCATGAAGCTCTGCAAAAAATCCCTCTTCTTGCATCCTTTGTACTTCGGGGAGCATCTTTCATTTTAGATGGATATGCGAGCGCAATGGCGACAATTGATTTTGCTTTTGGAAGCAGCAAAGCAGGATTTGTTCGTTTTTCGATATCAGGCTCTTCAAAACCGGACAAATACCCTAACGATTCATGTAAGATGAGGCGATCCTTTAATGAATCAAATGTATCAGCACTCGCAAATCGAATTTTATCGACACCAATTTCGTTCGCATATTGAATTAATTCTTCTTTTAATTGTCCAACATGAATCACCTTGCAAACCTCCTTTCTTTGTTTCTTCAGTTGTTTTCAGTATAATACGAGTGTATCATGACCGATTGGAGTGAGTCACTGTGAAGATACAAATGGAAATCTCCCAACCTCAAAGCCCGTCTATCCATGTTGGACAGATTGAATATTCACATATTGAGATAGGAAAATCCCCTCAAATGTTAAAAGGCCGACTGCGCCTGTTTCAAGAGTCTTTGTTTTTTGAATATGAAGATCAAACTTTGGAAGAAGTACCAGCGATCAATGAATGGACGAATCTTCTAGAAGGTATCCCCTTTCTTCCGCTACTTGCTGATATTCAAAAAGAACAATTTATTGACTCGACCAATTCCGTACAGGATTTGTCGATATTTTTTTCATTAAAATATTTCTTGCCTATCCTTACATTAGATGCCGATCAATTGAAAGGGCCTCTTTCATTATCCAAAAATGAAACTGGTCATATTGAATGGCAGGATGGCGAAGAGCTTACAGGGTTATTTTCTCAAGCAAGTAAAGCTCAAATTTCTCAAGACACAAAAAACATTCTTCAAATCATTCTCTTCCCACCATCTATTTCCCTGGAAAAGAGTGAAGCGCTTATACAATCCTTGACGAAGATGTTTATACAAATACATGGTGGAGAAAGTAAATATGAACTCATTGAAAAAGCACTGTAGGGTCACAGTGCTTTTTACATTATACTGACATAATAAAAAACGCAACACTTCGTTTATCTATGAAACGAAATACTGCGTTATAAACAAAATTATGTATTGGAGCGGGTGATGAGAATCGAACTCACGACATCAGCTTGGAAGGCTGAGGTTTTACCACTAAACTACACCCGCATCAATCTTTTAAAGACAACATCATTGCGTTGACTTTTATTATGTTACAACTTTCTTAACAATTCGTCAAGAGAATATGAAGATTTTTCGTCAAAAAATTTCATATTCTCCATATATATTACGATAGTTATTTATCGAGCTGGATATAAAATAAGTAGGCATGTGACTTATTCTTCAGCGCTTGCTTAGGATTTTTCTCAATCACTTCAATCATCGGTGAATTTCCGTCTTTCCCCATTGCCGCTGTATATGCAATTAGTGCCTTTCCTCCAGAAGAGACTTTGACAGTATCAGATTGTGTAGAAAAAACATAATCACTTACTTTGAACGGAAAGCTTGCTGTTGCTTTTGTCATTCCCTCATTCTCGTTGTCTGACCACATACTAAATTGTGATTCATATGTATCTTTCTCATACCTTAATTGTAAAAGTATATTCATTGTTTGGTCAGTTCCATCCTGATGTAACGTAAAAGTCGAAGAAGATGCTTCCTTATCAACTAGTCGGCCATTTTTGTAGTGGCTCCCGATAAAAGTAATACTCTTATCATTCTTCGTTAATCCTTTTATTGTTAAAGCCACCATTTCATTAGTGGTTGATGCCTCTAGTAAGTTCTTTTCTTTCTTTGTCAGTTTCATTTTTTCAATCGTTACTTGGTTTTTAGAGTCAGACTCTGTTTCTATTTTAGAGACCGTTTTCTCTGTCGTTGTTGTTTCTGCAGCCTTCTCGCTGCATCCTGCTAATAGAAAAACAGTAAATAAAAGAATGCTCCATTTCTTAATCATTGATATCCCCTTTTATACTTTTATTTTTTATTATACTAAAATTTGGTTGATTATACAAAAAAAGATTAGGAGAATTCTCCTAATCTTTCGCTTTTTTCTGTTTCATGGCTGATAGGAATGCCACAATGAGAAAACTGACAGCAAAAATGACAACCATATAAATAAAAAAGTTTGGTTTGATTTGGAACGTAAATGCAGACGAACCTTCCATTTCAAAAGCAAGACTGTTAAATAATAATTCATTATTTGTTTTTGATTGAAATAAGTGATAGAACAGAACACCAATGGTCAGCATCGGAAAACCTAAGAAACCTAGGAAACTACCAACAATTGCACCTTGTTTCATTGCCTGAACGTTCATGATCGTTGTCCTCCCATTCCACCAAGCAATAACTGCTTCATAATAGACTTACCATCCCCCATAAACGGAAGAAGGTAGAGCAATTGAATAAAATACGTGATTGAAAAAATGAAAAACCCTGTCGAAATTGGATTTTCTTTTAGAAATAAAACAGTCACAATGATTCCGGCTGCGCCAATGAGCCCCGGCAAAAGCGGACCAAGCAGTGTAATCCACACCTGTTTTTTCTGAAACGGGTCTAAAACAGGCCTCACAAATTTCACAGACATCATATCGCTCGCAAAAAAGCCTTGAGGACCATCCCGGCCGGCGAACTTCCGATGTGCATACCCATGTGCCGCCTCATGCAAGGCAGTTCCAGTAATTAATCCAAAATAAATAATCGTAAAATAAATGGCAATGGCTGCAATCGATGGATCAGGAATAAATAAAAAGGCGATTCCCGCCATGATCATAAAGAGCACCCAGAAAAAGATGATTTTGCGCGTCACCATCAGCAGAGCCGTACCCAATATGTGAAGAAATGAATGACCCGTGCAGTCAAACCGCTCTTTCATCTTTACTTGATACTGCTTAAAAAATTGACAGAAGGCTGTGACAGTCCGATATGGCGATTGATAATGAATCGACAGCAAGTGATGCTGATTCAGCCCCATCATCAATTGATAAAAATCGCGGGCAATCACAGACTCATCGACCTGAAACAAATCGGCGAGTTCTGCCGTAATACTCGCCTCTGTCCTTTGACCATCCACTTTCGTTAACATATGATATGCACTTTCGTTAATTGGAAGTGAGCTTCCGTACTGCGTATCAGTCAAATGCCTTTTTTGTAAAGTCACATATGGCGCAAGTGCCGGCACCCGCTCAATCTTTAGCTTATTGTTAAGAAGTTGAATCATGTGAATACCTCCATGAAAAACCTTTATATATGGCAAAGATGAGCAGACATTCAAATCCTGCCACAAGCAGCCACTGAAGCATTTGACTCGATTCCCCTATCACATAGTTTCCAATAAATACAATCGGAATCATGATTAAAATAAGCGCTCCAAACGAGAAAATACCTGTGTAAGGATTATTTCGATCAAGGGGTAATAAAATACCTACCACATAAAAGAGAGCCGTTGCATTACACAAGACAGCAGCGCCAATCAACACGATCCAGATCTGATCCGGGAGCGTCAGTGTTGTGATCATAAATAAAACAATTTGGATCACACCAACGAGCAAAAGCCCGAGGAACTTATAAAGCGCCACTTCCCACGGCCTTAGACCAAACGTTTTATACATCCCAAGCATACGTTTGTCATTGCCAAATGAATTAAAAGCTGTTAACCCAGCTAGCGCACATAGGACAAAAAAAGCTTCTCCTTCAAAGCGGAAGGCAAACTGATAACGGACAAATAAAATGACAATAAGGAGGATGAGAAAGTTTAAAATATTTTCTTCATTTCTCACTTGTGACTTTATTTCCTTTACAATGAGTGACCACTTTTTCGAAGATGAAAATGGCAGTTTGTGCAGAAAGGTTAACGCTTTTTTCTCAGCCATAATTGGCATTAAAGCAAGAGAAATAAATGCGCCTCCCGCAGATAATAGGATGAAGAGGATCAACATCGCATAATTCACCCCGTCAGGAGACATCCCTTGTGCCGCTAAGAAAAACGGTGCTGTAAAATACATCAAATGATAATCAAACTGTACATATGATTGCTGTATTTGATTGATGTCGAAATGTGTCATTCCATACGCTACAACTAGCGCTAATAAAACAAATATCGCTGCAAATTTTTGCAACGGTAATTTTAATTTTAGTACGAGTAAATAAGTCACGTTGTAAATGAGCTGAAGCAGTGTTAAGACAAAGAGCGATTGCAACAGCACCATCAAAAAGAACGTAAGAATAAAGAAAATACCGATCCCTTGTGCAATAAAATTAGGTAAAAGCAAGATCCCGATGAAAAATAAAACAAGCCCTGTCACGACTGTCACCATCGGAATGAAGTAACCAAGACTTTTTTGAAAGGTAGACAGCGGAAACCAGCTGAGCTGCATAGAAAAACGATCTTGTTCAGGTGTTCTGACTTTGATCAGCACAAATAACAAGCTTGTAAAAATGGATGCATTGATTGCCATCGACACAACCAACAACCCAAGTGAACGTTCATCTCCATTTAAGAAAGCCTTCATAAAGACACCCGTAAAACTGTATCCGATGATGGCTCCCATTGTGACTGCAAACAAAAAGAATAAGACCACAATGATTCGCTTCGTTTGAGTATCAAAGAGCTTATACATCTCCTGCTGCCACATTTTAAGCATCATTTTAGAAATGATTAATGATTTCATCAAAATGTGCACCCCTATCACTTAACATTGAAGCTTTCAGAAACACCTGTTCCAATGTGCTTGATTGATACTTTTCTTTTAAGGCTGAAACCGTCCCTTCATCCATTTTATTTCCTTTAGAAATAATGGCGATCTTGTGGCACAGCTCTTCCGCTGAAAGCATATCATGCGTTGAAAGCAAGATTGCACCATGGTGCTCGGCATAACGTTTCATTAGTTTCTTTGTGTTTATAACCGCTTCAATATCAAGTCCTCTAAAGGGCTCATCCATGATCACTAATTGACTCTCAAGCATAAAGGCAGCAATCAGCTGTGTCTTTTTTTTCATTCCATGGGAATAGGTTTCAATCGGTCTTGATAAAGCTGATTCCATATCAAACAATTCAATTAGTTGATTTCTTCTTTGAATTGTTTTACATTCATACATAGAAGAAACGAAATCTAAATATTCAGCACCAGTCAATGCTTCAGGGAGCAGCAGATCATCTGGAACATAGGCGACTTGTTTTTTAAAGGATGGATCATCATTTGTGACGTCCTTAATATGAATGGTTCCTTCTGTATGCTTAATGATGCCGAGTACACAGTTAATCATCGTTGTTTTACCGGATCCATTTGGTCCAGCCACAGCAACGATTTGATGAGGGGCAATTTTCAAATGAAAATCATTGACAGCAGTCACGTTATTTTTATACGTCTTGGTTAAATTCTCGATCGTAAACATATAACCTCCAAGTGTCTGCATATTCTTTAAAAACAGATCAGGCTAAACCGCCCGCCACAGACGGTTTAGCCCTGGTGTCTTATCTAAGAAGTAAAAAGATGAATCCTAAGTATAGCTACTTACATTCAATTTGGACTTTTAAGCCACTTTCCCACTGAACGGCTCCTGTAAAGCTACCCTTGCCGTTTGCTAAACACCAAACTGCTGCTCCTAGAACAACTGTTGCCCCCAATCCAAGAAGGACAGCAACAAATACTAAGAACCAAGCTTGGTCCATAATAGCAGGTTCCATAGTGGAATAGTCAACTTGCGGCGCTGCATAAGTCATACTTTTCACCTCCCAGCTTATGATGATCGTATCATAGGCGTCACACTCCAAACATCAACAGAAGATCCCATTTTTGACCGAACATATTTTCGTGTAAAAAGTGACTTTTTATTCAATTGTTCATGTTCAACTGTATAAATTCTCCCTTTTTTACTATTTTTCACCACGACATAAGAACCAACAAACCCATATATTGGCAATAAATCCATCTTTTTTCTGCCTTTTTTCAAATAGTTCATTTTCTTCATCTCTTCTATTTAATCTTTCATTTTTTTGAGATAGAAAGAATTCCCCCGATATATCAGATATAAAAGTCCTAATTATATGTTGTTATCACATCAAATACGACATATTAACTGATAATTCCGACAAAAGAGTGAGCATATTTTCCTTCTTCTCTTGTCTCTTAAAATATGTATATACAAGAAATCCTGTTGGGAAAAAAGCCCTTGCCTTCTTCCACAGCACATATCATTTTACTTGCATCTCTTTCTATAAAAAAAGCAAAGCAGCCCGACACAAGTATGACTGCTTTGCTTTCATTTATGAGGAACTTGCAGCAGAGGCTGTATCAGGAAAGTAATTGTTCCCAATAATTTCACCAGCAGGAACGTGTGGTCCTGCACCACCATTTCTTTTAAATGGGAGAAGCGGGAAAACAAGTTCTGCTAAATAATAAGATTCTTCTAAGTGCGGATAACCAGAAAAGATAAATGTATCAATACCTAGAGACTGATATTCTATTACACGTTCTGCTACTGTATGCGGGTCCCCGACGAGCGCTGTTCCTGCCCCGCCTCTAACTAAGCCAATGCCTGCCCAAAGATTAGGGCTAATTTCAAGCTTCTCTTTATTCCCTTGATGTAATTCAACCATTCGTTTTTGCCCTACTGAGTCCATCCCTTGTAAAGTCTTTTGCGCCTCATCAATAGTCTCTTGATCTAAATGACGAATCAGATGTTCCGCTGCTTGCCAAGCTTCATCTTCCGTTTCCCTCACGATCACATGAAGTCGAATACCAAACCTCACCGTTCTTCCTTCTTTTTCAGCCTGCTTTTTCACTTGTGCGATTTTCTCTTTTACTTGTGCAGGAGGCTCGCCCCAAGTTAAATAAACATCTGTATGTTTTGCAGCGGCTTGAATGCCTGCTTCTGATGATCCTCCAAAAAAAACGGGTGGATGTGGTGTTTGAGCTGGTGGAAATAGCAGACGTCCATTTTGTGCTTGCAGATGCTTCCCTTGAAACTGAACATTCTCTCCTTTCAATAACCGCTTCCAGATGGTCAAAAATTCTTCTGTTGCCTCATAGCGTTCATCATGAGAAATGAATAGCCCGTCTCCTTCAAGTTCTTCTTTACTTCCTCCCGCTACAACATTGATCAGCAGTCTCCCGCCTGAAAGCCGATCAAATGTGGAGGTCATTCTAGCAGCAACAGACGGCTGCATCAACCCTGGCCGAAGAGCCACAAGAAACTTTAAATGGGTTGTTTCTGCAGCTAAAGCGGCCGCTGTCAGCCATGGATCTTCACAAGATCTACCTGTAGGCAGCAAGACCCCTGTGTACCCAAGCTGATCGGCAGCTTGAGCTATTTGTTTAAAATACGGATAGTCTGCCTGTCTTGCCCCTTTCGATGATCCTAAATAACGCCCATCCCCATGCGTTGGAATAAACCATAGAATATTCATCATATCGCCTCCTATTATTTTTCACCTTGATAACTTGTGCGCCATTTGAGTAGTCGCTTTTCTAACAGCCGTACAAATGAATCAGTCATCTTACCAACTACCGCAAAGATGATAATCCCTACAAACACTTTATCCGTTTGCGAGAATTGTCTTGCATCCATAATCATGTAGCCGACTCCACTACTCGACCCCATCAATTCAGCCACCACTAAACCAAGCCAGGCAATGCCTAATGAAAGCCTCACGCCCAGAAGAATATGAGGAAGGGCAGCAGGTAAAATGAGCTTTGTGATATTTTGATACAGATTAAACTCTAAAGCGCGAGCCACATCGAACAGCTTGTTATCTACACTGCGAATTCCTAGAAAGGTATTGATATAGATCGGAAAAAAAGCCCCAAGTGCAATCAATAAAATTTTCGCTGATTCATCAAAACCAAACCAAAGAATAAATAAAGGAGTCACCGCTAAATGAGGAACTGTTCTCAGCATTTGCAAGGTCGGATCTACATACTGCTCGGTTTTCCTAGAAAAACCGACACACAGCCCCATCACAAGCCCTAAACCTCCCCCAAGTAAAAACCCGCATATTGCTCTGTAGAGACTGATGTAAAGATGGCCAAACAGCTCACCGGAACGAATCAACTCACGAAAAGATTCCGCAATGACAGTGGGTGCAGGTAGTACAGTAGAAGAAACGATTTGGGAAGCAGCAGCTCCCTGCCAAATCGCAATGAGTAAAGCAGGTAATACAAGTCCTTTTAACATGATGAAGGATGAAGCTTTTCTCCTTTTTTTCTTCATTCGCTCGGTTTTAGTCACAAGGGCTGGGTTAGATGCAGCTTTCATCAACTCTTCTCCTCTTTCAGCATTTTTTCAATAAACGAATTATCTACCACCTGATTGACATCAATCTTCCGCTGAATCGCCTTTGTTTGATATTGAAAATCAGCTGTATGCTGCTGGGCGTTTATGATTTTCTTAGAAATGGGCTCATTGAGCGGCTCTGTATTGTTTAATACTTGTGTCACCACCTTCTGATCTAATTGTTTCAAACGAGCATAAAGTGTAATGGCTTCCTGTTGATGATCTTTCTGCCATTTCACCGCTTTGTCATATACTTTTAAAAATTGTTCCACTAGTTCAGGGTGTTCATCGGCAAACTTGGTTCTGACAAGTGTGAATCCAGGTGAATATAAATCGGTCGCTTCTCCATTAACCAGTAGCTTTGCTCCCTTTTCTATCGTTTCAAGTGATAAGAACGGCTCCCAGATCGACCAAGCATCAACTGACCCATTTTCAAACGCAGATATTGCCTCATCCGGCTGAAGCTGAATGATCTGAACATCCTTTGCAGATAAACCAGCCTGATCTAATACTTTGTATAAAAAGTCAAAACCACTGCTTCCTTTGGCAACGGCAATTTTTTTCCCTTTTAAATCTTCTACTTTTTGAATCTCACTGTTCTTATTCACTAAAATCCCATTCGCCTTTAACCCATCCTGAGATAAACCAATTTCCTTAAAATCAATACCTGCTGCCTGACCGGCTATAACAGGTGAATTACCAACCTGTGAAAAATCTAATTGATTGGCAGCGAGTCCTTCGAATTGGGGTGGACCACTTTGGAACTCCACCCACTTGACTTTCACACCTTCTTTTTCAAATGATTGCTCAAACCACCCTTTTTCCTTTGCTAAAAGAAGTGGGCTTAGACTTTGCTGAATCCCAATCCGAATCTCTTTCGGCTTGTCTTCTGATCCATTCGCTGCTTGACCACACCCAGCTAATACAAGGAGGATACCCAGAAAGAGAACGATCTTTTTTTGCCTTTTCATTCAATTTGACCTCCTTAAATTCCTGAGCCATTCGTCAGTAACAGCTCATCTGTTTTCTCAAATTCTGAAAGCACCTTTTGTCTTAAGCTCTGAAAAGCTGTTGACGTTCTATTCCGCGGGAATGGTAAGTTCACGGGAAGGATTTTATGAATTCGACCGGGTCTTGCTTGTAACAGCACAATTTCATTGGCTAAATAAATGGATTCGTCAATATCATGAGTGACAAGCACCATCGTTGTTCTTTTCTCCTGCCAAATATCCAGCAGTACATCCTGTAAGTGTTTCCGTGTAAATGCATCTAGCGCACCAAAAGGTTCATCAAGCAATAAAATCTCCGGATCACGCAGAAGTGCTCTTGCAATAGCAACACGTTGTGACATCCCGCCTGAAAGCTCATGTGGATAGGCGTGTTCAAAACCTTTTAACCGAACAATTTCAATTAATTCATCCACTTTGCGGCGAACAGCCACCTGTTTTAAATTGAAATTGGCAGCGATATTTTCTTCGACCGTCAGCCATGGAAACAAGCGATGCTCTTGAAAGATAAAGCCCTGTTTCATTCCTGGTTCTACCACACGCCTTTCTCCTATCACGATCTGCCCATCATAATCTGTATCAAGGCCTCCAATCATCTTCAGCAATGTACTTTTCCCGCATCCGCTCGGACCAATCACCGTCACGAATTCACCAGGAACGATGGTGAGCCTTACGTTTTCAAGCACTTGAATGGTTTGTTTGTCTTTCCAAAAAGACTTATCCACAATATCAATGGAAATAGTCATTGCAAGTTCACTCCTCTTGTCATCAGATAAATACACAGAAAGGCCCTTATCCCAAAAGAGAGATAAGAGCCTTCGTGTTGTCCGATCAGCTATTCATATTGAGTTGTTAGCACCATCCTAAATCATATTATTCCTATAAATCAACTATATTTTATAAAATGGTTATTTCGACCTTGTATGCTTTTCATCAATACGATCGTAAATTTCTTCTATTCGTTCTTGATTGCTGTAAATCTCATATTTGTTCCGCTCAATCAAAATGTCTAATGTGATATCCAAATGTTTTCTGTATTTTTTTCGTTTTTTCTTTTTCTCCATCTTCAGCTTCCCTCCTGATTAAAATAAAAAAAGGCCCTTCACTCATGCTTGAGTGAACGAGCCTTCGGTTGACCGATCAGCGATTCTTGTTGGTATTTTTAGTATGCTTATGTTAATACATACTATTCCGACATGTCAACTATATTTATTGTTTTTTCAGATTTATCTAAAAAATGATTGACCGGGCAGTAAACAAGATTTATAGTCTTATTAAATATTTCTTATTAAAGTAGTTGGTTTTATCTAACAAAAGGAGGATACACACATGTCAGAAGAACTTCAATTTCGTTTAGAAACAAAAGCAATACACGCAGGTCAAGAACTGGATTCAGCCACCTATTCAAGAGCTGTACCTATTTACCAAACAAGCTCTTTCGGTTTTAGAGATAGTGAGCATGCGGCGAATTTATTCGGACTTCAGGAACCCGGTAATATTTATTCACGTATTATGAACCCGACAAATGATGTGTTTGAAAAACGGATCGCTGAGCTTGAAGGTGGAATTGGTGCACTTGCTGTCTCCTCAGGACAAGCAGCGACCACTTACTCCATTTTAAACATTGCAGGAGCTGGTGACGAAATCGTATCCTCCAGCAGTCTGTATGGCGGCACATATAATTTATTTGCTCATACCTTGAAAAAGCTTGGAATAACAGTAAAGTTTGTGGATTCCTCAAACCTTGAAGAACTTGAAGCAGCCATTACAGATAAAACAAAAGCAGTGTATGCAGAGAGCATCGGAAATCCAAAAGGCGACATTTTACATATTGAAGCCGTATCAGCCATTGCACACAAGCACCATATCCCGCTAATTGTGGATAACACACTTGCAAGCCCTTATTTGTTAAGACCGATTGAATTTGGCGCAGACATTGTCGTCCATTCAGCGACGAAATTCATCGGCGGCCACGGCACATCCATTGGCGGAGTCATCGTCGACAGCGGCAAGTTTCCTTGGGGTGATAGCGATAAGTTCAAAGGCCTGACTGAACCAGACCCAAGCTATCATGGCCTGACGTATACGGAAGCAATTGGCGAAGCGGCTTATATCACAAAAGCACGTGTACAGCTCTTACGTGATCTAGGGGCGGCTTTATCACCATTCAACTCATTTTTACTCTTGCAAGGCTTAGAAACATTGCATCTTCGCCTTGAACGCCACAGTGAAAATGCATTGAAGACAGCACAATTTTTACAAGATCATCCTCTTGTAGAATGGGTCAGCTATCCAGGTCTTGAAGGCCATGAATCCTTTGAGCTGGCTCAAACTTATTTACCAAAAGGACAAGGTGCCATCCTCACATTCGGCATTAAAGGTGGCAAAGACGCAGGAAAAAAACTCATTGATTCGGTTCAGCTTTTCTCACATCTTGCAAACGTAGGCGACTCTAAATCACTCATCATCCACCCTGCCAGCACAACGCATCAGCAATTAAGTGAAGCAGAGCAAAAAGCCACAGGGGTGACACCAGAACTTATTCGTTTATCTGTTGGAACTGAAGCGATTGAAGATATTCTGGCAGATCTAGAACAGGCGATTTCAAAAAGCCAGTCTTAACCAAACAAAAAAAAGCACACGCCTGTGTGCTTTTTCTTATTGATTAGTGATTGATTAACCGAATATCTTGGACGGGATAAAACACGAATGATGTTGTCCCTTGAATGTCACTCTTTGTAAAAAGACCTAAACCATTGCGACTGTCCATTGACTTTTGGCGATTGTCACCCATGACAAAGTACTTTCCTTTAGGGACTGTAAGAGGACCAAAATCAGGTGTCAGCAAGGTGCCATCTGCGGCAGCTTTCTTTTTGTTTGATGTTAAATAAGGCTCCGCCACTTTTTGACCGTTCACATATAGCTGGTCATTTTTCATTTCGATTTTATCACCAGGTAAACCAATCAATCGTTTCACATAGTGAGTACTGCGGTCTTCCCCATCAAGAACAATGATCTGTCCGCGTTTATAATCGCCGAAGTAATCGACTGTTTTATTCACAAACACCCGCTCTGTATTATGCAGTGTCGGTTCCATAGAAGTCCCCTTCACAATATACGGTGCGAATAAAAAGTTACGAATGATAAAAACAGCAATAAATGCGATTAAGATGGCTTTGATCCAGCCCCATAATTCTGATTTCTTTTTTTGTGTTTTTGTATTTGTTGTCATAAGCTCCTCCTGAAATCCCCTAGGACAAAATGAGTTATCACCAGCTGACCGCTGACGCCACGCTTGTTTCTCCCTAAATATAAACATATTTTGCCAACAAATCAAGCTGTAAGAGAGAAAAAGGCAAGCACCTTTCTGTGCTTGCCCAAAACTCAGTTAGTTAGCAGAAGAATCCGCTTCTGTCTCTTTGTTTGTTTTACCATAGAAATAATCAGATGGATTCACTGGTTTAAAATCAGATAGCTTATGGAATCGAAGAAGATCCCTGTACAGTACTTTATCTGACAGGCTTAACTGATTATCAACACGGGCTTTAATCGCTTCTGTCTTTTTGTTTTGTTTCACCACTTTACCCGTTTTTGTATCGTAGACCGTATTATCTACAAGGGTATATTTTGGTGTCACATAGTTTCCGTTACGGAATGCAACAGTTTGATCATGCTTCTTAGAGAATAAATCTGTTCCAAAATTCACGTACTCATTTGAATCAATACCTTGTAAGTGAAGAAGCGTTGGCATCACGTCTACTTCACCGCCATACGTATGATTCACGCCGCCTTGTTTCCCAGGGATACGAATCATGAGCGGTACACGCTGATTTTGTGCATTTTGATATGGCGTAATTTCTTTCCCTTGAATCTCACTCATTGCACGGTTATGGTTCTCAGAAATTCCATTATGGTCACCATATAATAGAATCACTGAGTCTTTATACAGACCCGATTTTTTCAAGTCCTTAAAGAATTGTTCTAATGACTCATCCAAATATCTCGCTGTTTGGAAATAATTATCCACTGTTTTATCGCCAGTTGTTGCCTTAGCGATTGTCGCATCTTTCTCATCTAAATTAAATGGATAATGGTTGGTCAATGTCATTAAGTGTGCATAAAATGGCTTTTTCATTGATTCTAACATTGGGATTGATTCTTTAAAGAATGGTTTATCCTTCAGACCCATGTTTACAAGGTTTTCTTCATCCATGTTGTAATAAGATGCATCGAAGAATTGATCAATTCCCATATGTTTATAAATCGTGTCACGGTTCCAGAAAGATTTATAATCCCCGTGAAGCACTGCACTCGTATAGCCTGCTTTTTGATCTAAGATAGCAGGAAGTGATTGGAAGGTATTTTCACCTTTTGTCACAAACGCTGCACCCTCTGGCAAGCCAAACATACTATTATCCATCATGAGCTCAGCATCAGAAGTCTTCCCTTGACCAGTCTGGTGGAAGAAGTTATCAAAATACGTAAAATCTTCTTTTCCATGAGCTAGTTTGTTTAAAAACGGCGTCACTTCTTCTCCATTTAACTTGTAGTCAATTAAAAATGACTGGAAGCTTTCTAAATGGATTTTGATGATGTTTTTCCCTTTTGCTTGACCAAAGTATTCTGCATTTGGTTTCGCATAGTGAGAGGTCGTATAGTTCACAACATCCGTTAAATCATCACTACTCGCATTTGCTACCTGCGTTGCATTTTGTGCGGTTTGCACGCCGTCATAAATCGCATAGTTATAAACACCTAAATATTTCACAATATACTTATGATCAAATGTTCTCGTCAATAATTCTGGACGATCTTTTTCAGCTAAGTGTAGGTTAACGAAGAACAGTCCAACACCTGCAGCCACAATCAGCAGTGCGAAAGTTTTTTTCATTTGGAACTTCTTCACTTCTGGTCTCCAAATGACAATGGCAATTAAAATGATGATATCAAGGAAGTACAAAAGGTCATGCGGCTTAATACTTGCTAACACACCGCCGGTCATACCTCCCCCAAGATTACCGGCTTGTTTCATTGTCGGGAATGTTAAAAAATCATCAAAGAAACGATAGTACGCTACATTCGCATATAAAAGTGCGGTCATAATAAAATCAATGACAATTAAAACAATGGCCGATTTACGCCCCTTCAAAAAGAGAGCAAGTCCTAAAAACACGATGGCTGAACTAAATGGATTTAATAAGAGAAGACCCTCTTGAAAAGATCCCTTCACTCCTAAATTAAAGTCCATTTTGTAGGCTGTGTACGATTTTGCCCAAAATAAAAGGACAGCCAAAACAAAAAAGCTATATTTGTTCGCAAATATTTTTTTCATAAAACCTCTTCTTTCTTATTTTCGATCTGATATAAATGAAATCATAAAAAATTTACATTGATTTTGCAAATGTAAATCTTCTGCACCAAGCATTCCGATGCTCTTTTCTCCGCAGGTTACATGTGCTCCTTTAATATAACGAATAAGAAGCATCATAAGTTTCAAAAAAAATACGAGTAAATAAAAGGAAAAATATCCATTTACATTAAATTTACTGCCGCTTCATGTTTCAGAGAATGATGAAGGTTTTGTAAATCACTCAGTACTACTTTACTTTTTTCATCTAATCGTGTCAAAGTAATTATAAAGAAAAGGAAGAATCACCTAGGCTTTTCGACTCACTTAGCCAAATTTATACAAAATCCGAACCGATTTGCTTTTTTATTGTGACTCAACCTCCTACAATCCATGTATCCTCTCTGTTGCCACAAACCTAAAAACAGTTTTAAGTAAAAAAAGCTTGATTTCCCCTACCAATGTAAGGTGTGATAAAGGTATAGCTCCATCAAATAAATCAAGCTGGGGGACATCCTATGAAATCAAACAAACAAATCAACATATTTGAACAAAGATTCTCAGAAGAAGTGATAGACATCATGGCTGTTACAGGACCTTCTGGAGTCGGCGCAGGAAAAGCAGGAAAAGAGACTCTTTGGACTGCTTCAATCCCGCTCATTGCATGGAAGGAAAAAGACCGCATCATAACCGAAAAAGTGAGACTGTGCTGGTTAACAGATGAAAAGGGATTACGAGAAAAACAAGCGCAATTACATAAAGAATCTATCGTCACACTTCAAGTACGTAAAGGTGAAGGTGAATTTATGCTCGTTTCACTTGTTGATACAGATACTGAAGATAAGGAACTTCAAGAAATATTAGAAGAAGCTCAACAACCTATCTTTTACCACGATGACAAGCTGGGTACCTTTGAATTAGTGAAAGGACTGGACTTATTTGAAACAACCATACAGTGGGGCAATGAGGAGTGCCTTCTTTACTTCAATCTTGAAGAAGAGGAAGAAATGAATGACTCTCTGAAAACGGCTAGACAACTCGTAGAAGAGCAGACAACATGGGATGCCTCCATGAAGTCATATGCAGCAAATCAGCTAATTGAACTAGCAAAAGATTGGCAGGAACAAGACGACTCCGCTGAAAATTCAGAAGAGATCACACCGGATCAATTTATCAGCCGCATCTCTCTTGAAAGCCTCCATGCTTATCCAAATGGAGAATTCGAAGCCTACTATCATGACGGAGATTTATTTTGGGGACATGTCATCATTGTCTCTGGCAATATGAATGGAACGTTTCAAGATGCACACATTGCTGGCTAAAGAATGGGGGATGGATAAATGAAGATCAAAGCTTTTGAAGAATTAAATCAACTAGGAAAAACACCTATTGTAGCCAAAATAGGCGGGTTTCGCCCTGATCCATCTAAGTACAGCTGGTTTGCTGGTCATTTTTTCATCCAACGTGATAAAGAGTGGCCGGCAGATCAAGATGGAGCTATGATTCCCATTTTACAAATGTATTTACCCGAAGTACCAGGGGGAATGAACGGCTTTGATGAATGTAAGATGATTCAAATTTTCATCAACAAGAAAACCCTTCCGATCGATATCGCCAAAAACGGTGATGGCTGGAAAATCATTGAATATTCATCAATGGAAGGTTTAGAAATCGCTGAGACCCCTGAAGACGTGAAAGGAATTAAACCTTTTCAGATAGAGTGGCTCGAAGGGGAACAACCGGATTATCCATGCTGGGAGGAAGCTTGGTCATACGTTGACTTATCAGAGGTTAATGAAAGTGAAGAAGCGACAGATCATTTCTTCGAGCATTACTCAAACTACTCGTTCACAAAAATCGGTGGATACGGAGCTTACATCCAACCTCCTCCCCACCAGATGTCAGGAGAATTCATGCTGCAAATCGCCTCAGAAGAAAAACCTCGGTTCATGATTGGTGATAACGGCACGATGTATTTCTATTACGACAAAGACAATAAAGAATGGTTCATGCACTGGGATTGTTTTTAAAACCAATTGTATGGAACCATTCCCCTTTCTAAACGTAATAAACGATATGAAGGGGGCCGGTAATATGGGATTCATTTTAGACATCTTCATTCTTGCTCTATATATCCCTTTTTTACAGGTAGATGAAGATGATATATCACGAAATGCAGCACAGCTAAAAAAATACAGCTGGTTTCAAGCGTTATTAAATGATCAAACGAGCAGAGAGCTGATCATTTATGATCAAGGAGTCCGCCGTGTAATTGGTCAATTTAAGACGAGTAAACTCCATAAGAAGCCATACAACATCAGATGCGAACGAAAGGTACAACAAGCCATACACCGTGCCATGTCAAAACACGGAAAGAGCCGCACTTAGCTGTGGCTCTTTTCGTACAAATGTAATAAATCCTTTTGAAGAAAACAATTGACGCTCGGACAACTCTCCCCGTATATTATGTATAAATCCATCTTTTTTTAGAAAAGGGGGCCTCACATGCGCTTGTTTAAGAACTGGAGAAAAAAGCAGCACAAACAGCCGATTACTTCAGATATGCAAGAAGACAGCATCCCAATTAACTTTTCCACTCTTCCCTTTGGCACAGACACCGTAGATGATTTTTTGTTCAACTTAGACCTAACCTCAAAACTGATAGATCCATACAAAGAAGCAGACACGAACAAATAGAACCTAAACTTTCGTGAACCCTCATCCAATATTGGATGATTTTTTTATACTTAGAGGAAGGTGTCCCCCCTATGAAGACATATTATTTCGTCAGACACTGTCAAGCAGATGGACAATCCGAGGATGCGTCTTTAACGCCTCAAGGCATCACACAATCGCATGAACTCGAACAGTTTTTTTCCGGCATTCAGCTCAACCACATCATCTCAAGTCCTTATAAACGAGCGATTCAAACCGCTGAGCCCCTTGCTCATGCCAAACAGATCAAGGTACAAATGGATAAGCGTCTCTCTGAACGTAGGTTAAGCAGTCAACCAATGAAGGATTGGTATGAAAAACTAAAGCTCAGTTTTTCGGACTTGCATATGACCTGTGAAGGCGGAGAATCGAGCCAAGAAGCGATGAATCGTATTGTAGAGGCACTCTATGAACAAATAAAATTAGGAAGAGATCATACTTTATTCGCCACTCATGGCAATATTATGAGCCTGCTTCTAAAACACGCCGATCCTGCAATTGGATTCAAGGAGTGGAAACAACTAAGCAATCCAGATGTCTACATCCTGAAATATTTTAAACCAGACCATGTAGAAATAGAAAGAATATGGCATAAATAAAAAAGGCAGGGTTGACCCCAGCCTTTTTCTTATGAAAAACAACTATTGGTGATAGTAAAATGTCTGTACCCACTCATAGGGCTTCTTACGATCCGCACACCATTTCACAAAACCTCTTGTCTGCGTCTGCTGAAATTCCTTCCAGTCCGATAAAAGTTGGTTATAGTAGACTGCTAGTTTTTTAACATTGCTTTGAACATTTTTATCTTCGATCAGTTTCATGACATCTTGAATCCCTTGAATTCGCTCATGATCTTTCTCATAGGTGCTTAAATAAAGATCTTCATGTATATGATGAAACGAATACCACAAAGCCGAGAAATAGGTTTCGCAAATTTGAACAATCACTCGCTGCTCTTTGCTGCCTCCCATCTCTAGTGCCTTCAATAAATAGGGCAGCCCTTCCCCCTGATGCACAAACAAGCCTTGCCAGCGATACGGTCTCACATCCATTGGATCAATATTTTCCCACTCTCGAAGAACAGGGTGGATCACCCCATGTACCAATGGATACACAAGCAAATGATGACCATCATCAAAACGTTCAATGTAATCAAACAGCCAAGCAACAAATGAACGCCGTGCTGTAAATTCGTTCTTATTCATCTCTTCAACAAAAGACTGAAGAACCTTTAACGCATCTTTACGCAGACCCTGTTCTTTCCTTACACAGTACTGTCTAAAAAGCGGATAATCATGTGAGCGCTCATCTTCAATCATAGTCTGTAATATCGTCTTCGTTTGCAAGATAACAACTCCGCCTCTTTACATTCATTCTATTGAACTATTATAACCAATTGTAACATCCACATGAAACTAGTAAAAAGATGAATTGTCCTTTGTCTTTTATAAAACCCTTGGCATCCTCAAATCCATTCTTTTCTGTGTTCATAAATGAATTGTATGTCTTTTTGATAATGTTCAAGGTGCCCCTCATGAATCATTTTTTGAAAGGCTCTATCCCCTTCATTCGCTTTTCGCTTCATGTATTGACATAAACCTTCTAAACGCAGCAACACCATGTCCACATAATCTTCTGGTATTTCCTCACCATAAGCTTCAAAAAACAGTTTGACTCTATACTTTATATGGGCTGCATGCTCTAATGAATGATAATTTACGACCTCCCCTGTTTCAGTACGAAAAAACCTACTGAGAGGGACACAAGTATAGAGAGTATATGCAATATCCCAAAGCTTTGGACCAGGGGCAGCTACATCAAAATCAATGATTCCCACTGGCTTTTTATTGTTGAAAATAATATTGTACATCGCAAAATCATTATGGCACACAACCTCTATGTTGTTAGGCGTATTGTCCATTCGTTCCCAATCGTCTGAAATGGGAAAATCACAAACAGCATCATGGTACAGTCTAAGCATTTTCGCTATTTCTTTTAAAGCATTGTGAGAGCACATGTATTCTTTTAAGGGATCATGACCGACCACCCCTTCAATGAAGGACAAGATCTCTCTACCTTTTTCATCAACCCCTAAAAAAGTTGGAGCATAGGAGAAATTCTTTTTTTCTAAATGCTTTAATAATTTGTGTATGTTGCTATTACCTGGCTTTAATTCCCTTCTAACCGTATCCCCCGAACGATAGACGTTTGATACATTCCCGCCTTTCAGCAATTCTTCATTGTTATTTTGATTTTCCATTTAAAATCCCCCCTAAAAATGTGGACACAATGATGTCTTGTGTCAGCTAGAGGTGGAAATATCCCCATGACGTTTACTATACTAAATTTTGCAGAAATAAATAAAGGTTATTGTAATGCGTTACCTGGAATAATATATGAAGTTAAATATTTTTTGTGATTATTTCCTTAATTTCTTCATAAACTTCAATATTCTCAAATTCTAAATCTTCTAGATTATGATCAATTTTTCTTTCAAGAATAATCCAGAAAGTGCTTCCTTTTTTCATTTTATTTTGTACAAAACCTCTTAAGTTATCTCCTATCGCTTCTTCAATTGAAAAATCTTTAAAGAATGACCTCAGCGTTCTATTAGTAATCAGTAATAGTTGCTTATTAAGATTCTGATTAATAAAGATATCTTTAAAAACTTCTACATTTATTTTATCGGCAGAATCGTATTCTTTCTCTGCATGTTTATTGACTATTTTTGTAATTAATAAAAAATATGTTGCAATAAAAAGGAATGCTGAATTAACTCTAAAGTCATTTGATCCACTCTTATATTTCAATTCTTCTTTGGCATACATTAGAATTAAATAAGGAAAGAGAAAGTGTTCTAAAGGTAAACCTTTAGTATCTTCATTCATTATATCTTTCCACCTACTACCTACTGGAGTCAATTCGTTAGCACGCCCATAAGCTACATTCGGCATTAGTTTTATAGCAGCTGTAAAAGATTGAATTACCTCTTTCGCAGGCAGAACGAATTTCTTTTTTCTATTAACACTTTCAAGTAGATAATTATAACTATCATTACCTCTATAGGATTCTTGTTCTTTCTGATCTAAAGTTATGAATGCCCCTCTTTGTATTTCATAGAAATAACCCAAATTTTTCATTCGATCTTTTAAGCCATTTTGAAATCGGTCTAAAGCATAAAAATCTAGTCCTCTAACAGCATTTTGGCTATTTGTGTACCTTGTAATATTGTCTCTTAACTCTTTCTTCTGAGACTCTTCAGCACTTCGTTTAGTTTTAATTACTTTCACAAGTAAGTGTCCATTGGATTCTAAAACAGAGAGTTCTTTATTAGTCTTGTGTTTATAGAAATCACCCAGAGTTTTGGCAGTTTGGCACCCATTAACTATCTGTGGTGCTTTCATTACTAAGCTCCCCATAGTTTCATAGTACTCATCACAAACCACAGTAACCCCATTATTATAATACCAAAAGTTTTCTGGTTCATTTCTTATAGTATCTTTAATACCTTTGTTTATTTTAGTACTCTTTAAATAGTTTCTTATATTTGAATGGAAAAGATGCTTTTCACCTTCGTTAACAAATTGAGAAAAATCTTTAACTCTTACTTTTGCTACAATCGTTTCGAAAGTAGAGAAATTTTCTTCTATATTCATCCTGAATGTTTTTTCACGAAAGTCTTTTGGTAATAGTCCTTTTTTTATTTCTATACTTTCCTGAATATCATCTAAATCAGATGAGAAGAAATTTAAATTCTTAAACTCGATACTAAGATGTTTTAAATTTGATTTTATCTGCATTCTTTCCCAATCACTTATGTGGTTGTTTGTAATATAGTAACAATTTATAATCTCATCATTTTGATATGACTCTCTAACATTTTTACATGCTTCTTTTACAGCATCTCTTTCGGTAATTGGTTCTTCTGTACATACTCGCTGACAATCAGCTATAAACCTTTGTGTGGAGTCAATATTATGAGATGTCTTATACTTACATTGTAATAAGTGAACTTCACCGTTATATTCAAAAACTGCGTCTAAACCGTTATCAAATTTCCCGCCTATCTCTTTAGCTTGTGCTACTTCGTCTTCTCTTAACTCGAATATGTTATAAAGTATCCACTCACAAAAACTGTCCCCCACACTTATGGAATCATTACTTCCACATTCACTAAGATATTCCTCTATAGATTCTTCAATTTGTTTTTGTAAAATTTGGTCGTATTTGTTTTTTTTTGCTACAGCCACACTCATCTCTCCTTAGTTACGAAATGTATAGGATAATTTTAACACTAAATCTCTAAAAAAGGATACAGAAAATAAGTAATTTCACCCTTGTAGCAAATACAAAACTCGACACTAGGAATCGAAACTCGATGATTAAAAGTCATCAAAACAGAAAAAACGTCTTTCTACAATATTGTAGAAAGACGTTTTTTCTGTAGTTGAGGTTTTGTAAAGTTAATACCGGTGGCCGGGGTCGAACCGGCACTCCGTGAGGAACACGATTTTGAGTCGTGCGCGTCTGCCAATTCCGCCACACCGGCATGATCATTAAAGAGCGCAACTTATAATAATAAAAAATGGTGCCGAGGGCCGGACTTGAACCGGCACGGTAGTCACCTACCGCAGGATTTTAAGTCCTGTGTGTCTGCCAATTCCACCACCCCGGCAGTCTTTTCAAAAAAGGCGACACCCGGATTTGAACCGGGGATAAAGGTTTTGCAGACCTCTGCCTTACCACTTGGCTATGCCGCCATAATTGGAGCGGAAGACGGGATTCGAACCCGCGACCCCCACCTTGGCAAGGTGGTGTTCTACCACTGAACTACTTCCGCATATCAACTGGGCTAGCTGGATTCGAACCAACGCATGACGGAGTCAAAGTCCGTTGCCTTACCGCTTGGCTATAGCCCAATAATAAAATGGGGCGATTGATGGGAATCGAACCCACGAGTGCCAGAGCCACAATCTGGTGCGTTAACCACTTCGCCACAACCGCCATAGATGTTATGAATCATATAATTGGCAGGGGCAGTAGGAATCGAACCCACACCGGAGGTTTTGGAGACCTCTGTTCTACCGTTAAACTATGCCCCTATGAAAATAAAAATGGTGGAGGGGGGCGGATTCGAACCGCCGAACCCGGAGGGAGCGGATTTACAGTCCGCCGCGTTTAGCCACTTCGCTACCCCTCCACATTTGAAAAACAGTGCCGGCAAGAGGACTTGAACCCCCAACCTACTGATTACAAGTCAGTTGCTCTACCAATTGAGCTACACCGGCAAATAGTGGTGGCTCGGGACGGAATCGAACCGCCGACACACGGATTTTCAGTCCGTTGCTCTACCAACTGAGCTACCGAGCCAAGTATTCTTTTTAAAAAATGGCGGTCCGGACGGGACTCGAACCCGCGACCTCCTGCGTGACAGGCAGGCATTCTAACCAACTGAACTACCGGACCAATAAAGATAAATTTGGTTGCGGGGGCAGGATTTGAACCTGCGACCTTCGGGTTATGAGCCCGACGAGCTACCGAACTGCTCCACCCCGCGACGATATAAAAGATATGGTGGAGGATGACGGGCTCGAACCGCCGACCCTCTGCTTGTAAGGCAGATGCTCTCCCAGCTGAGCTAATCCTCCGAATAAAATGCTGGTATGTATTTCTATAAAAATGGTGACCCGTACGGGATTCGAACCCGTGTTACCGCCGTGAAAGGGCGGTGTCTTAACCGCTTGACCAACGGGCCCTTTATTATGTAAATTGTGGCGGAGAGCAAGGGATTCGAACCCTTGAGACGGGGTTACCGCCTACACGATTTCCAATCGTGCTCCTTCGGCCACTCGGACAGCTCTCCAAATTGGCTCCGCAGGTAGGATTCGAACCTACGACCGATCGGTTAACAGCCGATAGCTCTACCACTGAGCTACTGCGGAATGAAGAAAGCCTGGCGATGTCCTACTCTCACAGGGGGAAACCCCCAACTACCATCGGCGCTGAAGAGCTTAACTTCCGTGTTCGGTATGGGAACGGGTGTGACCTCTTCGCCATCATCACCAGACAATTTAGTGACAAAAGATATTATACTATGTATTACAAATAAATCAAGAGATTTTTGAAAAATGTTCTCTCAAAACTAGATAACAATGTTCATTTTTCACATTAGAATATAGGTTAAGTCCTCGATCTATTAGTATCTGTCAGCTCCACGTGTCACCACGCTTCCACCTCAGACCTATCAACCTGAT